>NZ_BAAHBO010000004.1:0-498553 GCF_054776635.1 Spirosoma lituiforme
TGCACCAGCGAAAACGTAAAGTCAAGTTACGCTGGTACCCGTACAAGAAAGTGCGGTACGGAAATGTGCAATACGAGGGTCTCTTACGGTGATTTTAATAACTGTCCAATCTAATCAGTAGCATACGCATTCTCAAATACCAGCATTAGCTTACTAACCTGACTTGAGTACATCGAGCTAAACGTGATTTCAACAGTTACTCCCTCGTTAGTTCCCTTGATAAAAAAGCTATTCATAGTAGAGCTAATTAAGCTTTGATTATTGACTAGAAAAGTCAATAATCAAAGCTTAATTAGCGAGAAGTTTCATTATAATTTTTTTATGTTGCCAGATATAAAGATTAATTAAGACTTATTGCTTTATTTTATTAACATAAAAATAGTTATATAACTACTCTCTATTAAGTGCAAAACTCTGATTTCGAGACAACTATTATGAATTGTCTTTTACAAAATAGGCAACTAGAAAATCTAGAACTGTTAATAATAGAACAACTCCGAATACTGATAGAAATGCCTTGAACGCTTTAGAATAGCCGTTTGGATTCTGCCTCGATGCAGCCCTATACAAGTTGACTACGATAATCACAATTCCTACAAAAACCGTTATAACCTTTAGAATAGTCAGGGTTATAAAAATCCCACTTCTCATACCAGATAGATAAGTTACACTTATAAAATTGCTGTAATTCAACTTTTAATTCCCTTACAACTCACTCAGAAAAATACAAAATGCCTAACGGCCAGAAATTGCACTAATTTTAGCCCTGTTGCATAACTAGATTTATGTTATGAAATTATTCTCAGAGCGTAGCTTAGCTGCATGGGCCAACACCCTGAAAATAGTCTAATTTCTCGGCGAATCGTAAGGCTGATCACTATCTGAACAAATAGGTAAGTCCTATCTGAGGTAAACCAATTGTCTGAGTGTTGTTCGTTAAATAAACCCAGTCAAATCGATAACTAAGGTCAAATCTTAAGAACTTTATTGTCTCTATACTCAAGCCAGGACCAAGTTGGATTGTTTGCATAGGTGTGCTCGGATAGCTTACCCCAGCAGCATTGGAACTTCGTCTACCCATCTGGTAAGAAGCTTCAACAAATGGAGAGAGCCAAGTAGCTGTAAATTGGTAACGTATGTAAGGGCCTACTGAGAGATCTTTAAAACCAATGTCATCGACCCATTCATTAGACAATGTTGCATTTAAGCCCACAGCCAGTTGTTTAATTGGAAAATAGCCTGCGTGAATTTGAAAGCTGTTTCTATTACGTAACAAATTTCCTCGACCATATCCCGCTTTTGCACCTACTTGCCAACTGCCTGAGTGAAATGTAGTTTGAGATTGACCGGAGGTTAATTTTTGAGCATAAGCTTGTTGAAGCTGAAGACTCACCAAAAGAGCTAAGAGGTAAAAGTGTAGGCTAGTTTTCATATGAAAAGTTTTATTTTCTTGGAAACGCCTAAATGTGTTACTCAGTGTTTTAGCAGCCGATCAATCAACTAATTTCTGTTGTATAAGTGATCTTATGGTAACTAGGCCTTAAAAACGATATCTTAATTGGGTCTGCAAACTTAGTTGATAGGTGTGAGAATAGGCATAGGTAGGATGAGTTCGCAGATCGTATTCGAGCATGGGTTGCACTACCAACGTCAGCTGCCTTTTTAACTGACCAATCACGCCTGCTCCTATCAATAGAGGACTGATGGTAACAGGTTTGCCTAATTTTATGGGTACTTCCTGACCATTAATGTACGCGTAACTAGTCGAGCGGAAATTCGCTGCAGCTCCCAGAGAAAAATAGGGAGATATGCGGTTGATTGACGACTGATAGTTGATAAAAAGGGGAACGCGATAAGCATAACGGAAGGGATGCTTGTTTACGTAACTCAATGCAGTAGCATCTCCATTAAACACAATATTACCTTTGCTCGACTGCGTCTGAGTGGCCCAAACGCCGGTTGAAAGAGACCATTTGTTAGTGAGGGCATAGTGCCCCATTAGGCCTAGGGAGTACCCTAGGCTATGGGATTGAATGAGCACTTCCGTAGCCGTGGCGATAGGAACCGCCGGATTATTAATAGGGGGGACTACCGATTTACTATTGGAATGGGAAAAGATAGGAGCGATATTAATGGAAACCGAAAACCGACTTTGTCCCCAACTGACATGGCTGCCAACCAAGAGCCAAACTAAAATCAAGAGGCTTGTGCTTTTCATAGTATCGATACGAAATACATGATTATAACTTTGCTGATTCAGCTAATCTACTACAACCTAAAAAGGCCCGTCTAAACTAACTTTTACTGGCTAATTTTTAGGGCTGATTCTTGGAAAAGTTTCTTAACATAACGTTGCTTATGCAACTTGACTTGGAAAAATACAACAGATAAGTAAGTAAAAGGCTCTGTCAAAAACTCCTTATCATTCATTCTCATAAAAACGCTCGGTTTCCATTCAGGACAAGACAGCCTGGATTACGACTTCATCGGAACGCCGAAGCGGCAAGACTATGATGCTGGGTGTGCATCCCTATTTACAGAATAAAACGATGGCCACCGGGGCATGGTTAAGCCCAGGGGCAACCGGTCTGCCGGAGTGGTCAGGGGCAAACTCATCGAGTGGCAAATGCATGGACGAGCCAGGCTGAATTTATAAGGACAGCGGGTACTTTACCAAGGCTCAACATACCCATTACGTAGGAGTTCACACTTGGGTAGATCTGAAATCTAAGCTCCCTGAATCGTCAGCTGGCTCAGGAAGTTATTAATATAAGGTCAGCCTACGGGTGTACGTGGCGTGACAATATCTTGTACAATCAAGATAATCAGTAACATTTTTTATACTAGAAATACGAAATACTAATAAATTTGCCTAAACTAGTTGTATACGTTTTACGATTACCCACTTGTAGGCATGCAACCCGCAGGATTATTTGATAGCTTAAAAGGGCATGTCGCCCAGCTTATTACGACCACGCTACCACCTCATAAATGGTATACAGCAGCCTACAGGACCGCTAGTCTGATGGCTTTTATTCGCCAGCCCAAAAAATATCATTGCAAAAGCACGTTGGCGATCAGTCGTGCGATCAAATTGAATACATTACTGGCTCTGCTTTCTCGACAAGGGAGGGCTTTTCCAATTCCAATTCATTGTTCTAAGACGCTGGATTTGTTCACGAAACCTCGGCCGGGGGGCTTAATTCTGTGCTCAACTCATATGCCACTGACCAAATTGGCGTTGAATTATTTGGTAGAATTAGGCTTTACCTCACCGATCGCTTTGGCTGCGGACCCTGGCATTATCAATTCGATCGCGATATGGGGCACCACAAAGAAATTACCTGCTATTCGCACGGGTCCCACGGTGTTGCTGAAAGCAAAAAATATTTTACAGCAGGGTGGTACCATTAGTGTGATGATTGACAATCACATTGGTGGCCCTTATTCACCTAATGTTTTTCATTTAGCGGAAAAACTTAATTCTGATATCATATTTGCTGACGTGGTATTGCGAGATCATGGGCAAATAGAGGTTCGATTCGAAGAATCGATATGGAATGGTCAGCGTTGTGTAAGCCGAGTCCAAGGCCAGATGAACGAGTTATACCAGCGCACAAATTCGTTACTAGACTACTATGGTAAGTCAGGCTATTTACAGCTACCGAATTAATATATTTCTGGATGCTGGAAAATTGACTAGTGACTCAACTGCGTTTACGGGCGAAGAAAAACTGATCAATAAACAAACCGACTGTCATATCGTGGACCGTATGTTACGGATTGAGCCACGGTGGCTGACCACTGGACAGATATTAAAATGTAATCCTGGTATTTCAAGAGACTTAGCCTCAATAAAGGCTTATTTCATGACCTAACAAGCTGCAACTCCAGACCGCTACTCACCGGTTTATTTTACCTTCACCACGACTTTACCCTTAGCGCGACCGCTCTCTACGTAGGCCAGGGCATCGTTGAGTTGATCAAATGAATAAACTTTGTCCAGCACGGGTTTGATCGTTCCAGCTTCAACCAACTTACTTATTTCGGCTAGCTGACGGCCTTCGGCTCGCATAAACAGGAAGGAATACTCAACGCCTAGTTTTTTGGCCTTTTTACGGATTCCGCTGCTGAGAAGCGTCAGGATAATCTTGACGAACCAGGGAGCACCCGTCTGTTTCGCCAGAGCGGGAGTAGGTGGGCCGGAGATGGAAACGGCTCGACCACCGGGCTTTAAAATATTCAGTGATTTCTCCAGGGTCGGTTTATCCTGGCTGTTCAATACGCCGTCGTAATCGTGCAGTACGGTTTCAAAATCCTGCGTTTTATAATCAATGGTCACATCAGCGCCCAACTGGTTCAGCAACGCAAAACTGTTGGCTCCGGCGGTGGTCGCTACGGTTGCTCCCAACTGTTTGGCCAACTGGATCGCAATGGTGCCTACCCCGCCCGAACCGGCTTGTATGAATATTTTCTGGCCTTTCTTTACGTTAAGGTGCTCCACCAGGGCCTGCCAGGCCGTCAGGGCCACCAGCGGCAGGGAAGCCGCTTCTTCCATCGACAGGTTTTGGGGCTTCAAGGCGACGTCGTTTTCATTCATGGCGATGTACTCGGCAAACGTACCAATGCGACCATCAGCCGGGCGGGCATACACGTTATCGCCCACCTTGAATTTCCTGACGCTTTTCCCTACCTGTGTTACGACACCCGCTACGTCATGGCCTAACGTTAGCGGAAATTTGTAGGGCAAAAACAGTTTGAATTCACCGGCTTTAATTTTCGAATCCAACAGGTTCAGGCCGGTAGCATGCACCTCAACCAGCACATCATGCTCATTCACGGTAGGGATTGGCACATCGACTAGCTTTAATGCCTCGCTTTTGCTGTATTTCGTTAGTTGAAATGCTTTCATGATCGCTGTTTATTTTTGATACGAGTCCAGTATTTTACCCTTTTCGCGTAGGTCAGGGTTTCAGCTATCTCGTAGGTATGAATAGCTGCTGTAAAGACCGCTAGTTGTTTTACCATATTACCGACAAAAAAGTCATTCATTGCTTTTTTATCTGCTTCTGAAAGTGGTGTGACTAGCCTGCGTTATTGGCCGTGGTCAATGGCTGCTGGCTGAAATCTGTTCGACCAATTGATGAATCCGCTTGGTTTCCCCCACCGGAACCTCAAACTGGTTTTTCGCCAGCGCCCAGATTAGTTCGTCGGCTACCTCCGAAGCCGGAATACCGTTGGCACCGCCGACTTCAGCCGAGAATTCGGTATTGACCAGTGGCGGGTATACTTCGTAGACGTTCAATCGCTCATTGTCCGCAAACGTGTCCCGCAGGCCTTGGGTGTAGCTGTGCAGGGCTGCTTTACTGGCGGAATAGGTTGGTAGGTATTGGTTTCCCCGGAAAACCGCGATAGAGGTCACATTGACAATGGCCGCATCGTCCTGTTTCAGTAACTGGGGGAGCACCAGTGAGGTGAAGTGAATAATGCTCAGGTAGTTTGTATTAATCTCCTGATATGCCTTTTCCACGGCATTGTTGGCACTGTCGCCCAGATTGTTCAGGAAAGCAGCGCCCGCGTTGTTGACAACAATATTGATGTCCGGGTGTTGGTCGGCTAGCGCATGCGCAATCCGAACCCGATCTGCTTCGAGAGAAAGATCTCCCTGAATCCCTACGGCATCTTTAAGTTCGCTCAGGGCTTTTTGCAATCGTTCAGCACTACGCCCGTTGATGATAACTCGGTTTCCTTCGGCGCTTAGTTTCTTGGCAATAGCCAACCCAATGCCTGCACTTCCTCCGCTGATAAATACGGTATTTCCTGTTGTTTTCATGTCCTGTGACGTTTAAAAAATTGTGTTGTGATCAAGTAATGAACAATTTACCAATACGCCCAAAATATACCTTTTGGTCTATTTTTCAGCAAAAAAGTTACGGTTTATAGAGTTCCAATTCTGATTTCAGGCTTTTGATCAGCGTATGCATGGGTTTTATAGTATTCATGATTCGGCACATCATCAGCCCGCCTTCTATGGCAGCGACTAGCTTAAACGCCATAGCCGGTGGATCCAGTTTGGCTAAAAATTCTCCGTTGCGAATGCCTTCTTCGAGCAGATCGGTGATCTCTTGTTGTCCGGTTCTTATCACCGTAGCCACTTTTTCTTTGATAACCGGATAGTTATCATCGGTTTCCACGGCTGTATTGAAAATGGGGCAACCACCCGGAATATAGGTGTGGATAGGATCTTTATAAAAATCCAGGAAAGCAAAGAGTTTCGCTTTGGCCGTCTTACCACTGGCAACGGCCAACCGTATTTTGTCCGTGATCTTTCTCAGAGCCAGTTCGATAACCTGCTCTGAGAGGTCCTCCTTACTCTGGAAATGTCCATACAGGCATCCTTTCGTGAGTTTGGTGGCGCTCAGTACGTCATCTATGCTTACCCCGGCAATCCCTTTCGTGTTGTAAAGGGGTATTGCCGTCTCCAGGATGAACTGTTTAGTTTTTTCAGCTTTCGTAAGCATAGTACTGGCTCTTGTCGATGCAAAAATACCAAAAGGTTTATTTTTCAAGCAAATTAAACCCGATTTTATTTTCATAGACGTATTTATTCCGCCTTTTCGTACTGTTTTGTACAACTGTATTCGAGACTTTATATGGAGGAAGACAGATTAGCTATTCCATAACTGAGATTATACGTTCTCCTAATCCCCTTCTGCCTAAGACGAGGGGCATTCCAGACGCTGATCGGTGGTTACCGCCCGCAGGTCATCGCACGCAACTGAACTGATGAGAATGCCACAATAGATAACTCGTCCCAGCAGGAATACGATTCTGGCCTGAAAGTCGGTCAGCACGTCCTGAACTGCCTGGTTCTTCTCGCCTGTGCCTCAACCATCGCTCTAGGCTACAGCGAGCTATTTACTGGCAATGACGAATAGGCCGACTGCGCCAAAAAGGTAGATGAGCAGTACAACGAAGGAGTCTAATCCCATGCGGAGAATCTGGCGTTTGGGGCGAAACAAGGCCCCAAAGATGTAGGGAAGGGTGACTAGAATACCTAGGCCCGTAAGATACAGATCGCTTTTTTGAGCAGTTGGTAGTACAGGCTTGCCCGAAATAACCGTTGCTATCACCAGCAAAACGGGCAAAAAGGCGTTTCCACCAAATATATCGCTGACGGCCAGCGTATAATTCTTATTTCTGATGGAAGCCAGCCCCGTCGATACTTCGGGCAGGGAGGTGGCGGCTGCCAGTACCGTTGCCCCAAAGAGTACCCCATCCATCCCGAGTTGTTTGGCCATGGCATCCCCGCTTTCTTCCAGCACCACTCCGCCCGCCAGCGTCGCCAGTGCGGCCAGACCAAACAGCCATAGCGTTTGACCTATACTGCGCTTATCAGCCGCGGTGGGCTCTTTTTGAGCAGCCTGCACCGGCGGGTTGATTTGCCAGGGCAGGCCCTTGTGAGCTCGGCCAATAAGCCATACGCCAACTACCCAGGTGCCCACGAGTAATACACTATCGGGCGTTAGGCGCGCGAAGACAAGGTCACCAGGCAACTGATGACCCATGACCACGAGCGTCAGCATGGCAATCACCAGCGACCCTTCCAGCACTGGCGTCAATGACGACTGCTTGGCCGTCAGTGTATCCTGCTTACCGACGCCAACAGCATCGAGGAGCACTAGTACCAGCGTTTGCAGGGCGATGCCCCCTAGGATGTTTCCCACCGCCAATTCGATTTTATGACTCATGGCCGCACTCACGGTAATGGCAATTTCGGGCAGATTGGTCACGATCGCCAGCACGATGATTCCACCCAGCGCGTCGCCCAGGCCGAAGTGTTTGTCGAGCGCATCTGTGGTGTTCGACAACGCTATGCCCGCCCGCCAGACAACGATTGCCGCTGCTACGAAAATCAGGCCCAAGACCAGAAGCGAAACGGAATCGAACATTGGGTGGCTTCGTTGTGATTGAAAAGGAACCGGGAGCAGAAGTGTTTTAGTTAAACCACACTTGAGTGGGCTTGTTCAAGCGCAACAGTGTGTTCATCGCAACTCGGTTACCCTTCAACACTAAAAAACACCATCCTTACTAACATGTATAACATACTACTGTGCTATACACCATATTCGACTGAACGTTAATTTTTTATGTCCATGTATGTCTTTCGAGTGTATTTAGTTATAATCCTTTTCTCTTTGACAGGACGTGTCAACCTGTTTGCCCAAGCCAACTCCGTAGATAGCTTAGTACAGGCGTATGTAAAAGAACATCAGTTCAGTGGCACCTTACTGGTTCAACTGAAAGGGAAGCTTATCTATCAAAACTCGTTTGGGCTAGCCAATCGCTCATTTGATATTCCTATTCATCAACATACTGCCTTCAGGATCGCTTCCATTACGAAGTTGTTTACTTCCGTTATCGTCATGCAACTCTATCAAGAGGGCAAACTGGACGTAAACCAGTCGATTCATACCTATCTGCCTAGCCTAACGGATGAAAAGTCATTCCAGATTAAGGTCCACCATCTGCTGAATCATACATACGGCATTGATAATATTGAGAATCGGGGGATTGAGAACATACAAAATCCCTACACTACTGACGAGTTGCTTTTGAAGTATTACAACAATCCCTTAAAATATAGCCCAGGTACCCACTTTGAGTATAACAATGGAGACTTCCTGATGCTGGGGAAAATTATCGAGCAAGTTTGTCATCGACCTTATCCTGACGTGTTAGCCGAGCGAATTTTAATACCGCTGCATCTGAAAGAAACCGGGATTTTGATTGATCAACGAGTCATTAAACAGTTAGCCAGCACCTACTCGCTGAACCCTGAAACCGGCCAGCTCTACAATGATATACCTTATTATATTGAAAATTTTTTCACCGCCGGAGCGATGTACTCTACGGTGGATGATGTATTGACCTTTGCCAATGCCTTATTTACTAATAAGCTGCTAAAACCAGCCACTTTAGCCTTGCTTTTAACTGCCTCACCGAAACTAGATAATTATGGGTATGGATTGTGGATTAGAACGTATACCGTCGATGGGAAGACCTATACCGTGGTTGAACGACCCGGACGCATCGCCGGGGCAAACGCTCTATTATCTCATCTGCAAGAAGAAGATCTTACAATTGTGAGCTTGAGTAATACCAATGCTACCAACCATGAGCATTTTCATAATGAGATCAGGAAATCGTTGGGCATACGAGTCTGGTAGTCAGTAATCGTAAATTGGGAAGCTAATGAACGAATAATTTGTACTTGTCAGCGTGACTGATAGAAATACTGTAAGCCTTTCAGAAAGCTCAGCTGACCCGTATCCATGTGCCCTAGCTGATTATAAACTCCGCCCTCCAGACCGATCTGGCCGGTTCGCTTAATAGACGCAGTTAGAGCCTGAACGGGCTTCCTATCCCATTGTGGATTTTCCTGGCCCCCAACGGATAAAAACAGTCGTACCGAATCAGCCTTGTTTAACACGCCCAGTTGGGCTGGCAGTTGATTCAAATAAAAGTTGTGATACCATATGGATGGGCTGGCAGCCACGAAGTTTTGGAACTCATGGGTCTTGTTCCTGGCCTGGCTCAATAACGTATATAAGGCAAAGTAACCCCCGAACGAATGGCCAAGGAGCGTTCTGCTTTGGGCGGTTGTTCGATAGGTTGCGTCAATAGAAGGTAGTAGTTCGCGACTCAGAAACTGTCTGAACCGCTCGCCACCACCGGGGGCTTTCAACTCGTCGGCAGGTAATGCAGCCGGATATAAATAGTCCCGTACACGGAGGGAATCCATTTCACTGAACGATTTGTAGCCAACCCCTACCAAAATAAGGGGCGGCAGTAATCCGGCTTTTTCATACTGGCGTACACTCGCGGCCAGCATGGGGAAATGAAAATTGCCATCCAGAATGACAACAACCGGATAGTGTTTGGTTGTGCTATCAGCGTATTCCAACGGGAGCTGGGTCTGCACATAGAGCGAATCGTTTACAGCTTTTGCATAGATTGCCCGCGAGAACGTGTCATTTGATGACTGGCTAATGGTACTACTCTTCGGCTGACAGCCGTATAATGCCACGCAGAGGAGGGACAGGATTGTTTTCAGATGCATACAACAGATGTGATCTAACGTATTTATCCTCAAAGAAATAGCTTACATCTGAATCGGTCTGACCGGGCGTCGTCTTTTACATTTTTTTAACGGAAGCCAAGTCTGATGATAGACTCCACGGATCAGGCCGGTGTGCCGGAGCAGACCCGGCGGATAGTTTTCCTCTTACCCGACATCGATTCGATACTTAAAGCTGGCATCTCTATGTATTGCTCACAGCAGATTCTTCCATGCCTTTCATCAGTACCCCGTTACACGACAATGCCCGGCAACGTACAGTACGTTGCCGGGCATTGTCTATGGGTAAAGATCTACTTGACTTCCTCGTAGTCGACGTATTCGCCACCTTTGTAGGGGTAGCTGCCGTCTTTTTTCTGGGTATTATCAACTCGGATTTCGCCTTCCCGACGACCTCCACGCACATCGCCCTGCCTTTTCTGCTCTTTCACCAGTTGACGGCCAACCAGCAGATAAAACACAAATCGACGTACCGGCGGTACGAAAAGAATAACCATCGTGATGATGAACAGATATTTGAACAGCATATCGGAGTCTTGTTAGTACTGAATAAACGTTGGGATGACCGGTTTAGTTTTCTGGTGTGACGATCGGCATTTGTACCGGATGAATAGTACCCGATTCCTTCCTCACAAAAGCAGATCGGCAGAGGGGACTACTGTCCGTACAGCGTTTTTCCGGCCGCTTCATATTTGTCGCCTACTGACCATTTCGGGCGCGTTGCGCGATTGGCAATGAGCCGGGCCGCGTAGGCATACGCCTGGCAGTAGCGCAGGGTATAGCCGTAATCCAGACTTTCGGGGTTGTCGATGGCCTGGTGGTAGTATTTACCAATGGCTTCGTCGAACGCTTTGAAACCCGCCGAAAACGTAGGAGCAGGTATACCTTTGGCGGCAAAGTGAACATTGTCTGATCGGTCAAACAACCCCTGTTCAGGAGCCGGTTCGGCAAAGACACCCAGTCCGAAGGCTTTAGCGGCTGTTTCAATTTCGGTTTTTGCCCCCGTTCGTTCCAGACCAATAACGGATACAATGGTCGTGTCATTGTAGCCTGCACCATCGGTATTGAGGTCGAAGATTGTTTGTTTGAGCGGTACCAATGGATGTTCGGCATAGAAGCGACTGCCGAGTGTACCGGCTTCTTCGCCCGTCAGAGCCAACACCAGCACCGACCGTTTGGGGCGTTGCAGCGACAGGGTTTTAGCCGCTTCCAGGATAGCCGCCGTACCCATGGCATTATCCCGTGTCCCGTTAAAAATACTGTCGCCGGGGGAGTAGGGCGTTCCGCTTGCTTTGCCTACCCCGATGTGGTCGAAGTGAGCCGACAGCACCACATATTCATCTTTAAGTTTGGGGTCGGTGCCTTCAATAAGGCCCGCTACGTTAGCCGACAAGGCCGACATACGCTGGCGTCCCGATGTTTGAAGCGTAATGGTTTGACCGGCTTCCTTGAGTTGTTTGTACTTATTATTGGCGTTGTTGACCCACAAATGCGTGACGGGCGTACTCGTCTCAGCGGTTACCGGAATAGCCAATTGTTCCCGATTAAAGTACTGGTTGACAAACCCCCAGGGAATGGATTCGCTGTACAGTTCGATGAGGGCAGCCGCCCCTTTGTCACTCGCCAGTTTGCGTTTGGCGGCCGATGCCCCGAAGATTTCACGGGGGCTTTTGGCATCGGGCGAGCCGCCCTGCGCCACCAGAATCCGCCCTTTCACATCGCGCCCTTTGTACCCATCGTCGCCATCCGTCAGACCATAACCGACGTAAACGACTTCACCCGACAGGCTGGTCGGACCACCGGCCATCACAACCAGCTCCTTGCCCAATTGAAGCGTATCTTTGCCAACCCGCATCGTCGCCGAACTGGCCGCTTTGATGCGTTCCAGATCAAGAGGTTGCAGGTAATCAGGCTTGTTGTTAACCATACCGGCGGGCTTTAAGCCCAGTTGCCGGAACTGTTCGGCAATGTAACGGGCGGCAATCCAGTTGCCCGGCTCCCCTACTTTGCGGCCCTGCAACTCATCGGACGCCAGAAACCGAATATGAGCTTCTACCTCGGCACGCGACAGCGTAAATTCCGGCAATTGAGCGGCAGATGTGGTTGTCCTAGCCCTGAGCGGTGTGCCCTTGATGGGGCGATTTTGTGCCTGCAAAGAACTGGTAACAACCAGCAAGCCCGCAGTAAAAGAAACGATGAACGATGATCGCATAATGATTGAGTTGATAATGTAAACGTACGAAATTCCGGTGTGGCTTACCGGTCTTCCGGGGATGTCAGCGAATTTCTGTATTTTCGCTGCTCTTTTTACGAACCTATGCCAGCCCGTTTCGCGACCTCATCGACCGAAAAAACGTATCTTCCGATTGCCATTGGGTTGTTGGTGCTCTACATTTTTCCGTATATCTGGCTCGGTGAGGGTGCCCACCTGACGATCCACGATAACCTGGACAGTGATTTCCTTTACCTGTATCTGCTCAAGATTACCAATACCGCGTTCAACTTCGATCTGAGTACCCTTATCCCGAACATGATGAGTAGCAGCCCCGATGCGGCTACCTCGTTCAGCGGCATTCCGCGCTCGGCTTTCCGAACGGGGCTCAATGTCGAAGTGCTTTCCTTTTACCTGCTCCCTCCCTATTCAGCGCAGGTTGTCAACTTCACGGCAGTTCATGGCATCGGCTTTCTGGGTATGTATCTGCTGCTGAAAAAGCACGTTTTGCCCGAAACGCACTGGGCGCTCACCCGCGTAGCCATCGCGTTTCTGTTTGCGCTGGTACCCTGCTATATTGTTCATGGGGCTTCGGTTACGGGTCAGCCGTTGCTGTTGTTAGCCTTCCTGAACCTGCTAAAAAAACAGGATCGCCCCAGCGATTGGCTCATTATCGTCCTTTTCCCGTTTTATTCTTTCTTCGTCTGGGCGGGCCTCTTCATTTGCCTTGCGCTGGGTCTTCTTGGCGTAGTAGCGATGCGCCCGTCGCGGCAAATCAACTGGCGTTACGTGGTGGGTTTGTTTCTGCTTTCGGTGCTGTACATTGGCAGCGAATGGGAATTGATTTACGGGTTCCTTAACCAGACCTACATCTCGCAACGGGTCGAGTTCGACTATAGCCAATTGCGCTCTATGCGGCTCGCCGACAGCCTCCGCCGAAGCGCC
Source organism: Spirosoma lituiforme (assembly GCF_054776635.1). Lineage (NCBI taxonomy): Bacteria > Pseudomonadati > Bacteroidota > Cytophagia > Cytophagales > Cytophagaceae > Spirosoma > Spirosoma lituiforme. Next base: position 13,299 of record NZ_BAAHBO010000004.1, read on the forward strand.
GACTTGTTTGTCTGGCCCATGTTCAATACGGGTGCCTTTTTCACGCCGGGCATTCTGGCGGTCGCCGGGCTGGGCGCGTGGCGAGCCTACCGGAAACAGGATCTGAGGGCGGTGAACTGGCTCGTCGGCTTACCGATCCTGGCGGGTCTTATCTGCCTGATTCACGGGCTTTACCATTACTGGGTCGTTTGGTTGGGCGATAGCTCGCTGGGCATCAAGTTTCGGGTATTTCAGTTCGACCGATTCTATTTCCTTCTGCCGACGCTCTGGTTTTTCCTGTTAGCGCTGGCCCTGCGGCAGTTTAGGGCTAACAGTCGCTGGGTATCTCTCTTTCTGGCGGGGCAGTTTGTCCTGATGATCATCGCGAACAAGGAGTGGCGCATCAACGTGGGCAAAATGACCGGCTACGTAACCGAAGCTCAGCATCCATCGTTCCGGGCGTTTTTTGCCGAAAAGCAGTTCGCTCAAATTCGCAAGTATATTGCGAAACCCCAATCCGATTATCGGGTCATTTGCCTGGGCATGCATCCGTCGGTAGCGCAATTCAACGGATTCTACACGCTGGACAGTTACCAGAATAACTACCCCCTTCCCTACAAACACGCCTTCCGGAAAGTCATCGCGACTGAATTAGCGAAAGGTACCCGGCAAATGCGTGTGTATTACGATGCGTATGCCTGCCGAGTGTATCTCTACACTGCCGAGCTGGGGATGAATTACCTGTTCGGAAAGACGCAGCACCCGACGCTGAATCATCTCCAGTTGAACACCGACGCGTTGGTATCGCTGGGTGGTCAGTACGTCATCTCGGCGGTCCCGATTGGCAATGCCGCCCAAAACCGACTCCATCTGGAAAGTGTCTTCACCAATTCGGAAAGCTATTGGAAAGTCTGGCTCTATAAAGTAAACTAGCGTAAAGTCGGGCCGGATGTTTCATGATAAATCAGGCTACCCCCGTTTGTAATGTTGCCGGGCAAAGCGCATGAATGTGTCCGCCAGGCCTTCACTAACCCCCTGTAATTGAATAGAGTAAAAATCCCGCTGGATCGAAAGCCCCGCGACATCGAGCACTTTAAGACTACCCGCCTGGAGTTCATGCTGCACAGCAAAAACGGAGATAAACGCCATGCAGCGCGAGCTGCCGAGATACGATTTAATGCTCTCGGTGCTCCCCAGATGCATATCGATGGTTAGGTCGGTCAGTCTTAGCCCCACGCCACGAAGCGCATGTTCAACGACTTCGAGTGAACCGGAACCCCGTTCGCGAAGCACGATGGGCACTTTTTGGAGTTCGGCCAGCGTAATCTCGTCCCGATTGGCCAGGGGGTGATCGGCCCGGCAAATGAGCACCAGTTCGTCTTTCACGAAAGAGGTGTACCGAATATCGCTGTGGTGGGTTCGGCCCTCCACCAGGCCCAGATCAATGTCATTATGGAGCAACTGCTGTTCAACCTGCTCGGTATTTCCCGACGCCAGGGAAATCGCGACATCAGCCGACTGCTCACGAAACCGGGCCAGTACCGGCGGAATCACATATTGTGCCACCGTGGTACTAGCCCCTACGCGCAGCGTCCCGCCCGACTCGCCTTTGAGCGCGTTCATGTCGAACTCCAGCTGGCGATAAACGCCCATGATAGTCTCGGCATGACCGAGTAGCACATTCCCGGCAGTCGTCAAACTAATCTGATTCCCTCGTCGGTCGAAAAGTGCCGTACCAAACTGGTGTTCCAGTTCCTGAATGTGCTTCGTCACGGCGGGCTGCGTCACATACAATTCAGCAGCAGCTTTGGTAAAACTGAGCCGTTTGGCAACAGTGTAAAAGACATTCAGGCGAAAGTCGAGCATGGCACTATGAAACGTTGAATAACCGGTTAAGCCAGCTTACGAAGCCAAAATACGGGGGAATCGGATTAATACCCAAACGGCCCGCTGTTCTATTTTGTCTAGCGGGCCGTTCAACGTAGTCAGGAAATCATACACCTAAAGCAGATCGACCTTCACGAGGTTGTCATCCGAAACGCGATCGATCAGTTTGTTGTAGGGGTCGATTCCGGCTTTTACGGGTTTGCCTTTTACGGTTACCTCAATGACATGCTCGCCCGGCAGCAGGCTGCGTTTCTGAATCAGGAGAGGCACCTTGGTCGTCAGACCATCTTTGTTTTTGCCATCATCGGTCAGCACCGCAATATCGGCAATAACGGGTCCCTTGCCCTTACTTATTTCCTTGCCTGCTTTGTCGTAGTATTCTGTCATCGTGCGAACGTGCATCGTGACCCGATACTGACCGTTGCCGAGTGATTTTGCTTCGGCTTTGGTGATGCGGTTGTCGTAGAGCGTCAGTTTCTCGAAGTTATCCGTTAGCCAGGGCTTCAGGGAGTCGGGGGTAGCGGATTTCAGGAAGCTGTACCATTCCAGCGAGGTGGTAAAGGGCGCTTTCTGACGGAATCGGGCCGCTTTCATGTAGTCGTTCATGGCTTTGTTGACCCGATCTTCGCCAATGTAATCCTGAAGGGCATACATCAGCATCGACCCTTTCTGGTACCAGACATACGAACGGGTATCGTTGTCGAGCATATTGGCCTCGAATTTATCTTCATTGGCCCGACCGCGCAGATACCTGTCCAGACTGTACTTCAAAAACTTAGGCATGGCATTGGCTCCGTAACGCTGCTTAAGCACCATTAAGGCAGAATATTCGGCCATCGTTTCCGAGATCTGGTTGGCCCCGCGCGTTCGGCTGGGCATAATCTGATGGCCCCACCACTGGTGCGCCACCTCGTGGGCCGTTACGTAATACGCATAGTCCGTTTTATTGGGGTCGTGGAAGTCACCGACCCAGCCAAACTCCTCCGAGTACGGAACCGTTGTTGGAAACGACTGGGCAAAAGAGGCATAGCGCGGAAACTCCAGCACACGCAAGACCGGGTACGGATAGGGCGCAAAGTTTTTGGTATAATACGACAGTGACGCTTTCATGCTGGCCACAAACCGGTCGATGTTTTTGTCGTGGCCGGGATGATGATAGACTTCCAACGCCACCGACTTCCCATCAGCACCCGTCCAGGTATCGCGTTTGACCGCATAGTTGGCGGAGCACATGCTGAAGAAATAATCGGAGAAGCCGGGTAGCTTGTACTGAAAATACGTGCGGGGTTTACCGCTGGCATCGTTCTTCGTCCAGGTTTTCAGGAGTTGGCCGGGCATAATAGCGGTCTGGTCCGGTGTGGTCGAAATGGTCCCTTCGAAGGTGACCCAGTCAGCATCGTCGGTAAACAGAAAATCGCGTAACCCGCGCGGGTCGTTCTGCGCAGGAGCCGTCCACTGTTTTATCGGCAGTCCATATTTTTTCCGGTATTTGTCGCTGGTCAACTCACCTGCCTCGTTATATCCGAAACCAGGGAAAATATTGACGTTAAAGAAGGTTCCGTTGGCAACCACATCCCGGCTATCGCCACTGTTGGCAAAGCCGACATATTGCCCCATCACGTCCATTTCCAGCCGAGCGGTATCACCCGGATTAAGTCGTTTGGGTAGTCGATAAATATAATACCCGAGCCATGTATCGTTCAGAACACGTTTGGGGGCTTTTCCGTCTATCAGCAGTTTCGTCAGCTGTCGATGGAAGTTATCGTTCGGGATGCTTAAATGCAGCGAATCGATGGGGGCACTGCCTTTGTTAACCATGCTGAATTTACCCGTAGCCACGGCTTTAAACTCATCCGGGTAGACATCGATGTTTACATTAGCGCTGGTAATTTTAGGCTGTAGAACGGCAGCATACCGATCGTACAGCTTCTCTGTCGTTGACTGTTGGTAGCGCTGTTCATCAATGGAATAGTACCGATTTTTTACGCTTACGTTCGTGTAAATCCAGGCGCCCATACTCACGAAGGCGAGCAGAAATACTGCAAACAAGGCCACCGAACCCCTACCCATTCGCTGGCGGGCCAGCTGCCAGCGGGCGCTGAAACCGGTATCGGCACCACGGTTCCAGAACCAGAGCGCCAGCACCAGTAGCAAGCCGCCAAAGGCATACCAGTAGAGCCGGAAGGAAGCCAGGCTGGCCAGGTAATGCCCGAAACCGTTCATGTCCGAAATCTGAACACCCCCACCCGAAAACGGGATAGCCAGCTTGTAATTGAAATCGGCGAATTGCGGCACCGCCCAGATAACGATATAAACCGCCAGCGTAACGATGTGCCCCACAAATTTCTGATTGACCATTGTGTGCACGAAAAAGGCCAGCATTACCAGCTGAAAATACTGCGTAAAGGCGATACCCAGCAGATCGCGGAAGTAGAGCGAGAACTCGTAGTTGAAATACCCTTTCACCGTCTGGTTCAGCACACCCGACACCAGAATGAGGGCACAAAGCAGCAGACAGATGTAAATCATCGACAGCAGTTTGGCTCCGTAATTCATCCAGTCGGGTACGGGCAACGCATCGGCAATGGTATCGTAATGGACAACCTTGTCGCGGTGAACAACCTCGCCCGTGTAAAAGATCAGCACAATGAGGACAAAAAAGAAAAACGTACCGTTGCGGGCTTCGAGCATGGTGTACGTGGTCGGCAACGACGGTGTCCCGTAGGTTTCTATCCCGAACCAGCCATCCAGAAACAGGAATAACACCGCACCCAGCAGAATAGCAATGAAGTACGGATCGCGAATAATGTTTCCGAACTCGATGCGGGCCTGCCGAAACATCTGCTGGACATACGTACTGGTCTGAAAAACAGGCGTTGGTACGGGTAAACTCGCCAGAGATGGAACACCCTGACCCACCACCTCATCTTTCTGCCGCTTGCCCAGCTTAACCGCCAGAAAACGCGAAAAGCTGAACCGCACCAGCGTTCCGAAAAAGACGAGCAGCGCTACCCCGAACCAGATAAGCCGATTCGTCAGCAAATCCCCTTCCAGCGGAGCCAGCAGTGTATTCTGCTCCACCGGCGACCAGTATTTGGTAGCCGCATCGTAGGCATACGAACCGAAGGGATCAAGCAGGTTGACAAGCTGCTTATTTTCCAGGTCCTGCGATAATGTCGAGCCAAGCAGGTAAGCAATGAACAGCAGAATACTGCCGGCATAGGTGGCAAACACCTGACGAGAAAAGGCGACCAGACTAAAGAAAATGCTGCCCACCAAAAACATGTTTGGCACGACGAACAACGCGAACGGATAGGCGTAGTCGCGAAACCGAATGAGCCCAAAGCGCTCGGTATTATCGGCTAGATTAAAGACAGGCCCCAACAGCGAACCAACGGCGATACCCAGCATGCCGACGGCCATAATGCCCAGCAGCACCACAAAAGAACCCAGATACCGGCCCAGAATGTAGCCCCGTTCGGTGATGGGGAAGGTGAAGAAGTAATTTTTGGTATTGTGTTCGATGTCCCGGTAAACGGGCACGCCCATCACGGCCGAGGCCACCAGCATCCCAAAAATGGTCAGCACAATCACAAACTGGCTGATAGCATAAGGGGAATTAATATTTGTTTTCTCCGACGCAGGCCCGTTTCCGTAAATGACAAAGAGAAACGTAAACAGAAACAAAATGAGGGCGTAGAGATACGTAGCGGGCCTTTTCAGCCGATACGCTAGTTCAAATTTGACTATTTCGAGAAACATGGATATTAGGTAGTATTAGGAGCGAGGAGGAGAAAATTCATTTCCGTGGTTCGTGTCTTCACGGACCTCGGAAAGCGAATCATACGGTAACCACATCCATTTTCTCGGTAATCTTGGCGAAGTATACATCCTCCAGATCGGGAGAAACCGGCTCAAAGTTGGCCAGTGGCACATCGCTATAAGCGTGCAGGCGGGTTTTGCCACCTTTAAGCTGGGTCGATATAACCCGGTGGGTTTTCCGATACGTATCGATCTCCGACTTCTCAACAAATGTTTGCCAGATTTTTCCGTTGAGGTCGGTTACCAGGTCATTCGGATTGCCCGCAGCGACCACTTCACCAAGGCAGATGATCGCCATATCGGAACAGAGGTTCGTTACGTCTTCCACAATGTGCGTCGACAGAATAACGATGGTGTTCTCCCCAATTTCGGAGAGCAGATTATGGAACCGGTTGCGTTCGGCAGGGTCCAGGCCAGCCGTTGGTTCGTCAACAATAATGAGTCGCGGGTTACCGATGAGCGCCTGCGCAATGCCGAAACGCTGTTTCATTCCGCCCGAATAAGTACCCAGATTTTTCTTGCGAACCTGGTATAGATTGACCTTCTGCAACAGGCCCTCCACAATATCTTTTCGCTCGCGGCTGTTGGCAATACCCTTGAGCGTGGCAATATGATCGAGCATGGTCTCCGCTGTTACGCGCGGGTACACCCCGAACTCCTGCGGCAAATACCCCAACACCCGACGCACGGCATCTTTCTGCGTCAGCACATCCAGGTCCATGTCCAGCCCTGTCAGGCGAACGCTGCCGCTATCGGCTTCCTGCAAAGTGGAAATGGTGCGCATCAGGCTCGATTTGCCCGCGCCGTTGGGGCCAAGCAAGCCGAACATCCCCTGCGAAATAGTCAGGCTAACACCTTTCAGCGCCCGGACACCGTTGGAATACGTTTTTGTGAGGTCTTTAATTTCGAGTTGCATACAGGAGACAGGTGAGGGTTTGGTTTGTAGGGATAATAGGCAAATAAGGTAAAAGCTGCCTAAAACCCAGTTAAACTTTCGCAGGCGGTCATTATCTGCGCTGGAAGGCTTGGCACTACTGCAGCACCCGAGAAATTTATATATAAAGCGGGGCCCCAACAAACTAAATCGTTGGGGCCCCGCTTACTGGAAATACAGAAATACGTTGTGGCTGGTCGGTATTGATTATAAAATCCTGCGCTGGCAACTAGCCGGATCATACTGGTATCTACGCATGTTTCGGGCGTTTGTAAAGAGGCACCGTACTGCAGGGTTCCCCAAAAAGCAGGCTTTGCACCACAGGACGCAATACCCGGGTAACCTCGACGTATGCGGCCGTTGGCACGGGTACTTTAGAGCAGCCTTTCACCACCACACGGGCATCCCGATAGTCTTCGGGCTGAATGGCGGCAATGGCGTCGTAGTAGAGCTTTTCTTCCAGATCAGCCAGCGTACCGAACACGACGGTGTGCGCAACCGGTTGCAGCTGCAACGTCAGGAGCATATACGCCCAGGTTGGCACAATAGCATCTTCGGTACAGGTAATGGCCACGTTCTTACCAGCGTACTGACGCCAGTCGTGTTCTTTCAAAAAAGCCCGAAAGTCTTTCTCTTTCAGTATCAACCCCATGTACAGGTTGTCTTTCAGGTCATAAACGACACGTTCGCCAGGGTGGTAATAGTCTTCCAGATCAAGCGTAACAAGGCCACTACCGGCGACACGATTCACGATTTCGGCTTCCATAATTTTCTAGATAGTATTCTGTAAACAGCGACCGGCGGTAGCCCGTTCCTTCCTCCCCAAATACGAAGCCCCGTCTCGAAATTACCCACTTTTTTTCGCTACTTTTGTTCTCATATACGATTGCACAAAGCCTTAGACATTTCTCCCATGAAATTTATAGTTTCCTCCTCTGTGCTGCTGAAAAACCTGCAGCACATCAACGGCGTCGTGGCGACGAACCCGATCGTACCTATCCTCGAAAACTTCCTGTTTCGCATTGATATAGGCGATGACGCAGCTGGCGGGACACTTACCGTAACCGCTTCGGACCTGCAAACAACCATGACAACGCAGATTCCGGTAGAAGCCAGCGAAGGCGGTGCCATTGCCATCCCGGCGAAACTCCTGCTGGATACGCTCCGTAGCTTGCCCGAGCAACCCGTTACGATCAATATCGATACCGAAACGTTTGGTACTGAAATTCTGACGGATAATGGTCGGTACAAACTCTCCGGCGAAAACCCGATTGATTTTCCTAAGCTGCCGACGGTTAACAAAAATATGTCGGTCGATATGACGTCCGACGTACTGCTTGGTGCCATCAACAACACCGTTTTCGCCACCAGCACCGACGACCTGCGCCCAGCCATGACGGGGGTGTTGCTGCAACTGAATGAAGACAATGCCACGTTTGTCGCTACGGACGGACACCGGCTTATCCGGTACCGCCGGACCGACCTCAACTCGTCGGCCAGCACATCGATCATCATTCCGCGGAAAGCGCTTCAGTTATTAAAGGCGTCGCTGCCCGAAAATGTACCTGTTACGGCAGAGTTCAGCCAGGCCAATGCCTCCTTTAGTTTCGGCCCGACCCAGTTGATCTGCCGGTTAATCGATGAGCGGTTCCCGGACTACGAAAACGCAATTCCGACCAACAACCCAAATGTAATGACCATTGGCCGAACCGATCTGCTTAACTCACTAAAGCGGATCATGATTTATGCCAACCGGACTACGCACCAGATCCGTTTATCGCTCAAAACGAACTCGTTAACGATTTCGGCCGAAGATCTCGATTATTCCAACGAGGCCAACGAGAAGCTCCTCTGCGATTACGACGGCGACGCGATGGAAATTGGCTTCAACGCCAAACTGATGGCTGAAGTATTAAGCAACCTGAGCGCCAAAATGATCTCGCTTGAAATGTCGGCTCCAAACCGCGCGGGTCTGCTCATTCCGGCGGATAAAGAAGAAAATGAAGACATCCTGATGCTGGTTATGCCCGTGATGTTGAATACATACGCTTAGTTTTTTTAAGGAGTTGGGAGTGAGGAGCGAAGAGTGAGAAGTTTCTGGTGCGTCTGTTTAAATGCGTCATCAACTTCTCACTCCTCGCTCCTCACTCCCAACTTCTTTCCTCTTTATGAAAAACCGTACGGCTCCCGCCCTTGTTTTCATTTTCATCACCCTCCTCATTGACGTAACGGGGCTTGGCATTATCATCCCGGTTTTTCCGAAGTTAATCGAACAGCTCATCCACGGCAACATTAGCCAGGCAGCCAGCTGGGGCGGCTGGCTGTCGTTTGCCTATGCTGGTATGCAGTTTCTTTTCTCGCCTATTCTGGGCGGTCTGAGCGACCGTTTCGGGCGTCGGCCCGTGTTGCTCTTCTCCCTGTTCGGCTTTGGCCTCGACTATATACTTCAGGGCTTTGCGTCCACCATCGAATGGCTTTTTGTTGGTCGTTTGCTGGCTGGTGTCACTGGAGCCAGTTTCACCACCGCCACCGCCTACATTGCCGACATCAGCACCCCCGAAAAGCGGGCGCAGAACTTCGGTCTGATCGGGGCGGCTTTTGGCGTGGGCTTTATTCTGGGTCCGGCGGCTGGTGGTTTTTTAGGGCAATATGGCCCGCGGGTGCCGTTTTTTGTAGCGGCCGGACTCACCATGGTTAATTTTCTATACGGCTTTTTCATTCTGCCGGAGTCGCTTGCCCCCGAAAACAGACGCCCCTTCAACTGGCGCCGGGCAAATCCGATCGGCTCACTGATGCGACTGGGCAAATACCCGGTTATTCTGGGGCTGGTGGCGTCGCTGGTGCTAGTTTATGTAGCTGGCTTTGCCGTGCAGGGCACGTGGACGTTCTACTCAATGGAGAAATTCAAGTGGGATGAGAAAACTGTTGGCCTGTCGCTGGCCGCCATTGGCTTATCGTTTGCCATTGTGCAGGGTGGCCTGAGCCGGATCATTATTCCGAAACTGGGTCAGCAACGGTCGGTTTATATTGGTCTTATGTTCAGCGCGGTTGGTTTTCTGCTATTTGCCATCGCCACGCAAAGCTGGATGATGTTTGCGTTCATGATGGTCTATGCGATGGGCGGTATTGCCGGTCCGTCCATTCAGGGCATTATCTCCAACCAGGTACCAGCCAACGAACAGGGCGAATTGCAGGGGGCATTGACTAGTTTAACCAGTACAACATCCATTTTTGGGCCCCTTATCATGACGAATCTGTTTTCCTATTTTACGTCGCCAGCTGCCCCGATCTACTTGCCCGGAGCTCCCTTCTACCTGGCATCTGTGCTGGTGGTAATCAGCGCTTTCCTGTCCCGGCGTGGCCTGAATCGTAGCCTGGCCGCTAGTTGACCTTACGGAAGTCCATCCCATCAAAAACCAGCGCATCGACTTTACCCAGGGTACTTAGCGTAAACTGCGCGCTGACCTTACCATACCAGGCTTTTTGGAAGGAGCCATAAAAGGTATCGTAATGCCAATGTGGCAGGGTTGCTCGCAGCGCATTGTCATTTACATTGAACGCCAACTGGTTGCCTGCAACACTCACTTCGACGTTGCCATACAGTGCGCTCGTGTACGTTCCGGCGTATTGACTGAGCGGCAGGGACGGCGACGTATTGGGGACTCGCTTACGATAGAAACTTTCCTGAGACTTTTTACCATCTTCCCTAAGCTTCGAATAGAGCGTTTTAAACTCGGCGCTCCAATCGCGGTTGCCGCCCAGCGCAAACCAGTCGAAGGTTTTGTACATCAGCGCGTGTCGCACTTCGGCGTGGTCGTAGTTTCCGAATATGTAAACGCCCAGTTTCTCCTCGGGCAACTGCCCGGTTATGGCGGTCAGACCAGCCAGACTACCCGTGTGGAAGTTCACTTTTTTGCCTCTGTAATCGTGCTGATACCAACCCAAGCCATACGTACGCCAGTTGGGTTTCAGTAGTTGCATGGTCGGATATTCGTCTTCCGGAAAAAAGGTTTGGGGCGTAAAAATCTCGGTCCAGGTTTCGGGTTTTAGCAGACGCCCACCACTGTATTTGCTGCTGTCGAGCATGCAGATAACCCATTTGCTTATGTCATCGGCCGATGACCAGACCGCCCCCGCCGAGCCAACTTCACTGTCGGCACCGTACTCAATTACCCTGATGGTATCGTTGATTCGATAATGAGGTTTTGTCAGATTGGCATCGGTGATGTAGCCGCGTTTGGGTGCGGTACGGAGCATACCCAATGGTATAAAAATCCGCTCCTTCACTGCTTCAGCCCACGTTTTGCCCACAATCCGCTCAATGATCCGGCCCGCGGCTGAATAAAACGTATTCTGGTAAACGAACCCGGCCCGGAACGGGTAACTCGGTTTCACCAGGGCCATCCGCCGGAACATCTCATTGGCGGGAATAGTCATGGCACCCGTCATGAAATCCGTACTGCCAACCCCCGTATCGTGAATGAGCAGATCACGAATGGTCAGCGCACGGGTTACGTACGGATCGTACAACTGAAGTTCGGGCAGGTATCTGGAAACCGGATCGTTCCAGGCGAGTTTTCCCTCATCGACAAGTATTCCAATGAGGGCAACGGTCATCGCCTTTGTAGTCGATGCGCAGGCAAACAGCGTCTGTGTATCCACGCGTTCGGGCTTGCCCAGTTCGCGTACGCCATACCCTTTCTTAAAGACGACCTGATTATTCTTTACAACAGCAATCGAGAGACCCGGCACGTCCCATTGTTTCCGGGCGGCCTCTACGTAGGCATCGAATTCCTGAATCTGTCTGGCGGAAAGCTGCTTTTGCGCCAACGCCGTAAACGTAGTACTTACCAGTAGGAGTAGAAGTACGTTTCGCATGAAGGAAAATGAATAGAGTGCGTAGCCAGGCAGTTGGTACACCGCTGACTACGCAATATATTCATAAAGCAAAGACGACGTTGAACCGAAGAACCATAGCATCCTCCGTTTTCAGGCCCATGAGCGACGGGCGTTCAATGTTATGCTCCGTCAGGCTTACCGGAAATTCACCTGCTAGGGTCATTTTCCCGCCGGCCTCTTTGCGGGTCGCCTGCAAGGTTGCGGGCCTGGCTACGCCATGAAACGTAAGCGTACCTTTGGCTGTTATCGCGCCATTTTCACCGGCTTTCACGTCCGAGCTGACGAAGGTTACGTTGGGGTATTTCAACCCTTCAAGCACCTCAATCGCGTGCGAGTCGCGGTTGTTGTTATCGCTGTCGAACGAAGCAACTTTAAGCGATACGGCGACCATTTCGGGCTGCTTCGTCTCGTCGTTGTAAATGAGCGCGCAGTTGACGTCATGACTTACGCCATCCCACTTGTGCAGCGGGTGCTTGGCGGAATACGTTACGGTCGACAGGGCTTTGTCGGCCACTAGTTTCCGTTTGGCCAACGGACTAACAAAAGCACACAGAATACCGATAGCTGCCCAGCAGCTGTATCTAATGAATGTGTTCATGTTCTTAAAAGGTTATGGCCAGAATCGAAGCCGCGTACGCGCCAAATGTAGTGTAGGCAGCCGCCCGGTGGTAGGGTTTCAGGCTTTCGTTAGTCTGGATCATGTGCGCCAGTACATTCGTGGCGACCATACCCGTCAGGTGAACAATGGCGAGGTACTTGTGGAGCTTGATCGTCGTGAATCCTTTCCGGGCACCCACCACCGGCGGTGGTGCCGTTAACGAGAGCAACAGCGTTGTGCCATACGTAATGTTAATAAACGTAGCCGACCGTTCGTGCCACTTTTTCGTATCGACATAGTCCTGGCCTTTCGCGTTATACAGTTTCGCGCCAATAATGCCCTGCGCGATAAAACCGGCCAATGTAACGAAGCCCCCAATCTGGTGGGCAACGAGCATCGTGCGCCGGACTTTCAGTTCACGAGCGCGTCCTTCGGGCGTCAGGGGAGCGATATTCGTGGCCCGAAGTAACCCTTTTGGTCCCCAGAACGCCCGCTGCGTAAAGATCATTTTATGCGGCAGCAAATCCGGCTTGGCTTCCGTCGAATCGGTCAGTCCCGCCAGTAGATCCGTGGCGGATGCATCCGTTGTCGGTGGCGCAATGGTGGTATCCCGGCGCACGGCGGTCGAATCCTGCGCCTGTAGCGCATCCGCACCAAGGAACATCAATGCGGCAAAAAAGAGGTATTTCATCGGGTGGTGATTAGCGGTTACGCCTTGACGGTCAAACTGTTCCCGTCTGTGCTCAATGTGGTTGTGTACTGGGTCAGTGCTTTGGTAGCCGGCCCTACTTTCACGGCACCCGCCGTTGTAAATGCGGAACCATGATTACTACAGTAAACATCATCGGAGCCAGCCCGGTACTCTACTGTAGTGCCCTGGTGCGTACAGGCTTTAGACAGCGCAATCAGGCTACCATTCTGCACCTTCGCTACCAGTGTACTGCCGACGATCACGTATTGCCCCACCGTTTTCAGTTTGCTGTAGTTCGCATCCGTCAGATTGAGGGTGTAATTAACCGTTCCAGCGGCCGAATCTGCGTTGCCCGTTATTCCCGTTCCGGTGGTTGGTGTGGGGGTAGGATCTTCGGTACTACCTTTTGAGCAGGAGGTAAGCGTGGTTCCCATACAATAAAAGGCCATCAGGGCGGCACTGCTCATACCCAGGCTGCGCAGAAAGTCGCCACGGTTCATTTGGTCGGTCGTCGGATTGCTTTTCATCGGTTGTTTGATCAGTTTATTTCGTGTAGTAACAATAATTTATTTTCAGTATTAGGTAACAAGGACATTCAAAGGAGACTATAATTTGTACCGGATTGAGAAAAAAGTACCTGTGCTTAACAGATTGAGTTTGAGATAGCCTACTTCCTTAAGCGGCATTTTGATAAATGGCTCTACTTGCCAGGACAGCCGCTTTGTTAAAGCCCGTTCGTAACCAACAGACAGGTTTAACTGGCTGAATCCGTAGCTATCGCTCTTGCCGCTCCAGTCCGGAATTGCCTTGTGTACATATCCGGTGTATTGGTAAACGTATTTCTCTCTTTCAATGATATAACTCGTTACTCCCCCGGTAATAAACCATCGGTTTGGTAACCGCCCATCGGCTCTTGGCCTCAACAGAATGTCATACCGTATATTGAGTGGAATATCCAACATCTTACACTGACCATCAGCGCCCTGCGGAATCGTATACGCGCCCTTTTTGTAATAATCGCTCAACTCATAGTCCGTTGCCGAGGCTCTGTAAATTTTTGTGCTCTGAATAATACCCGTTTGCACACTCCAGCGCGGAGCCAGCCGGTACTCCAGTAGTACCCCCACATTGGTACCCGGCCGGGCAAAATTCCGCAGCCCGATCGAACTCAAATCGGGAGCGATGGCCAGCCGAACGCTTAGCCCTTTCTCCATCGGTGGGGTTGGGACAACGGCCATTGGCTCCGTTTCAACCGGCGGTGCATCGACCACGCGATTCGTAAATGCCAACGCCATTGGCCAGTTGGCGGGCCGGATTGTCAATGCGCGAACGTCCGGCAATCCGGCCCGCTCCGGCTGCTCAATTATAGGCTGGTCAGCGTGTTCTCCACGTTTCGTTGTAGCCGGTTGATCATTATCAAAGGCCGTTTTTAACAATCGCTTTTCAAGTCCTGTGGAGCCAAACGCACCATTCGTCATCAGATGCGTTTGGCTATTCCGCGTCACCTTATTTCTTCTTGATGATTTTGCTATTACTGTACCCGTTCGTTGCCTGGTCCTTTTTGCACCATTCGTCTCGGCCACGGATCGCTCCACGGAGATAGTTGATGCCTGATCGGTTGGTATGGATTCCCTCTTCGTTGAGCTTCTTTTTTGCCTGTACGCAACGGAAGGCTTGTTCGTTTCATCGGTAGTTGTTGACGGAGTCATTTCCCCATTCCGACTCGTAAACCCATCCGGTTTATTGACGGATTCAGCGGGTTTGGCGGCCACACTGGGTGGCTCCCCTACGGGCTTCGTCAGCCGAGTTGATTGTTGAGTTGGGTCAACTGATATGGCTGACGGTCCAGCGGCTGGCGGTACAGCCGCTGTTAATGGTGCAGCGGCTGTATTGGTTAACGGCTGTTTGTCAGCAACTGGCCGTTGTGGAGCTGCTTTGGCTACTTCAGGCTGAGTACCTGTATGGGCATTGGTGGATTGCGTCGCAACGCCTTTAGCCAGCGAAGAATCACGACGGCCAGCCTCACGAAGATACATATACAAACCAGCCATGGTCAGCAGAAGCAAACCAACAGGCAATCCCCAGCGAAGTAAATTTTTCCACGGCGGTGTACCGCCGGGCGTCGGTCGATCGTGCGAATCCAGCCGGGTTTTCATGTCCTGCCAGGCTGCCGGATCGAATGGAGGATCAAACTCTTCAGCCGACTTTCTGAAGAGCCCGTCCAATTGGTCATCGGTTAGCTCTGACATACTCATCGTTATTTAAGCGCTTTAGAAATAAGCGTAGGTTCTCCCGTGCCCGGGCCAGATTCGACTTCGACGCGCCCACTGAAATGCCGAGTTGCCCGGCAATTTCCTCGTGCGTGAATCCATCCATAACATATAAATTAAACACTAGCCGATAAGCGGGCGACAACCGCTGGATCAGGCCCATCAGTTCTTCGTGGGCCAATTGGCTAAACGCATCGGCCGATTCGGAAGCGACGATCGGTTCAAGTGGTTCAACAGTCTCATGGTGATGATGACGCACCTCCTGCCGGTAATGATCGATGGCCGCATTGATTAAAATACGCCGGAGCCAGCCTTTAAACGGCTGCGCTGAATCGTACTGGTCCAACCGGGTAAATACTTTCAGAAAACCATCGTTCAGTACTTCCACCGCTCCCTCCCGCGTGGGCGCATAGCGTAAACAAATGCTCATGGCATACCCATAGAACTGCCGATAAAGCAGTTCCTGACTTTTCCGCTGGTTGCGCAGGCAGCCAGCCAGCAGGTCGGTTAAAGCAGGTATGTTAGGCGTGTTGGACAAAGTAACCTGTTTTATAAAATACCATTTCCGGTTTACAGCTCGTTGGCCCGTCTGCCTGCTCGTTAACCGGACACATTCGTGAACAAGCAGGCAGAGCCATCAGCCGATCGCTGTCCACTCAATTCGGAGCAACGGGCGAGGTCGTGTTTACCACGGGCCAGACACCCGGCCGGGGCACGCTAACGCCTTTTGTGTTTCCGCGAGTAGCCTGATCGGGGCCGAAATAGTAAAGCGGCCAGCCTTTATACGTTAGCTGCGTTTTACCGACGGACGTAATCGTTTTGAAATCGTTTTTGTCCAGTACCGACGGAATCTCACCAATGGTGGTCGATGTCACAAATATGGGCCAGGTAGCCTCATTACTCAGATCGGCCTTGGTATATTTATTCACATTGTTCTTGTCGAATGCGTAGGCATAGAGCGTACGGCCCACGCTATCGACCAGAAACAGGGAATTTCCCGTTCCTTCTTTGGTGTCGAAGGTATAATTTTTACTGTCATTGCCAACAAGCTGGCGGGAAGCAACCATAACTGTGTAATTCGTTTTGGCCGCCATCCAGACGTTCCCAACCTTATCGCCGAGTACGTCGCCGGCTTTCGCATCATTCTTGAAGTAGTACAGCGGCCATCCCCGGAAGGTCGTCTGTTTACTCCCGTCGGTCCGGGTTATGGTACCAAAATCACTACTCTTCAGACCGGAGCCAAGTGTTGGCGTTTCTTTATAAAAAATAGGCCAGTTGTCCCGGCAGGTTCCCGAACAGGTAGCATCACCAGCCACATCGCCAGCAAAAAAATAAAGTGTTTTCCCTCCTTCACCCGTCATTACGTTGCCGACCGATGAACTATTGACAGCAACATCGGATGAGACGGTGACCGGATTTTCTTTACTGCACCCAAACAAGGCTACAACCAGCATGAGCGTTGCCACAAGGGAGCGATTGACGTGTACGATTCGTTTCATTTTATCAACTGTGTTAAATGGTAAACAAGAACAGTTGAACCGGTTCGTTCGTCAATACGGGCGGTTTCTGAAACGGGTTGCGTAGGCAGCAAAAAAAAGATTAGTTTTCTTCATCGGCACGCCGGTCCGCCCGAATCTCGGGGATGGTATCGGGGTCGATCAGGCCCAGCGAAGCCGCGTGTTCAGCAGCGGCAACGGTATCGGATACGAGCATCATAGGCACGTTATACGCTTCCGTCGTCCGGATGAGTTCGCGAACGGCTTCGTCGCGCTGATCGGTCGATACGTCGCGGATGTACACGGCCAGAATTCGTCCCGGATTATCGCGCACCACCTGCGAATAGATTTCAGGATCCTGCTGCCCGCTATCGCCGATCAGCACAAATGGCAGTTTCGGATTTACATCCAGCACTTTACGGATCATCGACAGCTTATGGGTATGATGCCCGCCGGACGAAAGTAATTTGGCGCTTAAATCGAGATTGCGGAGTAAAATAGGCCCTTTGGGAATGCCCTGAATTCGGAAGAAATCGACCAGCAGGTCATACAGATTCCAGGGGCTGCTCGACACGAAGTAAATCGGATTGAAGAGGGTTGTCTGGGGGCCACTCTGCAGCGCCCGGTAAAAGGCCGCAATGCCCGCAAAGGGCAAACGAGTGTAGGCATTGCCCAGAAACGTGAGTTTAGCGGTCTGGAGTAGATTGGTCGCATCGGTTACCAACACCGTGTCGTCAATATCGGAAATAACCCCGAACTGGCTATACGGGGGCGAAATCATGACGTACCCTTCTTTTTCAACGGACTGATTGCCCTTTCCTTCGTTCAGTTCCGTGGCGGGTTGCTCAACACCATCCAGCGAATAACGCACCGGAAACCATGCCCGGCCCGGCGGCAAATCGTTGGGTGGATTGATCGTTGCTTCGAAAAACCCATCTTCGTTCGTGACAACGGTATGCGTTTGCCCGAAAGCCTCCACCCGCACCGTTACGCCGGGCACTTCCCGACTGCCAAACCGCTGGTACGTTGCCAGCAGATTTTGCCAGAAGGTATCCTGATCGCTGGGCGTACTCAAATCCCGCTGACGCAATACCCGGCCTGATAGCCAGACCGTCGTTGGGCTACCAAAACCCCGGTAATAGACGATACGGTAAGGTTTACTGGCGTCGAGACGGCCGAAGAGACGGCTTTTGAGCCGATCAAACTGGTTTTCGGCATCAGCCGATGCATTTGTCAAAAACTCGTTCAGAAAAGACATAAGTAGTATAAATCAGTGGGTATGGTGAGACCAAAAATCGTTTTTCGTGAAGATGATTCCCTGATTTTCGGCCATCCGGGGGTTTAGTGATAACTTGCAGACAATTTACTTGTCGGCAGACAGTTGATCGTAGTCTGTCAGTAACTGACACCCGCGTTCTGCCATTGCCAACGATCATCATTAAAAACCATGAGCAAACAAATTGTTTATACCGACCAGGCTCCGGCTCCGATTGGACCTTATAGTCAGGCAGTTAAGATTAATGGCACCCTGTTCGTTTCGGGTCAGGTCGCCATTGAGTTAGCCCCCAACGGCGATATTCAGGCTGAGACAAAGAAGGTGATGGAAAATATTGGTGCCATCTTGAAAGCCGCCGATATGGATTACACCAACGTGGTGAAGAGCAGTATTTTCGTCAAAGACATGAACAACTTTGCCGCTATCAATGAAATATATGGCCAGTTCTTCACCGTCGACCCGCCCGCTCGTGAAACCGTTGAGGTAGCCCGCCTGCCCAAAGATGTCAATGTCGAAATTTCCGTAATAGCTGTTCAATAGTGAAAGAGCGAAAGAGCGGTGCTAAGCCAATCGCCTTCTCACTCTTTCGCTCTTTCGCTCTTTATATTTTCCCATGTCAAGACCCGTTCGCGTTCGTTTCGCGCCCAGCCCAACCGGCCCGCTCCACATCGGCGGAGTGCGTACTGCGCTTTATAATTACCTGTTCGCCCGGAAAATGGGTGGAAAAATGCTTCTGCGGATCGAAGATACCGACCAGAATCGTTTCGTACCCGGTGCAGAAGACTACATTCTGGAAGCCCTGCGCTGGGTTGGTATCGAAATTGATGAAGGGCAGGGGGCACCCTCTGGTCCACACGCGCCTTACCGTCAGTCGGAGCGCCGGGAAATTTACCAGAAAGAAGCCCAGCGTTTAATTGATGAGGGCAAAGCTTATTACGCATTCGATACGGCCGAAGAACTGGATGCCATGCGGAAACGGCTCGAAGAAGCCAATGCACCGGCAGCCCAGTACAACGCCATTACCCGGATGCAGATGCGCAACTCCCTGACCATGAAGCCGGAGGAGGTTAAAGCGCGGATGGATGCCGGAGAGCCGTTCGTTATCCGCCTGAAAACACCCCGTAAGGAAGAAGTACGGCTCAACGACCTTATCCGGGGCTGGGTGAACGTCCATTCGTCGGCCATCGACGATAAGGTTCTTCTCAAATCGGACGGCTTGCCAACCTATCACCTGGCCAACATTGTGGATGACCATCTGATGGAAATTACCCACGTTATCCGGGGTGAAGAATGGCTTCCATCGGCGCCGTTGCACGTATTGCTGTACCGGTACCTGGGCTGGGAAGACACCATGCCGCAGTTTGCCCACCTGCCGCTGCTGCTCAAACCCGAAGGCAACGGCAAGCTCAGCAAACGCGATGCCGATCTGGGTGGTTTTCCGGTATTTCCCCTGCAATGGACCGACCCCTTTACGGGTGTGGTGGCCCGGGGCTTCCGTGAAGATGGCTACCTGCCCGAAGCGACCATCAACTTTCTGGCGTTGCTGGGCTGGAACCCCGGAACAGAGCAGGAATTGTTCACAATGGACGAGCTGATTGCGAGTTTTGACATTTCGCAGGTGCACAAAGCCGGCGCGCGGTTCGATATTCAGAAGGCGCAATGGTTCAACCACCAGTACATTCGGCAGCAACCCGATGCCGCCCTGGCTCCTGCCGTTCAGCAACAGGCCGAAGCCGCCGGACTGACCTGCTCCCTGGAGAAGGCAGAAAAAATTGCGGCCCTGCTTAAAGGACGCGTCAATTTCGCTCACGAACTGTTCACCGAAGCGGGTACCATTTTCAACGCCCCAACAACCTACGACGAAGCCATTGTGGCCGCCAAATGGAATGAGGACGCGAAACGGGCCGTGACTGTTTTCCGGGATGCCTTACAATCCTTTGACGGGGCATTTGTGGCCGAAGACATCAAGCATACGCTCGGCGATGCGATGCAGCAGGCGGGCATCAAACAGGGTAAAATCATGCAGGCCATGCGCGTTGCCTTAACGGGTTCCGGGGCGGGTCCTGACCTGATGCTGACGATGGAAATCATTGGCAAGGCCGAAACAATTGACCGGCTGGAAAAAGCGCTAAACACGTTGAAATAGAGGTATGATGTACGTTTTTGTTATTCCAACGATGGGAGGAATCTGCACGGCAGATCAGTTAAATTATCTTTACCTGAACATTAGCAACCAATAAGCTTTCTCCTGTCGTCGGACTGACAAAAGTGCCGGAACAGATGTACCACGGTGAATTAATGTAGATGTCAGTTAATTTTTTAAACCTATAAGCCAGACCAACGTTTCGGTCTTATAGGTTTACAGCAAACGACAAAACGCATGGCCAAGAAAAAGACAAACCCCGATGAGAACGACAAGCCTCGCGTTCATAAAGAACTCGAAGGTTTCGATATTCAGATAAACTCGTTCGGCGAAATAACGACGAGCTTCGACATTGACAAGATCAATCAGTTTCTGAACAAAACTGTTGATGATAAAAAGCTTCGCCATCGCACTGACCTGAATTTGAAAGGTGATGCCAAGGCGGACGATCAGGACGATAAACCTGACGACGACCATTTGTTCGACGAGACCGACAATGATTTACCCGATGACATTAATCAACGGTAGAAGCCCGACCTGCTAAAACGCCCGGTCGGGCTTTTTTTGTGCCGTTCGTCAGATAACCTATGCATAAACTGCCTTTCATTTATTAGTTTTCGTCCATTATTTAGTAGATAAACCAACCAAACCCGACCATGTACGCGCACGAAATCGACTACAAGATTATTGGTGAAGATATTCAGATCGTTGAGATAGAGCTGGACCCCAACGAGACCGTTATTGCCGAAGCAGGCTCGATGCTGTTTATGGAAGATGGTATCACTTTTGAAACCAAAATGGGTGATGGCTCCCAGCCCGATCAGGGATTTCTGGGTAAGCTGTTGCAGGCGGGATCACGGATGGTAATGGGTGAGTCGCTTTTCATGACGCACTTTACCAACCGGGGTATAGGCAAAAGAAAGGTGGCTTTTTCGGCTCCTTATCCGGGCACGATTATGCCCGTCAACATGGCTAACGTGTACGGAAATACGCTCATTGTTCAGAAAGACGCTTTCCTGTGTGCGGCTTTGGGTACCAAACTGAGCATTCAGTTTAACCAGAAATTAGGCGCTGGCTTCTTCGGTGGCGAAGGATTCATCCTCGAAAAAGTACAGGGTGACGGTATGGTATTCATCCATGCTGGTGGCGTTGTGGTTGAACGAACGCTGAACAATGAAACGCTGCGTGTCGATACGGGTTGTGTCGTTGGCTTCGAACCGAGTATCAACTTCGACATCCAGCGGGCGGGTGGCCTGCGCAGCATGGTATTTGGCGGGGAAGGGCTTTTTCTGGCTACATTGCGAGGCTCGGGGAAAGTCTGGATCCAATCGATGCCGATTTCCAAACTGGTACAACGGCTATCGCCGGGCGGTGGGCAGGCCAATAAGGAAAGCGGCTCCGTACTTGGTCAATTGGGAAACTTGTTTGAGAGCTAGGCATGCCAAAGCCACTCCTGTAGCTGGTCAGTAAGGCAGGAAAATTAATTTTCAGCTGAGTTCAAGGACATTTTCTGTCTAAATCATGTTACCCATAAAAATTTGACAAATTCAGGTTCAGACCGTTCCGACAGATGGAAGTTATTTGCACAAACGACAATTTTCCCGCACCCGTACTAGCCTTTTACGCTGAGTTTGGTATCCAGACACCCAAACGCGACCAGATGTACACAATCCGGCAGGTAAAACGCCATACAACCGGCGATACGGGCGTGTTGCTCAACGAAATCAAAAATCCCGATGTGCCTGTAAAACACCCTGTAATGGGCGAAGTGTGGTTCGAGCCGACGTTCAACGTCAATCGGTTTGCGACGTTGATGGGACAGCCCGTTATGAAGGAAGAACTGGAAGATGTAAATGCTTAACTGACATTCGCTAGACTTTACACGCAGCCCGGCACGAAATCGCCGGGCTTCTGCGTTTTGATGTAGCCCGGGCGGCTATGTCCGGCTCTATGACCTGTCTAATTCGATACCCAGATACCGCCGTTCAGGCTACACAAAGTTGTGATAAAGCACTCGTTCATTCTGTTAACCGGGCTTCTCCTGGCGGCCTGCGGTGATAAGTCGTCCGATAATTATGTGCCGAAACCAAAAGGATTTCCTCGTTTCGACCTGCCAACACCCCGTTATACGTTACTGGCCCCGACGCATCCTTATCAGTTTGAGTATAACGCCATTGCCCGTATTCTGCCTGACTCGTTTGCCCACTCGGAACCGGACTGGATTTTCATCAATTACCCGATGTTCAAGGCCAGCGTTCAACTGACCTACAAGCCTGTTCGGAACGATATGAACCGGCTCCGGGCTATGCTCGACGATTCGTACAAACTGGCGGCCCGACACAAAATCAAAGCTGCGGTATTTGAGGAGCGACGTGTTCAGTTGAAGTCAGGACTGGAAGCCAGTGTGATCGACCTGGGTGGCGAGGTTCCCAGTCAGGTGCAGTTTATCACGACCGATTCAACGGCCCATTTTCTGCGGGGCGCTTTGTACTTCAACACCGCTACGGAAAACGATTCGCTCCAGCCAGCCATTCAGTATATTCGCAACGATATTATGCATATGCTGAATACGCTGAAATGGCGCAAATAAGTCCTCTTTCCTTATCAAGTATTCTCTACTCAAGTTATGAAATCAATTATTGCCTTACTGCTTTGTTTGTCTTTCTCCGCGGCTGTTGCCCAAACCAAGAAGCCCGCAGCCAAACCGGCTACTAAGTCCGTAGCAGCGACTAAATCGCCGGGGCAGCTTGTGTACGAGCAGAACTGCCTGACCTGCCATCAGGCCAACGGCTCAGGCGTTCCTAACCTGAACCCGCCTTTACGCGGAACAGACTGGGTGCTGGGCGACAAGACCCGACTGATTAATGTGCTGTTGAAAGGTCTGCAAGGCCAGGAAATCGAAGGCGATATGTACGACAATGCCATGCCCGCCCACGACTTTCTGAACGATACGCAACTTGCCGATGTGCTCACCTACATCCGCAGCAATTTTGGCAACAAAGCCGAAGCCGTCACCACTGATGAAGTGAAAATGGTGCGGGGGAAGTAATCTGTCAAGAATCGAATCACAGAGGATAAATTAATCCAGTTTCCCCGTGGACCGTGGCCTCTGCAGTTTTTTATTTACAACACTACGTCTGAATTACGCCCACGGAGAACGGCTTCGTAATGGGCGCGTGGTTGGCGGCCGAAATCCCTTCAGACAGAATTTTTCGGGTGTCAATAGGATCAATAATGGCATCGATCCAGAGCCGGGCGGCCGCGTAATACGGCGACAGTTGCGCGTTGTATTGATCCGTAATCTTTTTCAGCTGAGCCTGTTCTTCTTCGGGCGTCATCGGACTTCCTTTCGCCTTCTGGGAGGCTACCTGAATCTGAAGCAACGTTTTCGCGGCAGAAGCGCCACTCATAACGGCCATCTGCGCTGTTGGCCACGAGAGCATCAAACGAGGGTCGTATGCTTTGCCGCACATGGCGTAGTTACCCGCTCCGTAACTGTTGCCGATAACGACCGTGAACTTAGGGACTATTGAGTTAGCCATTGCGCTGACCATCTTGGCGCCGTCTTTAATAATACCGCCCTGCTCCGCCCGACTCCCAACCATAAAGCCGGATACATCCTGCAAAAAAACCAGCGGAATCCGTTTCTGATTGCAATTCATAATAAACCGGGCGGCTTTGTCAGCAGCATCACCGTAAATAACCCCGCCCATCTGCATTTCCGTGGGTTGTCCGGTTCGGCCTTTCGCCTTCACAACTTTCCGCTGATTAGCCACAATACCAACGGCCCAGCCATCGATCCGTGCATAACCGCAGAGAAGCGACTGGCCGTAACCGGGTTTGTACACATCGAATTCGGAGTTATCCACAAGTCTATCCACAATTTCCTGCATGTCGTACGGTTTTACGCGGTCAGCAGGGAGGATTTCGTAGATATCAGCCGGCTGTTTAGCGGGTGCGACCGGGGCAATGCGATCAAAGCCAGCCGTTTCCTGATGACCAACTTTATCGAAAATACGCTTGATGGCCTCCAGACAGCTCCTGTCGTCAGGATACTTATTGTCAACCACACCCGAGATGTCCGTATGCGTAGTCGCTCCGCCAAGCGTTTCGGCATCGACATCTTCGCCGATGGACGCTTTGACCAGGTAAGGGCCTGCCAGAAATATGGAGCCTGTCCCTTCTACAATCAGGGCTTCATCGGACATAATAGGCAAGTAGGCACCACCCGCTACGCAGCTCCCCATGATGGCTGCAACCTGTAAAATACCCATCGCCGACAGTTGGGCGTTATTCCGGAACGTGCGCCCGAAATGTTCCTTGTCGGCAAAAACCTCGTCCTGCAAGGGCAGATAAACACCCGCGCTATCGACCAGGTAAATGATGGGTAGGCGATTTTCCATCGCGATTTCCTGCGCCCGAAGGTTCTTCTTCGCCGTAATCGGAAACCAGGCGCCGGCTTTCACCGTGGCGTCGTTAGCGACAATGACGCACTGCCGCCCCGATACGTACCCGATGCCGACAACGACACCCCCCGACGGACAGCCACCGTGTTCGGCGTATAGCCCCTCGCCCGTAAATAAACCGATCTCGACGAATGGCTTGTCTTCATCGGTCAGATAGTCGATGCGCTCGCGAGCCGTCAATTTGCCTTTTCGGTGTTGATCGTCAATCTTTTTCTGTCCACCACCGAGTTGCGTTTGTTGGGTACGCGTGGCGAGTTCGTTGAGAAGGGTTTGCATAAAGGAGTTGTGACTGGGGCATTTATAGTAGCTAGTAAACGGTTGAACTAACTGAGTTATTGGCATGAGTAAACGTAACGATTCGCCCAAGTTTAACGGTCTTCAACCTAAAACATAGGCCCTGTTCGTAAGTTTGTTCAACTATTCCAGCAACTATGCGGCTCGTTCTTTTCCCAAAATACAGTTATCTCAGTGCTTTACTGTTACTGTTGGTTGCCCTGTTGATTACTTTTTGTCATCGGGCAGCCTATTTTGATGAAGCCTGGTTTGCGGAACAATCGTTCTGGCTGATACGAGAGGGGAAAGTGCGCTCCGAACTATTTCGTGGGTACAATGGCTGGGAAAACGGGATTTACGTATTTCATAAGCTATTTATTTATGCCGGTGCATTGGTTATGTCGGTTACCGGCGTTTCGGTCGCTGCCAGCAAATCGGTGAGTATATTCTTTGGCTTGCTGGGCGGCTATCTGGTGTGGCTATACGGTAAACATGAATCCCGGGAACAACAGTGGTTATCTGTACTGCTGTATTTCGGCTGTGGAACGCTGATCCGATTCATGTCCGTGAACCGTCCGGAAACGATGTGTATGGCACTGGGATTTGCCTCTTATTTTGCGCTGGAACCAGCAAAAAACAGTCAGCCGAAAGCACTTTTAGCGGGCATGCTGGGCGGCCTGGCCGCGTTGACGCATCTCAACGGCCTGATTTACCTGATTGCTGGCGCCATTTGGCTTGTCAGAAACGCTGGCTGGCGACCAACCTTTCTTTTTGTGCTAACCGGAGCCTTAACCCTTAGTCTTTACGGACTGGACGCGCTGCTCGATGGTAATATGACGGTACTGATGAGCCAGTTTTTCCATGATCCCGCCACACAGGAAAATTTACATCTGTCCGATAAGCTGGCGGTTCTGCTTGACTATCATCAGGTGTTTTTTCACAGCCAGAATGAAGCGGCACTCACTACACTAGTGCTACTAGGCGCGATTGCTTTCCGGAAAAAAATCCGGCTGGCGCAACCCCTCTTCTTTTACACCGTGCTGTTAATTACTTCGTTCTGGCTATTGACCAAAAGCGATACGGATATATACTTTCTGTTATTCGTCCCCTGGCTGGCCATTTTAGTAGCGCACTGGCTGGTAGCCTATCTTCCGGGACAACCGGCATGGCAAAAAACTACGGCAAAAATATTGCTTGTCTTTTATGCGCTGGTGGCTATCATACAAATCCGTGACGTTATAGTCGAGAATCAGACGTCACCTGACACAGAAACCCGTAACGCATTACTGGCCAGCTACATGCCCAATAAAAATACCAAAGTCATTGCACCGATCGATTTTTTCTTTGGTCAAATGGATAATTACAAAATACAGGGGCTGACCTACTATTATTTGTCTGAGCGAGCGAACAAAAAAATATCGCTGCTGGCGTTTTTCCAATCCGCCAATCAGAATGGGGTAGCGTATATTATCAGTAGTCATGGGAAAGATGCCAACTACAACATTCCTGCCGATACACCCGCCCGGATAAGTGCTTACAAACGTGTTTTCCAGGATGAACTGAATACCATATATGCGCGTCAGTCTGGCGATACCCAATAGGATAACGCTTAAACTGTAACGTACATAAATTCAAACTCATTTACTTCGTAGAATCGGCCGGAGTAGACAAGCTAGTTGTACTGCCGGGTTGCGTGGTGGCGGGCTTCTCCTTGCGGCCAAAGAGCGAAAAATGCACGTATCGCTTGGGATTTTCGCGCAGATCGGTCAGGAGTTTTTCGAGACTAGCCGTCGTCTTGTTGACATTCGTGTACAGCGCTTCGTCGGTCGTGAGCTTGCCCAGCGAACCACGACCTTTGTTGACATCAGCCAGAATACGTTGCAGATTGTCGACTGTTTTGTTTACACTGCCCAGCGTTTGTTTCAGTTGCAGCCCCTGAAGCGAATCGGCGAACGTATCGGCTTTGGCCAGAATAGGTTTCAGTTGCTTCTCCGTTTCAATGAGCGATGTCGAGAGCTTGTTAACATTGGCCAACGTTGCCTGCAAAGCTGTCCGATTCTCGGTAACCGTTAAGCCAAGCGTACCAACGGTTGCATTGGCGCTGCGAAGTGTCTGATTCAGCAAAACACCGGTCTGGTCGAATTGCGACACTACGCGGTTAAGCTGGTACGTCAGCGAGTCGACGTTGTTAAGTACGGGCAAGGTTTTCTCCCGAATCAACGCGGATAGGCCTGACTCTTTGGCGGCAACAAGCGTGCCACCATCCTCGAGCGCCGGTTTGCCATAGTTGATACCCAGACGAATCAGTTTACCACCCAGCAAACCATCATCGGCCAGTACCGCCCGTGACCCCTGCGTAACGACAATATCTTTTTTAAGCTCTACCGTAACCAGCAGTTTATTTTGCTGGTCCTGTAAGATTTCGACGCTTTTCACCTGACCTACCGTTAACCCGTTTATTCGGACCGGATTTGAGGCTACTAATCCATCAATATTATCGTAAACGACTTTATACTTATTTGTGGAGGAGAAGAAATCTGAACCTTTCAAAAATCTAAATCCAAAATAGAGCATCATGAGCGAGACGACAGCCAATAACCCTACTTTTACTTCCTGAGAAACTTTCATGCGTTTGTGAAGGTGAATGACCTTGGCAGACAGACCAATTCGTTTAATTGATCGTATAACCAACTTTGCACTTAGTTTGTCCCGAAAATAGTGGAAATAGGATAAAACCGCTTAGCCCCCCGCTTCAATTTCCTGTTTGTACATCGCAAACGCCTTGTAAATGGCGGTCGAAATTTCATCCTGCCCTTCGGCTGAAATCAGGTAATCTTCTTCTTCGGGATTGGTCAAAAAACCGGTCTCGATCAGCACGCTGGGCATTGTTGTCCGCCAAAGTACTAGAAAGCCAGCCTGCTTCACACCGTTGCTTTTCCGTTCGGCATTCCGCCGGAAGCTCCGCTCTACTTTTTCGGCGAAGTTGATACTGCTTCCCATGAATGCGTGTTGGTAGTTAGCCAGCATGATGTGCGCCAGGGGCGAATTAGGATTGAAGCCTTTATACGTCTGCTGATAGTTTTCTTCTTTCAGAATAACGGCGTTCTCGCGTTTGGCAACGTCCAGATTACCGTTCGTTTTGTGTAGCCCCATCGTATACGTCTCGGTGCCGTAGACCCGGCTCGACGATGGACTGGCATTACAGTGAAGCGAGATAAATAAATCCGCTCTGTTGCGATTCGCAATACCCGACCGTTCGGCCAGCTCGACAAAATGGTCGGATGAGCGGGTATAAATAACCCGCACATTTGGCATCTCTTCCTTAATTTTACGACCCAGTTGCAAGACGAGCTTAAGCACAATCCGCGACTCCCGCGTTTTGCGTCCCAGACAGCCCGGATCCTTACCCCCGTGACCAGCGTCAAGAACAACGGTTCGCAACTGGTTTGGTGCGTCGTTTGTGCTTGTTTCGGTATCCTGCGATCCAGCCCGACGAACGGTATCCTGCGTTAATTCAGGCGACAAAGCATCTGGACTGGTCAGTGCCAGTAATGGAAAAATCAAAAGCGCTACTGTTGTCATTATTCCGGGAGAAGTGGCCGAAATAGAGCTGTCAGTTGATTTAATAATTTTTAACGACCAAAAACGTTTCAAAGCGGTAGTGAGATGACTGTTCGTGAATACCTTTGTAAGCCATAGACTTAACGGTCTTATGGCAAATATAATTTTTTTGATAAACCTGAAAAAAGCATACTTTATTTTGCGGCCCTCGCGGATACGACCAATATGGATAAAGGCCCTGAGCCTTCTTATCTGGCTAACCTGGGCGTTCAACGCGTTAGGACAGGGTGGAACAACCCCCATACAGCCCGCAAAAGGCGGTCTGCCGCCTGCTACCGTGCCAGCCCAACGGGTGCCTGATTCGAAATCTGTGCTGGCCAATGATACTACCCCGCCCCAACCAGCGCAAAAAAAACCGGCGGGTCGAGTGGTGGTTGGTCCATCATCGGGTTCGATCACGCTGCCAAATTCACAAACAGGCTCCGCCAGCGCAAACCAGGAAAGTGATCTGGAGCGGGAGCTGAATCAACGTCAATCTGTACCGAACCGACTTGGCACAGGTACCAAACGCCAGATTTCCCCTATTCCATCGCCGGTAACCCAACCAGCCAGGCAGGATTCCAGTCAGTCGGTACCCGCCGAACGGGTTGTTACTGTGCCGGATGCTACCAGTGTCAGCCCTGTTCAGCTTACTTTGATCCGACTACAACCAAAACCGGTTACGCTGACACAGCGTTTGTCCAACAAGCTGATAACAGACCTGCCAGCAGCCGAACAGCGTTTGTCGGGCGTTGCCAGTACGCTTGCCAGACCAAGACCCGCACGTCTGGATTCAACAGCCCGGCTTGCTCGTACACAGCCCAAACCAGCGAACCAATCCGATTCACTCAGCATTGCGGCAAAAAAGCTCATCCGAAGCGATTCCATCCCGGCCAAAGCAAAGGTAACGGCTGTAAAGTCAGTAACCACGACCGCCCCTCGTTCGCAAACCAGTCTGGCTAAATTAACGCCCGCCAAACCAACTCAACTAAAGCCTGGTCTGGTCTCGCCGAATGTCGTTCGGCCGGAGAGTACGATCAAAGCCGGACAGCCTAGCCTAGATAAGCCGCTTACCGGAACTGATTCATCACAGGTTGCCAGTAGGGATTCGGTACAGAAGGATTCCCTGCAAACGGCGGATTCTTTCAAGACAACCGTTAAATACCAGGCCAGAGATTCTACGTTCTACTCGGCCGATGGACGCACCGTCGAACTGTTTGGCGAGGCCAGCGTTGTGTATGGCGATATTTCGCTCAAGGCCGACTATATTCGTCTGAACTACCTCACAAATGAGGTGTATGCAAAAGGCCGGTATGATTCAACGGCACAAAAACTGATTGGCCGACCTGTTTTTCAGGATGGCGAAGGCAAGTACGACGCGAAAGAGATTCGTTACAATTTCAAATCGCGCAAGGGCCGGATTCAGGGGGTTATCACCCAGCAGGGTGAGGGTAACATTCGGGGGCAAACCGTCAAGAAAGACGATGAAGACAACCTATACATTGGCAGGGCCATTTACACGACCTGTAATCTGGCCACTCCTCACTTTCACATCAATGCCAGTAAGTTAAAGGTTATTCACAACACCCAGGTGGTGGCCGGGCCGTTCAACCTGGTTATCAATCAGATTCCGCTGCCTATTGGCCTTCCCTTCGGATTCTTTCCTTTTCCGAAAAGAAAGGAAATTGGCGTGTCGGGCATTATCGTGCCCCAGTACGGCGAAGAGCCCAACGGGCGCGGGTTTTACCTGCGCGATGGCGGCTACTACTGGGCCGTAAACGAGAACCTGGGCTTACAGTTCAAAGGACAGATTTATTCGCGTGGCAGCTGGGGACTGGGTGTATCATCGGCCTACAACAAGCGGTATCGCTACAGCGGAAGCGTGAACCTGCAATTTAACCGAAACCGCTCCGGCGACTTCGTCGACAAAACCCAAAGCCCGCGTAACGATTTTGCGGTTAACTGGTCTCACTCACCGGTGCCACGGGGCCGGGGTAGTTTTTCGGCCAACGTGAACGTTACCAGCAACAGCTACAACCAGTTCAATTCCTACAATACACAATCCTATATATCCAACGTAGCGGGTTCATCGGTGCAGTACAGCCGCACGTTCGGGCAATACGTGCGGGCGGGGGCCAACGTGCGGGTTAACCAGCAATTTGGCCAGCTGAACCAGCAAACGGGCGTTCGCGAAAACGGCAAAACGGATGTATCGTCAGACTTCAACTTTGGCGTCAACCAGATTGCCCCTTTTGCGCTCAAAGGAGGTACGGGCCGTTGGTACGAAAGCTTCCGGGTAGGTCTGGACGTAAGTGGGTCCATTGCCGTGAGCAATACCATTCGCCGTCAGGTGGATACAACGGGATTAGGCTTTCCGATTTATACTACCATCGCTACAGTCAATACTGTTCAGCGGATTCAGGACAGTTTGCGACGAGTCAATAACCTGCGCTTCGGCATTGTCGAAGCCGATCCGAACCTGATTCCGTTCAGTCTGGCCAATTCGAATCGTATCTGGGAAAACCGGGTAGTACAGGCCCGGTATAGCATCCCCATTTCGCTGCCCAACATAAAGCTGCTGCGGTACATCAACGTTACGCCGGGGTTCTCCTTACAGGGCGATATTTACAGCAAGAAGCTGAACTATACCTACCTGCCAGATAAGGATGCAGTACAGATCGACACGGCACGCGGCTTCTTCCCATCCTATAACTTTTCGGTCAACGCCAGCATGAATACCCGTTTGTATGGCACGTACTTTATCCGCGGCAAGCGCGTTGAAGCGATTCGGCACACGATAGCCCCTTCCATTTCGTTTAGTTACGTCCCTGATTTTACCAACCCGTCGTTCGGTCAGTTTCAGGTATTATCAGCCACAGGCTCGCTGGCCAACCTGCCGCTTTATCGCCGAACATTGTCGGTATTCCGGGGGCTGGGCGGCACGGCAGGAAGTGCGTCGAGTACACAATCGGCCTTTATTTCGTTTGGTATCGTCAACCAGCTGGAAATGAAGGTTCGTACCCGCAGCGACTCGTCGGGGCAAGATTTCAAGAAGATTCCGATCTTCGATAACCTGAGCATCAATGGCAGTTACAACCTGCTGGCACCCGACTACAAGCTATCACCCATTGCGGTTAGCGCCAATACGCAGATTTTCAAAAATATCAGCTTCAACTTCTCGTCTACCTTCGATCCATACGCTTACCGGGCCTACGGCGGTACCGCTCAGTACCTGTTTCCAACCTCGACTACGCCCGTAACGCCCTTGTCTTATTCGCCGTCGATTCTGGCCCTGAACGCTCAGGAGGCTTACATCAATCAGGAATACATTCGGGTGCCGAACCTGTATGCTTTTCAGGCGGGGCAGGGATTGCTTCGCATGACGAACTTGCAGGCCTACGTAAGCGCCCGTTTTGCGCCCAAGCAGGCCGATAAGAAGAAAACAAGCCAGAATGCCTCCGACGCGACGATGAATTCGATCAACAAGAACCCTGAGTTGTACGTCGATTTCAATGTCCCCTGGTCCATGAATGTGAGTTACACGTTTGGGCTGACCAAACTGACGCCTATACAGTCACAGGTGATTCAGGCTCTTACACTGACCGGAGACCTGAGTCTGACGCCCAAGTGGAAGATTACAGTTAATACAGGTTATGACTTTGTCTTCAAAAGCCCGACACTGACAACCATTGGGATCAACCGTGATCTGCACTGCTGGGAAATGGCCTTCAACTGGACACCTTATTCGGGGAATAATTTCCGGTCGGGCAACTACTCGTTCGATCTACGGGCGCGGTCATCAATTCTTCAGGAGCTTAAGCTCAGCCGTCGCCGGAGTTTCTACGACCGGGGTGGTTTCTAGCGTGTTGAAAGCCGACCAAAACCGTTAACTTGCTTCCGCTAATCTCACCGGAAACAACTATGACTGACCGCGATAAACAACGCCTTGACGAACTGGAAGAAAAGACGGCTTACCTGCTTCTGCGGCAGAATGAGCAGGATTTCCGGATGAATCAGATCCTTGCCCGATTGGCTTACATCGAAGCCCGGCAGCATCGGCTCATGAAGGAATTGGGCATTGATCCCACTAAAGTAGATACCCTCCAGACTGCCCGGGAAGATGCCAAAGCGATCAATCTGACGGTTATTTCTGAAGCGAGGCTGAATTAAGCGCCCAAAGCTGGACCGCCGGGTTGCCTGCCCGTTCATAAACCATTTCGGCGTAGTTGTTCGTTAAACTCCCATATGAAACCTGCTGCCCTGCGTACCCTTTTTATTATTGGCGCATTAATCGTTGTCAATGTCCTGTCGGCCTTTGTGTTTTTTCGGCTCGATTTAACCCAGGAAAAACGATATACTCTTTCCGAAGCGACCGAGAACCTGCTGGTCAATTTACCGGATGATATTCACGTGGATGTGTATCTGACCGGCGACCTCCCGCCGGGGTTCAAACGGCTCGAAAGCGCCGTTCGGGAAACGCTGGATGAATTTGAAGCACGGGCCGGAAAGACGATTACCTACCGCTTCATCGACCCGGCTCTGATCACCAACCCCGAAGAGAAGAATAAGCTTATCGATAAACTACAGCAGCGGGGTTTGCAGCCAACCAATCTGTTTGCTAGTGAAGGCGGGAAACGTACGGAGAAACTGGTTTTCCCCGGTGCCATTGTTTCGTACAAAGGGCAGGAAACAGCCGTTCCCTTGCTGAAGGGCAACAAAGCGGCCTCGCCCGAAGAACAGTTGAATCAATCATACGAAGGCGTTGAATTTCAGTTGGCATCGGCGATTCGTAAGCTGACCCAAACAGAAGGAAACCGTCGGCGCGTTGGGTTGCTGTATGGCCATACGCAGGTACCGCCCTCCCGCTTTGCCGATTTGCTGGCGTCCGTGCAGCAGACTTACGACCTGTATTTCATTGACATGACCAAACCCGGTCCCATTGCCGATCTTGACGCCATTCTGGTGCCCAAACCCGATAAGCCTTTTTCGGAGGATGATATTTTCAAACTCGACCAGTTTGTTGTGAATGGTGGCCGGGCGTTGTTCTTTGTGGATGGGCAACGGGTAGATAGCGTTAATAACGAAGGCACGTATGCGCAACCCGTTAGCCTGAATCTCGACGATTTGTTTTTCCGATGGGGTGTCCGGCTCAACCGTGATGTGGTGAAAGACCTGCGTTGTGCGCCCATCCCGCTCAACGTGGGCAACCTGGGCGACAAGCCGAACATTCAGTTACTGCCCTGGCGGTTTTATCCACTCCTGAACGATTTTGGGACATCGGGTAACCCCATTGTCCGTAATCTGGATGCGGTTCTGGGGCGCTTCATCAGTACCCTCGATACGGTACAGGCAGCGGGTATTCGTAAAACGCCGTTGCTGCTTACTTCCCCTTACACCAAAGTGCTGAAAGCGCCGGTGCTGATTTCGTACAACGAAGCCCGTCAGCAACCCGACCCTCAAACATACAACGAAGGGCCCAAACTCATTGGATGCCTGCTCGAAGGTCAGTTTAAATCGCTGTTTGCCAACCGGATCCTGCCGGGCGACCCTCGGGCAGCCGGTTTCCGGGCGGAGGGTGTAGCTTCACGGGTACTCGTCTGCTCTGACGGTGACCTGATCGTGAACGACGTGGATTATAAGCGTAACACACCCTATCCGCTGGGCTTTGACCGTTTCACCCGTACAACCTTTGCCAACAAGGATTTTGCGCTGAATGCGCTCGACTATTTAGTCGATCCAAACGGCGTTATCGCGGCTCGTACCCGAACCATAGCCCTCCGTCCGCTAGATAAGATAAAAGTAGATGCGAGCCGCACCCGCTGGCAGCTCCTGAATGTTTTGGGTCCGCTGGCCTTGGTAGGCCTTGTGGGGCTGGTCTGGCAAGTGGTCCGGCGCCGGAAATACGGCCAGTGAACCAGTCTGGACAACCAGGCGTTTGTTCGGTATCTTTAGCTAAAAACAAACGAATTGTGCAATGGAAACAAATCAACCATCAGCGGCAACCCAGCCAGTACCAACGCTCACAGCGCATGAACGGGCCGTGTCCATTATGAAGCGCCTGCTGGCCGACAAGCGGCAGGCTGAACAGGATATTGTCGATAATTTCCACACCGATCCGCTCATTCAGGCGGCCGTAGCCAGACTTAAAGAGAGTAATGAACGAAGAGGAACCCCAATTATCAAGTTATAATTTCGATTTTGCTGGTGGTAGCCATAATAGCTATCTCTTCGTTACCATACATCGTATTATTTATGAAATCCAGTTTAAGCCAACTCCTTACTTATTTGGCGAAGACTTTGTCCTGTCGAACGAAATCGTTGAATTAGTCATCAAAGTAGCTGAAAACCCAACAGACCGGCGACCACCCCTCGACGCACTAATTGCACCGACTGTGGCCACAATTATTGGAGATTTTTATAAAAAAAGCAGCCTGACGATTACCATCTTTATTTGTGATACGGCTGACCGAAAACACGAAGCACGCTGGCGAAAATTTAATCGGTGGTACGACTACTTCGCCGAGTCCGACTACATTCGATTAGATGATTCGTTTCGAGATACTAAGGAGGAGGTACTTTACCGTTGCGCCCTCATTGCCAAAAATCACAACCCCTATTTACGTGAAGTTGGTTTAGCCTTTCTTGATTTAATGGCTGACTTTAAGGCCGGTAAGCAGCTCTGAGTCTACTCTATGGCAAACTTCACCAGCCATTGCGCCACTGTCGCGTTCGTCAGGTCGAAGATAAGGTTGGGAAATAAGCCCAGAACGAGGGCCATAACACCCAGGGGAATCAGCATAAGTTTTTCGCGGTTGGTCAGATCAGTAAGCGTGTGGCTCGTCCCGGCTTTTGATTCGAAAGGGCGCACCCATAACGGGCCAAAAAACATACGCTGAAGTGTCCAGAGGAAATAAGCCGCGGCCAGCAAGATCCCGGTTGTTGCAACCGCCGTGAGCCAGCCCGGTAGCCACGCCGACTGAAAGCTACCCATCAGCGTAAACAACTCCCCGACAAAGCCCGAAAAGCCGGGAAGCCCCAACGAGCCAAAGAAAGCGATGGCCGTTATGGTCGTGTAGTTAGGCATGACTTGCATCAGACCCCGATATGAGTCGATTCGCCGATCGTGGGTACGGTCATAGACGACGCCGACGAGCAGGAACAGCATCGCCGACAGTACGCCGTGACTTACCATCTGGTACACCGCCCCATTGATTCCTTCGGCGGTAAGTGAGGCTACTCCCAGCAAAACAAATCCCATGTGAGACACCGACGAGTAGGCAATCATTTTCTTGAGATCGGCCTGGGCCAGCGCGTTCAAACCGCCGTACACGATGGACAGTACCCCCAGTACGGCCAGCACAAAAGCGTATTCAGCAGCGCCATCGGGAAAGAAATTCCAGGCGATCCGCAGGAAGCCATACCCACCTATCTTCAGCAACACCCCCGCCAGAATAACTGATACCGGCGTAGGGGCTTCGACGTGGGCATCGGGCAGCCAGGTATGTAGCGGCACAATGGGGAGCTTTATCGCAAAGCCAATAAAGATAGCCCAGAAGGCCAGCATCCGCGCCGGAATCCCCGCAACGATGGGTTCGGCAGACGGGTTCAGAAAAGCGTTGGGTAAGTAGTTGCCGCCATCGGCCAGATAACGCATATCGAACGTATGCGTTATCTGGGCCGCATTTAACTGTCCGTTTTGAAGGTAACTCTGAATAGCGCGAATAACGTCTGCTGTCACCTCCGAGGAATCATTCACCAGCCCAGCCATAACCGCCGTACTTACCGGGTCCATAACGGACAGGTACAACCCGATCATTACCAGCAAAATCAACAGCGATCCCAGCAAGGTATACAAGAAGAATTTAATTGATGCGTACTCCCTGCGCGGACCGCCCCACAAACCGATCAGGAAATACATCGGCAGGAGCATAAATTCGAAAAACAGAAAAAACAGGAAGAAGTCGAGGGCAACAAAGCACCCCATGATGGTGCCCGTCAGCAGCAGATAGAGCGAATAATAAGCCCGCTGCCGGTGAGTTATCGACCAGGATGACAGTACCCCGACAAGCATCACAACGGCCGACAAAAGAACCAGCGGAAGACTAATACCATCGACACCGAGCAGGTAGTCAATGGATACAACGCCCAAATTGCCCAAAGGCAGCGTAATCCAATTGGCCTGTTCGAGTAACTGATAGCCGCCAATGGTTTTATCGAATCTGGCATAAGCCAGACCAGCCAGCACAACCTCGGCCAGTGTTACGACCAGCGCAATTCGTCGGTATTGACCAACCTGGCTATCGGGCAGGAGCGCTACGATCAACGCGCCCAGTAAAGGAAGAAAGATGAGTAATGAAAGAATCATATATGTCTTGAGCCAGACTACTGTCTAACCGTATTTACCAAACGTCAAGCCTCTGCCCGAACTCGTTTTAAAGCAACCACCAGAGTACTACCAGCAAACCAACCACAGCCGCCGTAATGTACGACTGCACCCGACCATTCTGAATCGAGCGCGTCAGCTGGCCTAACCGACTGGCCAGCCAGGCAACACCATTTACGACACCATCGACACCCAGCCGGTCAAAACCAGTTGTTATGTGCGCGATGACTACGGTAGTAACACCTGCACCGTTCACAACCCCATCAACTACCCGCTGGTCCATCCGATTCAAAAATGCGGCAAAACGTAACGCTGGCCTGATGGTTAGTACCCTGATAAAGAAATCCAGAAAGCCGTATTCAACCGAAAGCCGAACGTAGCCCGTAGCTGCTTTGGGCTCCTTCAGCCGGAAACCGAGCCAGCCACCTAGTAACACCAGGCCGATGGATACTGGAGCCAGCCACCAGAATGGTTCCGCTTCATGAGCGGGAAACAAACGGCTAAACCAACTACCGTGCCCCGACAGGGGATTCACTGAAAACCAGACCCATACAGACAGGATGGCCAGTAGCAATACAGGTCCACGCATAAGCCAGTCGGGTTCGTGCGCCTGGCCTAGGGGTACTTCTTTGTTCTGGTAATCACCAAAGAAAATAAGCCGCCACTGCCGGGCCATGTAGAGTGCCGTTAAGCCAGATGACAACAACAGCAAAATTGGTAGGACCAGCGCAAAGCCAGTACCCTGGCCAGCCGCCCAGCTGAATGCCCCGCCCAAAATGGCCTCTTTCGACAGGAAGCCGGAAAAGAAGGGTAAGCCCGACAAGGCAGCCGCACAGACCGTATAGGCGATAAATATGCTGGGTAATGCTTTCCGTAGCCCCCCCATCTGCCGCATATCCTGCGTATGAACAGCGTGAATGATAGCCCCAGCGCTAAGAAATAAACCGGCTTTGAAAAAGGCATGCGTAAATAAGTGAAACATCGCCCCACTCACATTATCCGTTCCCATACCCGCTACCATCAACCCTAATTGCGAAACGGTTGAGAAAGCCAGTACCTTCTTGATATCCGTTTGAAAAAGCGCTGAATAGCCGCCCCAAAGGGTTGTGATCGTGCCAACGATAGTGATGACAACCAGGGCATCGGGTGAGAGAAGCGGATGGATCCGCGCCAACAGGAAGATACCTGCAGCCACCATTGTAGCCGCATGGAGCAACGCCGACACGGGTGTGGGGCCCTCCATCGCATCGGGAAGCCAGCTTAGTAACGGGAATTGCGCCGATTTGCCAGCGCAACCCATAAACAAACACAAGCCAAGTGCCGTGGGCAATATCGATTGCCCACCAACGGTTGACAGAGTAGTAAAGTCCAGCGTATCGAACTGATAATACGTCCAGAAAATACCAACGAGAAACCCTATATCACCGACCCGGTTCATCAGAAACGCTTTTTGAGCCGCTTTCGATGAGGCTGCCCGCTCGGCGTAAAAACCAATCAGCAGATACGACGCTAGCCCAACCAGCTCCCAAAAGGCGTACATAACCAGCAGGTTTCCCGCCAGAACGATTCCCAGCATAGCACCCACGAACAGTTGCAGATACGAGAAGTAACGTCGTAGTTTCGGTTCGTCGTGCAGATAGGAAAGCGAATAGAGCTGCACGAGCAGGGCGACAAAATGCACCAGCACAAGCATCAGTGCGGCAAGGGCATCGAGTTGTAAGCTGAAACCAAAGGACACGTTCAGGATCGTTGCCCAGTCAGTTCGTAGTAGTAGCGGCTGATTGGGTACGGTAGTCGTCAGCAGAATGGATAAAGCCAGACCCACACCGGTAAAAAGGACGGCGATCAAACCCGCTGTCCGCCGATTGGCAACCGTCAGTACCAGGAACCCCGCAAAGGGAAGCCCCAGCAATATGGCCATCAACGTTGAAAACAGGTAGGAAGGATCGGCGGGCATTCGTCGTCAGTCAGAATTGGCCGCAAATATCCCGATAATACCTTGGGGAAGCAAACGTCTTTGTCTCGTTTTCGAGCAAGTCGGTACGCCTAGCCGCCTGGGCCCGTCGAAAATAGCCCGACGCCCTCGTTTACTGATTAAGTTCGTTTAACTCATCCAGTTGCGCCGTACGGAAATGACGATACACCTGCAATACAATAGCCAGCGCAACCGCCGATTCGGCTGCCGCAACAACCATGACGAACAACGTCAGCATCTGACCCTGTAAACGATCCGGATCATACTGGCTAAACGCAACGAGGTTAATATTAACGGCGTTGAGCATCAGCTCGATACCCATTAATACCACAATGGCGTGACGCTTCAGTATTACTACGGCTAAACCGATGCTGAAGAGGGCCGCCCCCACTAACAGAAACAGATGGCTATCAACGGGTTGCATTTCGGGAGGGTTTACGCTGTGGAGCGGCCAGATAGGTGGCCCCTACGAGAGCTGCTAACAACAAAATCGCCGTAATTTCGAACGGCACCACATACTCCGTCATCAGTTGCTTACCAATCGTATGCATGGTACTTTGCCAGCCAACAGGTCGGTTGAGTATGGTAAAATTAGCGCGGGCCAGCAATGTATACAAAGCAATAAATAAGGCGCCTGATACCACTAGGGCCACGACCCAACCCGATACCAGACCGGACCGATTTTGTGAGGCAATCTGGTTTGGTTGCTGGTTACCCATATCTGTCGGCTGGGCTGTTTTGTGCGTAAGCATGATGCCAAAGATTACCAGAACCAGCACCCCACCAACATAAATCATGATCTGGGCAATGGCCAGGAAGTCAGCGCTCGCCAACACAAACAAGCCAGCCACCCCAAACAGGGTCAGCAGGAGAAAAAAAGCCGCATACAGTACATTGCGGGTCAGCAGGACGGCCAACGCGCTACCGAGCGTCAGTATGGCAAAGGCATAAAAGGCGATTTGAACCACTGATTTCAGGAATAGGATTAATTATGCTGACGTCTCGTCGTCGGGTTTCGGTTTGGGCTTCATGGTGGGCCGAAAAGCCGGCTTGGGCTTTACTGGCTCGGCCGCGGATTCCGATGGTGTGTCGGCCGGGAAAGTCGAATCAGCGCTTTTCGGTTCAGCCGACGGAGCTTCTTCAATTGGCTTGGGTGGCGTTGCCGCTGGCTTCATCGTAGGGCGAAAAGCGGCTGGCTTCGGTTTCGGAGTCTCGCTCTGTTCACTCGGCACGGGTTCGGCGTCAACGGGCTTTGCCGGTTTCATGGTGGGCCGGAAAGCAGCTGGTTTCGGTTTTGGCGTCTCCTCCGGTCGTTCGGCAGTATCTTGTGTAGCTTCCGGCTTTGGTTCTGCGGCTTTAGGTGGCTTCATGGTAGGCCGGAAAGCCGGTTTTGACGTCTCAGGTTCGACCGATACGGGTGCTGCAGGCTCACTAGCTTTGGCAGCCGGTGGTTTCATGGTGGGCCGGAAGCCAGCCGGTTTCGCGACCGGGGCGGGTGCCTCTGCTTTTACCAGGCGTTCAGGTGCCGGTAACGCGGCATCTTCGGGAACGGCAGCTACGGGGGCGGGGGCTACGGGCTTTTCCGCTGGCTCAAACACCGGGTGCTTGGCTGCTTCGAGACCACCCTGCGCAATCTGCTGCATTTCGTCCGGCGTCGCGTCCGTTAGCGGGTGTTCAATGGACGAACCTTCCGAGTTGGCTGGTTCAGCAGGCGGCACGGGTACGCTCGGCTTAGCCGTTGGCCGAAATACGGGTCGTTTAGGAGCAGGCGCAGCGGCTTCTGAAACGGGCGCTTTGGCCGCTTGCAGAGCCGCTTTTGCTTCGTCTTTCTCACGAACGTATTGTTCATACAGTGCCCGCTTTTCATCGGCTTGCTCTGCGGTTAACTCAGCGAAACTGTACGTCAGCTTACCCAGTTCAAACTCACTGTAGTCAAACTTCTTGTCCATGGTCAGGCACTCGGTCGGGCAAACCACGGTACACAGGCCGCAATAGCAGCACTTGGCCATGTCGATATCAAACGTAGCCGCGTATAACCGAATCGGCGACCCATCCGACGCTTTTCCTACTTCTTCGGTGGCTTTGATGGCGTCGATCGTGATGCAATCGACCGGGCACACTTTGGCACATTTGTCGCAAACGATGCAATCATCAATCTCATTACGAAGTTGGTAACGACCATTATCGGGTATGGGAAGCTGTTCGTGCGGATACTGAAGCGTGACCAAGCCATTCTGTAAATCGAAATAATTCGCACTGGCGATTCCTTCGGGCGTACGGCGCTTTGTTGCCTGCCGGAGATGCCGCAGCGTAAGGCTTAGCCCTTTTATCGTTGTTCGGATACCCGATTGTATGTCCTTGAAGTATGACATTTTGAATGGTAGAATGACTGAATGACTGAATGATAGAATGGCAAAGGCAGTCGCACTTATTCTATCATTCAGTCATTCTATCATTCAAGATTAAAGTTGTGGGAACCGCAAGGGGTCGGCCTCACTCATAATAGAATAGGCGATTTCAATGACATCATCAACATTTGGCTTCGAGAAATAGTCGCCGTCTGAACCATAAGGAGGTCTGTGCGCTTTGGCCGATAAGGTAGTCGGAGCCGAGTCCAGGTAGCGATAGGCGTTCTGGCCTTCCACAACCTGTTGCATCATGTAGGCAGAGGCTCCACCCGGTACATCTTCGTCGGCAAACACCACTCGGTTTGTTTTTTTGATCGATTCAATGATTACCTGATGTACATCAAACGGCAGAAGCGTCTGCACATCAATCACCTCTACGCTGATACCTAATTCTGCCAACTGTCCAGCAGCTTCCAGTACAATCCGGCACATGGACCCATAGGTCACCACGGTCAGATCGGAGCCGGAGCGAAGGATTTCCGGTACGCCGAGCGGCACACAGAATTCATCCAGGTTGGCAGGCAATGTTTCCTTTAGCCGATATCCGTTCAACGATTCGATCAGTAAAGCCGGATCATCTCCTTTCAGCAACGTATTATAAAAACCGGCCGCCTGGGTCATGTTACGTGGCACCAGGACGTGAAGCCCCCGCAAACTGCTCAGCATGGTACCCATTGGGGAGCCGGAATGCCAGATTCCTTCCAGCCGATGCCCGCGCGTTCGAATAATCAGTGGGGCTTTTTGACCGCCTTTCGTCCGATAATGCAGCGTAGCCAGATCGTCGGTTAGGGTTGCCAGCGTGTAATAGACGTAATCGAAATACTGAATCTCAACAATGGGGCGGAGTCCGCGCATCGCCATGCCAATGCCCTGCCCTATAATCGTGGTTTCGCGGATGCCGGTATCGGTAATGCGTATTTCGCCAAATTTTTCCTGCAACCCCGCAAAGCCCTGGTTTACGTCGCCGATCTGACCGACATCTTCGCCCAAAGCGACGATACGCTCATCACGGGTAAACAAACGTTCGAAATACCGCTGAAGCAGTAGGTAGCCGTCGAGCACGGGGCTGTCGTCCGTATACTGGGCCGGAACGGCTTCAACCAGCATCGGCGACTCTGGCGACTGACTGTATAAATGTGAACTAAACCGGTCGGCGTTTTCGGCATTTGTGCGTTCGAGCCAGGCTTTCAGACGCTGGCGGCTGGCACCGGTGTCGTTACGCAACGCCCGTAATGCCTTTCGTATGGCCGAAACGGCATCCCGGCGTACCGGTGAAAACGTCTTGCGAAGTTCTTCCCGGATCGCCATTAATTCGGCTGATTTAGCGTTATGACGAGCGGTCTGCTGTAACAAATCAAGAGCCTCATCAAAGTCGCCTTTCAGGGATGCCTGATACGCGTTCCACGCACTGATACGAGACTGTTTGGCTACTTGTTTGGCTTCAGCTTCGATGGCTTCCAGCTCCTCATTGTCGGCATACCCATTCGCGAGAATCCATTGGCGGAATACCCGGTTACAGTCATGCTCGACTTCCCAAGCCAGTCGTTGTTTAGACTTGTACCGCTCATGCGAACCCGATGTTGAATGGCCCTGAGGCTGGGTCAGTTCCTGTACATGCACTAGAACGGGTACATGCTGCGTCCGACAGATATGGGCAGCCTGCTGATACGTTTCCAGCAAGGCGGCATAATCCCACCCTTTTACGGTAAAGATTTCCATACCTTTATCATCGCCGTCGCGCTGAAAACCGGCTAAAGCCTTTGAGATACTTCCCTTTACGGTTTGGTATTCAACGGGAACCGATATACCGTAGCCATCGTCCCAGACTGACATCAGCAAAGGAACCTGCAATACACCAGCCGCATTCATGGCTTCCCAAAACATTCCCTGCGACGTTGACGCATCGCCAATGGTAGCGAAAACAATCTCATTACCATTGTGCGAAAAGTTGGTCAGATCGCTCAAGGCATGGTTATTGCGGAAAAGTTTGGAGGCATAGGCCAGCCCAAGCGCGCGCGGAATCTGGCCCGCGGTGGGGGCAATATCACAAACAGAATTATAGAGTTCAGTCTGGTTACGCCACAGCCCCTGTTCATCGAGCCAGCGGGTAGCAAAGTGGCCATTCATGGATCGACCGGCGGTGTTGGGTTCGGCTTCCAGATCGGTATGGGCGTAAAGCTGGGCGAAGAACTCAGTCCAGCGAAGTTCGCCCAGAGCCGCAACAAAGGTTTGATCGCGGTAGTAGCCCGAACGGAAATCGCCCCGGCAAAATGCGCTGGCGGCTGCTAGCTGCGCCAGCTCTTTACCATCACCGAAGATGCCGAACTTAGCCCTTCCTCCCATCACGTCACGCCGACCTAACAAGCTTACCTGTCGACTTTCATAAGCCAATCGGTAATCTGCTAAGATTTTTTCACGACTTAAAATATCAGTCGAGCGGAGTTGTTCGTTTGCTATCACAGCAGAGCCACGGGTTGGAATCGTCTAACAATCAATTTATCGATGAAGTAGCTGGTACCGAGTCGTCGATTCCCTAGCGAAAGTAAAAGTAAGGTAAAACAAGTAAGCTTTCAAAAAAACGATTTTTTGAGTTTATTTGTTGACCCAATGAAAACGGTAAACGTTTCTGGCAGGCAGTTTGCTATAGGCACTAGTACACAAGACTTAGTATTTTTTAAAATCAAACCATAATTCTGTATAGTCCAATGAAAAAGATTTTTTCACTTTTCGTAGCTCTGTTCATGCTGGTGGCGGTTAGCTATGCCCAAAAGGGAGTATTGAAGTTCACGAAAGAAACGCACGATTTCGGTAAAGTTGAGCAAGGCAAGCCCGTAACTCACGTATTCGAATTCAAAAATACCGGTACAGATCCTATTGTTATCAACGATGCACAGGCCTCCTGTGGTTGCACAAAACCAAGTTTCTCGCGTGAGCCAATCATGCCGGGCAAATCCGGTTCCATCTCGGCTACCTACAACGCAGCGGCTGCGGGTCCGTTCAACAAATCGGTGACTGTAACCAGCAATGCTGAAGCAGGTCAGGCCGTTCTGTACCTGAAAGGTGAAGTTGTTTCGGCCGCGGCTGCCGAAACCGCGGCTGCTCCCGCTGCCGCA
The DNA here is from genome assembly GCF_054776635.1 of Spirosoma lituiforme. Taxonomy (NCBI): domain Bacteria; kingdom Pseudomonadati; phylum Bacteroidota; class Cytophagia; order Cytophagales; family Cytophagaceae; genus Spirosoma; species Spirosoma lituiforme. The sequence goes on from NZ_BAAHBO010000004.1 coordinate 57,512, forward strand.
ACACCTGCTGCTAAAGACAAGAAGAAAAACACCAAAACTTCACGCTAATTCACTGAAGGGTTAATAGTGTGGTCAAGAAAGGCATCTGGTTGTTTACCGGATGCCTTTTTTTGTGCCCTGATTTTTTCATCCCGCCCTGCATCCGATTGACAAACCTGGCATCCGCTCTTCCGATACCTGCTTTTTGTGAGTTGATCATTCGTTATTTTTAGGTTGTCTTCTGACTCAAGCTCTTTATGGCTCCGCCCCATCGCCGATAGATCGGCCACCTTTCAGCACATCACTTTCCCTTATCAATTTCACACCAGTTGACCAGTTGCGTTTGTACGCAGGCTGGCAGCTATCACACGCGTAAGCTATGTTTTTTCTTATTCTTGGCTTTTTGGTACTTGTTGCCGGATTTGCCATCAATACCCCGGCTATTGCCTTTTCGCGCTACTCCCGGCCGGCCAAAGTAGTGGGCCTTCTTCTCCTTGTTCTGGGATTAGTCACCGCCAGCATTCGCCAGATAGATGCCGGACAGGTTGGCGTCACCTCCCTGTTTGGGAACGTTAGCGATCGACCCCTGAACTCCGGTCTTAATTTTGTCAATCCCTTGTCGAACGTGACCGAGTTCGACATAAAAACGCAGAACTACACCATGTCGGCCAGCCACGACGAAGGACAAAAGGCAGGTGACGATGCCATACGCGTACTTACCGCCGATGGGCTGGAAGTTGTCATTGACTTGACCGTACTTTATCGGGTTGTTTCGGCCGATGCGCCAACGATTTACAGCGAAATCGGTGCCGATTACATGGATAAGATTGTACGCCCCATTACCCGTACTCGTATTCGCGATAATGCCGTTTATTATGATGCTATTGCCTTGTACTCTACCCGGCGCGATGAATTTCAGACTCGAATCTATAAGACGATAGAAGCTGACTTCCGGAAACGCGGGCTTCTGCTTGAGCAGCTACTGATCCGGAATATTGACTTACCTGCATCCGTCAAGAAAACAATTGAATCTAAGATTAATGCGGAACAGGATGCGCAGAAAATGCAGTTTGTCCTGCAAAAGGAAAGGCAGGAAGCGGAACGGAAACGGGTCGAAGCCCAGGGTATTGCCGATTATCAGAAGATTCTGTCAACTGGCCTTAGTGACAAGCAATTACAGTACGAGCAGATAAAAGCCCAGCGCGAACTGGCGGCATCGCCAAACGCTAAAATTGTCATTATGGGTAGCCGCGGAAACGTCCCGCTGATGTTAACCGACAAATAATAGAAGTTAGCGCTGAGAAGACGCATTTTAAGGACATCAGACGGCCTTATTGAACCCCGCAGGTTTGATAAGGCCTCTTTTTTGGCTATCATTGCTTTCCTCCCAAGCGCCCGTCCATGCAAACTACAACCGCTACTCAAGAGCCTGCCCTTGCCCAACCAGTTCCCATTCGTCGTCTTGTCTCCCTCGACGCCTTGCGAGGCTTCGATATGTTCTGGATCATGGGTGGGGAAGAAGTCTTTCATGTGCTCGCTAAAACAACTGGCTGGGCCTGGGCGGTTTTTCTGGCGGATCAATTTACCCATGTCACCTGGAATGGATTCCGTCCTTACGACTGCATCTTCCCGTTATTCCTGTTTCTGGCGGGCGTCTCAACCCCTTACTCGCTGGGCAGCCGATTAGCAAAGGGTGATGACCGAGCTATGCTAGCTCGAAAAGTCATTATCCGGGGATTAATTCTGGTCGTGCTGGGCATCATTTATAACAACGGTCTATTCACGAAGCCCTTCGCCGACATGCGTTTCGGCAGCGTTCTGGCCAGAATCGGGCTGGCAGGTATGTTCGCCCAGCTCATCTTTCTATACGTTCGTAATGAACGGGCTCGTTACGGCATTTTTGTGGGTATCCTTTTGCTGTACTGGGCCTTACTAATGCTGGTGCCCGTACCGGGCTTTGGCGCGGGCAATCTAACGATGGAAGGTAGCCTGGTGGGATATATAGACCGACTCTTTATGCCAGGACGGCTCCACAGAGTTATTCATGATCCAGAAGGGCTCCTGTCTACCTTACCCGCTATCTGCACCGGCCTGCTAGGCATATTTGCCGGAACTGTTCTACGTCGGCATGACCTGACCCACAATCAAAAAACCCAGCGGCTTGTTTTGGCGGGTGTCAGTTGCGTTGCGCTAGGCTGGGCTTGGGATCTTGTATTTCCCGTTAACAAAAATCTCTGGACGAGTTCGTTCGTGCTGGTAGCCGGAGGGTGGAGCCTGTTGATTTTAAGCTTGTTTTACTGGATTATCGATGTAAAAGACAATCGTGGATGGACGTTTTTCTTTGTCGTGATCGGTATGAACTCTATTCTTATCTACCTGGCGGGCCGGGTCATTGACTTCGATTATACAACCCATTTTCTGTTTGCCGGGCTGCTGCATTTCTTCAGCGAGCCCGTTCAGGCCGTGGGGAGCGTGTTGGCCTTTTTAGCAGTCAAATGGGGCTTTCTGTATTTTCTCTACAAGAAGAAAACGTTTCTTCGGGTCTGACGCTACTTTCATGTGTGAGAGCCGTGTTTTCACGGCCCTGGTAGCTAATAAGTATCTTAAGAATAATTCCACAATTTATTTCTCTGTTCGCAGTCGGTATCTACACGGACTACTTGTACCCGTACGCCGTTGCGGCCAGCCAGATTTGCCCGATGTTTCTGTGGTTCGTGAGGACACGAGCCACAGAAACATCCTTGATTTGACGGCTATGGTGAAGATACAACCTATAGAGATAGCCTTCGTATTGTCAGGTGATGGACAGGGTTTATTTCTTTGAATACAAACTCGTTAGCCAGGCTTTGCAGGCGTCAGGCCAGCCGTTGAGCGATCCAAACTTGGCTGTTCGAAGACCAAAGCCGTGACCACCGTTTGGATACAGGTGCATTTCGGCAGGGACACCGCTTTTCAAACAAGCCAGATAAAATTCAATACTGTTTTCAACCGGAACGGCTTTGTCGTCCTCGGCATGGACTAGGAAGGTAGGTGGAGTTTGAGCCGTAACCTGTAGTTCATTGGAATAATACGTGATCATATCCGGTGAGGACGCCAGTTTTCCCAGCAAATTGTTTCGCGAACCAGCATGCGCTTTCTCCCCGAAGGTGATCACCGGGTACATCAAAATAGCAAAATTTGGTTTAGCCTGTTCACCGGGCTTTGGTCCCTTATTGTAATGCGTAGCCAGCGTGGAGGCCAGGTGCCCCCCTGCCGAAAAACCCATTACGCCAATCTTGTCCGGGTCAACTCCATAACGGGCCGCATCTCTCCGGATGAGGGTCATGCCCTGCATGGCATCCATTAGGGGAATCTCGTGCTGATTCGTCATGATTGTTGGATTGGGCAATCGATATTTCAAAACAAAAGCCGCTACTCCCATTTCGTTGAACCAGCGGGCCACATCCGACCCTTCATGACTAGCTGCCAAAATTCCGTAACCACCACCGGGACAAATCATGACAGCGGCTCCAGTGGCTTTATTTTTTGGAGGCAGGTAAATCGTCAACGCTGGCACCGATACATTGCTAATCCGGAGAATACCGTTTGCATCTGTTTCGGACTTTTCGGTAATCTGTGCTCCCTTAATCGCGTTGGGGATGGCTCCATCAGGCCATAAATTCACAATTTCCTGCGCTGACGCAAGATGGGGTAAAGCACTACTGGCCAATAGCATACTAAGTAATAGGGAACGCATGGAAAATGGTCTACTCTGGGAGCAGCGTTAGGTAGTGAAAACGGAAAAAGCCGACCTTGAGGTCGGCTCTACTCATATTTCCACATCACTTTCTTCCGTCGATACCTTATCAGTCGAGCTGCCATGCAGCACCTCGATGAGTTCCTTGACCTGATAAACGGTCGTATTATACCGGTTACCGAGAATAATGATTACGTACTCATCTTTGGGGCTGAACCAGAACATGGTATTGTATCCTTTCCACCAGCCAGAATGGTAGATGTATTCGGGTTGTTTGTTATCGTTCAGCATCATCCGGAAGCCATAGCCGTAGTTTTTAGCTCCTTTCTTTTCAAAGCTGCGCGGCACGAACGCTTCAGCGAGCATTTTCTTCGGCAATAGGCAATCGCCGTTCAACGCACGGTACCACCTGAACAGATCGCCGGTGGTTGAATAAATCCCCTTGTCGCCAACGACATCGTCGTAATAATCCTTTGGAATGCGTCGGTTCCACTGGTAACCCGCCGTTCGGTGGTGATTAATTGAGTCGTTCTTGGTGGTGGCTACAAACGTTTGGTGCATTCCCAACGGCTCGAATATATTCTTTTGAATAAAGGCTTCGTAACTCTGGCCCGTCACTTTCTCGATAATGGAGGCCAGCACCATATAGTTGGTGTTGCTGTAGCTAAACCCCCGTCCGGGGATATTGTAGGCTTTCGGCGTTGGTTTAACCGTAGCAAACCAATGCATAATGGTGGCATTGGATGGGTAAGGCTTCTCTTTTTTGTAGAAATTCACCTTCATGCTGTCGTCAAAAGCATACTGGTAATTTGGCAAACCGCTACGGTGACTCAACAACTCGCGAACGGTGATACCGTGATAAGGAAAATCGGGATAGAAGTGCTGAATAGTATCCTCGAATTTAAGCTTACCAGCTTCAATCAATTTCAGCGTACCAACGGCCGTAAATGTTTTCGATAATGATGCTAGCTGGAATTTTGAGTCTTCTACCAGCGTATCCCGTTGGTTACGTTCGAAATGACCCAAACCGAAGCAGTTTTTGTAGAGAACTATGCCTTTCTGCGCAACCAGCACATTACCGTTTAAACCTCCCCGAACTTTCTGTCTAAAGATTTCTTCAATCCTTTTCGTTTTTCCCTCGGCATTAATCTGCTGCCGAATGGTCGTCTGTTCAGTCGCGGAGAGAGCCTGTTCATCAGCACAGCTACGTAATGCGCGTGCCGATTTATTTAAATTTTTTTGATCCTGTCCACAGGATACACCAGCGCCTATTAATACCAAATAGCAAAACCAACTCAGGAAATTATTCATTCGCACCAGTCAAACCCACGTATTCGATGAGTAATATATTATTGAAGAAGCCTGGGTAAAAATAGTAGTTGCCCGGCATACCAGATTACCCTAGTCCTTAAAAACGCATGAAAATTCGTGAACGGCCTGCTTAATTGGTTCTGATGAGGGTTATCAGAAACCTTTACGTGGCGAAACCATCGCCCGACGGCTCCCTCCTAAAACGCCTGTTTTTCGTAGGCTAATATAGCCGCCCACACTATTTGGTAAAAGTTTACCCACATCAACGGCTAATGAGCCATTCAGCGTCGTGCCCCCAAATAGGCCGATAGGTACGGCAGCCGTTAACAGGCCAGAAAATTGCCTGGGAATGTTTAAATAAGGGATAGGGTATGTACCGGCATTCAGGCTATAGGATAATCGGGCTGTTACATCCACCCTATCAGCCACAAGCGCGCTTAAGCCAAAATGAAAAGCACTCACTCGGTTATTGGCAATTCCATAGCGGGGCGGCAACGCCGAACTTACTTCCTGCTGAGGGGTCAAAAAAGGGGTTCCTATTGTACGACCAAAATACGTCCAGCCGTCGATGAATTGGCTGTTGTTAAAATAATCATCACGGCCTCGTTTCGCTGGATCTTCGAGAATAAATAAATCTCCACCCTGGCTTCCCGTAAATAAATACTCCAGTGTAATCTGCTTCAGAAAAAATGCTGCCCCGTTGGGTTGATCCCGATTTCTTATCCTCAAGCCATTCAAGCCATCGGCCAGATTTGTTCCGTAAAATAGTGACCCATCATCATATAAAAACTGACGGTACGCAAATAGATTCCAATGGTTCAGATTAACCTCTATGGCTAAGTCAATTGAACCAAGATGATTACCAACACGATTTTCCTCAAAACGAGAAATTGTCTGTATACTTTGATCATCTGGATAAGGGTTACGAGTACCCAGTACAACGGCCGGAAAATATTTGATACTCGAAGGCAATTTACCATTGGCAGAAACTGTATTATCCAGATAGTCAGAATACCCTCCCCACATAACCTGGTGATTGAAACCACCGTAGAAGCGTACCCGCCAGGATGGCTTGCCTATTCGTCCATATAACGATGACTGGTGCAGGTAGGAGTCTTTCACCAGGCGACCATCATTCTCGAACCAGCCATGTGAAAAAGTACCCATGACCGATAAAACACCTTGCGTAAGAGGGAAGGGGGTAAAGGTGGGTACGGACAACTGAATTTTAGGGAAGGGCAAGGTGTTGCCTGACCAGATGTACGAACCACTTGTCAGCAGGGTATCAACCAGGCCAATGATTTCTTTCCGGCGACCAGCGTAAAGTTCGAATGCGCCAACGCGACCTTTGATATAAGCTTCGGGAAGTAAGAATTGATTTGTCGCTCCCAGGTTACCAACGACGTTAAGGCCATAGCCCCAATCTACCTTAGGTCTATGCCCCAGACTATCGGCGAGTCGATAATCTGAGTGGAGACTGGCATTTAATCGGAACGCCGGGCTTTTGAGCGGCACAACACCATATTGGTTAGCTCGTAGCCAGAAAGGCGTTTGATCTGATGAACCTAAGGCCCCGGCTTCTATCTGGTACTGATTGACACGTTGCCCGTACCCAATTGTACAACCCGTAGCAACAAGTACGCCACACCAACTACTCAAAAACGAAAATTTCATACAAGACAGGCCGATTTACAGTTGATCAGACAAGCGCAATTACTTGCCACGGCCCTGAGCCATCACCCGTAGTGTCTGGACAATAATCCACATATCAAACAAGAATGATCGACGTTTTGGATACAGCAAATCGTACCGTAATCGCTGAACCATCTCATCAATATTCGAGGCATACCCATATTTAATCTGACCAATAGAGGTGATACCTGGCTTTACTTTTAATAAAGAGCGATATTCTGGAGCAATTTCAACAATCTGATCAATAAAATGCTGCCTTTCCGGACGAGGTCCGACAACAGACATATCGCCAATCAATACATTGTAGAACTGAGGCACTTCATCCAGCCGTGTACTACGCATAAACCGCCCCCAGGGCGTAATTCGATTATCGAGCAGACCGCCAGACAATACGGGTCCCGACTTTTCAGAGTCGACGTACATACTCCGAAACTTGTATATCTTAAATGGCTTACCTCCTCGCCCAATCCGTTCCTGCGCATAGAAGATCGGACCTGCTGATGAAAATTTTGTGATAGTAGCCAGAATAAGAAAAAAAGGCATTCCCAAACTCAGAGCTGCTACAGAAAACAATAAATCAAATGATCGTTTTAAGGTATTAACCTGAAGATCTGCCAGCGACTGCGATGACAGGTTTAGAATTGGCAAAAAATCATGGTATTCAACCGAAGCTCCACGAGCTAAAAAGCCTCTAAAATCCATTAAAAGTTTGGTCTGGTAATTAAATTCAACTCCGTGATCAACAACCATGCGAATTCGCTGACTGTCCATGTACGGCATGCAACAATACACACAGTCGATATGATTTACCTGTATGTATTCTAACAAACTTTCGTAATCTCCATTTAACAGTTGAGTAGTTTCTATATTTTTCTCGTCGAAGAAGCCACAGAAATGAAACCCCATTTCCGGATGCGCATCGTAAAACCCCCGAATTGTGTTGGCTAGTTTTCCGTATCCAACAATGATATATCGTCGGTTGTTGTAGCCTCTCGCTCGATACTCGTTCAGGAACACGACTCCACCAACCCGAAAAATTATACCAAAGCAAATAAACAGTGCGTAAGTAATGAGGAGATGTTCGCGCGAATAGTAGTACCCTTGAATCGCTACCCAACATAACGCAATAATGGCAGCATGAGTGAACGTGAGCAATAAAAGTTGCCTTATCAGGTTAGCTGATTTAAACAACTGTCGCGGATATACATAAGGTTTGAATACTAAAATATCTAAGAGCCAAATTGCATTAAAGAGCCACCAAAGGGACGCGTATGGGGAATCGGTAATGGCTGCAAGTGAGCGGAACTCTATCCAGTAAGCGCCGACAAAAGCCGCATTCAGGCCCAGGAAATCAATGATAACATGGAGCGGGAAGAATAGTATAGAATAACGATGCCTCATACATATCAGGGTTACACGCTGAGTTTGGCATGTGATTACCGAACTGTATGCCCTAAAATTAACGTATTCGCTTGATGATCTGACGACAATATTATCTTGCGGCTCAATCAAACAGATCGCAAATTAGTGACAAAAAGCCGGTAACCAAAGTTAGTCGGGTATTAGGTAATAAACAAAGGTTATCGTGTCAGTTACTTGACCACATCTTCTTTACGCTGAGAAACGAACCAACACTGTTTTGATAAAGTGATCCAGCATCGGCCGCCAACGTACCAGTTAATAAAAGGCCACCCATAAGATTCAGGGGAGCAGCTATGCTTAGATAAGAAGAAAACTGACCGCGAGGAGAGATATACGGTATATTGTAGGTACCTAGATTTCGGCTGAACGACAGTTTGGTTTGGTAGGCTATAGGCCCCGTTAAAAAGCGTCCATTTACAGGAAGGCTGCCAGCCAACCCAACATGAAATGCGTACACTCGATTGTTCGTCGTGAATGTTCCCTGCGGATACTGATCTTGTGGGCCTAGGGCAGGAGGGATAAAGGGCGTACCGATCGTATGTTGTCGATAAGCCCAGCCATCCCTAAACTGCTGGTGATTGAAGTAGTCATCTTTCCCTCGCTTGCCTGGGTCATCAATGATGAACTCAGGACCGCCCTGGCTTGTCGTGTTCAGAAACTCAAACAGAATATCGCGAACAATGGCGTTAGGGTCATTTCGGCGAATACGAACACCGTTTAGGCCATCAGCTATATTGATCAAATAAAAGAGTGATCCATCTTCGTATATATTCTGCCGATAGAAATACAGCGTGTGGCGAACTAAGTCAATCTCTGCGGCTAAATCAATGGTTCCAAGGTGATTCCCGACTCGATTTGTTAAATCGAAGTAGTTATACTGACTCGTGTCCGTTTGTTTGGGGTAAAGCGCTGTTACAACATAAAAATAGTTGATCAGGCCGGAAGGCAACTTGCCGTCTGCCTGGATGGATGGCGGTATATTGTTAGGGTCTGCAATCCTCCCTCCCCATACAACCTGGTGGTTTATACCTCCATATACCCTCAATACATCTTGAGGTCGGCCAAAACGAAGATACAATGACTTCTGATGTAACATCGGATTCTTAATGTATCCGTTTGCATCCAGGTAACCATGCGCAAAGGTGCCCTGAACGGCTACCCACTCTTTTGTAAAACCAATTGGGGTAAAGTTCGGTATGGAGAGTTGAATTTTGGGTACAGGCATGGCATTGCCCGACCAGGCGTACGAGCCTGTTGATAAACTCGAGTCTGCCAAGCCAAACTTTTCCCGCTGCCTACCAATGTATGCTTCAAAAATACCTCGCTTTACTTTTATGTACGCTTCCGGCAACAGTAGTTTCCGCTCATAGGGTAATTGGTTCAGTGTTGCATTGGCAACTACATTGAGCCCGTAGCCGAAATCATATTTCGAGGTACGCTGCTTAGTAGTCTGAGAGCTAGCATAATCACTATACAACCCAACACGAAACGTAAACGCAGGCGACCGATTTGGAACTATCCCGTATTGATTTGTCCTCAACCAAAATGGCGTTTCTGTTGATGAGGACAGATAGGCACCAGCTTCAGCAGAGTACTGAATAGGCCTACCAGCACGTTGAGCAAATAGATCAGAAGAGGCAAGTATAAAAGAGAGCGATAATAATAGTAAACCTGACTTTAGGCCAATGTGCATTGAATGTCGGTTATCTGGTAAAAATTCAGAGTCACAATATTAATGCCATCTGCTTATCTTTATTATATATGCACTTGTTTTCTGAGACTACGGATACAAAACGGGGCCTGATAAGTTTACCAGGCCCCGTTTTGTAGTCCGTTCATTACTTTTTGATGAGTCGGCTAACTGCCTTTTGCTCATTCACTTCAATAGTAGGAATGTAAACTCCGGTGTTTAGGCCAACAGGTTGCCATTCAGCTTTATGCATTCCTGCCATTTGCTTTTCATCCTTCACTAACTGTCCTACTAGTTTACCCTGTGCGTCGGTTATCCACAGATTAACCTTGCCATCCGCAGGAAGATAATACTCAATAGTAGTCGATTCTTCGAAAGGATTAGGATAGGCTTTCAGTTGTAAGGATACTTCAGCGGACGCATTAACGATTGGTCTGATATAAGCCGTAAAGACACTACCACTTTTCGCCTGAAAACCAGGAAGCAAGCTTACAGAATGACCCGCCTGATAGGCCACCGTGCTTCTTGTTCCTATTGTATTGACTGCATCTATCGTTTCTACCGCCTGCTCCAGATGCTGTCCCGCTTTCTCGTAGCTGATCTGAATTCGTATCGACCGTGGTGTCGTCTGAGCAAACGAGAGCGACGACAGACTACATCCTATTAGTATAAGTAAGAATCTCATATTACTTACGTGTTTTAGTTTGGAGTCTGTTTACGCGTTGCTCTAACCGGGCGCTTTTCTGTTTCAAAACGTCGTTCTGTTTCTTCAGATCAATAACGTATAAGGTGAGTTCTTCTACTTTCTCAAGAAGCTTGGCTTGCATTTTACCGACATCGACCCCCTCTTTAACTACTTCTTCGGCTGAAGGAACACCTGGAAGATGCTTTTCGCGATTGATATACGTCTCAACTTCCTTTAAACCTCTCAAGTTATAACCTTCTTCGAATACGCGGTCTGACCAATCGTTAGAGCTCTTGACCGCTACCTTCACCTTCTCAGTCAGTATCCCATCTGCAACATACAAACGATAGCCAGTTGGAGTCTGCGCTACTCCAGGTCCAATGATAACGCCACCCGTGTTCGTATTCTGAACATTTTCTCCATCGACTTTCCACAAACTATTTTCGTCTGCGGCTAAACGTCCGGAGCCATTAAGGCTGCCTAGTATAACATCGCCTTGTGCATTAACTGTTAAGAATTTCGTTTGATTTAAGGCTGTAGCCGTTGCGGATGACGTCAAATTTGTAAGTCGCAAACCGCTATTACCAGCTGTTCCCTGAGTGATCTCCAGTTTGTTAGCTGGCGCAGATGTTCCAATACCAATGTTTGCACCATTCCCTAAGACAAGAGCATTAGAGATTGATACCTGAGCGTTTGCTCCAATGGCACCAGCGTTGGTAAGACTTGCGGCATTCGAACCAGCACTATTAGCCTGCCAACCGATGAACGTGTTATTGCTACCACTTACAATTGATTGAGCCACATCTTGGCCGATGAATACATTATTACCGCCCGACTGATTATTAAAGCCCGCATGTGTACCAATATATGTATTTTGACCAGCATTGTTTTTATATCCTGCTCCATCGCCAATAGCCATATTATAGCTACCAGAAATATTGCTACCTCCAGCACTATTACCCAAAAACATATTGTACCCCCCCGTCGAATTATTTATTCCAGCTTGCGCTCCAATAAATACGTTACTTGCTCCTGACGTATTTCGGTAACCAGCCAGTGCTCCAGAAAACACGTTGCTGCCACCGCTTGTATTAGCGACTCCTGCTTGTTGTCCTATGAATACATTGCTACCACCTGTTGAGTTTGCCATGCCTGACTGGTAGCCTAGAAATGTATTAGCTAATCCAGTATTGTTTGTTCCTGTACTCGCACCAACAAATGTATTTTGTGTGGCTGACCCATTTGAAGCACCGGATAACGACCCTATAAATGTATTACCGCCACCAGTAAGATTGCCACTCCCTGCATCAGAGCCAACGAATGTATTGTCGCTACCTTGCGTACTCGCATAACCTGCTCCTGTTCCAAAGAATGCATTGTTGTTACCCTGTGTATTAAAATAGCCAGCCCTATATCCAGAAAATACGTTATTATAACCAACGCCATTAGTATAGCCAGCACCTGATCCAAGAAATGTATTGTTATTTCCCGTTGTGTTGCTAGAGCCAGAAGCATAGCCCATAAACGAATTGTTTTGGCCAGCCGTATTTTGATTACCAGCAGAGGCTCCCAAAAAAGCATTTTGTGTACCCGCCATATTTTGAATCCCCGTACCTCGACCAATAAATAAATTACTGGCTCCACTCATGTTGAGATTCCCAGCACCGACACCAACCAGTGTGTTATCACTGCCTGGCGTAGAAGAACCGGGTGTAGTAGCAACATAGTTTGTTTGACCGAATAGAATAGTTGGCGTCAATAGAATAAATGAAGCCAGTATAATATGTTTCATGTGCGAACTTATTAAGCGTTATTGATAGAAATAATTACATGAACTGGAGCGATAAGCATGCCAAAGGCCGTAACGAAACGAACCAAACATAGCCTTTTTATTTTGAGGTACAAAGGTCCATCAGACAAATATCGTTAATTAATGATTCCAGATATTAGGAAACTAGTTCATTTTTGCCAATTAACACTTGATTGACATTTTAACGTTCTGGAGAAGCGATTGTCTGTGCATGTCTGCCAAAGCCGTTTGGCCTCAACCCCACACAAACGAAGCCATCGCGCAGCTATTTGCTCTTTTATATGATTTTTTCCCGACAAGAAGACTACCGAAGAAAGTGGTTTGGCGTTAACAGAAGCTACAGCCAAAGACTCGTTAACAAAACCCACTTGCTGTCTCCTGTTGGAAGACAGATACACTATATAAACTAAAGCGAACCAGCTTGATATCTACTACCACTGTTAGCCTATACGCGGACACACTGTAAACACATATCTGTAATGGTTGAGCAGTCTGGTCAATTTCAGCTGAATCTACTTGGGTGCTGCTCCCGATGACCAACCACATCTGACAGGTCGAGACTCAGCCTTGACTAGTCAGTATATTGTAGAATTAATCGACAATTTGTGCAGCCGCTACCCAAAGCAGAATTCCTGTTGATCCAACGTAGTCACTTGTATGGACAGAGCGCCCATTTACTATTCGCAAACGGTCAGAAGCTGGCTTCATCGTCGATTTGTTCGAGTTCATCTGGAGGGCTTATCAACTTATAGTCTTGTGCTTAATTCTTTGGATGTAGTGTGAAGCCAGTTTAAACAGTTCTTATAAGAATGGAACTCTACGAACTTGGAGTTGCTCTAAGCCATCATGCTGGAAGAAATAGATTACTTACAGGCAGACCACAAACCTATGCGTTCCTGTTTTCGAAAAGAAGAAGCTGCCTCTTTCACACATTTATTCGCATACCTATGACATCAATGTCATCAGTCACATTTATCAAGAGAATCGCACCGAACGTCGTTCTTATAAAATCAGCTTACCCTTACGCCAATGGCGTATTAAGGGTGAACCCATAACACCAGAAAGAAAAACCAGCAAAGCAGTATTATTTGCAGCGGTTTGATCAAACACATACCAGCTAGCTAACTTACCATCGTATAGAACGTTCGAAGATTCTGAAAGAACTGATTCGATGCGAATACATCTGCACTTTGTGGCAAGTGAAACAAGCCATTTCTCTCTCAACTTTACTTGCTACGCTCTTGACTTATACTGTTTGTATAGTTTCAATTGGCTTTATAATGGTAATTATAACGTCCAGCAGGAGCTACATCTCCATTCAGCCAAAAATCCATAATATCTCCTTCTTCTTGGCAATTGTCCGACCATTTAAACTCAAAATTTAAACTTTTCCCTGTATTCTGAAGAAGCTTTCGCGGTATTTTCATTTCTAACTTGTTGCCTTTAGATGCGTATTGAACTGAAGCAATTGTGGTCCAGTCGAAACCTTTTGTATGTTTTTCCAGCGTTGCCGAATTACTTGTACGTCTTCTATTTAGTACGATATCATATCCTTGCCATCCTGTACTTTTTGAACGATCTAAGTCAATAAACAATGTCATCCAGTTTTTGTCCGTAAAAGGAGTAAGCTTATCCGCTGTTTCAACGTAGAAGTATACATATTTCTCATCACGAGCAACTCTTGCACCGATAATATCATTTCTTCCTGAGTTGTTCTTATAATGATGTGGCAGAAACCCTGGCGAATCTCTATGTAACGTGCTGCCTCTGTGAGCTTTAAACTCAGGCCTTACCTTACTCCACTCCTCGAAGTTTGCATCAATAATAATCTTTTTAGTTACTGATGCTTTTTCTTCAACCGGAACGCCTTTAAATCGTCGAATATTTGCTACCATCTGGTAGTAATAATTGTCTCCAAATCCGCCTTTCATCGGTTCTATATCTCGACTATTTTCCGTATTATATTCGTCGGGAAAAGCATTTCGTTGTTGACCCCATTCACGCTGCCGTTCTACAATCCATTCATTCCAGCCAGTTATAAAAATAAATTCCACATCTTGTTTTAATGCAAAGTTCCACTGTTCTTGAAAATTGAGACCATAGAGAAAGGCATTATTCCTTTTATCCTGCCCTTTAGCTTTTGTGTAGCTTCGCCCAAAAACATCAGGGGAATTCATAGCCGTTAATCCCCGAGTTTTTGACCAATTTTGTGAAACGCTCACCGGCATTTCTTCAAAGCCTCCACCCTTTTTCTTAACAAACCCATGCTGAGGATATATTTGCAGCCACCCCCATTGATTCTGACGCTCAGGCAGTTTTGCATAATCAGGTTGTACAGGCCTGAATGTAAAAAAGTTTCTAACGTCTTTGTGAAACTGCGAACCTGCCGGATTTCCAGGAATATCTTTCATAAAATCAGGATAGCTTAAAAGTAGAGGCTTTCCTTTCCAGTGAAACCATAATTCTTTGTATAAACCTGGCTCGTACAACTCTTTATACAACTGATTGATTGCGTTCTGGCCTCCATCTACAGGACCAAAAGCAGTCATAAAGGCAATTTCGGGTGTCTTTATTCCGTTTTTACGGGCTTCAATAAACACTTCACAAAGTGCGGTATATGCTGGTTTCCAGACTAGACTACCATTTGTACAGTCGAAAAAAATCACGTCTATGTTAGCGTCAGCTAACATTTCAGCGTGCTTCCATAACACCCATTTGTCAGTGCTAGTGTAGAACCCAAACAATGGCTCATTCCAGAAGTAAACCCCCTCTTTAGGCCATAACACATCGTTGTAATTGTCATTGAACTTCAATTCGGGTTTATCTTTCACCAACTTAGAAAGGTTGATAGGTGGCTGGTTTTTTGCTTGGTAATAATAGTGCCATGGCCAGTAAAAAATACCAACATATCGGTTCTTGCGTATCACACCCGTCATGGGTAGTTTACGCCCAATTGCGTCCGTAGCCGGTAGATTTGCACTATAATTTATCAATGGAGACTGAGCCATCGCATTTGTCACCAAGATGATTAAAAGTAAAATAAGGCTTCTCATAAGTACAGTAACTATAAACTATATATATTGCAATATATTGTTTACAAATGACATGCTATGATCCAATTATCGATGTAATTTGACCCTGCAAATCTGGAGCAAGACCCAAATCTTACAAATTGCTGAAAATCAAGTCACCAACTAATAAAATGCAGCAACGTATTACTACAAGAATGCTTTGTTGACCGAGCGACCAAAAGGTTAGATGTGATCATTTTGGTCATGATATTAAAATTTTTACAACAACCTTTATCAACACTTTATCTTTTTATGTATACAAAATACCAGATATTGGATACATTCGCAAACAACAACACTTTATTATCCCATACACGTAAAATTTAACTAAAGATTTATATTTTGAAAATTTTGGCTAAAATTTATATCCTAATGAGCCAAATATAAACACTTTTGCTTTTATTCTAAATAACGATGCCTTTTAACCATTATTGGATTGATACGTGAGTATAGGCAACCTTCATAATGCCACCGCCTTATAAAATCTCCCAATTTTATTTGGCTTACTAGCTGGAAGTCTGCGGTACGGCAATACTGCTATAAACAGAGAGATTTGTACGCTAAATACGAAAAGATTTTTTGCAAGTACACCAAAGAAGACTTTAAGCTGACCAATATTGTGAGGCTTATTTGAAGAAAGTTTTCTTCAAACTTGTATAAAACTTACTAAACCATTAGCTACTCTATCAAGGCTACTCGTTTGAAAGTTAAGAAAGATCATTTTGACAAATATTGTTTTCAATTATTCAACACTCTGCGATGTCAATTAATGTAAAAGATTACGGTGCCATGGGCAATGGGCAGGTCGATGATGCAGCGGCTATACAACGAGCTGTGGACTATGCCAAAACAGTTACCACAGCAGGTGGGGGAGTGTACAGACCAACTATCTACTTCCCGGCAGGGTACTATGTGATTTTATCCCCTATTAATATAACCAACACAAGTGGCATCTGGCTGGTAGGTGATGGTGGTAGATGGCTGAACACAATCATTTTTGGTCAGACTGGCAGCTGTATGTTTGACTTCAGTGGATCTAATCAATCCGGATGCGAAAATTTTGAGTTTTTGTCAACAGCACAATCTGGCTCTGTGCGTTCAACTGTTGGGGTTCAATTTGCTTTGACAGATGCCGGTGGATTGAATTGCGATGTAAAGAACTGCTCTTTTAACATGGAAGACTATCCAGCGGCTAACAGCGGATTTGGCACAATCGGTATTTTGAACGCACGTGCAGAAGAATTTACTGTTCGAGATTGCCTTGTTCGTGCTAATACGCCTATTGTTATGAGCAATAGCGTATCCTTGGGAGCAACAGGTATAAATTACACAGTAACTAGCAGATACCAGAATCTGGCAAGTGGAATTGGCTCAATGGGAGTAACCCATATAAGTGGCACTTCTTTGCAAGCGTATGAGAAACGGCAACCTGCGCTCATTCTCAACGGAACAAATAGCTTAGCGTTTCAAGGGTATATAAGTAGAGCTTCTTCTACCAACGGGACTAATGAAACAGCTATTTTATGTAGTCAATATACCACTAACTTACGCATACAAGCGACAGTCGAATCCTTTTCAAGATTACTAAAAATAAATAATACTGGTTTTGAAGGGAATGATCTGAACTTTGTTATTGCGAACTCTACAACACCTACTACAGAATTGATTGATTTGACGGGATCTTTTACAAAAGGCTTACGACTATCAGTCTCTATTCCAAATTCATCTGAACGAAGTAATCGATATATAATATACCATGCACCAGTTGGCGGTGGTTACCAAGCTGCGACCGGTTTCATAAAGAACAGCGAAATATACTGCCTAGATATTCCTGATAATCAATATATTATATCTGCCAACTTATTAAAAAAAGCCGTAAATATTTCACTTCAAACTGAACGACCATTCGAAAAAAGAGGTGGCCGTATTAAGCAATTAAATAATAATACGGTCTCAGCTGGTACTTTAGGCGCTATTACACCGGCTACAGCTTTGCAGTTTCGTCAGGCCAATCAATTACCGTTTAACAATACAAACGGGGGTTATTATCGTGTTTGGCTTGATGGTGTTGTACGCGGAGGAAATTCTAATTCAGGATGGTCAGCTACGCTTTGTTTTCAGGCTCAAATTGTTATTAATCAACTATACAATGGTGTTTTCGATCTCCCTTCAATAACAGTAATTACGTTAGATAAGTGTGTATCGAATCCTTCTTATTTAGATCTTATCGGGGTAACAGTAGATATTACGTTTGCAAACGGCCTAGGTATTGTATCTGTGACCCCCAGGGCTATGGGCAGTGGGACTAATGAACCAATCACTTACGATGGGCAAGCTGAAGTTCAAAGCGATTTTTTAGCTAATGATCCAATTCTTATTACTTAAGTCTCTAGTTCCAAAAAGAGCGATGCATACTCAGCATGCGCTTAAAGCTAGCTGGCAAATATTGTTCTCCGCTGCCTAAACGATAGCCAATATACTTGGCTATCGTTCGAACCAGCTGAGCTGGAATAAGGTGTATATGGCCATTCTGACTTAAGTATTTCCATTCTTGTAAAACATACTTAAATCCTTCAGATTCAGCCTGCGTAAATTCTTTTAATACCACTCGTTGTTCTCTGTGAAACACGCCAATGTCGAAGTAGCGTTTGAATTCTTCCACAACACTGTAATCATGTGAGTGAAATACTTCAGCCTCCGCGCAGTAAGCAACTATTTTGCCTTGTAATATCAAGCGGGCAGCAACAGATACATCCTCTCCTAAAATAGTATCGCTAGGAAAGTATCCTACTGCTTCAAGATCACTTTTTCTGTAAACGGCAAATGAGTTAGAGCAAGAACATGTCTTAATCCCCATTCTTGGGATTAATGTTTTATCCTTGAGTATACTATGAGCTGGATAATTGGTTAAACGAGCAAAATGACCAAAAACACCTGTCTGTGGATAAGGAAGCTGGCGACCATAAGCCATCGCTATGTTGTCTTGGCTAGTCAGCATACCCACGATATAATCAAATGTATTCATTGATGAAGGGAGCGCGTCTTGTGTCATAAACATAACAATATCATACTTAGCTAGTTGTGCGCCAAGATTACGAGTTGTGCCATGATTGAACTCATTCTTAGCTATAGAAACAAAGGGTATCTTCCAACTATTTAAAATGTTACGAGTATCGTCTGTCGATTCGGAGTCTATCAGTATCAGTTCGTGCTCAAGCGATTGCTCCTGCAATCGCTTGAGCAAGGCTGGCAAAAAAGAAGCGGCATTGTAAAGAGGAATGACAACTGAAATCATTTGTAAGTGGTACGTTTGGTTAAATACAGTCAATCTCTTTTAGAAAAACAATTACAGTATATATTTTTCAAGTAAACGTAATTTATATCAGCAAAAAAACGTATATACTTCCTATCTGATATTTTTCATAATATTACAAGAGAAGTCGTTTGGCTACATAATATGATAGTACGGCTCTATTCTTTATCTTTTGTGTTATACTATACCCGAGTTCGCCGGTAGGTGATGCATTATTACCATGACGTACATAAGATATTAATGGTTCAGTATTGAAGTAGACTCGTCCTTTGGCTTCAACCATCAAACCTATCCACCAGTCATGCATATGCACATGTGCTGGAAATGGTAATGCATAGGAAAGCACCTCTCTTTTAAAAGCCATACAGCAACCTATATATGAGTTTTTATAAAGATTATACCAAAAACCCTTTTTACTACCTCGTTTTCGGAAGAAAGAATCATACAATATTGTTTCATGCCCGTCGACCACTGTACAGTCTGATAAAACAAGGTCATTAAACATTAAAAGTTTTAATGTTTTCTCTACTTTATTAGGTAACCATATGTCATCTTGATCAGCTAAAAAGATAAATGCACCTGTAGCTTTTTTCAAGGCTTGTTCAAAGTTACTCAAAGGCCCCTGCTTCCCAATGTTTGTACTCACTCGGATGCGTTTATCATTGATTTGGCTAATGATATAAAGCGTTTTATCTGTTGACTTATCATCAGATACTACAACTTCATCCTGATCGGACAACTGAAACAAGATAGATTCTAACTGTCTCTTTATATATTTCTGCCCATTGTATGTTGCCATACAGACGCTAATACGAGTCATATTTTCTTCAAAAAACCTTTCAATTATTCAAGCAACAACTAAATGTATTAATTGATACTAAAAATGCAGCTTTCTCACTAACAAACGACCATGTAGAAACAAAGACGTTAGCACATAGACAGGTAAAACAAAAAAGCATGTATCAAACGCTTGAGTTAGAAAAAGGGTTACTTCTATACTAAGAGAGTATGCCTGCTGACATATACAGCATACCAGCACAAACCAGAAAGCGGAGTAATACTGAGCTTTAAAGTAGTATTCCCTTATGAAGCAGTAAACTCCGCCCACAGCTAAACTATAAAATAACGCACCATAGTATCCAAAGTACACCTGCCCTTCAATGTAAAAGGGAGTATTCGGACCCACTATGACAGCAAGATTGCTGTTAAGTAGCGCATTCTCTACCATTATATTGCCCAGTGCTTCTTGAACCGTAACCAAACGCAAAAATCCTAAGATCTGATTGAACAAATGTCCGGGAAACTCCCAGGAGTGATACCGGGAGAAATACTGTTCATTTACAGGATTATAGTAGAACAAAATTGAATCTGCACCGTATAACAATCTTCTTACAAAAGAAAAAAATGCTTGCTCAGTATCTGAGTTTTCTTTTATAAAAACACCAAAAAAAACAGTCAGTAAAATGACCAATCCTATCGGCGCAATCATATTGAACTGACGTACTGCCCTTTTCCTACCACTGAAAAACTGATGATTTATAAGTAAAGCAAAAGCGATAAGAACACGAAGTAATGAAGATTTTGACCCTTCCAGAGAAGTAAAGAAAACTAAGACGAGTAACATAGCTACATCTGTCCAAGTACGCTTAGAAAGAATAAGAAAAAGTAGACCCGCTCCTAAAAATCCGCCTATTCCCCAGTTTATTTTCAAAATTATGCCGAAGCCTTTAGCAAAATTATCAACTTTAGCCGTAGTTGGATCATCTGATAAGAAGGCAAAGCCTGTTGTAAAAAATAATACTATATTAGCTAATAGATAGACAACAAATAAAATCTGAATTGTTAATCTAAGAGTAGAATAATCATATAGCTCTGTGACTGAAAGTAACTTAACGGATTTAATTTTCCATCTTTTTGACCACTGATGAGTTAAAACAAAACCAACAAATAAAAACAATTGACACAAAAAAAAGTTAATGAGATCTGCAGGACGATCTTCCAGCACTAGGACAACTAACACGCTGGCAAATGATATTGTGAATACGTAAATGAACAGAGGATCAAAAATAGAGTAAATAAACTTCCGGTAACAACCGTAATATAGTGCAAAAAAACCCAATGCATATAAAAGTACTTGAAAGAGATTATCTAAGTCTACTTGCATACGACAATACTATTTTTTAATATTAAATTGAAAAAACATCAGTAGCAATGGCTTAATAATATCTGTCTCAACTATCTCTATTCATTCACTCATTGAATTGTCCTAAGCGCCCTGTCAGTCCATCTTTTATCCCTTTTTGAAGCATATGAATTCCTTTCAATCGATTGTTATCCAAAATTATAGATTTAAATCCTTTCTTTAAAATTTCCTTAAAAACTGTCCAAACAAATTCAGGATTTGTCTTAAAATATTTATAAGAAAGGTATATACCGTTTCTTGTAAAATAATAGAGTCGTATGGGCGAATGAGTACCATATTTACCTAATACGAATGAACCAATCTTTATATGCCTACTATAACCAAGTTTGTGATCAAGACGTATGAAGGGTAGTTCGATGACTTGATATCCACTAGCATTTAGGCGGAGGCCAAATTCATGATCAACATGGTCTATAAACAAATCGTTATTGAATCCACCAATTTCCTGATATGCCGTCAAACTTAAAAGATTACCCGATGTTAAAGTAAACATCAAAGGTCGAAAAATCTCATCGTCTTTTTTATTATGATGCACACCAGATAATATACCAATTTCTGAAGGATATGAATTCCAAAAATCAATCATTTGATTAACCATTTCAGGAGGAGTTCGGGTATCATCGTCCATAGTAAGAAGCAATGAAAACTCGTCCAAAATTGCTTTCTGCGCAGCCCAATTTAATGCAGCTGCGATGCCTTTATTACCTACTAACGAATGATAATGAACATGCGGGTAAGCTTTCAGAGCAGAAATTAATGCATGATTTGGCAAACTGGAATTGTCAACTACATACAATTTCTCAACCTGCTCAAGATAAGTCTGTATTGTATCAACTGTATCATTTTCGCTATTGTAAAGAATTACCGCACCAGCAACGTCCTTTTTCTTAAAATTTGTTGGCATACAAAACGATGTTAAAAAAATTTCTTTTCATGATTCACTTAAAACCTTTTAAATCATGTAGCGCACTTTTTGCCAATATCTTCGTTCGAAAATAAAAATAATATAAATCCAATATAGCACTTAAGGTATTATTTAAAATTAGATTCTTTACATAAAGACCTCGTAAATAATTTGTTTCTTTACTGGACAAAGTACTACTTACTCCGGTAGATCCACAAACAGCTATCGTAAAGGGAACATATACCGTAGGCCGCTTTTGTAGATAAATTCGTAATGTTAACTCATAATCTGAGTTAACTCGGCATAGAGTATCATACCGAAAATCATTAAATAGGCTTCGGTGATAAAAAGCACTTTGATGGTGTAATCTATTTTCCAGAAGACATCTTATACCAACACATGATCGCATTGCGTATCCAGTATCATATACCACATCCCCGTACACGACGTCCACTTCACTATTAAGAAATACAAGTATCTTTTCTATAATTTTATCACATAACTGATCATCTGAACCTAAAAAATAAAGCCAATCACCCGTTGACTTTTCAATACCTTTATTCATTGCTTCGTATATTCCACTATCTGATTCACTAACCCATTTTGTTATATATTCAGCATTTTCATCTATAATATTCTTGGTGTTATCAGTACTATTTCCATCTATTACAATTAACTCAATATTCTTGTATTTTTGACTACGAACTGAATCTATTGCAGCTTGGAGTGTTTTAGCTGAATTGTAAGT
Source organism: Spirosoma lituiforme (assembly GCF_054776635.1). Lineage (NCBI taxonomy): Bacteria > Pseudomonadati > Bacteroidota > Cytophagia > Cytophagales > Cytophagaceae > Spirosoma > Spirosoma lituiforme. The sequence goes on from NZ_BAAHBO010000004.1 coordinate 80,076, forward strand.
CGGAATAATTACTGAAATAATTGGTGAACTAACGAGCATAAAACGGAGATAATAACAATATTTTTATTTTACTTAACTACACTTTAGCATCTTTAAGTAATATATAATTGTACCCTTCCTTGAAAATTGGCAAACATAGAATGCCGGATAGACTTACAAATATAATAATACGGCTTATTAAAGAATCAATGAACGGTGTAACAAGAATAACAAGAATAAAAATACTCAGAGGTTTCCACACAACGCTTAACCAAGTAATCCACTTTAAATGAACTAGCTTGAATCCTACTATTAATAAGTATAACGTAAATAAATAACCCATATTGCCAATCAGAGCGCCTGTTAAGCCATAGAAATGAGCTAATAGGCCTATCATAAGCAAACTAAAAGGCCCGCAAATAAGGGAGACAATAGTATTTATACCTTCACGTTTAATAGCAAAGAGAATATAATACCCTACACCATTTAATGAATATAATGTGTATATGGAAGCTATAATTCTCAAAGCTTTAATAGTATTAAATGAATTAGGCATCTGATGCTTGAATAGAAAAAAGCTTATCTCTGGTGCAAACGTAATCATAAAACAGCCCATTCCTACAGCTAATACAGCGTTAAGCATTGTGGCTCGACAAATGGTAGTTTTTAATTTGTTTCTTACCGCCAATACTAATTGAGTTCCTGCATTTTCTTCAGATAACAATCTACTTAAGACAGGTATAAGAGGTTGTACTGACATAGTTGATAATGTGTGAATTTGGGTAGCAATGCCAGTTAACGCAGAATATACCCCAGATGCTTCTAAACCTAACAAACGGCCAACTATTATACGATCCCCTTGATTAAAAAAGGCAGAGCCGACCCCTCCAATAAAAGTTCTTCCTCCAAATAGTAACATTCGTTTAAACTGGTTCCATTGCAAATTACCGTCCCACTTGAATGTAATTAACAGTTTTTTTTTATAGCAAAGAGACCAATGTATAATCAGAAAGAAAATAGAGGTACCCGCTTGAACAATGACGAGTGGTATTATACCTTCATACCAGCGAGCAACAATTAGTATGAGAGCAGTTTGACTTATATTAAAGAAGGTATTAATCGAATTGAGTAATTTGTACTGCCCGTAGGCTTGTTCTATTCCAACAAAGTACTGCTGGAGTAATCTGAAGAAGACAACGATTGAAGCAGATTGGCAACCTCGTTGAAGCAGTTCGCGATCAGTGTTGTTTAGATTCGGGAAAGCTAACGTAAATAAAGGTGAGGCTATCCAGAGAATTAATGATGTAATTGAAGCCAAGCCTACTACTAAAACCAGTGCTTGTCTTAATGTATCGTTAGTATTTGTTTCTTCATCATCAGTTTGAGAAACAAATACAGTTAAAACCATACAGATACTCCATTCTGATAAGACTGCAAGATTGATAATAGCTTGAAGTATGGCATATAGTCCATAAGAAGACGAACCAAGAAACTGAAGTAATAAGGGCACAGACAAAATACTTAGTCCAAGACGGGCTACCGTACCCGCAAGATTGTAGATACCGTTTTTAAACATAAGTATTTGACAACAACTTTAGTACCATTAAAATTAGTTACCGTTAGATTATAAGGATATATAAAATTTGCCAATCCATTATCAATAACTAATCGGTATACTTCGTTTGTTCTTATTTTCCGCGATCTGCAACCATCAATTGAGCGACCTCCTTCATTGTATGATTTGCTTTCCAAGCTAATTTCATTTCGGCTTTTGTGGGATTAGCATATCCTTCAACAATATCTGTTAATCGAAAAAGCGATGAATCTATGTGTATATGCTCATGCCAGTCTAGACCAACGGTATCGAACACGATATCAATAAAGTCACTCAATTTGTGTGTATTTCCTGTAGCAATGATGTAATCATCGGCTTTTTCTTGTTGGAGCATCAACCACATTGCTTCTACATAGTCGGGAGCCCATCCCCAATCACGCGCAATATTAATATTGCCTAATGTTAATATTTCTTTACTTCCATTGGCAATCCGGCAGGCTGCAGCAACAATTTTCTGCGTTACGAATCTTTCTGGACGTAAGGGAGATTCATGATTAAAAAGAATTCCCGTACTGGCTTGTAACTGATAGGCTTCTCGATAATTGGCTACCTGCCAAAACGCGGCTGCTTTAGCCACTCCATATGGACTTCTAGGGCGAAAAGGCGTCAATTCGTCAGCCGGTAAACTCCCCGTATCCCCAAAACACTCACTTGAACCAGCACTGTAAAATTTCACTGGCAAACCGCTAAATCGGATGGCTTCAAGCAGATTTAGTGTACCAATACTAATACTTTCAAGCGTTTCTACAGGTTGCTCGAAAGACAGACTAACAGAACTTTGCCCAGCTAAATTGTAAATTTCATCAGGTCTTACTTTTAATACTGTCTGTAAAACACTTCGAAAATCATTAATATTAATGGAGACTAAATTGATGCTTTTGTGTATGCCTAAGCGTTTCAGGTTAGCGAAAGAGGCCATTTGGGCATCACGCGACCCTCCGTAAACTTGGTAATTTTTACAAAGCAATAGCTTGGCCAGGTAAGCCCCATCCTGACCAGAAACTCCACAGATTAGGGCTTTTCTCATGCCACTGAATTAAGATGTTTACTTGACCCATATTTGATAAATGATAGCAAAGTCATTAATACTGCACCCACAACAGCAAAACCTATAATGATAAATGTTCGCTTAGGACCGCTTTTTCTAAGAGGAACAGTCGGTGGTTCAAGCGTTTTAAATACTGGTGTTTCTTCCTGGACTTTGATTTTTGCTTGTTCACACTGTTTTGATAATTCAGAATAAACTGATTGAGCCAGCAGATAATCGGCCTGAAGCCGTTGCTCACTAATCTTAGCTGTGTTTAGAAATAAACTCCTGTTTCTATCTCTGTAGTTTGACAGAGCATACTCTGATGCTTGATATCTATTCTTCGCTTCATTTACTTGGGTTTGCAAAAAAGTAACCTGCTTTCGAGCTTTCTCGGTGCGATAGGTGGTTATGTACTTTGTCAGATATTCTAGCGACAAGCGGGCTACTGTGGCTGCAACTACCGGATCATGTTCCACAACGGTAATTGTTATGACACCCGTTTTTTTATCATAGGATGCAGATGTACCTTCTTGTAACAATTTTATCAATTCTTCTTGCTTTTTTGTTAATTGGATAGTTTGACTAAAATTCTTTGGGTCTGAACGTTGACTATCGTTGCCACCGGGAAGAAAGTTAACTAGCTTACTAGCAAAACCCATTGAAGAGACCCGTTCCATAAATTCCTGCAGTGTCATCTTTGCCTCAAACTTTTGGGAATAAACAGGTCTTTTTAATAGTTCCAATGCGAAGGGTACGCTGTGCAATACATTTGGATATAAATCTGGCCGGATGGCATCTTGTCCCCCTAAATTATCAAGGTTGATACCGGCCAAACCTGCCAATGATCCCAAGCTACCCAAACTACCTGGCCCTTTTGTTTGTATCTCAGGCAAGACGGTTACCTGCGCTGTATATACATTATGTTTCGAGAACGCGTACACTGCTCCAATAATGATTCCTATAAAGGCACCTATTGTTATTTGCTTGCGACTATCTTTAAAAAACAGAACTATATCGCTTAGTCGAATCTCTATTCTATCGTTATCCATATCATTCTCCCTAACTGCCATAATTATATCAAAATATATAGTTAGCGAAGCATAACGTTAATGAGCGCAATAGACACCGTTGCCAACAAGGATAAAATACCGATTCGCTCCGCTGGACTTATGCGGGCTGAATCAATCGGCTTGAATGGGATAACAATTGTTGAACCGGGCTCCACATGAGGTCGTGACGTAAAGAACAGAAACCGATGCGTGCGGTCTTTACGCCCGTTTGGATAGTTTACATATGCCTTGCTCTTTCTGGCGTTATCTGTAAACCCTCCCGCTTCGCTGATGTAATCGTCGAATGAGTAATCTGCCTTGTAACTAATTGATGACGGATTCAAGACAGCCCCCTGTACGGTAACAACTTCCGACCGTCTGGGTATGTACAACGTATCTCTGTTCTGAAGCAGTAAGTTCTCTTCACCACCCGGGTCGGCAACCAGGTTGCGTAAGTCGTTACCAATTATTTGGCCGTTTCGTCGGAATTGGGCACCAGCCAGGTATGCTTCTGGTTTTAATCCACCCGCCCGTTGAATGACATCACCAATACGTTCCTGCCGGTTGGCAATGGCGTAATTTCCCGGTTGCATAACCTCTCCATACACCATTACCTGCCGTTGAGGCTCATAATTGGCGGATGTCCGTACGTAGATGATGTCAAACGGCTGAAGCCTAAAGGCTGATGAACTGTTGGGATTACTTTCCGACGCCGTCATTTGCAGGTTGCGGTCAATCGTAAAGCGGTATGTTTCCACCATAGTCGAGCGTACACCTGCCGAATCCTGCCGGATGCGACGGGCTACTTCGATAAGGTTAGGCTTAGCTCCCTCCTGAAAACCGCCTGCCCGGGCTATCAGGTCAGCCACACTCATGTTCGCAATAAATTCAACTGTATCAGGTTTATTGACAGCCCCTTCAATGGTGACGTAGTAGGGTTCACGAAGATCGCGTATGGATAGAATGGTCAGGCTATCCTGACTCTGTAAAGGAATATCAGCAACCTCGCCCCGCATCAGTTTATTGAGGTCAAAGGATAGGTTTTCCCGATCCATGTCAGCTCGTTCGCGAACGATGGTAGCCCGGTTGGTGAAGGCGTCTTTACGAAGTCCCTCAGCTCTGGCAATTAATTGCTTAACCGTTTCAAGACCCGGTTCGAGTGCATAGTCGCCGGGGCGCATGACGGCTCCTACTACTTGTACCCTATTTTCGTACCGTTCCAGAATTTTACCAACGGTGTATTTGTCTCCCCGTTGGGGCACAAAACTGGCGATTTGCTCTTCGGTGACGGTAACAATCCGGCGTTCACGAGCTGTGTTTCGCCGTAACGTGATGGAAGCCCGGTAGGCATCATCTGCGAAACCGCCGGCGAAGCCCAACACTGTTTTGAGCGTTTCACCAGGTAACACTTCAAAGATAGCGGGTCGACGTACCTGCCCATTTAATTCAACGTGTGCCTCGTAATCAGCGACACGAATTACGTCCTGATCCCGTAAGGGTATATTATCACGCTGGTCGGCGCGCAGAATAAAATCATATAAATCCAGTGTTCTAACGACACGATTTCCCCGGATAACCTGAATTTTCCGGAACGATCCTGTTTCAGGATTAGGTCCACCGGCGAGGTAAAGGGCGTTTAGAACAGATCCCAGCGATGAGATCGTATAGGTTCCCGGCCGAACAACCTCGCCAACCAGAATAACCCGGATACTACGAATGTTGGTTAAAGTTACGTTAGCGCTGGTACCACTTCCTGGTTTACCCAGGCCCTGGTATCCGCCCTGCCGCAATCGGGCAATGATTCGCTGTTCGGCCTGCTCAATGGTTAGTCCGCTCACGAAAATAGGAGCCAGATCGGGCACTTTTACTGTTCCTTCCGGGCTGACCTTCAGATTGAAGTCTCCCGTGGAGGCACCCGAAATATCGATCTTGATCTCGTCATCCGGGCCAACTACGTAGTTGCGGGGTGTGGCAATCCGGAGATTGGGCTCAAATGACATTTTGGCGTTCTCGAACAGCGAAGCGCCAAAAACCTTCAATCGACGGCTGGTATCCCGGCGCATTGTATCAGGATATAATGAATCCCGGCGTACCGAAATATCCGAAGGAACCGATCGTCCCTTGAAGCTTTCGGGTGGGAGATTATTTTGCGGCAACGACGTCAGCGTACGAATCTGCGCAATGCGTTTCCGCATTTTAGCAATATCATCGAGTGTGTACCCCTGCGACATGGCAGCCTGCTCGATCTGAACTTCACTTAAACCACTAGCCTGAGCTTTACGGTAGAAGTTTTGCACGTCCTCATCGCTTAGTTGATCAACCCGTGAGCGGGGTTGTTGCGCAATTGCCTGGTATGACCCTGTCAGTATGAATAACAGGAAAACGACGTGACAGGGGCGAATTCGATGGGTAAAGCGTGACAATTTGTCCTTAAGAAACATAAACAATGGCGATTGGGCCAAAATTTGAACTGCAAAAGTAATGGATTCTCGTCAAAACACCACTTCCATATAATAAGGAGTGGCTATGCATGAGCCTCTTAGGTTGTAGTCCCGCTGTAATGCACTAAATTTGTAGAAAAAAGTCGGTTGGTCGGTCAGCAGGAACACGCCAAATTGATTTCTGTAGTAGACCATTGACGACTAACTATTAATGATACGATGATTAATCTCATAGCTAAATTTTTCGGAACCAAATCGCAACGGGATATTAAGGAATTGCTCCCCTACGTTGAGAAGGTAAATGCTGAATTTGTTCAGTTAAAAGAACTTTCCAACGATGAACTACGTCGCATTTCGGCCGAACTTAAAGCACACATCGCTCAGGAATTGGGCGATATTGATGCGCAGCTCACTGAACTTAACGTGCTCGGTAGCCAGCCCGATGTAGACGTTGACGAAAAAGAGCGGATTTTTAACCAAATCGATAAACTCGAAACCGACCGGAATACCGAACTGGAACGGGTTTTACTGGATATTTTACCCCGCGCTTTTGCCGTTGTGAAAGAAACGGCTCGCCGGTTCACGGAAAACGAACAGTTGACCGTAACAACGACCGATTTCGATCGTGAGATAGCATCTCGCAAGAAAAATGTCGTCATTGACGGCGACCAGGCTCACTGGGCTAATACGTGGGATGCCGCCGGATCGCCCATTAAATGGGACATGGTGCATTACAATGTTCAGATTATTGGGGGGGTTGTACTTCATCAGGGCAAAATTGCGGAGATGGCCACCGGTGAGGGGAAAACCCTTGTCGCTACGTTTCCGGCCTTTCTGAACGGCCTGGCCGGTCGGGGGGTGCATATCGTAACGGTGAATGATTACCTGGCCAAACGCGACTCCGAATGGATGGCTCCTCTGTTTGAGTTTCATGGTATGCGGGTGGATTGTATCGATAAACACCAGCCCAACTCCGAGCAACGGAAGCACGCTTACCTGGCCGATATCACCTACGGAACCAATAACGAATTCGGCTTCGACTACCTACGTGACAACATGGCCCGCGAAACGGGCGAATTGGTGCAGCGTAAACACCATTACGCCATGGTCGATGAGGTTGACTCGGTTCTGATCGATGATGCCCGGACACCGCTCATCATCAGTGGTCCTGTACCCCGGGGCGATGAGCAGGACTATATTGAGTTGAAACCCCGTGTATCCCGGCTGGTGGAAGCGCAACGAAAGCTAGTCTACGACTACCTGAACGATGCCAAAAAGAAAATTGCGGCCGGAGACGAAAAAGAAGGCGGACTGTCGTTGTTCCGAGCCCACCGTGGCTTGCCAAAGCACAAACCGCTGATCAAGTTTTTGAGCGAAACGGGTAACAAAGCCCTTTTGCAAAAGACAGAGTCGATCTACCTCGCCGAAAATCAGAAGTTGATGCCCGAGGCTGATGCCCCGCTGTATTTTACCATCGACGAGCGGCACAACGGGATCGACCTGACTGAGAAAGGGATTGATTACATTACCGGTTCGAGCGAAGATCCTAACTTCTTTATTCTGCCCGATCTGTCTATTGATCTGAATGTAATTGATAAAGACAGTGACTTGTCGGAACCGGAGAAAATTCTGCACAAGGAATCCGTTGTTCGTGACTACGCGGTCAAAACGCAACGCATCAACACGGTCAATCAGTTACTGAAGGCGTATTGCCTCTTCGAGAAAGATACCGAGTATGTCATTATGGATGGCAAGGTGAAAATCGTGGATGAGCAAACGGGTCGGATCATGGAAGGTCGCCGGTGGTCGGATGGGTTGCACCAGGCGGTTGAAGCGAAGGAGAATGTGAAGGTTGAAGATGCTACGCAGACGTACGCAACTGTTACGCTCCAGAACTATTTCCGGATGTACCACAAACGGGCGGGTATGACTGGTACGGCCGAAACGGAAGCATCCGAATTCTGGCAGATCTATAAAATGGACGTGGTCGTTATTCCAACGAACCGGGCCATCAGCCGGGCCGATGAAGAAGATAAAGTGTATCGCTCGGTGCGCGAAAAATACAATGCTGTGGTGGATGAAATCGCCAGTCTGGTTGAGAAAGGCCGCCCGGTACTGGTTGGTACAACATCGGTCGAGAACTCCGAATTACTAAGTCGGTTCCTGACGATGCGCAAAATACAGCACCAGGTTCTGAACGCAAAATACCACCAGCGTGAAGCTGAAATTGTCGCTTCTGCCGGTTTCCCCGGTACAGTTACGATTGCGACCAACATGGCCGGTCGTGGTACCGACATTAAACTAACCCCCGAATCGCGTGCCGCCGGTGGTCTGGCCATTATTGGTACAGAGCGCCACGAGTCGCGCCGGGTCGACCGGCAGTTGCGCGGACGGGCTGGTCGTCAGGGCGATCCGGGAACGTCGCAGTTTTTCGTTTCGCTCGAAGACAGTCTCATGCGCCTGTTCGGTTCGGAGCGGATTGCTAAAGTAATGGACCGGATGGGTCTGGAAGAAGGGGAGGTTATTCAGCACTCCATGATCACCAAGTCGATTGAGCGGGCCCAGAAGAAAGTCGAAGAAAACAACTTCGGCATTCGGAAGCGGCTACTGGAATACGATGACGTGATGAACTACCAGCGTGAGGCCATCTACAAACGTCGCCGGAATGCTCTGTTCGGAGATCGTTTGCCCCTCGACATTGCCAACACGATGTACGATGTGGTGGAAGAAACGGTAAACAACGCCGAGGGTAATTATGAGGAGATAAAACTCCAGTTACTTACCACGCTTGGTCTATCACCCGATTTGAGTGTCGACGAGTTTAATCGCCTGAAAAAACCAGATCAAACTCGTCGTCTGTATAATGAGGCCGAAGCAAACTACCAGGCCAAAAACCAGGCGATTGCGGAAAAAGCGTTACCTGTTCTGACGCAGGTATTGACCGACCAGGGACATCAGATCAAGAATATTGTAGTGCCCTTCTCCGATGGTATGCATGAGTTGACGGTTGTTTCTGATCTGCGAAAAGCGGTCGAATCGGGCGCTCGCGACATCGTGACCGAGATGGAGAAAGCCGTTACCTTATCGGTGATCGATCAGGAGTGGAAGGAACACCTTCGCGAAATGGACGATCTGAAGCAGTCGGTACAAAACGCTGTTTTCGAGCAGAAAGACCCGTTGCTGGTTTATAAGTTCGAATCGGTTGAGTTGTTCAAACGCTTCCTGAATAAAGTCAATTTCGACACCATCAACTTCCTGACCAAAGCCGACATTCCGGCTCAGGAGCCTGAAGATGTTCAGCAGGAAATTCGTCAGGCTCCGGCGCAGCAACGCCCTCAGCCGCAACCACAGCTCCATACGAACATGGAGGATTTTGACGACGATCATCTGGCGACGGGTCCGGAAGAGTACGCTCGCCGGATGGCCGAAAACGATGCGATGGGCACCGGGGCACCACCAATGGCTCCCCGTCAGGCACCGATGCGCGTTGCCAAGCTGGACCGCAATGCCCGCGTCAATGTTCAATACGCCGATGGCTCCGTTAAGCGGGATGTCAAGTTCAAAACCGTTGAAAATGACGTTGTTAGCGGCAAGGCTATGTTGATTGACTAACCCATTGCACTACCTGTCCGAACGCCCACTGAACAGCTGTTCAGTGGGCGTTCTTTTTATAAGCCAGCCAGAACTATTTTCTGACAACTACTTGACGACTAGACAGCATGGCACAGCATTTGACGGAATACTCCGTTAGAATAGCACTGTACTTTTTGCCAAACCGTGTCGTTAATAGGGTAGTATGAACAAGGTGTTTTTATTTATAGTGGCAGTGGTCGGATCGTTCGTTTTTTCGATAGCCCCTGACCCTATCCGGCTCCGTTCTGAGCAACTCCCATTTACGCCCAAAGAATTTTACATTGCCGCCGTTACTGACCAGCGCCCCGAACGTGGGGCCATTGCCCGGTTAGCCTTAACACTCAACCAGTCTGCGCAACCCGTTGATCTCGATAAAGGCCTTGAAACCAGCTTTCAGCGCTTTATTGATCAGGGATCGAAGCAGAATAAAACGCTCCGGCCCATTGCCATGCGCGTTCGGCAATGTCGGGTAAGCGAGACAGCCGTTGGCAATCGTGTATCGGGACAATTTTCGTATGCGGTTACGTTTGACCTGCTGGGCAAAGATGACACCGGGGTCACGACCAGCACCCGCCTGACCGACTACCAGGGAAGTGCGACATACACCCGACTGCTCAGCAATCTGGATGTTATTGAATCAACGATTCGGCAGGCGGTGGTAGCCTCTCTGCGTAGCCTGAATGAATACATGAAACGCGAGAGCGGACGAAATGAAAAACTGGCCCGCAGTCTAAAAATTAACTTTATCGACGATAGCCGGACTACCGACGACGATACGGTTCATTACAATCCTGACCGGAAACTAACCTGGGATGACTTTCAGGCAACTCCACGAAAAGGGAGCCATTATGCGGCCGAAGTATTTACCAGTTTTTCGTACGAAGGCAAGAGTACGGTGAAAGATGGCGTCATTATATTGACTCTTCGTGCCAAGACATATATGCTTAAACCGTCATCCTGGGCGCGCGCTGATGCCCGTAACGCCTACGCGCTCAATCACGAACAGCGGCATTTCGATATTACAAAAATCATTGTTGAGCGATTCAAGCGGAAAATTCACCCCGACAGTCTTACGCTGGATGATTACAACAGCATTACGCAGTACCAATTCATTGAATCGTTTCGGGATATGGGAAAACTGCAGACCCAGTATGATAATGAGACGAACCATAGCCAGAATCAGGTAGCGCAGGAACGCTGGAATCAGAAAATTGATGCCGAACTGCGTAGCCTGGGCCTGATTAAATGAAGAAGATTCGCGTATTGCACATCAGTACGGCCCACCCTGCTCACGATCCACGGGTGGTGTTCAAGCAATGTCAGACCCTGGCCGAAACGTACGATGTCTTTTGTGCATTACCTCACGCAGACCCTTCCGTTGCGCCAGCTATTCATTTTATCTGGCTACCCTGTTACAGACGGGTACTTTGGCGGGTACTCATTACCTGCCCCTTTGTTCTGATCCGATGCCTGTGGTTGCGCCCTCAGCTTGTGCATGTATATATGCCTGAGTTTATTCCGTTCGCCTACGTGTTTAAACTCGCTGGTGCGAAAGTGATTTACGAGGTTCAGGAAAACCTACACAAGAAAATTCATCTGAAAGACGTCAACAACGGTTATTTTCTGCGAAGCGCGTTTCGCTGGTTTGACCAACTCGCCCGTAAGCATTTCTATTTCATCTTTACCGAACACGGCTATTTGAGTACTTACTCTCAATTGACCAGGGCTCACAGTGTTATTTACAACTACCCGCACCTTCCCTTTCTGGTCCCATTTGTAACTCCCTACAGTCCGAATCGGCAGGTGCCATTGTTGTTTCATATTGGCTTACTTAGTTTCGATCGGGCCATCGACACGCTCATCGACAGTTTGGCCTGCCTGCAAATAACTCACCCCCGGTTTATTGTGCATCTGTTTGGTCGGTGTACCTTTACAACCGATAAACTGGAAAAACTGCCTAATTACAATCTGGTACGAGATCAGCTTCGTTTCTACGGATACACTGACCAGCGTTCGGCTTTTCCTTATGCGGCTGGTGCCACAGCGGGTCTGGCTCTGCTGAAACCCGTTGGTGATTATCCAGAATCCTATACAACAAAATTGTTCGAATACATGGCTCTGGGTCTTCCCGTCATAACGTCTGACTTTCCGCTCTACCGGGCTATTGTCGATCGGCACCGGTGTGGCGTCTGCGTTTCACCTTATGACCCGGTGCAGGTAGCCGATGCACTGGCTTACCTGATTGACAATCCCGACGAGGCCCGCTTAATGGGGCAGCGGGGCCAGCAGGCCGTTGAACAGTTTTATAACTGGACCAGTGAAGCCCGGAAACTAATTCATTTTTATGAACAGGTGCTTGGTGTAAACAAGAAAACGGTCCAAAGACTTTAATTTCATAACTAATTAAATACATTTTGGTATTGTTCTAATGATCAATACCACGTTTTCCCGGAAGGATTTAACTTTGAGGCTTAATTCAGGTTATTCCTGGATTAGCCCTATTTACTTGGCCTGATGTATATACATGCAGTAAGCCACTACCTGCCCGAGCAGGTAGTCGGCAATGATCATTTTACGCAGCTCAATGGCTTGTCCAGCGAGTGGATTATCGAGCGAACAGGAATTGAAGAGCGACGCAAAGCAGCTCCTGGCGAGAATACGAATACCATGACGGTTGAAGTCGTTCAACGGCTCATGGATAAAACAGATCTGACCACCGTTGATTTAATTGTCGGAGGTACGTATACACCCTATGATACCATCGTCTCGATTGCCCACGAAGCGCAGCACCGCATCGGCATTCCTGACATTCCGGTTATTTCCATTTCGACAGCCTGCTCGTCATTACTGAACGCAATTGAAGTGGTCGAAGGCTATTTCGCGCTCAACAAAGCAAGTCGTGCTCTGGTCATCGTATCGGAACACAACACGCTGTACTACAACGAGACAGATACCATCTCGGGCCATTTGTGGGGTGATGGAGCCGCGGCCTTGCTGATCACGAAAGAACGGCAGAGCGAGGGTGATTTTACGATCAAAGCGTTACAGACCGGTGGAGCAGCTCATACGCCGAAAGCAACAACGGGAGTGATGATGAAACCCGCCGATGGGGGTGTTACGATGCCCCACGGCCGTGATGTGTTTATCAACGCTTGCTTATACATGCCTAAAGCCAGTTTGCAGGTAATCGAAAAGTGCGGTCTGGAACTTGCCGATATTGATTACATCCTGCCTCATCAGGCTAACCTGCGCATTTCCCGCAACGTAATGAAAACACTGGGATTACCCGAAGAGAAGCTGATTTCGAACATTCAGCGCTACGGTAACACAGGCTGCGCCGGTTGCGCCATTGCTCTTTCGGAGCGATGGGATACATTTAAGAAAGGAGAGCATATCGTTATTACCGTTTTCGGAGGGGGGTACTCTTTCGGAGCCATGCTGGTAGAAGCTTAGAAAGGTATAGTTTACAATTAGAAAGTCGAACGTGGCTGACGCCTGAATTACTCCAGCGTCAGCCGCGTTCGACTTTCTGTTTGTGGACCTTACGGATTTATTCTCTACTGGGCTTCTGCCCGCCAGGTGTTGTTCTTGCTATTGACATCGGGTAGTTTTTGGTCAGGATCAATAACTACGGTCTTCAGCGAGGATGTCGAGTTGTATTTGAATGTCCAGGTGGCCCCACGTTGCCAGACTTCGATGGGCAAATTTACGCGTCCTTTCTTACCATTGCTTTCTGTTACTTCAATCGTAACGGGCATGGCCAGCTTATCCAGGTTTTCGATTGAAATCAGCGACCCTTTATCAGCTGTGCCATCTACGTACTTCACGTCCCGTACGCCCTGGTCCAGTTTCCAGGTTTCGTAGAAGTAGCCGCGCCAGAACCAGCCTAAATCCTCACCAGCACCGTCTTCAATGCTTCGAAAGAAGTCGTAAGGAGTTGGGTGTTTGAACGCCCAGCGGCTTACGTAGTTTTTGAAAGCAAAGTCAAAACGGTCTGCTCCCAGAATAACCTCACGGAGCAACTTCAAACCCATACCCGGCTTGTAGTACGCCAGGATACCAAGCGCCCGTGGTTGCTGAACATCCGGAATGGTCATGATCGGCTCGGTGGGGTAAAAAAGAGCCGGTGCGATGTCGTGCATGGTTCCCCGTTCCCGGTTGTATTCACCTTTGTTGAAATTGGCCGTCGAAAGCGTGTTGATAAAGGTATTAAAGCCTTCGTCCATCCACGGGAATTTCCGCTCGTTATTACCCACGATCATCGGAAACCAGTTGTGACCAAACTCGTGATCGGTTACGCCCCAAAGCGCATCTTTCTTGTCTTTGTGATCGCAGAAAACGATGCCGGGATATTCCATTCCCCCCACAATACCGGCTACATTGGTAGCTACCGGGTAGCTGTATTCATACAGGTATTTGGAATAAAACTCCAGGCAGCCTTTCACATATTCCGTCGAACGCCCCCATGAATCGTTGGTCGCGCTTTCAACCGGGTAAACCGATTGAGCCAGCGCAGGCTTGCCACTCGGCAGGTTCATCTTTGCCGCATCCCAGATAAACGCTTTCGACGAAGCCCAGGCGACATCGCGGCTATTCTGGCAACGGAATTTCCAGGTCAGGGTACCCGATTTTTTCGGGCGGCTGTTCGGGTTGTTTACTTCATCTTTTCCCCGGATAATAACCGTCTGATCGCTTCTACGGGCCTGATCCAGCCGCTTCAGCTGTTCGGCAGTCAAGACTTCGTTCGGGTTCAGCAACTCTCCCGATCCGGCCACAATATGATCCCAGGGAGCCGTGACCGTATACTCATAGTCGCCATAGTCGAGGTAAAACTCGCCCGCGCCCAGATAAGGTAATACGTTCCAGCCCTCTATGTCGTCGTACACGCACATGCGGGGGTACCACTGCGCGATTTCGTAGATGATACCGTCTTTTCGTTTCAGCATACCCATGCGGTCGGAGCCATATTCCGGAATCTTGAACGAATAGGCGATCTTGATCTTGACCACCTCCCCATTTGGTTTTACCGGTTCTGCCAGACGGACCTGCATCCGGGTATCCGTGATGGTATACGGCATTGACGTAAACTTGCCTTTTCCTTCTTCAACCGTCACGCTCGAAATGGTTAACCCACCGGCAAAGCCTAAATTCCCGAAGCGCCCGCCCGAAACAGGTGTCGTTTTTGACGCCCGCGAGGTATCACTAAAGGCATTCTGATCCAGTTGAAGCCACAAGTACGCCAGCGACTCTGGTGAGTTGTTTTTATACGAGATGGTCACGTCACCAGTAATGGTATTCTGCTGATCATCCAGTGTTACGTTGATCTGGTAATCGGAGCGGTTCTGCCAGTATCGGGGGCCAGGGGCACCACTACCTGTGCGATAGTCGTTGCCCGGCTGCATATTAAAAAGTGGATGAAACAACGCGAGCGGATCATATTTCGACCCAGGAACTGATGTTGACGAAGGTGCAGTTTGAGCGAAGGATACCAGACTTAATGCCCACAATCCTGCCCAGAGAGCGATTTTTTTCATGAATAGTAAAATACGGACTTTATGATAAACAAATAACGGCATAAAGACCCGAAATCAGATAACTCTTAGAGAGACAGGTGCAAATCGAGGCCGTGGTGAAGCACTAAAAAGGCAAACAAACCAAGCCAGAGTATATCGACAAAGTGCCAGTAGAGCGAAATTAATCTGATTTTTAACCAGTTGGGGGGATTGACGCTGTAGACAAACGAGTCGACGTAGAGTCGACGGCGCATCGCTTCTACGAGGAGAATGGCCAGAAAAATAAGGCCGATCAGAATGTGCAGCAGGTGAATACCAGAGATGATGTAGACAAACCCACCGGCAGGGTTGCCCTCCAGTTGAACGCCCATCCGGGTCATCTGGCGCCATCCCCAGGCCTGGAGGATAACAAACAGAACGCCAAGCCCGAAGGTAGTGGCAATGTTGACGCGGTAATTACTGAAACGCTCGTGGCGGAATGACTGGATAGCGTTTTTCAGAGTCAGGCTACTTAGCAAAATAACCCCGGTGCTAACCAGAAATACATTGGGTAGCTTCGTGGCCATCCAGTCCGGCCCCGTTTGGCGAACTACGTAAGCCACCAGCAATATGGTGAATAGAAACACACTACTTGCGATGCCTAACCAAACCATAAAGCGGAACGGCTCCCGCCGTTTCGTTATCATATTACTCATAGGGTAGGTTCGTAGTTTGTCATCCGGAATCAGCAATTTTTTAGCAGGGCCAAACGACAAACACCAATCTATTTCATAGCCTCCCTTCCCAAACGCGGTAAGATGAAAATTGGTTTGTTCTGGTTATTGGCGCATTGAAAATACCGTACACGGTTGAGCCTGACCCGCTCATACTGGCGTAAACAGCACCCGCTTCATAAAGTTGCTGTTTGATCTGTCCAAGAAGCGGATACTTCGGAAACAGACTGTCTTCAAAATCATTGCGAATGATTTCAGGCCACTCTTCAATAGAAGCCGCCAGTTGCTCGTTTAACGAAACGTTGGTTGTGTAGGGTTTTATGCCAGCGTACGCTTCTGCCGTAGAAATGGCCAGGTTGGGATAAACGAGCAAGATATGGTAACCACTCAGGTCAACGCCTGTTTCCGAGAAGACATCACCTTTTCCGGTACAGTACAGAGGTCGATTCTGGATGAAAAACGCGCAATCACTCCCGAGCAGCCGAGCGTAATTTTCCAATTGCTCCGTACTGAGTTGTACGTTAAACCGGCTGTTCAGGAGGGTCAACGTAAAGGCGGCATCGGCCGATCCACCACCCAGACCAGCCCCGATCGGCACAATTTTATGGAGATGCATCTGGACAGGCGGTAAATCGAAGTCGGCTTTCAGCAGATTATACGCTTTCACGCACAGGTTCTGATCCAGACTGCCGGGTATTGACAGGCCACTGTCCGTAAAACGAAAGTCAGCAGCGGGGATTATTTCCAGAATATCGCCCCATTTGACCGGATAAAAGCACGATTCCAGGTTATGAAAACCATCAGACCGTTTTCCGGTGATCCGCAGACCAATGTTGATTTTACAGGTAGGAAAAGTTAGCAAGGGTGACAAGTAGTGAATGATGACTAATAGCAGACCAGCGCATTGCTGACAGGTGCTCAACGCTTCGAGCAAAAGTATCATTCATCACTCACAACACCACTTACTTTATCTCAACCACCCGAAATTCCGTACGGCGGTTACGCTGGTGCTCGGCATCGGTGCAAATGACGCCGTCGGTACAGTTATTCACCAACTGCGATTCGCCCATTCCCAGTGTAGACATACGCCTACGACTTATACCCTTGGATACCAAATAGTTGGCAACTGCCTTGGCTCGCTGCAATGACAAAACTCGATTGTGTTCAGCATCGCCCCGGCTGTCGGTATGCGAACGGATTTCGATTACCAGTGATGGATATTTCCGCATCGTGACCACAACTTTATCCAGTTCGCGGGCGGCATCGTTACGCAGACTAAATCGGTCGAGATCGTAGTAAATATTATCAATCGTTACAACGTCGCCAACGCTCAGCATGCGCAGATCGGCCGAGAGTTCTTTTGGCTTCGTCTTCTTGGGCAATCGTCTGATCCGGTTTGTGTTTGTTCCGAATGCGGGCTTGGAGGCAATCAGTGTGTAATCGCACCCCTCTACAACATTGAACGTATAACGGCCATCGGGGCCGGTCACGTACTCGCGCAGGGACCGATTGCATTCGTTGCGAAGACGAACCGTTACTCCGTCTATCGGTTTACGATCCCGGGCACTCATCACCACACCGCTTATCCGAGACTGGGTCAATGGCCCGGGGTTAGTATTTTCCGTCGCAATGGTATCCATGATGACGGTTGGCTTGATGAGCCCAATTTCCAGTCGGCTGGGCTGATCGTCGGTCAGGGAAGTCGTGGTAAAACCAACGGTACTGTTGATGTAGCCATCCCGGCTGGCCTGAAACGTAAAGGCATTGTTTCCTTCCAGACAGATTCGCATGAATCCATTGGCGTCGCTGACCAACGTACGATCAGGCCGACCTTCACCCCGCGATTTTATTAATACCGTTACACTATCCAGCGGCTGTTCTGAATTGGTATCATACAGGCGGATGGTCAGGTCGCGGCACCCAAACAGCGAACTTTCCCGCACAAAACGATAAATATCATCGTTGCCTTCGCGTCGGTTGCTACTGAAATACCCGCCTAGCCGATTGGCATCGGTAATGAAACCAAAATCATCCTGCGCTGAATTGATGGGCGCATCGAGATGCTCCACCGTTTGGGCCGTTACTCCGTTGGTCAGCCTGGAAAAAAATATATCTAATGCACCAAGGCCTTTGCGGCCATCCGACGAAAAATAGATATTTCCGGCATCATCAACGAAGGGAAATAACTCGTTGCCTCTTGTGTTGATGGTTTCACCGAGATTGACCGGGCGGCTCCAGCGACCATTTTGGTACCGGCTCACATAAATATCCGTGCCACCAAAACCACCCGGCATATCGGAAGCAAAGTAGAGGAACTGCTCATCACGGCTCCACGTAGGGTGGCCAACCGAATACTCATCGCTGTTGAAGGGCAATTCGTCGATGTTCGTCCAGGAGCCATTCTGCTGGGTTGCCGTGTACAGTTTAAGTTTGTTTACACCGGTACTGCTTTGACTAGCCCGACCATTATTGTAATTGTTACGCGTGAAAATGATGCGCGATCCGTCTCGCGAGAAAGTAGCCGGGCCCTCGTGGTATTTCGTATTAAGCGTTTTGCTAAACCGTTTTGCCGGATCCACAGTCCGTTCTTCGTAGCCCAGCCCTTCCGAAATATTGATACCCTCATAGAAATTTGGTACCGTACGCGAGTCGTTAGCCGTAGGGCGGGAGTAGTTATCCTGTCCCACCACATATTGAGTTCTGGAGCGGGTATCCGGCGCTTTACTGATGCTGCCGTCCGCATTAATGATGCTGCTTACCTGAAGGTTATTTCGGTTCGGCGCATAAAACAAATCCAGATAACCGGAGCCACCTCCACCACCCGTCGTTTCAATGGTTGCCCCCCCCTTTTTTCCCGCTACGTACACAAGGCCATCCTGGTAAAATGCCGGACTAAACTCTTCACCCGGTGAATTCAGGGCCAGGTACTCAAGCCGGTAGCGTACGGGCTCTTTTCTTGCGCCAGCCACCGGCCCCGTTGGCATGGCCCGCTGAGGTTGTTTCGCTTTTATCTGAAGGTAGCGCTCGTACTGCTTTTGTCCTTCCTGAAGCTTACCGTTTTTGACCAATGTCTGGGCAAACTCCAGTATTTGCTGTGGCGTCTCTTCAGCACTGTTCTCTGCCGCTTTCCGATAGAATCGCTCTGCCTTCTGCGTATCACCCACTCGCTGGTAAGCCGATGCCAGGCCACTTTGTATCGCGAACCGCTGTGTATTGGTAAGTTTAGCATCATGCTCGTTCAGGAGTTCTGAGTAAGCTTCAATGGCACGACCATACGCTTTATAGCTAAGCAATCGGTCGGCCTGTTGCAATAGAGAGTCTGTCTGAGCCCAGGCTGTTATTGAGCTTAGCCACTGCAACCCTCCTAAAATCACTATCTTCCAGTTCTTATTCATTAGTAACGTTGTGCCATGCCGTTAAGGCGCTATGCTCATAGTTAATCGACCAAACGATTTTATCTGAAAATCATTGCTGTACGCTGTCAGATCAGAACCATAAACCCCTTTACCCAAGATTATTACTTAACCGAAGCTGGGGCAACGGTATCCATCGAGCCAATCTTCGTTAATCGCTTTTAGACAAATGTTTCAGTCGGCTATGCTATTCCGCTCGTTTCCGCAACGGATCATTCTGTGTACGAAACGACTTCCCTTACTATAGACTACTAATCACGTCGTTAGGTCATCAACTAAGTGTCGAATAACGTATTTATTGTTGATTACGTCGGTGGTGCATCGGCAGCTATCTGCCCAGTAAATGCTATAATACGTTTCCCCTTCCGACGTGTCTATCGTTTTACCTCTATCGCCGTAACCTCCGGTTTGACTCGTTGTGTTCAAACAACCATCTATCGTACGATAAATTCATTGACAGTACGTACAATCGTCTGGCTTTTGACCTGTTCATACACAAAAAGTGCCTAATAAATTATTACCACATTGACTATTTTCACATACAACTAGTTACCAAAGTTTTTATTTAATAAATGTATCGTCGTACGGAAATGATGATTACGTCATCGTAAGTCGAATATCATGCCAAGCCTATACTTTTTTGATGCAGATTGGTACTAGCGATACTTTTTTGTATAATCATACTACTACTTATGCCAGATTTCCCCAATATATGCTTGCCAGGTTCGGCCAGAAGAAAACCGCGGTTTCGTCATAAATCATGCCAATGTTTTAATACTCTTTAATAACTCATATGCTTTATCATATACAACAAGTTATTTTTATAAGTAAAATGTAAATAAAACGACTATTGTTTGCCTTTACCTGATCATTGGGAAGATCGGTTATTAGGGTCAGAAAGTGTGAAGATCTGATCGATGGATTGGGGGAGCTCGTTGCGGTTATGGGTCACAAACAGGATTGTTTTGTCGATGAAGCTGTCGATTAATTTTCTTGCCCGTTCCACATGACGGGCATCAATTGCCTGAAATGGCTCATCCAGCAATAACACGGGTGCGTTTTTCAGGAAAGCCCGGGTCAGCAATACCAGCCGCTGCTCACCCGCCGATAAAGTCCCGAAAGGCCGGGTAATGGTATGAGCCAGACCAAAGTAAGAGAGCAGACTAAGCAGATCAGCTTCGGTTTCAGCCAGCACCCGAGCGGGCGGGGTAAGGGTATCTGTCATGCCGGTGAGAGCCACCTGCCGTACCGATAAATGCTGGGGAAAATAGAGGTGCAACTCGGGTGATACAAACCCAATTCGTCGCTTAACATCCCAGATACTTTCACCGGATTTACCCCGCCGATGCCCAAATACGCTGACCTGGTTGGCGTACGCCTGCGGATGATCACCATAGAGCAAACCCAGGAGCACTGACTTTCCGGCACCATTTTGCCCAAACAAAGCCCATCGCTCGCCCGCCTGAACAACCCAGTTGACATTATCCAGTATTACCGTATCGCCGTAGCGAACCGTGATATCGTGTAGCCGAAATGCCTCGGCAAAATCCGTCCGTTGTGGTTTTGTTTGTAGAACGGGTACATCAGCCAACTCTGTTTCGGGCTGGTATACTGGCTGGTAGTCTTTTACCGGTCCCGCCCACTGAAGTTGCCCCTCACCCATCAGGGCGAGGTGCGTGGCAAACGGCGGAATATCGTCCGATTCAGTCACCAGTACAATCGACAGGCCGTGATGCACCAGTTCGCCCAGCCAACTGGTCAGCTCCATCCGAAAGGTAGCGTCCAGACCCACAAAGGGATTGTCCAGTAACAAGACCGTTGGCTGTTGCAATAAGGCTTTACCAATGCGCGCTTTCCGGGTTTGTCCATTGGAAAGTTTGATGAAGGATCGGTCTAACAACGGTAACAGCCCTAAACGGTCAAGGAGTGCCGTTGCTTCCGGAGATGGGGAGAATTGTAGAAAGTCACGCAGCAGCGGGATCGCCGTGTACCCGGCATCGCTCCCTTCGGCGTTGTCGCTCATGGTTGCCTGATACCGTTGCTGGTAAAAATAGCTGCCGTATGAAAATCGGCTGGACTGTTCCTTGAACGAAACAAATTCGGTAGTTACCCGACGGGTCAGGGTTCCTGGAGGAGCTGGAAACTGACCGGCCAGTGCTTGCAGAAATGTCGTTTTACCGCTTCCTGTTGGCCCTGTAACGCACCAGCATTCACCCGATTGGAGTTGAAACGTAAGATCACGTACTATAGAAATACCACCACGACGGACGGTTAATGCATTCAGGCTAAGTAAGGGAGTTTGTTCAAGCATAAAAAATCAGGGCCACACCTTTGCAAAGGTATGACCCTGATTACTTCTTGATGCGATCACAGCCCTATTTTTCGGGAGGTGTCGATGTTGTTGTTGGTGTTGTGGTTGCAGGCGTCGTCGTTGTCGAATTTCTGCCGCTTCTCGTACGACGGCTGTTGTTACCTGTCGAACCTGAGTTGGTGCGATCGGTTGTACCAGTCGTGCCTGAGTTCATTGTACCAGTGCTGGTACCCGAGCCCATAGTTCCTGTACCTGTACCATATGTGCTTGTACCGCTACCCGTGGTAGAACCAGTTCCGCTTGTACCCATTGTGGTACCGTTGGTTGTCGTTCCTGTTGTTTGCGTCTGGTTCGAATTGGTTGGTTGCGTCTGGTATGAACCTGATGTTGTACCCGTAGTACCCATCGTACCGTTCCCGGTTGTTCCCATGGTACCAGTTGTTCCTGTCGTGCCGTTTGTACCCATGGTACCTGTGCCCGTAGTCCCTGTCGTACCGGTTCCGGTGGTACCCATGGTACCTGTACCCGTCGTTCCTGTTGTTGTACCAGTCGTACCCATCGAACCTGAGTTCGTTGTTTGTGCTGCTGCGTTCAGGGCCATGCCAGCTACTAGCATCCAGCCCATAATCATTACTTTTTTCATCGTTGAGTTATGTTTTTTCGACTAGTTTACCGTATAGTCTATGGTATAACTCAACTAATTGTCAAGTGTTTATTTTTTTTATCTTTTTTTTCTACTGTTTATCTACGCCGTTAAATGAGAAGCGGGTGATAATCAGTAACTGAGTACTGTTCATCACCCGCTTTATCAATTAATCAAGACTTACAAGGTACCCTTCTTCATCTCTTTTACGGCGAAATCGGCAGCACGGGCCGTTAACGCCATGTAAGTTAGCGAAGGGTTAACGCACGATGCCGATGTCATACAAGCACCATCGGTGTTGAATACGTTCTTTACTGTATGCAGCTGGTTATGCGCATTCAGCACCGACGTTTTCGGATCCCGACCCATTCGGGCGGTTCCCATCTCGTGAATACCGATACCGGGGTTTTTCGATTCGTCGTTGTAGGCTGTCACGTTTTTCAGGCCAGCCGCTTCGAGCATTTCTGCCGCATCGTTCATCATATCGATACGCATCTTCTTTTCGTTCTCGCCGTAGGCTGCGTCGAACACGATCAGCGGAAGTCCCCATTTGTCTTTCTGATCGGGCGAAAGAGTCATGCGGTTATCCGGATTGGCGATCATCTCCCCGAAGCCACCCAGGCTCATTGTCCATCCGCCGGGTTCAGACAGGCTATCTTTGAAATCAGCGCCGAACCCATCGATGCCATTACCCCGGTTCCAGCCACCACGACCGGCACCGCCCTGGTAACCAAACCCACGAACGTAATCGCGCTTGTCGTTATGCCAGTTCCGGTAGCGGGGAATGTAAACACCATTGGCCCGACGACCGTAGTAGTACTGATCTTCCATGCCCTCAAATGTGCCGGCAGCACCAGCAGCCAAGTGGTGGTCCATGATGTTACGTCCGAGTTGATCGGAATCGTTACCCATGCCATTCGGGAAGCGGTGCGACTTCGAGTTCATCAAAATGGATGTACTGGCGAAAGCCGATGCGTTCAGGAAGATAATCCGGGCAAAATACTCCCGAACTTCTTTCGTATTCTGATCAATGACCCGCACCCCGGTTGCTTTATTTTTCT
Organism: Spirosoma lituiforme; assembly: GCF_054776635.1. Lineage (NCBI taxonomy): Bacteria > Pseudomonadati > Bacteroidota > Cytophagia > Cytophagales > Cytophagaceae > Spirosoma > Spirosoma lituiforme. Next base: position 103,477 of record NZ_BAAHBO010000004.1, read on the forward strand.
TCTCATCGAAGATCACTTCCGAAACGATCGAATCAGGACGTAAGGTCAGCTTGCCTGTTTTCATGGCCGCTGGCAACGTTCCCGACTGCGTGCTGAAGTAGGCACCGTAAGGACATCCCCGCATACACTGGTTACGGAATTGACAAGCCGCCCGACCAAGATCGTAATGAATTTGTTTGGGTGCCGTTAAGTGGGCTGTACGACCCATTGTAACCATACGCGCGGGAAACGCTTTTTCAATGCGCTTTTTCGCTTCCTTTTCCAGGCAATTCATCTGCATAGCTGGCTGGTAATTGCCGTCGGGCAACACATCCAGACCATCCTTACTACCCGATACGCCAACGAAGGTTTCTACGCGATCGTACCAGGGAGCTATGTCTTCATACCGAATTGGCCAGTCGACACCGATGCCCTCTTTGCCATTCGCCATGAAATCTTCTTTGTTCCAGCGGTAACTTTGCCGACCCCACATCAGCGACCGTCCGCCTACGTGGTACCCTCGAATCCAGTCTACTTTCCGTTTTTCGAGGTAGGGATTCTCTTTATCGTTCTCGAAGAAATGACGCCACTCTTCATTGGCCGTATAACCGGTCCGCATGTTGGCCCAGTATTCTTCGGCAGCCATCGTCGTGACACGACCCCGGTGCGGAAAATCCCATGGGTTGTTGGTAGCAGTCGGGTATCCTTCGATGTGCTTCACATCCCGGCCCCGTTCCAGCATTAATACGCGTAATCCTTTCTCGGTAAGTTCTTTAGCAGCCCAGCCGCCAGAAATACCCGATCCTACGACGATAGCGTCGTAAGTCATATCTTTTTTTGCGTCTATATTGAGATTCATGTCTTTTTAAGGAGTGAAGAGTAAGGAGTGAGAAGATAGGAGCTATCCAGAGGCATGTTGTATGCGCCAGCAACTCCGCTCTTCCCGCTCCTCGCTCCTGATTACAATATTATATAGCCCACGCCTTCTGACCTGGTTTTAGCGTAACACAACCATCATACCGGCCAGGAACCGCTACATATTCGAGCGCCTGCGTAGCACCGACCTCCGATGTGAAATAGCCCGTCATGGTGAGGTCTTTCAGGATCATGAAGAACGGTGTGTATCGTTTTTTGGATTCCGGCATTTGCAGGTCGGCCTGGGCGTTTTCTACTTTGGCAGCTGCTTTCGCGGTATTCATTTGCGCCAGTTCCTGCTTGGCAGAGGCCTGCAACTTTTTCACAATCTCGATCCGTTGGGTTGGATCAAGTTGCACGAACGCTTTGCTATACGTATCCTGGCTCAGTTTGTTGGTCTGGGTCAGGCCTTCCACGAATCGCTTCTGATCATCAGCTTTGTAACAGTCTTTCAGCATCAGATCAATAAATTCATTCACCTTGGCGGCTTTGGCACCGGGTGTCTTCGTTGTCGGAATTATGGTTTCAGCCAGTTCAGCAACGGTCGCATCCTGATCGGCCGTCAAGAAAAGTGGCTTGCCCGTCAGGGCGCGCCGGGCAGCCGAAGCTTCGAGCGTTTCGGCCAGAGCGGGCAACGACATTGTTGTGCCAGCCAGCATGGCCACCCGCATGAGGGCGTCTCTTCTGTTCATGTGCGTAAAGCGAAATTAGACTTTCAAATAGAACGATGTAAGGAAGTACAAATGTATAAAAATCAAGGATTGTATTGTGCGATTTGGGGACGCAGTTTTGGCGAATGACCCTATTTAGAATAAGGCTACAGACTACTGAGCGATCAGGCTGGTCGGTAACCGGGAATAGAGCCACTGACCAGCCTGATTTTCGGTCGGATCAGCCCCGTTGTGCAAGCCTTCTACGGACGAATACCTTATTTTGAAGGCTACAGCACGCCCAGTTCCTGAACCGCCAGCCAGCTCATCAAGCCAGCGCCCGTTTCCAGAGCCGCTTCGTCAATATCAAACGTTGGGGTATGAACGCCCGATACAATACCACGAGCCTCGTTCCGGGTGCCAAGCCGGTAAAAACACGAATCGACTACCTGCGAATAAAAGGCGAAGTCCTCGCCCGCCATCCATAAATCAAGGTCAACGACATTGTCGGCACCCATGTACTCGACGGCCTGCGAACGAACCCGCCGGGTTAACTCAGGGTGATTTTTCAGGAACGGATAACCGTGAACGACGGTAAATTCGCAGGAGCCGCCCATGGCTTCGGCAATGCCTTCGGCCAGCTTGACCATGCGCTTTTTTCCTTCTTCGCGCCACTCTTCGTTCATGCACCGAAATGTACCCTGAATGGTAACCTCGTTGGGAATCACATTCGTAACACCATCGGCAATGAATCGACCAAACGACAACACCGACGGGCTGGCGGGGGGACGATTGCGGCTGATGATCTGCTGCAGAGCCACAATAATGTGCGAGGCAATCAGAACCGGGTCAACCAGGTTGTCGGGCATGGCCGCGTGGCCGCCTTTACCCCGTACAGTCATGTAAATCTCATCTGTACTGGCCATGTACATTCCCTCGCGAAAACCGATTTTCCCCACTGGAATATTAGGCGCTACGTGCTGACCGATCATGCTGACTGGAGCCGGGTTTTCCAGAACGCCTTCTTTGATCATGAGAGAGGCCCCACCGGGAGCTTTTTCTTCGCCCGGCTGAAAGACCAGCTTCACTGTTCCATCGAACTGATCACGCAATACGTGCAAAATGCGGGCAACCCCCAACAAACTGGCCGTATGCGCATCGTGCCCACAGGCGTGCATGACCCCGTCAACGGTAGATTTGTAGGGTACGTCGTTGGCTTCGTGAATGGGCAACGCATCCATATCGGCCCGCAACGCAACCACTTTCGACCCGGCGCTTCTACGGCCTTCAATAAGCGCAACCAGGCCCGTGTCGGCCACCCCTTCCTGCGGAGTTATACCAATCGCTTTGAGCTGATCGGCCACAAAACGAGCCGTGTTTCGTTCCTGAAAAGACAGTTCGGGATGCGCGTGTAAGTGTCGACGTGTCTGGACAATATCGGACGCGTATTGGTGAGCAAGAGATTTTATGGAATCGAGCATAGATAATGCGGCTGGAAAGCCACGTTTAAAAGCCGGTTACCAGGACTAAAAAGCCGGGCTACTGTACTGTCATAAACTGATAATCGCTGATAACCGTTTCCAGAAAGACCCGATCGGGTAAATCACTTTGAAGGCCGGTTACCTGCTTAATTTTATCGGTAGTGCGTTTGATAACCCAGTCATCTCCCTGGTGAAGTGACTGGCGAACGATGCTTATGTCCCGGTCCGACAGCATACGCACATCCGGAAACTGCAGGACGTAATTGGCCGGCAACGGTCGAATCAGGACATCCTCCAGTGAAACCGCCGGCTTCAGTTTTACAACCGTAGTACCAGCCGCAATGTCGCCCAGTCGCTGGCCTTTGCCATTCACGGCTACGGTAATGATGGGCACTACGCCACCCAGGAAAGCGACCGATTCGACAATTCGTAACAGCCAGCGGAGTAAATAAGCACCCAGACCGGGCTGCGAGCCATCCAGCATAACAACCCGGATACCCATGGCTATTTTTCCGATGCTGCGACCATTCAGGAACCATTCGGACAGCAGATCGTAGAGCGCAACGGGAAATAGCCCAACGAAGCTATAAAAGGTACCCGGAGTCAGGTTCAGCCGGGCCGGGAGGCCGAATACCAGCAGTACCCAGCCGAAAATAACCAGATAATCGAGCATGGCACCCAGAATCCGGTCGCCCACACTGGCAGGATCATACGCTAACGAAACGTTTTGGGAAGTGCGGATTGTAACAGACATCGTATAAATAAAAACCAGACCGTCAGGCGGCTAAAAATCAAAAGTCGTCAGTACGACTTTGAGGTCAAAATATTTAGGCAAAAGAGGCTTAAGTCTTTCTTAAAACAGAATTTTACCTCAACTTAACATACTTTACCACGATTTTTCAATGCTCACCGGCCTGGCTTATGCGCGAAGCTCTTTTTGTTAAACGAAACACCGACAAATGGCGCGAGATGGAGCAGAATCCAACGCGTGATCCGGATGAACTGACGGCCCGGTTTGTCGAGCTGACCGATGATCTGGCCTACTCCCAAACCTTTTACCCTGACTCGAACGTAACACGTTACCTCAACGGGTTGGCGGCTCAGATGCACCGGGGCCTTATGCAGAATCGACGCGATGACCGAAACCGGTTTATAACCTTCTGGGTGTATGAGTTACCGCTGCTTTTCCGGCAGTCGCACCGATTGCTGGCTATCTCGGCCGGTATTTTTCTGGTGGCGGGTATTCTGGGCTGGGTATCGGCGGCCCACGACAACACGTTCGTACAGCTCATTTTAGGCGATCGATACGTGAACATGACGCTCGAAAACATCAAAAAAGGCGATCCACTGGGGGTTTATAACAGCAGCGGCCAATCGACCATGTTTGTCCAGATTACGCTGAACAACATCTATGTGGCATTCCGAACGTTCATATTCGGGCTGTTCGCGTCCTTTGGCACCATGGCGATGCTGTTTTACAATGGCGTCATGCTGGGTGCCTTTCAACATTTCTTCTACGAACGCGGTCTCCTCCTCGACTCTATCCTCAAAATCTGGATTCATGGCACGCTCGAAATCTCCGCCATTATCATTGCCGGATGCGCGGGCCTGACCGTTGGCAACAGCTTGTTGTTTCCAGGTACTTACTCGCGGTTGACCTCGTTCAAACGGGGGATCAAGCAGGGGCTTAAAATCGCCATCGGCCTTGTTCCGGTCTTTGTTATGGCGGGTTTTCTGGAAAGTTTTGTCACCCGATTAACCTTGCCGCCCCTGGCCAGCGGGGCAATAATCCTGACGTCGGCCGCTTTCATTATTTGGTATTTTATTCTGTATCCTATCTCCCTAAACCGTAATCGACAACCATGATTCAACTCTTCGAGCAACGCGATTTTGGCAACAAGATCAACGCAACATTCCAGTATCTGATCCAGCACATACGCAGTCTGGGTATGGCCCTGATTTACATTGTGGGGCCGGTAGCGTTGGTGGCGGGCATTGCCACCGGCGTGATGCAATCCGATATGCTCCAGTTTGCCCGGGATTCGGGAGACATGAATAACCAGAATCCGATGGCGGTTTTTCAAATGATGACCAAGTTCATCTCACCTACCTTCTGGCTGGCTATGCTCTTTGGCGTGCTGGCAAATGTGGCGGTTATCGTGACGACCTATGCCCACATGAAAATTTACGAGAGAACCAAAAGCAACGCCATTTCTGTGGCGGACGTTTGGACGGAAGTGCAGCCCATGATCGGGCGAACCCTCCTCGTTACGATCCTCAACTCGATTATTATCGTCATTGGGTTCCTGTTTTTTTTCATTCCCGGTCTGTACGTGGCAGTCGTTCTCTCACTTTCCCTGGCAGTAACGGCCTTCGAGGATACCGATTTTGGGGTTACCTGGTCCCGTTGCTTCCAGCTTATCCGCGACAAGTGGTGGTCCACGTTTGGGTTGATCGTGGTTATGGGCATCATTGTGTCGCTTATCGGGCTTCTATTTGCCGTACCCGCCACCGTCATCGCTTTTCTGACGGGCGCCAAAATGCTTCCTGATATCTCGGTGGCGTGGCTTATTCTGGGCAACATCATCAATCTGGTGGGCCGTACTTTGCTGAATGTTGTTCTATACACGGCCATCGGCTTTCAATACACCAACCTGGTTGAACGGCAGGAAGGACGAGGCCTGATTTCGGCCATTGACTCTATTGGCACATCACCGGCTCAGCCCCGCGCAACGGATGAAGGAACGTATTGATTGTCGATTTACGCTGTGCAGCCTACGAATCGTGGGCGTTGGCCGGTATTACCTGGCTTTCGGTTGGCTATGCCTGCTACTCGTTGGTTCGCCGATGACATGGGCACAGTCAACCGACACGACAAAGGCCGTTAGTGTGCGCGACGACCGAACACCACTGCGCATACGTTATCCCGGCAACGATCACCTGCGCGACCTGCAAACCGATCATGACTACCAGTACGGAAACGACGCCCCTCCGCCCGAAAATCCATTGGCGCGGCTCTGGGCCTGGTTTCTCCGAAAAATCGGCGCTTTCCTGTCGAGCAAAGCATACGAAAACGTTTGGCAGTATGTGCTGTTGGTCGCCATTGCCGGGGTTGCCATCTATTTGCTGCTGAAAGCCGAAATGCTGGGATTTCTCTTTTCAAAACGAGCGCAGTCCGTGGGGTTGGCCTATGAAAATCTGGCCGAGGACATTCACGAGATTGATTTCGACACCGCTATTGGAGAAGCCGTTGACCAGCGAAACTTTCGGCTGGCCGTGCGGCTTCTCTACCTCAAAACGATCAAGCAGTTAACTGATGCCGGACGGATCACCTACAAACCCGAAAAAACAAACCGCCACTACGTGTATGAGCTGGCAAACTCATCGCTTCAGGCTGACTTTGAACACTTGACGAGCCAGTTCGAACTCGTCTGGTACGGTGATTTCCCCATCGATGAAATGCAGTTTACGGCCTTGCGAACGGCCTTTGTCGCCTTCAACAAATCGGGGAAGCAGCAACCCATCACCTAAGCATTGACCGGTAATCCGGCACCACCGATTTTGCGAAAACCAACCAAATACTTACTCATCCTGCTTGTCACGGTAGCAGCCTACGTACTCTTCGAGTACTATCGCCCGAAACCGATCGACTGGCGGGCGACTTACGAGAATGACGATAAAATTCCATTTGGCACGCAGGCCCTGTTCGAGTTACTGCCGGATGTGATACGGCCCTCGGCGATCAAAACGACACGATTGCCAGTCTACACGCTATTTACGGAAGGGAAACTGCCTACGCCAAGCAACTACATAGCCATCTGTCAGACGTTCGACGTGGACAAGAACGATCGGGACCAACTACTGGCCTATGTCCGCCGGGGCAACAATGCTTTTATTTCAGCCTATGAACTACCCGATTCGCTGGGGATAGCCCTCGGCTTTAAAGCGACCGTAAAAGACGAATCGAAAGCGGATTCGACCTTACGGCAGAATTTTGTCAATCCCTCGTTGCATAAAGCATCGGGCTATAACTTCTTCCACGACGATGGCCGCAACTTTCTGGCTATCAAGCATCCCACATCGATTACTGTCCTAGGCCGCAACGCGCGAAAAGAGCCAGTTTTTATTCGTGTTCAATACGGGAGAGGGCAGTTTTTTATTCACAATCTGCCACTGGCCTTCACCAACTACTACGTTCTGAACCAAAAAACGACCGATTATGCGTTCAAGGCGCTCGCTTACCTGCCCGCCCGGCCAACGTACTGGGATGAGTATCAGAAACAAGGACGGTTCAGTGAAGACGAGCAGTCGATTTTCCGGTATATTCGCTCACAGCCAGCCCTCAACTGGGCTTATTATCTGGTCGCGTTTGGTCTGATTTTCTACGCAATTTTTGCGGGTAAACGGACACAACGCATTATTCCGGTTATAGAGTCCCCCAAAAATACGTCGCTCGATTTCGTGCAAACCATTGGCCGCCTGTACTTTCAGCAGGGCGATCACGAAAACCTGGCTCGTAAGAAAATCCAGTATTTTCTGGCCGACCTCCGCGAACGATATGGCCTGAATACAACTATTCTGGATAAGGAGTTTACCGAGACGCTGGCCCGAAAAAGCGGCACCCCATTAAACGAAACGACCGATTTGGTACGGATCCTGCGCGATGCCCAGAAAAGTATCTCCCTATCAGAATTTGATTTAATTACACTGAATGGAGCAATAGAAAACTTTAAACAAACCACCTGAACCTGGATGTATTTGATTTTCCTGACAGCCAGAAAATCAAATACATCCAGGTTTAGACAATTCCTATGGACTCGTTACAAACTCGCTTAGACCTTACGTCACTCACAACGGCCGTTGATGCTATCCGTGCCGAAGTAAGTAAAGTCATCGTTGGGCAACACCAAACGATTGATTTGTTATTGACGGCATTGCTCGCCGATGGCCACGTACTCATTGAGGGGGTGCCGGGTGTTGCTAAAACGCTCACCGCCAAGTTACTCGCCAAAACAATGTCGGTAGGGTTTAGCCGGATTCAGTTCACACCTGACCTGATGCCATCTGACGTACTGGGAAACTCTGTTTTCGCGCCCAAAACCGGTGACTTTGTTTTTAGACAAGGCCCCATTTTCTCCAACTTGGTTCTGATCGACGAAATAAACCGCGCGCCGGCCAAAACGCAGGCGGCTTTGTTTGAAGTCATGGAAGAACGGCAGGTAACCAACGACGGAACAACTTATCCGCTCGATGCGCCTTTTATGGTACTGGCCACCCAAAACCCCATTGAACAGGAGGGCACGTACCGACTACCCGAAGCGCAATTGGACCGATTTTTGTTTAAAATCCTGGTCGGTTACCCTACCGCAACCGAAGAAGTCGACATTTTGCGGGGAAACCATCAACGGCGAAACCTATCGGATGCACTCGATGCCGTACATGCCGTTCTGACAGCCGAGCAGCTGGCAAACCTGCGCAGTTTAGTACACCAGGTTCATGTTGAAGACAAGTTGTTCGATTACATCGCCCAGATTGTGCAGACCACCCGGGCTAGCAAATCGCTCTATCTGGGTGCGTCGCCCCGGGCGTCGGTCGCGTTGCTCAACAGCGCAAAAGCTCTTGCTACACTCAGGGGACGCGACTTTATTACGCCCGAAGACGTGCAGGAGCTGGCTCCCTCAGTACTACGCCATCGCGTGCTGCTCACACCCGAACGGGAAATGGAGGGGGGAACTGCCGATGACGTTATTGGTCAGTTGGTGCAGAAAATCGAAGTGCCCCGGTGACCCGGATGCACCGCTGGAGCGTAACTTATACAGAAAACAGCCGTATCCCGATGAAGCGAATGGCAGCCTTACTGATTTTTGCTCTGTTCGCGCCACTACTTCACGCGCAGTCACCCAGCCGTGAGCAGTTGATGGGTATCTGGATTGGCGTACATGCCGAGCGGGATGTCGATTACTTTTGCCCTTTACCGACTTACATCCAGTTGAATGCTGATAGTACCTACCGCCTTGGCCTGGTTCATGACACGAGTACGGCCTTAACTTCCTCTTGGGCTGTTACCGGCAATCGGGTTCGGTTAGACACGGTCCAGTATGCACCGGGCCGTCTGACGATACAGAACGACTTACTTCGCATTGAAACAAACACTCCGCTGGTCTTTCGTCGACTTACCTGTTTTCCCATCGATTCAGCCTTGGCCTACCAGCGTTTAGCAGGCCATAGTTGGCAATCAAACAACCTGACAGTCAGCTTATACGCTAATGGGCAGGTTAGTGTAGAAAATACAGCGACCAAAACGAAAACGGCTCATTTCTGGCATCTGGTTCAGTTCTGTTCGTCAACTTTTTTGGTTATCCGGGGAAATCAGTACAATGAAAATGGAGGGTTTAAACCACTGTGGCAGATCACAAAGCTGAGTTCAAACCAAATGCAGGCTATCGGCTGGAATGGCTGTGCCGTAACAACGGAAACGTTTCGGTTGGCTCGGGATATACCACCGGGTGAGGTATGCCGCCCCACCGAGTTTCAGCCTTGCGATAATTGTTTTTCTCAGGCATGGTATGCGAGGTCCATCAGTAGCCCTTCAAAACGATATGATCTTACGCAACTGGTCACGAAGTACTATCAACCTGTTTATCAGCCCGGACAGTCGGGCCTGGTTAAGGTTCAGTTTGTCGTTAATTGCGAAGGGGAACAGGGGCAATTGGCTATAAGGGGATTTGGCGAGGACTACTGCCCTAAATTATTCGATAGCCGAATAACGAATCAACTGCGAGCCATTTGCCAGAACCACATCGGAACGGACCCTACTTTTCGCCAACCAAAACCGACGGACCCTTCGCACGATGTATCCATTGTCATTACGTTTCGACTAACCGATGGACGTATAACCGACATTCTGCCATGAAGCTTATTTTGTTCCTCTGTCTTCTTTTTCCTGTGGCAGCCAGCGGTCAGCCCGCTGATCAACTTTTGCGGGCATCGGCATTCATGCTGGCAGACAATCGTCTTAATGAGCCAGCGTTCTCTGGCGCAACGAAGCGGCAGAAGAGCTATTTTGATACGCTGTCGGCTTCTGCCCGGCACTACCGCGATCAATCCTTCTACCACCTCTGGCAGTATAACTACGAAGAAGCTACTTCGTGGCTGGAAAAAATGAGCAATACCTACCCCAACGAACAGGGCATGATCGGGGAAGTGTATTTGAAGTACCTCAAGGATTACCCCCGTGCGATTCAGCATCTCGACGCCTACGATGCCCTGACACCCCATTTCGACGATATGATCAGCCACAGCCCTGTCAGTTACCTGCGTGGATTGGCCTATCGTGGTCTCGGCAATCATCAGAAAGCCATTGATCAGTTTTGCATAGCCATCGACTCACTCAGCCGGAAGCATGGAGCCGAATGGGTAAACTACAAACATTTCGTTAGCCGGGCGGTGAGTTACATAGCCACCGGGCAACCCGACAAAGCCCTGGCGGATCTGGCTCAAGCCACCAAAAACTTCAGCCGGAGCGCGTTGGTTGCCTATCATCGAGGGCGGGCGCTTCTGCAACTAGGCCGTACCGCCGAAGCGCGAACTGCTTTTCAGGATGCTTCATTTTTCGTTAAAGCGTTGCGGGCCCAGCGGGCGGGCGACTACCAGGAAGACGACGCTAATCCGGTTTACGAAGAAGAAATTGACGAAGCCATTAACCAGTTAAAAACCCCAACTCATTGACCTTGTTTCGCCCCCTTTTCGTCGCCACCCGCCTGTGGTTCAGCCTTGTAGCCCTGGTGCTTCTGTTTGTCGCAGCGTACGCAGTACCGATCCTTTTCCCACTGGTACAGATCGCGTTTGCCGTATTTGTGATTCTCGTCGGTCTCGACGCCTGGCTTTTGTTTCGGAAGCAGGCTAGGCAGGGCGTATTTGCTCGCCGTGAAGTGCCCGATCGCTTATCAAACGGCGATGAGAATGCCATTACGATTTATCTTGAAAACCAGTATACATTCCAGACAGATGTGGAAGTCATCGACGAAATACCGTTTCAGTTTCAACGGCGTGATATCCTGTTCAAAGCCCGCCTGAACCCGCGCGAAACACGGGCTATTCGCTATGAACTCTGGCCAACCCGACGGGGCGAGTACAGCTTCGGTGCCGTCAATGTCTTCGCCTTATCGCCCTTAGGTTTATTGAAACGGCGCTTTCAGTTCGAGCAGGGCAAACTGGTAGCCGTTTACCCATCTTATTTACAAATGCGGCAATATGAGCTCCTGGCGGCCACCAATCGACTGAGTGAGGTAGGCGTAAAGCGAATCCGACGCCTTGGGCATAGCATGGAATTCGAGCAGGTCCGCCCCTACGCCACTGGTGACGACGTCAGAACGATAAACTGGAAAGCAACTGCCCGCCGGAGTGATGCACAGGGAACATCACTGATGATCAACGCGTACCAGGACGAACGTTCGCAACCGGTTTATTGCCTGATTGACAAGGGCCGCGTGATGCAGTCACCTTTCGATGGGCTGACTTTACTGGATTATGCCATCAATGCCAGCCTGGTGTTAAGCAACATTGCGCTCCTCAAGCAGGATCGGGCGGGTATCCTGACTTTTTCGAATCAGGTCGGTCAACTTCTCACCGCCGACCGCCGTACCGGGCATATGCTCCGAATTCTGGAGTTGCTATACCGTCAGAAAACACAGTTTCTGGAAACGGATTACGAAAGCCTGTATACTAGTGTCAGAACGCACATTCGCCAGCGCAGCCTGCTGTTGCTATTCACCAATTTTGAGACAGTGACCGCCATGCATCGGCAGCTGCCCTATCTGCGCCGGTTGGCCAAAGACCATTTGCTACTCGTCATCTTCTTCGAAAACACCGAGCTTCGGAACCTCCTTAACCAATCCGCTACGGATACCGAACAGATCTATCTCAAGACCATTGGTGAGAAATTCGCGTTCGAGAAGAAGCAGATTGTGAAAGAACTGGCCCAGTATGGTATTCAAACCATTTTAACGGCACCGCAGAATTTAACCGCTAATACCGTTAACAAATACCTGGAGTTAAAAGCGCGGGCAATGATTTAAGGCCGTTTAATTAGCGCCCAGGTTGCCTTTCACGGAGTCATAGTTCGATTTCAACCGCCCCATTTCCTTCGCTAAAAACGTCTGTAACTGACGGTTGAATTCGTCTTTCTCCAAATCGGGCAGAGACTCGTACAAGTCTTTCAATTCCTGATTGATGGCGGCCCGCTCAGCATCTGTAGCCGCGTTGATCGAGCGGTAATGGTATTTTTTAAAATCGTACTGTGTCATTGTCAAAACGGATTACCCAGACAGATTTGCGTAAGTTTTAGAGAATCTACCGAGTCAGGTACAAGCAATCGGCTTCCCTTTTTTCAATCCATAAGTAAAGATACACCAACCCTATAAAAAAGAAAAAGGCCCTTTTGGTTGAAAGGGCCTCTTCACTAAGTCGTATAACACTACAATTTCTCCAGCTCGGCTCGTGCTTTTATTCGGGCCTTTTCAATCCGGGCCGAAACAAGGATACTCACTTCATACAGTAACGTAAGCGGCAGCGCCACCAGCACCTGGCTGTAAATATCAGGAGACGGCGTAATGATACCCGCCACGACCAGAATCACGATCCAGGCGTGTTTACGGTACTCGCGCATGTATTTTGGCGTCAGAACACCTACTTTAGACAATACATAGGCGATCATTGGCATTTGAAATATCAACGCGCAGCCCAATGAGAGGGTCACGAGGATGCCAATGTAAGACGTGATATCAAACTGGTTTTTAATTTCAGGCGTGATCTGAAAGTTGGCCAGAAAGTTGATGGCCAGGGGCGATACAATGAAGTAGCCAAACAGCAGCCCCATCAGAAACAGAAGAGAAACAAAGAATACCGCGCCACGAGCAGCTTCTTTTTCTACGTTCCGTAGACCAGGCTTGATAAACCGCCATATTTCCCAGAATGTATAGGGAAAGGCAAAACACAAACCAATAATGGCCGACGAGGTCATGGCCATGGTGAACTGATCGGAGACGCCAAGCGACTGTAACTCAAAATTGAGTTTTGTCACGCACAGATCCATGTAGCCCGTTGCGTTGGCCAGCTTACACATCATGCGATATGTCCAGAAATCAGGGTTTTTAGGCCCCAGAATAACGACTCTGAAGATATCGTCGATGAAGACGAAGGCAATGATCGCAAACAGAAAAACAGATCCTACAGCCCGGATAATGTGCCATCTTAGTTCTTCCAGATGGTCCAGAAAGGACATTTCCTTACCTTCAGAATCGATTTCTTCGTCAGTCAGTTGATCGAGTGGCATTGATGTAAAGAGCGAAAGAGTGAAAGAGCAAAAGAGTGAAATCAGATAAGTAACGCGAGTTTATAGCTACTCTTTCGCTCTTTCACTATTTCGCTCTTTTATCTTTAATGGGTTAACTTTTATAGAGCGGAAAGGCTTTCATCCACTCGTTGATTTCTTCCTTAACGGTTGCCAGCACAGCGGCATCATCATGGTTCATCAGCACCTTGTCGATATATACGACAATTTGCTCCATGTCCGATTCTTTCAGACCGCGGGTTGTCATGGCTGCCGTTCCGACCCGTATCCCCGAGGTGACCATCGGCGATTTATCGTCGAAAGGAACCATGTTCTTATTGATCGTGATATCGGCCTTAATAAGCGTATTTTCGGCTAATTTACCCGTCAGCCCTTTCGAACGCAGATCAATCAGCATCAGGTGATTGTCTGTACCACCCGAAATAATCTCATAGCCCCGGCTTAATAACGCATTGGCCATGGCTTGAGCGTTGGCCTTCACCTGAACTGCATAGTCATAGAAATCATCACTCAGCGCTTCCCCGAAAGCAACCGCTTTGGCCGCAATGATGTGTTCCAGCGGGCCACCCTGTGTACCCGGAAATACGCCTGAATCCAGCAGCGACGACATCATACGCGTTTCGCCTTTTACGGTTTTGATCCCGAACGGGTTCTCAAAATCATTTCGCATCATGATAATCCCCCCCCGTGTACCCCGCAGCGTTTTGTGCGTAGTTGTCGTTACGATATGGGCATGAGCCAACGGATCGTTCAGTAACCCTTTGGCAATCAGACCTGCCGGGTGCGATACATCGGCGAGCAGAAGCGCGCCAATCTCGTCGGCAATGGCCCGAAGGCGGGCGTAGTCCCAATCGCGGCTGTAGGCCGATGCGCCACAAATCAGCAGCTTGGGGCGTTCGCGCTTGGCGGTTTCTTCCACAACGTCGTAGTTGATAACACCCGTTTCGCGTTCTACGCCGTAGAAAGTCGGACGGAAATATTTACCCGAGATGTTCACGGACGACCCGTGGGTCAGGTGACCGCCGTGCGACAGATCAAAGCCCAGAATAGTATCGCCGGGGTGTAAACACGCCAGAAAGACGGCGGTGTTTGCGTTGGCTCCTGAGTGCGGCTGCACGTTTACCCAACCAGCCCCAAAAAGTTCTTTGGCCCGATCAATAGCGATTTGCTCAACCTGATCAACTACTTCGCAACCACCGTAATACCGTTTGCCGGGCAGTCCTTCAGCATATTTGTTCGTCAAAACGCTGCCAGCTGCTTCCATAACGGCAGGCGACACAAAATTTTCGGAAGCGATTAATTCAATACCCGACTCCTGCCGGTGCTGTTCTTTGGCAATCAGGTCAAATACCTGCGTATCGCGGGTGGTGGTGGCGGTCGTCATGCTACGAGCGTTTTTATCTTCGATTATGTCAATCTCGGGCGTTGCCGTTTCAAACCGGCAAACAACCAACTTATTACGTAACAAAGGTACGGCAGAAAATGGTAGGATTTGGCAGAGTCCGGGTTCTATCCCGCAAGATGAACGGCACAAAAACGATATAATTTTCACTGAAGCCGTAGAAAGCCATAGCACCGTTTATTCAGGCGTGACGTAGGCTGGCTCTTTGCCAGGTTCACTAAAGTCCAGTCGCATTACTTGCCTGGGATAACCATAAATGTTACCTGGGCTAAAACAGATTGGCGCATCCAGTCCGTAGTACAAACCCTCATTCACCCCTTCCTCGTGCCAGGGCCTGGTATTGAAAGGGAGTTATGCCCGTGCTTAACTTAAACTGCCGGTGAAAATGCGAATTGTTTTTGTACCCGCACTCCAACCCTACCTGGCCAATACTCATGTCCGCATTGGTCAACAGTTTACGGGCGTGCCCAATCCGCAATTCATTCAGGTATTCAACAAATGTTTTTCGGGTGCGATTCTTAAAATAGCGGCAGAAAGCAGCTGGAGCCATGCCGGCAACAGACGCGATCTGTTCAATCCTGATTTCTTCCCGAAACTGACGTAGCACAAACTCCAGAACGCGCTTCATCCGCTCAGTATCAGCTGCCCCCGGCGCCAGTTGATACCCATCGCTCGCCAGTAGTTGCGCATCCTGATCGGCCGCCAGTAAGTCCAGAATGGCTAACAGACTCAATAACTGAGCTAACCCGGTCTGGTTTGGCAACTGCTCCAGTTTACCGGCAACGGATGCGCTCAGCGCTGGGCTGAAGCGTAATCCATACCGGGCGCGCTCAAATAACTCCCGCACAACAGCGGCTTCGGGAATCGACGCCAGGCCCCGTTCGATAAAAGTGATGGGAAACTGTACCACGACAGCTTCGGCCCTAAGGGTTGAACCGGGCTGGTAAAATTCATTATCGTTTCGCCAGAAATGGGGCAGGTCAGGACCCAGCAATACCAGATCGCCCGCCCCGAATGGCTCAACATGATCGCCAACAAAGCGTCGTCCATGACTTCTGACAATGTACGTCAGTTCATATTCCGGATGATAATGCCAGGGAGCATCAAAATAGAGTAGCTCGAACCGGCGGACCAGCAGCGAACTCTGCTCATTGAACATTACCTTCTCGAAGAGGGCCTTCATAAAAAATCTTATTTTAACACATCTGATGAGGCAAATACCATATGTAAATCAAAATTAGACATGAATTGGCAAAATCTATGCTAACAGAGCCGTGATTCACAACTTACTTTTGTTTCAGGTCATTCACCTAAACAATTCCCTGATGGAAGCTACCGTTGGTCGAAAAACGATGGTTAAAGAACTAACTGCCTCTTACACGATTGGACCTAAAACAATTGCTGCCTACCGCAAGAAAGGCTACGTAAAGTTGAAAGATGTACTTAGCCCGGCCGTACTGGAATACTACGGCACCATCATCACCGACTTGGTTTTCAAGCTCAACACCCTGATCAAACCCATGGACGAACGCACCACGTACGAACGGGCATTTCTTCAGATCATGAACTTGTGGCGTGAAGACGACCGGGCCAGGGAATTTGTGTTCTCCAGACGGCTTGCCAAAATTGCAACCGATCTAATGGGAGTCAGGGGCGTTCGAATTTACCACGACCAGGCCTTGTATAAGGAACCATCGGGCGGTATTACACCCTGGCACACCGATCAGTTCTACTGGCCTCTGGCATCGCCCAATACGGTTACGGTTTGGATTCCGCTTCAGCCAACGCCCATGACCATGGGTCCGCTGGCCTTTGCCGAAGGAAGTCAGCAGGTTGAGATCGGACGCGATATGGAGATCAGTGACACTAGCGAGAAAATCCTTGCCGATGAGTTACACAAGCGAAATTTCCCGATGAACGACACCCCATTCGATTTGGGTGAAGTAAGCTACCATGCCGGATGGACATTTCACCGGGCGGGCCCAAATGTTTCCGACCAGCCGCGCAAGGTCATGACGATGATTTATATGGATATGGATCAGGTTGTTGCGCAGCCCCGCAACAAATTTCAGGTGGCCGATCATGCCAAATGGCTCGCTAATGTGCCTGTTGGCAGTCACCCACAGGATGACCTGAATCCTATTTTATTCAGTTATTAATAAACAGCTTTCGTATTTTTACTGAGAAACCCCAGTGCAGACTGGGGTTTTCTTTTGTAGTTGGTCCGGAAATGGAAATATTTTCGTTCAATTGCTGTTCACCTACCAAACCATCACTTACCCAAAGCGGTATGAAATCAATTAGTACGCTCGTTGTGTGGCTGTTACTTCCCCTCGCTACGTTTGCTCAAATTATTAAACCAGTTTCCTGGACGTACAAGCCCGTTAAATCGTCGGTAAAGATTGGGGATGTTGTTGACGTACGTTTTACCGCTGCAATCAAAGACGGATACCACATTTATTCGTCCGATGTGAACCCTAAAATTGACGGCCCGTTGCCTACCGTCATCAAGTTTACGCCTAACAAGACGTACGAACTGGTTGGAAAAGTGAAGCCCGTCAGTAAGGTCGAAACCAAGTTCGAAGAAGTATTTGAAGGCGATACCTACCTGATGCACGGGCCTGCCCAATTCGTTCAGCGCGTTAAAATTTTAGCGGATAAGCCCGTCATTGAAGGAAATATTGATTATCAAGTCTGCACCGATAGTGATGGGCAGTGTATTCCAGGCGACGACGATTTTGCCATAACAGGCTTGTCCGTAGAAGGCTCAGCGGGTGACCAAACCGTCGCGGCTGCTTCGCCAAATACTACCTCGGCTATTACTCCACCAACAGCAGAAACGGTTGCATCAGACACGGCAACAGCCGCAGCGTTATCCGATGCAACGGAGCCAGTGGCCTCAGCCAGCACTACCGCGGCTAATGAACCAGACGTAATTGCCAATGAATCGGCTACAACCACAGATGGGTCGCTATGGAGTTTCATGCTGGCCGCTTTCCTGTCGGGCTTGGTGGCGCTGCTTACGCCCTGCGTATTCCCAATTATTCCCGCTACGGTCAGTTTCTTCACAAACCAGCAGGGGGGGCAATGGAAAGCTTTGTTATATGGCTTCTTTATCATTGCCATTTACGTACTCATCGGCACGGTGGTATCCCGGTTTAACGGTCCCGCATTCGCCAATTTCGTTAGTACGCACTGGCTTCCGAACCTTTTGTTTTTCGCCATCTTCTTTATTTTTGGTCTCTCTTTTCTGGGCCTTTTTGAGATTGTGCTCCCCAATTCGCTCATCAACCAGGCCGATGCCAAATCGGAGCAGGGCGGTATTGCCGGAATTTTTTTCATGGCTTTTACCCTGGTGCTGGTGTCATTTTCCTGCACAGGGCCCATTGTCGGTAGTCTGCTGGTTGCATCGGCCGGGGGCGAAGTAATCAAGCCCATTCTGGGTATGGCTGCCTTTTCGTCGGCTTTCGCTATTCCGTTTACGCTGTTTGCGGCTTTCCCGCAATGGCTGAAAAGCTTGCCCCGTTCGGGCGGATGGCTCAACTCGGTTAAAGTCGTGTTGGGCTTTCTGGAACTGGCGCTGGCGTTAAAATTTCTGAGTATCGCCGATCAGGTGTACCACTGGGGTCTCCTCGACCGTGAGGTATTTCTATCGCTCTGGATCGTTATCTTTGCACTGATCGGCTTTTACTTTCTGGGCAAAATTCGGTTGCCGCACGACAGCGAAACCAAATACATCAGCGTTCAGAAGTTACTCCTTGCCATCGCGACGCTCTCTTTCGTCGTCTACATGATTCCCGGTCTTTGGGGCGCTCCGTTAAAAGCGCTATCGGGCTACCTGCCTCCCGAAACGTCGCAGGATTTCAACCTGAACGACCGGCAGCTGGCAGCGCCATCGGCAAACAGCTTGACCGAAACACCAAAGTATGGCGATCTATTTCGCCTGCCACGCGGTTTACAGGGCTTTTTCGACTACAAGCAGGCGCTGGCCTATGCCAAAAAAGTAAACAAGCCCGTTTTTATTGATTTTACGGGGCACGGTTGCGTGAACTGCCGCGAAATGGAAGCCCGTGTCTGGTCAGACCCGGCAGTAAAGTCACGCCTACAGAATGACTTTGTTATTCTAGCCCTTTATGTTGACGATAAAACCGAATTGCCCCAAGCCGAGTGGTACACGTCCACGTATGACCAAAAAGTTAAGAAAACCATTGGCGCTCAAAACGCCGATTTACAGATCACGAAATTCAACAACAATGCTCAACCGCATTATTGCTTGGTCAATACGGATGGAAAACTACTGGTGTCTCCCAAAAACTATGATCGGGATGTAGCCCATTTCGTAACGTTTCTGGACTCCGGAAAGGCAAAATTTTAAGTACGTCAAGTAGGTAAATGTGAATAGCCTGACGTACTCTGAATTGGCTTTTTGTCGTGTCGACGCAGAAAACGGTTGCATGACAAAAAACAACTCAGTCTATTTTCTACCACTATTTCCCACGGCCCGTGTCTTCACGGGCCGTTTGTGCGTCAGCCGGATTTGCCTGACGGGTATATGGGCCCTGAAGATACAGAGAAAGGTGATTCTCTAAACCTATTGGCTGACGCGATTCTTATAAACCGTTCGTGTCAGTTTTAAGGAATTGACATCACTCGATCAACGATAATTCTCTATTCAAACGTTAATAGGGAAAACAGACGGACGAAAAACATTCCGCAACGAAAAGACCCGCCAGATACTAGCGGGTCTTTTGGTAATCAATAAAGTAATAGGGTGTTAAGCAGCCGTCTCAACGCGCACTGCCTGAGCCTGTACCAATTCCATATCTGGCTTCGATTGATCCGTTACAGCTACGCGACCACGCTCCTTACGAACGATGCGCGAGAAAAGCGAAATCTCCTGATCGAACAGAAAACGAAAGAACAGCTTTACGAACGATGTGTGATACTTTAGAGTATCATAATATTCTGGCGCGCTTTTCTTGATTTCGGGCAGTTTATTC
The DNA here is from genome assembly GCF_054776635.1 of Spirosoma lituiforme. Lineage (NCBI taxonomy): Bacteria > Pseudomonadati > Bacteroidota > Cytophagia > Cytophagales > Cytophagaceae > Spirosoma > Spirosoma lituiforme. The sequence goes on from NZ_BAAHBO010000004.1 coordinate 123,255, forward strand.
CAGGGGATGGATGGGAAATCGTGGTGCTCATTGTGAAAACCTACATTCAGGTTAGGGCCATTAAGCGGGCCGTAGTAACTGTACGTTTCCTGTTCAGGATCAAGTGTCAGAAAGTGTTCCTGAATCCAACGGGCACCCAGCGGGTGGAAACCAACCGAGAAGAACAGGCAAAGAACCATAAAGGCCAGCGCCTTCCAGCCAAATAAGACCACGATTAAAACGTCGAAGGTAAGCTGAACGGCAAAGTTGATCATGACCCACTTATCGAACGTAGCCAGTTCTTTCATGCGGAGGGTGCGAATACCCTGAAAAATGGGAAACAGCAGCAACCAGATAGCTTTACCAATGGCGTAGTTCTTGATCAATTTAGCTTCATACCAATCGGGCAAGTCGGCATCCAGTTCGTGAACACCCTGAAAAGCATGGTGCTTGATGTGAAAGTTTTTGAACGTCAGCGCCGTAGGAAATACAGTCGGCAGGTTAGCAAAAATTCCCGTCCACATGTTGGCTTCCGGCTTGCGGAAAATCAGGTTATGGGCTGCTTCGTGAATGCACACAAATAGGGTATGCGCCGGGAAAGCCCCAATAAACCAGGCCGTTGCGACGACAATCCACCACGATTGATCACGCACCAGATAAGCCAGACCCGTCATCAGAACAACACAGCCCAAGGTAACCCAAAACGTAGTCGGGTTCTTTTGCCCAATCAGTTTTTTGATTTCGGGATGTGATTTCAGGATTTGTCGGGTACGAATGCGGTGCGGCTCGGAAGCGGTCGAACGAACAAAATCAGTTTGCATTGTCATAAATTGAGTGTCGCCAATACAGATTCGGTAAATAACGAGAAGTAAAATTAACACAATTCCCTATCGAATACCTACTCATGCGGCCAAAATTCCCTTATTTTAACGGCATTCTCATGCCAAACAAGAAAGGCGAAGTCAACAGACTCCGCCTTTACTGATTCAGGTTGATTCAATGAATAATACGTTGTGAATGGTAGGGGTAACTTATTAATAACCGATTGGGAACGAGTAACCCAGCGACAAAGCCACACCCCGGTTACGAACGTTGACGTTAATAACGGGTACCTGCACCTGCCGGGTGAAGCCTTGGGTGTATCGCCCTTCGATGAAGAACTTGCCAGTACCGGCATCCATCGACAAACCCAGCCCCCCAACGGCACCAACATCCCAACGATTCATCATACCGCCGTAATTGACGTCTACATCGTAAGGGCGGGTTGTGAAGAGCGCCGACGCTCGGGTACGGATGCGGCCATCAACCGCATAACTTACGGCTGGCCCAGCGATTAGATAGGGCTGCACAGCGCCGTCGGTCAAATTAACTTTAAACAGCAAGGGGACTTCAATATGCTGTGACTGGTAGGCGATGGTTGCCCCAAGTGGCAGGGAAAAACCACCCAGATTGAGATCAAATCCTTCTTTTATGGCTATGCCTTTTTGCACATAAGCCACTTCAGGACGAAACGACACCCGGTCACTCAAGGGAATGTCCAGAAACAGCGCACCAGTCGGGCCTACGGATGAATGAAAAGCGGGGGCCAGGCTACCCAGGTAGTCGGGTTTAGAAGCAAAGCCCCAGTTGGCACCACCCCGGATACCGATCTGAACCTGAGCAAAAGAAGTTTGAGTTGCAAATACGCCAAGCAGGGCGATGATACCGGCAAGCACAATTCGTTTCATGGTTGTATAGAAAAGCTGATTGGAAAAAGGTAAACCTGAACTTGATTGTGTATACTGTCGGCTATAGGCAGTTGGTTTTAACGACGAATTTGATGGTTAGAGGGGGTAGCTATTCAAAGGATTAATGCCGTTCTGCTTTTTTTCAAATAATTTTTGGGAAGGAGGGTGGCAGACCAGCTTAACCCGTTCTTTTTCGCTGTGACTGAGCCAATTGTATTTTTAGTTGAAAACATTGTAGATGGCTTGTAACTTTACCCATGTACGCGCGACTCCTACCTTACTAATGAAGTACATAAAGCCTACTAAATTTAGCTACTTACCAACGTTCCTGATGCCTCTGGATATCTTCGGCTTATTCGAATGCGATCCGTTTGGCAACTCACTGGTAATTAGGCGACTGATCATTGCGCTGGTAGGCTGGCTAACCTACGCCCGGTACACGGTGGTAAACCGGATTCAAATACAGGGAACGGAAAATCTGGAGAACCTGCCCATCAACAACGTCTTGTTCCTGTCGAATCACCAGACTTATTTTGCCGATGTTATCGCCTTCTTTCACATTTTCTGTGCGGTGAAATGGGGGTTTCAGAACACGATGCTGCCGCCGGTCTATTTGCTTGGCCCCAGAGCACGGCAGTATTATGTAGCCGCTTCGGAAACGATGAACAAAGGTATTGTGCCGCGGGTTTTTGCGGCCGGAGGAGCCCTCACCATTGAACGCTCCTGGCGGGCAGAAGGACGTGAGGTACAGCGGGCCGTCGATAACACGGCGAATGAGAAGATTGCCCGGGCGCTGGCGCATGGGTGGGTGGTCAGCTTTCCGCAGGGAACGACAACACCCTTTGCCCCCGTCCGGAAAGGAACCGGTCACCTGATCAAGAATAACGAACCTATTGTGGTACCAGTCGTCATTAACGGGTTCCGGCGGGCCTTCGATAAGAAAGGATTACGATTTAAAAAGCGCAATACGCTTCTTACGGTTCAGTTTAAAGCTCCCCTCCAGTTTGGACCCGATGATACAGTAGACGATATCGTCGCTAAAGTTCGCCATGCCATTGAGCAGGACGCGCCAGAGTGGGTGCAATGATTTACGGTTTGAGGCTGGCGGACGCACGAGTGCTGCTTTCGCAGGTACATGGGCGCGTCAGCCAGCCACAAACTTAGTAGCATAAACCGTGTATTGCTTACAGAATCCAGCGAAAGAAAATATAGAGGGTGAACGACAGCAGTACCGACACAGGTAGCGTGAGTACCCAGGCCAGTGCAATGTTTCTGATGGTGCCGGCTTGCAGGTTTTTAACTCCTTTGTTGGCCACCATACTACCAGCAATACCGGACGAAAGAACGTGCGTAGTGCTAACAGGCAATTTCAGGCCGGAAGCCAGACCGATCATCAGGGCAGCAACCAGCTCAGCCGAGGCTCCCTGTGCATAGGTCAGGTGTTGTTTACCAATCTTCTCCCCTACCGTTACCACAATCCGGCGCCAGCCAATCATGGTACCAAGACCCAGCGAGAGGGCAATCATCAAAATTACCCAAAGTGGTGCGTAATCTGTAAACCGGCGCAAACCCGTTTCTTCACCCAGGTTTGCCTTCAGTTGCGTTAACTGGGCAGCACTTAGGTTCGACCCTTCGTCTTCGATAATCTTTTTTACGTTGCTGTTGATTAGCAACAGGTCACTGCGTACTTCCAGCCGCTTCTCTTTTGGAATTTTGTTATCAACGAGTGGCCCATTCACCAAGCTGCTTAACTCAGCCAGTTCAGCATTTGTCTGCCCCAGACGAACACGGTTAGCCGACGACAGATGCGTTGAGTCAACAGCACCCATCGTTCGTTGAATGGTTGCGATGTTTGTCTGCATCAAACGCGGATCCAGGTCTGATTTGACGGCGAAATGGTAAGGCACAATACCGATCAGAATTAACATAATCAGGCCAACTCCTTTCTGCCCGTCATTACTGCCATGGAAAAAGCTCACCAGTGAACAGGTGGCAATCAGTACTGACCGAATCCAGGTAGGTGGCTCCGTGTTTTTCTTCGGTTCTTTAAAAAGCTGATCTTTCGCTTCTTCCGGCACGGACCGACGCAGGATAAACATCAGCACAATGGCCAGGCTAAACCCAAGCAAAGGCGACAGCAGCAGGGCATAGCCCGTTTCAATGGCTTTCTCCCAGTTTACGGCAGCCCCCGTTTTGTTTTCGGGCATAGTAGCAAATGCCAGCCCGACGCCAAGAATAGATCCGATTAAGGTATGTGAACTTGAGCTAGGCAAGCCAAAATACCAGGTTCCGAGATTCCAGATGATAGCACTTAGCAGAAGAGCCAGCACCATAGCCACACTATGGTACACGTTCTGATCGACCAGCAGTTCCACTGGAAGCAGGTTTACAATACCCATGGCAACCCCAATTCCACCCAATAGAACACCCGTGAAGTTGCAAATTCCCGACCATACAACAGCATAGGTCGGCTTTAGCGAATTGGTGTAGATGACGGTGGCAACGGCATTGGCCGTATCGTGGAAACCATTAACAAACTCGAAGGCACAGGCAGCGAAGAGGCTGATAAAAAGGAGGATAAAAACATCCGTTTCTAATCCAAACATAAGCGGAGTATCTTCTGTAAGAAAGCAAACGGTGGGTCCGTAAGCTGATGAATGCTACAAAAGTACATGAAACTGCCCAGAGCCGTATTACCAAATTGTTAAGCAACGCGGTAACACGACGCCACTCAAGCCAAATTCGAATAGGTCCTAATTTGACCGGAAAGACCGTCATTCAAAAGAAATAAGACGCAAGCCTGCGTCTCTACTTTTTACCAGCCAGTTGTCCACAGGCAGCATCAATATCTTTGCCACGGCTCCGGCGGACATTCACCGTTACGCCTTTATTTTCCAGAAAACCGGCAAATTTATCCAGCGTTTGTGGGTCAGTATTCTTGAAACTGGCCTCCGCAATGGGGTTATATTCGATGATATTTATCTTGGCTGGCACCCGCTTCGTAAACTTCCAAAGTTCCTGAGCGTCCTGCAGCGTATCATTGAAATTGTAGAAGAGTATGTACTCAAACGTAATCCGGGTACCTGTCTTTTTGTAGAAATAGGTGAGTGCATCGCCTAAAACTTCCAGCGTATTGCTTTCGTTAATAGGCATGATCTGATCGCGCTTCAGGTCGTTTGCTGCGTGGAGCGACAAGGCCAGGTTGAATTTCACCTCATCATCGCCGAGTTGCCGGATCATCTTGGCAATCCCCGCCGTTGACACGGTAATTCGCCGGGGTGACATTCCCAGGCCGTCGGGTGACGTAATGCGATCAACCGACTCCAGCACATTTTTATAGTTGAGCAACGGTTCGCCCATGCCCATGTACACGATATTTGTCAGGGGTGCATCGTAGTTTTCTTTGGCCTGCCGGTCAATGGCCACAACCTGGTCATAAATTTCGGCAGCATCGAGGTTGCGCTTCCGATCCATATAACCCGTTGCGCAGAACTTACAGGTAAGCGAGCAACCTACTTGGCTCGATACGCAGGCAGTCATTCGGTCTAGGTCATCGGTACGCAGGGCCGGTATCAAAACGCCTTCAACCAGGTTACCATCGAACAGACGAAACGACGACTTAATCGTTCCGTCGTTGCTCCGCTGCTGTTGATCGACGGTTAGCGGCCGAATGTCAAAATGCTCGTTTAACAACTCTCTCGTGGGCAGCGATAAATTAGTCATCTGCTCAAACGAAGTTGCCGATTTTTTCCAGAGCCATTCGTGCACCTGTTTGGCTCGAAATCCCTGCTGGTTATTAGCGGTAAACCAATCTTTTAACTGAACAGCGGTCAGTTTACGAATATCTTGTTTCATTTGTTCAATGAGTGAATGAGTGAGTGATAGAATGACTGAATAGTACCGGATGATATTCTATAAATCAATCATTCTATCATTCACTCATTAATGTCAGCTCGCCACTTCTTTCCTGCATCCAGTCCCTTTGGCACCCAGATCGCAGCTTTGTCCATTACTTTCGGCGCTATTGGCCTGATATAGGGATAAATAAGGGCGGTTTCGGTTTGGCGGGCAGGCATTTTGACGCCCATATAGCTGAACAACCAAAGGATAACACTAATTCCAAAAACCCATGTAAAAAGACCAACTGCGGCACCCGCCACGCTGTCGAATGTACCTAATACAGAGTACTTAAGCGATCGACGAATGGCAAAACCCATCTGGTTTATCATGACCACTGTCGGAAAAAATATGACAGAGAAGCCCATCCAGGGCAGAATTTTACGGGCAATCTCCCGGCTGATGTATGGACTAAGCAAGTCGATTCCAAACGCCAGAAATTTAAACCCCACAATCATGGCTACCACAAAGGCAATGACCGCCACGATCTCTACCAGCAGACCTTTTCGGTAGCCGTTGTAAGCGCCCCAGGCAAGGGGAACGAGCATTAATAAATCGAGGGTGTTCAACGAGTAAAGAGCGAAAGAGTGAAAGAGCAAAAGAGTGAAAAGCTTAATCGCTCTTTTGCTCTTTCACTCTTTCACTTATTGTAAAAGCTGTTTCACCATAGCCGAAATGGCTTTTCCATCGGCCTGGCCCGCCAATTCTTTGGACGCTACGCCCATCACTTTTCCTAAATCGGAGGGAACCGAAGCACCAAGGCGGGTCATGATAGCCTGTAGTTTCGTCTTCAGTTCGTCTTCTGACAACTGCTTGGGCAGATATTGTTCGATGATCGCAATTTCAGCTTCCTCTACGGCCAGCAGGTCAGACCGGTTTTGCTGCCGATAAATATCAGCGGAGTCTTTGCGCTGCTTCACCGCTTTGGTTAGAATCTTGGTCTCTTCTTCGGGCTTCAACTCGCCGGACTGGCCTTCTTTAGTTTCTTCGAGCAGAATCATGGACTTTACAGCCCGTAACGCACGCAGTTTATCCTGATTTTTTGCCAGCATGGCCTGCTTAATATCGGCGTCTATTTGTTGTTTTAGCGACATGGTTTAATGAGTAAAAGAGTAAAAGAGTGAATGAGCGACAAAAAATCAATGAACCTTCACTGTTTAGGCAAAGTTACGAAGTCAGACAACGTTATTCACTTTACCCAGGCGTATAGCTTCACACTTTCGCTCATTCACTCTTTCGCTCATTAAGAAGCATGACCCGTTTAAGCGTTAACATCAACAAGATCGCCACCATTCGTAATGCGCGGGGCGGTAATAATCCCAACCTTGTCAACGTCGCTCTCGACTGCGAACGCTTCGGTGCCCAAGGGATCACGGTTCATCCACGCCCCGATGAACGGCATATCCGGTACCAGGATGTGCTGGATTTACGCGATGTCGTAACAACCGAATTCAATATTGAAGGCAACCCGGACGAACACTTTATCGAATTGGTTAAGCGGGTAAAACCGGCGCAGGTAACCCTTGTTCCGGATGCAGTCGATGCCATTACGTCCAATGCGGGCTGGGATACCATTCGCCATGCCGATCATCTTCGGTATCTGGTCGAAACGTTTCAGGCGGATGGGATTCGTGTATCCATTTTCGTTGATGCCGATGAGCGCATGGTCGAAGGCGCAAAAGCCGTTGGTACGGACCGCATCGAATTGTATACCGAACCGTATGCCGCTCACTACGAAGCCAATCCGGAAGCGGCCGTTGAACCGTTTGTTCGGGCTGCCAAACGCGCCATCAAGCTAGGATTGGGCTTGAACGCGGGGCACGATCTGAGTCTGGAAAACCTGCGTTTTTTTAACGAGCAGGTACCCGGATTAGAAGAAGTTTCGATTGGTCACGCGCTTATCTCCGATGCCCTTTACTACGGTCTGGAGAATACCATTCAGATGTACTTGCGCTGCCTGGATAACTCCGAAAGAGCAGTAGGATAGCCTTATTCTGTCTTCAATAGATTACAACTCAATTAGTACCGACCCAGAGAATGGTTCATCAACTATCCGTTGACGAGTTTTTAACGAAAGCCCGCACGCTGCCCATCATTGATGTTCGATCGCCGGGCGAGTATGGCCATGCCCACATACCAGGGGCGGTGAGCATTCCCCTTTTCGACAACGACGAACGGGCGCTGGTCGGCACCAAATACAAAAATGCGGGTAAAGATGCGGCCGTTCTGCTGGGCCTGAACATTGTAGGCCCCAAACTGGCAGATTTTGTCAAACAATCGAAGAAACTCAACGCAAAAGAAAAGGAAGTACTGGTCCATTGCTGGCGGGGCGGTATGCGCAGCGGCTCTTTCGCGTGGTTACTGGATACAGCCGGCCTTACGGCCTCCACCTTAATTGGCGGTTACAAAGCGTACCGAAATGCCGTACTGGCCCGTTTTGCCGAACCGCTGAATCTCGTCATTATTGGGGGTAAAACAGGCAGTGGCAAAACCGACATCCTGAAAGAACTAGCCCGGCAGGGTGAGCAGATTATTGATCTCGAAGGATTGGCGCACCACAAAGGGTCGTCGTATGGTGCCATTGGTCAACTGGCTCAACCAGCTACGGAACAGTTCGAAAACAAGCTATTTCATACCCTACTAACAATAGACACGACTCGCCGGATATGGATTGAAGACGAAAGCCGGAGCATTGGTTCCTGTTTCATCCCAATGGCGCTATGGTTACAAATGCGAGTTGCACCGGTAGCCCTCGTCGATATACCGAAAGACAAACGTGTGCATCGGCTGGTTTCGGAGTACGCCGATATTGACCACGGCCTGCTTGTTGAAGCAACCGAACGAATTAGAAAACGACTGGGCGGTAAAGTAACCAAAGATGCCCTCGACGCACTGGATCGACACGACTACGCAACCGTCGCTGACCTAACCCTCGACTATTACGACAAAGCCTATTTACACGGCCTTTCGCAACGGGACGCAACCACCATTTCTCTGATTGGCACAACGGAAGATAATCCTTCACGAACGGCTCAGCAACTAGTCGAGTGGGCGAAATCGGTACAGCGCTAACTAACGCTTCTTTTTCTTTGTCTCGCTCATTCGGCGAATAACCTCCCGCTTGTTAAACCCCAGATGCCAGACGGCGAACCGTGTTTCCTGTTTTCCGAAACAAGCTTCACAAATGAGGCTTTTGGCCGGAACCGGTGAATTATAAACGAAGAGTGTGTCGTTAATCTTCTGAATGTTCGAAATGGCCGACGCGTTCTGTTTAGCGCTGTAGAGATACGCATCCAGAATTTCCCGTTCCTTCGCATTCAAGGCTTGATTTTGTATATCGACCTCCCCCAACAACCGGATGTCCAGCGCGTAGCGCTCGGCAATGGCTTTGGCTCTGGGCAGGTTTTTCAGCTGGCACAGTTTAGCGCGTTCGGCCGGATTCTTCGTTTTTTGAAGCTGTTCCGTCAATTCTTTTTCAAGCACGGCACTCACCTTTCCTCCCAGATTGTCTACCGTTTCTACCAGATCGGCGTTGGTAATACGCTTGAGCTTCGAATCGGCCATTTCCTGCTTCAGCTCGCTTGTGTAGCGTACCCGCTCAGGATTGCAAGCCGTTAGCAAGCTGATTAATAGACAATACAGGATCAGGAAGCGTGTCATAAACAGGAACTTAATAAGATTGGGTTTCGTAACTTACCAGAAAAACGATTCCACCAGCCGCTTGGTTGCAATTAGCAAAGACAAAGTATACCTGCCGGGATGCCGGACTACAGGATTTTCGTAAATTTGCTTTTTATATCAGTAATCTCTCTTGCTCCTCCAGAAGAGCGGCAAAAAAAATATAAACGTATGCTTGATCAGTTAGAAGCCATTCGTGAACGCTTCAACGAAGTAGCTCAACAAATTGTGCAGCCCGAAGCCGTTTCGGACCAGAAGCGATTTATGAAGTTGAGTAAAGAATACAAAGATTTAGAAAAAATTGTTGTGCAGTACCAGGCGTATCAGCAACTGCTCGAAGAAATTGAGAATGCCCGAAAGGTGATCGCCACTGAAAAAGATGAAGATTTTCGGGAGATGGCAAAGGGTGAATTAGATGAACTGTTGCCACGCCGTGAAGATCTGGAGGAAACACTTAAAGAGATGTTAATGCCGAAGGATCCCAACGACAGTAAAAACGTCATTCTGGAGATTCGTGGAGGCACTGGTGGCGATGAAGCGGCTATTTTTGCCGGCGATATTTTCCGGATGTACCAGCGATTCTGCGAGAAAATGGGCTGGAAAATGTCGCTTGTCGACTTTACAGAGGGAACATCCGGTGGATACAAAGAAATTGTTACCGAGATAGAAGGCGAAGATGTATACGGCAAGCTGAAGTTCGAATCGGGTGTTCACCGGGTACAACGGGTACCAGCCACGGAAACACAAGGCCGGATTCATACTTCGGCAGCCAGCGTGGCAGTACTACCCGAAGCCGAAGAAGTAGACGTTGAGATCAATATGAACGACATTCGTAAAGATACCTTTTGTTCGTCGGGGGCGGGTGGTCAGTCGGTAAACACCACATATTCGGCGGTGCGTCTAACGCACATCCCTACGGGTCTGGTGGTGCAATGCCAGGACGAACGCTCACAGTTAAAGAACTTCGATAAAGCCCTTACGGTACTTCGGTCACGGCTTTATGAGATTGAATTGCAGAAGCACAACGACGCTATTGCATCGCAGCGCAAAACAATGGTTGGTAGTGGCGACCGATCTGACAAAATCAGAACGTACAATTACCCACAGAGCCGCGTTACCGATCACCGCATCGGCCTGACGGTCTATAACCTTCCCGCCGTCATGGATGGTGGCATTGGCGAATTTATCGAACAGCTTCGCATCGCCGAAAACGCTGAACGGTTGAAAGAAGGGGCGACGGCTTAATTTGTATTACGCGTCAACATAAAAACGGCGGTTCTTATATTTAGAAGGATATAAGAACCGCCGTTTTTCTACTTTCATGGCTTGCATGCCCGTGGTCCGTGTCCTCACGAACCCTGGAAGATGAATAACCTTACAAATTCAACAACTTTTTCAGGCGTTCATAGAATCCGGTGTTACGGAAGGTAAATGATTTATGCAGTATGTAATTGCTGATAAAGCTTAACCCCATACCCGTTGTGTGCGCTACGAGCTTATTCAGGTTCACCGCTTTCACAGAAAACGGAATGATGACAGTGGCAATCTGAAACTCCTGCACAGAGAAATCGTAGAGAAAGGAAGCGCCATACACAGTGATCAAGCAGGAAATGATGGACACAAGCGTGAATTTGATCGCTTCTCGCTGCGTTTTTGCCGAATTTTTCGCGTTGAACGCAAAGAGTTTTGTCAGGAAAAAACCCGCAACAAACGCAATTACATAACCGGCCAATAATGCCTGTTGATAGCTTAACTGAAACCAGTCCTGAAACAAGCTACCCGCTAAAAGCTGCACCGTAGCCCCGATCGCAGCAACAATAAAGTACGCAAGGATATCCCTGCGATTAAAAAGCCCACCTTCCATGATTCACTAATAAGGGGGCAAAGCTAAAGGGCATTTCCCATTAATCGGTATGTAACTCTACAGGAATTTAGTACGTACATCAAAAAACAAAAGTCCAGCCTCTGCAAGGAGGCTGGACTTACTTGATATAAATGCTTCTTTATTACTTATCCCTGTACGTTCTCTGACGACAATTTTGCGCCGAGGTACTCGCGATTCAACCGGGCAATGTGATCGAGCGAAATTGATTTAGGACATTCAACCGAGCAGGCACCCGTAAACGAGCAGGCACCGAAGCCTTCGGCATCCATTTGAGCGACCATCCGTTCGGCCCGCTCTTTATGCTCCGAATGGCCCTGTGGCAGAATGGCCAGCTGGGATACTTTTGCCGAAACAAAAAGCATAGCCGACGCATTTTTGCAGGCAGCCACGCAGGCACCACAACCAATACAGGCAGCGGCATCCATAGCCTCATCGGCAATGGTACGGGGAATAAGAATTTCATTCGCGTCCGGTGCCGAACCCGTGTTCACCGAAACATAGCCACCAGCCTGAATGACCCGGTCAAAAGCCGCCCGATCGACCATTAGGTCTTTAACGACCGGAAAAGCCCGTGCACGCCAGGGTTCAACCACGATGGTGTCGCCGTCGCTGAACGAACGCATATGCAACTGGCAGGTTGTAGCACCCGTCTGGGGACCGTGCGCACGACCGTTTATGTACATGGAACACATGCCACAAATACCCTCGCGGCAATCGTGGTCGAAGGTTACAGGATCCTCGCCTTTACGGGTCAGCGAATCGTTCAGTACGTCGAACATTTCCAGGAACGACATATCTTCTGATACTTCGTCCAGGTGGTATTCCACTAACTTACCAGTTGTATTACTATTTTTCTGTCTCCAGACTTTTAGATTAATTTTCATTTTTGACGGGTTTACGGTTTACGGTACTGGGTATACGACGGATCGCCATAAACCAAATACCATAAACCCATCACTTTATTTATAGCTACGCTGTGTCAGTTTCACATTCTCAAACTCAAGAGGTTCCTTGTTGAGCAATTCAGGTTGTCCCTCACCCTGGTATTCCCAGGCCGCTACGTAGGTGTAGTTCTCATCATCGCGAAGTGCTTCCCCGTCGGGCGTTTGGAATTCTTCCCGGAAGTGACCACCGCAGGATTCATTGCGATTCAGGGCGTCGTCTACCATCAGTTCGCCAAGTTCAATGAAATCAGCAACACGTCCGGCTTGCTCCAGCGCCTGGTTCATCTCTTCTGAATCGCCCAGTACTTTCACATTCGTCCAGAACTCTTTTTTCAGTGCCTGAATTTTCTGCTTGGCAATTTTCAGCCCTTCTGCATTCCGCGACATACCGCAGTACTCCCACATGATATGACCCAGTTCTTTGTGCAAATCATCAACAGGCCGTTCGCCTTTGATGGACAGCAATTTGTTGACCTGGTCATGAATTTTCTTTTCGGCCTCTTTGAACGCCGGGGCATCAACGGGAATTTTATCGGCGGGGCCAATCGTCGCCAGGTAATCACCAACGGTGTACGGAATCACGAAATAACCATCGGCCAGCCCCTGCATCAGCGCTGAAGCACCCAGGCGGTTAGCTCCGTGATCGGAGAAGTTTGCTTCGCCAAGTGCGTACAGACCCGGAATAGATGTCATCAAGTTGTAATCTACCCATAAACCGCCCATTGTATAGTGGACAGCAGGGTAAATCATCATCGGTGTTTCGTATGGATTTTCACCGGTGATTTTTTCATACATCTCAAAGAGGTTACCATATTTGGCTTCGATCGTTTTCTGACCGTCGCGCTTGATCGCATCGGCAAAATCCAGATACACAGCCAGCCCTGTCTTACTCACACCACGACCTTCGTCGCACATGTTTTTCGCATTCCTGGACGCTACGTCACGAGGGACAAGGTTACCAAAAGCCGGGTAACGACGCTCCAGGAAGTAGTCGCGAGCGTCTTCAGCCAGATCAGTTGGTTTCAACTCACCTTTTTGAATCCGCTGGGCGTCTTCTTTCGATTTTGGTGCCCACACACGACCATCATTCCGTAACGATTCCGACATAAGCGTCAGTTTCGACTGATAATGGCCTGATACGGGGATACAAGTAGGGTGAATTTGGGTAAAGCAAGGGTTAGCAAAGTAGGCACCTTTCTTGTGGGCACGCCAGGCGGCCGTAACGTTGCTACCCATCGCGTTTGTCGATAAGTAGAACACGTTACCATAACCACCCGTACAAAGTAATACCGCATGGCCCGAATGCGACTCGATCTTACCCGTAATCAGGTTCCTGGTCACAATACCACGTGCTTTTCCACCTTCCATCACCAGATCGAGCATTTCGGTCCGTGGGTACAGCTTCACTTTACCGTTGGCTACCTGACGGCTCAACGCCGAGTAGGCACCTAACAACAGCTGCTGCCCCGTCTGACCCCGTGCATAGAACGTACGCGATACCTGGGCACCCCCAAATGAGCGGTTAGCCAGCGTACCACCGTACTCACGCGCAAAGGGAACACCCTGCGCTACGCATTGATCAATGATGTTAACACTTACTTCGGCAAGCCGGTGAACGTTGGCTTCGCGGGCCCGATAGTCGCCCCCTTTGATTGTATCATAAAACAACCGGAACACGCTGTCGCCATCATTCTGGTAGTTTTTAGCTGCGTTGATTCCGCCCTGGGCCGCAATGGAGTGCGCCCGGCGGGGACTGTCCTGAAAGCAAAATGCTTTTACGTTATAGCCCAATTCGGCCAGCGACGCGGCTGCCGATGCACCGGCAAGACCTGTACCGACCACAATTATATCGTATTTCCGCTTGTTTGCTGGATTGACCAGTTTCAGGGAAAATTTTTGCCGGGCCCATTTTTCGGCTAAAGGACCTGCAGGGAGTTTGGATTCCAGTGGCATATTTAAAGAGCGAAAGAGCGAAAGAACGAAAGAGTGAAGGAGCGAAAGACCAGGCCGCCAGAGCGATGAATTGTGTTCATTTCCGCGTTTTCACTCTTCCGCTCTTTCGCCTTTAAATAATATGGTGAACCTGTAAATACACGTAAATCGGCATAGCCGCAAAAGCCGCCGGAATAATAATCGCAAAGAAGTATTTGCCTAGCATTTCGATGAGTGGCGTGTATTTTTTGTGCCGCACACCAAGCGTTTGGAACCCGCTCTGGAAACCATGGGCCAAGTGATAGCCAACAGCCACCATGCAGATAACATACAGAACCACGTACCATAACTCGCCAAAAGCTACCTTCACAACGGCGTACAGATCTTTGTACTGTTTGCCGTCATACTCGGCCATTGGCACTGAGCCAAAGTGCATTTCGTACCAGAAGGTACGCATGTGAATGATGATGAACAGCAACAGAACGGTGCCCAAAATACCCATGTTACGCGAAGACCAGTCGCTGTTGGCTTCCGGCTTGCTGTAGGCATACTTTACGGGCCGCGACGACTGGTTGTGGCGTGTCAGAATGAACGCCATCAGTGCGTGCACCAGAATGGAGGTGTAAAGCAGGTACGAAACAGTCATGATGACCGGGTTGTGCGTCATGAAGTACGTATACTCATTGAAGGCCCTACCGCCGTCGCCCTTGAACAGCTGGAGATTACCAGCCATGTGTATAATCAGAAAAGAACTTAAAAATAGTCCCGTCAGCGACATTATGACCTTGCGGCCGAGGGAGCTGGACAGAGTTTGTGTTACCCAAGCCATACGGTGAACGACACGAAATTATAGTGTAAACGATTGAAAAAAAGCCGGTTCAAACGGCGCTTCAAAGCTAAAGCACAAACCCGATGGAAACAACTTTAAGGACTATTATAAGCCATTTTACAACTTATTTACAGCCTATATAAATTACGGAAAAGGCCTATTTTGAGAACAGACTGTTTCAGTTGATTGTTCGTTTCGTCCTGTTTTTAATTCAGCACCCTATGTGTAATCTGTACAAGTTGCTTGACCGACAAATGAAAAAGCATTAACTCATTCACTATCAACCCAATGACAGACAATCTAGCAGCTATTTTTTGAACAACCATAATTATCCATCTATTTTGCATCCTTCGACCGATTTATCTCTTTATATGAAAGCATACGTATTTCCGGGTCAGGGGTCTCAGTTTCGAGGTATGGGACATGATCTCTATCAGCAATCTGATACGGCCCGTCTGTTATTCGAGCAAGCCAATGAGGTGTTAGGCTATAACCTGACCAACATCATGTTTGATGGCACCGATGACGATCTGAAACAAACGATTTATACCCAACCCGCGGTTTTCCTGCATGGCGTCGTATTGGCGTTGACCAACGAATCATTCTCGTCCGATCGGTTCAACGTTTCGATGGTGGCGGGTCATTCGTTGGGTGAACTCTCAGCCCTCACTGCAGCCGGTGTTCTTTCGTTTGACGATGGTCTACGGCTGGCATCTGTTCGCGCAACAGCCATGCAGCGGGCCTGCGATCTAACGCCATCGACGATGGCCGCTGTACTGGGGCTGGCCGATGATGTAATTGAGCGGGTATGTGGGGAAATCACCGAGGAAATCGTCGTTCCCGCTAATTATAACTGCCCCGGCCAGGTGGTTATTTCGGGAAGTGTAGCCGGTATACAGCTAGCCGAAGAGCGCCTGAAAGCAGCGGGTGCGAAGCGGGTCGTTCCTCTGGCCGTGAGTGGTGCTTTTCACTCCCCATTTATGGAGCCTGCGCAGACTGAATTTGCCGAAGCCGTTCGAAATATGCCATTCAGCGCCCCCCATTGCCCCGTTTACCAGAATGTGAATGCCAGCGCGGTAACCGACCCACAACAAATTAAAGCCAACCTGATTGCTCAACTAACATCGCCCGTTCGCTGGACTCAGTCCGTTGAGCGCATGGTAGCCGATGGTGCTACTGAATTCTATGAGTGTGGCCCGGGCAAAGTGTTGCAGGGCTTGGTCAAAAAGATCAGTCCGGCCACGCCTATCGTGGGTATTCAGTAAATTGATAGTAGCTGATAATCAATATGAACGCAGATTTTGACGTAAAAATGATGTTTTTTTTTGCCTCAGTATTTGTTTTTGATTGCACACGTTGGTTATCTTTGCACTCGCAATTACAAAACAGTCCGATAGTATAAGGGTAGTACGACAGATTTTGGTTCTGTTTGTGGAGGTTCGAATCCTTCTCGGACTACAATAAAGCGCTTAACTAGCCTATAGTTAAGCGCTTTTTGTTGTTGGGTGTATACCCCGTTTGTTCGATGCATCGGCTTGACGAAACGGAGCCGTTACAAACGTTGCGCTCGCGTTAACAAACCACTGTAATCGAGGTCAATAAGCTTCATATTCATATCGGATATACGACTGAACGTTAGCCGATTCTTTCACATTGGTGTGAATAAGCGTGAGCAAACCGTTGCTGTACGTTAGTTCACTTCCCTCGTACACAATGTTGTTTTTGTTGAACATCTCTGCATTGGGCGTTCCAATCAATAGGCCAGCCGTTGGGTTGGGTTTGTCATCATGCCGATACTGAACGGTTTGAACCTGGCTGGACCCGGCGTTTATCGTATGCTCCGTTTTAATAGCATTACCATGATCATAGGTGTAACGTGTCGTTTCCGTTCGACTCCCCGAAGCAACAGTTGTCTTCACGGGCAACTTATCTGCTCCGTATTCCAGCGTTATCGTTTGGGTTAACTTGAACTGCCCATCCTTGTTGACATCTTCATGTACCGTGATCAGGGAGAGATTGCCGTTGTCATCGTACCCATAGGTAAGGCGGGCCGTTGTAAACGAAGAGGCTGGCCTCCGTTCAGCGCTGATTAGCCGCCCTTGCTGACCATAGCTGAACACAGTAGTCTGAGCCGGATCACCATCGGCAGCACCAGCCCGAATTGTGTAACTCGCCAGTTTCCCCGCCTGATCGTACACATACGTGTAGGTAGTTGTATTCGTTGAACTAGTCCTGATGGCTTTTTTCAGGCGGTACTGCGCGGCAGCCGGCGGCACGGCCGGATCAGGCGTCACGGCAGGCGTTTGGCCATCTTTACAGGAGTGAAAGGTAACTAGTACAAACAGGCATACTGCCCATCTGAGTAGAGCAGTCCCTTTACTCGTATGCAGGAGGGGGGAAAGGTGTTGCATTAGTTTGAGCTCTGGTGTACACCATGAAAGCAGCTTTACCGTATTATCTAATAATTAGGAAAACAAAAAATTGGCTCATCGATTGGCGGGCGGTCGTTTAATCCTGGCAGCAATTACAATCGATAAAAACGCTTCGCTGACGGTAAAACCAACTGCTGTGCTCCCCTATTAGCTATGTACTGAAGCTGCCCAATCTGGGGTTTGTTTTCGTGGGCCACCCTGGTTTAGGGTGGCCTGTTTTTGGTAAGGCCCCTACCAATTTTACTCTAAGAACTGGCCTTCTCACCGCCACCGACTCCGGCTACTGTCGCTATAAATAAGTCACTTAGTTATTCAAATCTGTATTCCGTTACCAAAAAACGGGCAAAACATGCACTTCATCGAATTAAGTTTATAAAGAGATGGCGAACAGACAAATTTGTATCACGAAACAGACTACTAACCAAGTTAGTCAACCAGATCCCCCATAAAACACGAGAAAAATGAAAAATCAAATTAATGACGAAGAACTGATCAGACAGTATTTGCCAACCAACCCCACTGCTTGTTTCGAGACCCTGTACAACCGTTATGTTAACAAGGTCTATAACCGGTGTTTGTCGATGACAAAAGACGCTGAAAAGGCAGAGGATTTTACCCATGATATTTTCATTCGCACATTTGCTCGCCTAGATCGTTTTCAGGAACGGTCAACGTTCTCGACCTGGTTGTACTCCATTTCGTTTAACTACTGCCTAGATCAAATCAAATTGTCAAATCGGTTAAATACAACTTCCCTGGACGATACCTTGACAGGTCAATACATCGACACGGACGAGTACGAACCGCAGGAAGAACAGATACGCCATCTGGCCAAGGCTATGGATATTCTGTCTCCACAAGATGCCGACTTGCTTCGTCTGAAGTACCAGCAGGGGATGAATATTCAGCAGATTGCCCTTCACCTCAACATTAAGGAGAGTGCGGTAAAGATGCGCCTGAAACGGTCGCGGGATAAGGTTCGGCAACTTTATGAAGCCGTTGCTTACTAGGATTATCCGTGAAGGAAGGTATTGTTTTTCTAAAACCAAATAGCGTCTGCCAGCAAGATTACCCAACCATCAATCCGTATTTCATGTTATCTGTAAACGGCTATCGTTAAAGCCCGACCAAACGCATGGACAACGAAACAGTTAAGCAGGACCTGTATCAGGCAGTCAAAGAATTTCTCGAATTGACACCAGCCGCTGACAACGAAACAATATCGACCTTATTTACGTCCATCAAAGTTTTTGCCGATGAACTACCGGTTTACCCAAAGGCACAGACCCAGGCCGAAGTAAACGCGTACAATCTGGCCCACGGCGAAAGCGACGCGGAACTGATTTATTTCGCCCCTACTGAGTGGGATGAATCAGGCTCGCTTGAGGAGCGGAGTTCGAATCTAAGCCGATTGCAGGAAAGAGCGCTGGAAATTGAACGTATTCTGAAGGCTGATTCGTAAGACAGGCCAAGTCTTGCTACCGCTTACTGTAAACTTCCCGTAAGCTGTCGGCATAGGCCTCCGAATGGGTTTTACTCAATAGTTCATACCCATGATCAATTAATTCCTGATAGGTCAGCTCCTCATTTTTCACGCCTTGCTTGGTGTTATCCGCCACAGCCAGACGGCAGAGTTCATGGTTGATCGAGTCATTTTTAGCGTTCGACCCTACCTTTACGTCGTACCACATGGTTTGGCTGTGGTATTTTTTGTCTAACGGCTTCGTACCGCAACCAAATGTTGCACAGACAAAAAGCAACAGAAGCGGGCGATTCATGAGATTTTTCATAACAGCAAGGTACAACATCGGTACGACTCAGTAAACACGTCGTTAGTATCCCGTCAAATTCTTCATCGAGGTCATAGTCAATAAAAACGACTTAAATAAACTGCGGTAGGGTTCTCTCGACGAAAATCCTGTACACAAAAAGCCCGCTGGTTCAAACCAGCGGGCTTTTTGTGTACAGGGAAAAATAGAAAGCCGCTTTCGTAAAAGCGGCTTCGGACTCATCTATAGGCAACAGGACCAAGATTGAGGCCCCGGGAGATAATACAGAGGACAGAACTAGAAAAGGTTCTTTATGTCGATCTGACGGTGCATGTATTCTTTGTCACTAAAAGGTAACATCACCATTACCCGGCCATGTTCGTGAACAGCGTCGATTTGATCAATGTCCACAAAAGAGGGAATGTCCAGAACCCGCAGAAACATAGGTACCGCCAAACGCTGGTTGACACTGTCTTTCACGGACTGGTTAGATGTGCTGACCAGCAAGGTATAGAGAACGAGTTTGTTGCCCTCGACCAGTACATTAAAGGAATTGGCTTTTACGCCGGGAGCAGACAGGGTAATCACCAGACGGTCATCCTCCCGCTCAACATTCATGGTCGTTTGTGTCGAACCACCGTAGAGCGTATTCAGCAAGTCAATCTGACCGCCTGTTCCCTGAAACACATTTTCTATCGCTTTCATAGTGGATGTTGTTTACTGTTCTAATACTGTTAAGTAGGCAAACCTCGTGCCTAACCGATTGGTCCTGTAATTTCCGGCCAGCTTGGCAGCAAATCAGCGCTTATTTTGATTCGTTAATGCCGTTTTGACACAGTTACCCTCTATTTTGCCATTTTTTGCGAACCGTTCATAGCCGACGAATAGTGTTGCCATTTGTGGTCTGTATGTGGTTGTCTTTCTACACATTACCACAATGCGTTTGAATGACGAAAAGCCGGTTTTCGTGCCGTACCTTTGCAAAATCATGCACATTAGAATTGGGACTCGAAGTAGCCGCCTGGCGGTTTGGCAAGCAGAACATATACAGTCATTGCTGCAGGCCGGAGGACTAACCTCCGAGTTGGTTCTTATCGAAACAAAAGGCGATCTGGTACTGGATCGGTCGCTGGCGAAGATTGGTAGTAAAGGTGTTTTCACCCAGGAGCTGGAAGACCAGCTTCGGATGGGCACCATCGATATTGCGGTTCACAGCGCGAAAGACTTACCCTCAAGCTTACCATCCGACTTACATATCATCGCGTTTACTGAACGCGAACCCGCCAACGATGTACTGGTTAGTCGCAACAAAACACTTTCGCTCACCAACGGAGAATCGTTTCGAATTGGCACGTCCTCTACCCGGCGGGTAGCCATGCTCAAGCACTTTTGCCCGCACATAACCACAGTCGATATGCGGGGTAACCTGCAAACGCGGATTCGTAAACTCGACGAAGGGCAGTGCGACGCTCTTCTGCTGGCCTATGCGGGAGTTCACCGGATGGGGTACGACGACCTGATTGTCGAACGATTACCGCTTGATGAATTTACGCCCGCCGTTGCCCAAGGAAGCATCGCCATTGAAGTGGCGACGTCGTTGAGCGATGCCGTCCGTGAAGCCATAACCCGGCTTGTTAACCACGATTCAACAGAAGCCTGCCTGCGCGCCGAACGAGCCTTTTTGGCCCGGCTTGAAGGGGGCTGTAGTATCCCGTCATTCGCCCTGGCGCAATGGATGGATGGAAAAACCATTAGCCTGACGGGTGGATTGGTGAGCCTGGACGGTAGTGAACTGATGCGGGAAACGTTTACGGGCGCGCCGGACGAATCGCCATTGATTGGACACGCACTGGCCGAAGCCATTCTTGCCCGTGGTGGCGACCTGTTGTTACAAACCATTCGTGCACAGCTATGACACCAGTAATTGCCCGATCCGACGAAGACATTCGTCGCTGTTTGCCTGCCATGCTGGCCTTGCGTCCGCACCTGACGCCTGAGCAAGCTTTCGAACAGATTCGCTATCAGCAGGCCCAGGAAGGTTTCGTACTGGCCTTCATTGCCGGAGATGAACCATCGGCACCAGCGCCCGCTGTAATGGGCTACCGAACGCTGAACTTTCTGTATAGCGGCAAAACGATCTACATTGACGATTTATCGACGCTGCCCGATGCGCGGGGAAAAGGGTACGCCAGCGCTCTGGTCGATTTTGTGGTGGAACAGGCCCGCCAGACCGGTTGCCAGTGCGTGTCGCTCGATTCGGGGCAGAACCCGGCTCGCTACGACGCCCATCGCTTGTATCTGAACAAAGGATTTAACATAACCAGTCACCATTTTAAACTGGACCTGCTGTAGTTTGCTTTAGCCGTTTCTACATTCCTGTTTCAACCTACACTTATGAACCTGTTCCGAATTAGCTGGAGTAACCTTGAAGACAAACCCCTGAGCAGCTTTCTGAGTGGGCTTCTCATGACGTTTGGGATCACCATTATCTCGCTGTTGCTCCTGCTCAACAAACAGCTGGATGACCAGTTTCGGAAGAATATCAAAGGCATAGACATGGTACTGGGCGCCAAGGGAAGTCCACTTCAGTTAATTCTGTCCAGTATTTACCAGATCGATTCGCCAACGGGAAACATCCCGCTCGAAGAAGCCGAGCGCCTGACGCGCAACCCGATGATCAAAACGGCTATCCCCCTCTCCATGGGCGACAATTACCAGTCGTTTCGGATTGTGGGAACCAACAAAAAATACATTGATCACTTCGGGGCTACCATTGCCCAGGGGAAACTGTTTCAGCAGGATCTGGAAACGGTCATTGGCCCACGGGTAGCGGCTGTAACGGGTTTAAAAATTGGCGATACGTTCGCAGGATCGCACGGGCTGGACAAGGATGGCGATGTGCATGCCGATACGAAGTACAAGGTGGTGGGCATTTTAAGTCCTACGAACACCGTAGCCGACCAGCTTATTTTAACCCCTTTATCGAGCGTTTGGGCTATTCACGAACACCATGAGGAGCACCGTGAAGCGGGTGAAGCGCATGAGGAAGAAGCGCACGAGGAAGCTCCGCGCGAAATAACCAGCATGCTCATCAAGTTTCGGAATCCGATGGGCATGATGCTGGCGCGGGGCATTAACAGTAACTCCAAGCTTCAGGCCGCCCTGCCCAATATCGAGATCAACCGGTTGTTCTCCCTGCTCGGCGTTGGCGTTGAAACGCTCCGGGGACTGGCGGCCGTCATCATGCTGATTTCGGGTATCAGCGTATTTGTGTCGCTCTATAACTCACTGAAAGAGCGACGCTACGAAATGGCCCTGATGCTATCCATGGGCGCTACCCGGGCCCAACTGTTCGGCATGCTGCTGCTCGAAGGTCTGGTGCTGGCGCTCATCGGTTTTGTGCTGGGCGTTGTGTTTAGCCGGGTTGGCTTATGGCTGTTTTCAAACAGTGTCTCGTCCGAATACCACTATAATCTGGCGGCTTTTACCATTCTGCCTGAAGAGTGGATTTTGCTGGGCGTTGCTATCCTCATTGGTTTGCTGGCTGCCGCCCTCCCCGCCATAGGCGTGTATCGAATGAACATCTCGCGAACGCTGGCGGAAGAGTAAAAAAGATGTATGGTGTATGATATATCCCTCCCTCACCCTACCACATTGTAGATCACGACGGGAGCCGATTTATTTTTGAGCGTTACTTCGCCAATGCGCTCACAGGTAAACGACTCCGCGATTTTCTGCTGAGCCGATTCTACAATAACGATCTGACCTGGTTGCGCGACCGACTGTAACCGTTGGGCCATATTAACGGCGTCTCCAATAACCGTATAGTCCAGCCGGCGAAGCGTAGCCGACCCGATGTTTCCTGACACCATTTCGCCGGTATTGATGCCGATTGAAATCTGGGGGTGGTAATTGGCGTGGTTTGGCAAATTATCTTCGAGCTTAGCGACCTGCGCCCGGGCAGCCAGAGCCGCTTCGACGGCCCGATCAAAATGGTAATCTCCCCGAAAAACGGCCATTACGGCATCACCCATGAACTTATCGACGTTGCCCTCCTGCGCAATAATTTCCTTGACGATGACATCGAAATACCGGTTCAGCAGCCGAACAACCGTATCCGCCGATTCGCGCTCGGCAATGGCAGTAAACCCGCAAATGTCAATAAAGAGAACGGTTGCCATGACCGTTTCACTGGCCGATAAGGACTTTTCGAACTCCGACTGATTCATGAACGTCAGCACCGATTCGTCCACGTACATCCGCAGAATGTTGTTCTCTTTTACGGCCTGGAGCGTCTGGCGGAGTTGCAGAACATACTCCATCGTTTTCTTCATAGTCAACTCCAGATCTTCAAAATTGACGGGCTTCGTCACGAAATCAAAAGCACCCCGGTTCATCGCCGTGCGAATGTTATCCATGTCGCCATACGCTGATACAATAACGGCTTTCAGCATGGGATTGCTTTCGTGCAGCTTAACCAGTAACGTCAGCCCATCCATGCCGGGCATATTGATGTCGGTCAGTACCATATCGACGTCGGGCTGCTGGGACAGCATATTCAGGGCATCGACCCCATCATGCGCAAAAACGAATTCGTATTGCTTTTCCCGTATCTGCCGTCGAAATTTCTGCTTGATGAGTAACTCAAGGTCCGTCTCGTCGTCAACCACCAATATTTTGGCCTTCATGCTAAATCGTGAAGTTTTTGTTTGAGAAGTGTAAAATCGAGGGGCTTCGTCAGGAAATCGTTGGCTCCCAGCGTAACCGCCTGCGCCTGCGATTCGGGGTCTCCGTAGGCGGTAATCATCATCACAACCGGAGCCGGGGGCGCTTTGAAGTCCTGACGAATATGACGCAGAAGTTCGAACCCGCTCATACCCGGCATGTTAATGTCGGACAGAATCAAGATAACCTCTGAGTTATGACTGGCTAAGTAAGTAAGGGCTTCTTCGCCCGAATTGGCGAAAGCCAACTGAAATTCAGCGTTACGGATTTCCCGACGGAACCGCTGGAGAAACAAGTCTTTTACGTCTGTTTCGTCGTCAACCACCAAAACTTTCATCATAAACAGGAAGGATCTACATCAAAGATAAAACATTTACCCTATAGCGGCACAGAATGGGTGTGCTTCTGGCCTAGCGGGCGGCACCCGGCGGAGTCAGATACCGGGCCAGAAACTTGTAAACCTCCTCACGCGAATCGCGGGCCAGTTTGGTATCGAGCCGGTTAAAGCTATGCCCACCCGGCGCATCCTGATAAATCTTGTACTCAAACTTTTTGTCGTGCGCTTTCAGGGCATTAATCAGCGATTCAACTTCCAGTACGTTCACATCTTCATCATTCGTGTTGGTATGAATCAGCAACGGCGTTTTCAGCTTCTGTGCATTCCAGACCGGCGACCGACGGCGGTACTCAGCTACGTTATCGGATGGATCTTTGCCAATGTGGGTCGCTTCCGAAAATATAGCCCGGTAACTCTGGGGCTTGTACCCCAGGCGGGCAATGATGTCGGTAACGGGCACACCGGCATAAGCCACCTTATAGTCTTCGGGATGATCAAAAACATTCATCAGCGAAATCATACCGCCGTGACTCCAGCCAATGATACCCACCCGATCCGGATCAACCTGCGGCATGTTTTCAACAGCCCAGCGTTTGCCAGCCAATACGTCGTCATTCTCGTAGTCGCCGTAGTCGATCTGCCGGTAAAACTCCCCTCCGTAACCCGCTGTGCCACGGTATTCGGGTGCCATGATCAGATAACCCTGGTCCAATAACTCACGGACTACATGGGCATAGAGCGTGCTGAAATCGCCGTGAATGCCGTCATGAACAAATATGAGGAGAGGCAACTTTTTGGCCGATGCAAACTTCTTCGGCAGAAAAGTATAGGCCGGAATAACGACGGGATTGGTGGCCCCCTGCCCCGTTGGATTTTTGACGACGTGGGGCGGTTTGCTCCCATAGCGGACTTTGTCAATCGTAGCCACATCGCCCAGTTTCTGATACCAGAGCAGATCATCTACCGTTTTGGCCAGTGCCTGGTTAGCAAACCGAAGGTTTTCTTCGAGCAGACGAACCCGTTCGTTGAGATCGGGGGGGGAACCGGCCACCGTTGCCTGGCCCGGCGATGTGTTCTGGCCAGAGGCTGCCCAGCGGACTAGAATGAGCAGAATGATGTACAGATTACGCATTGTTTGATGAGTGGTTGTATTCGTTAAGGCGAGAAGGGCAGGCGAATAACAAAGGTTGTACCCTCTCCCGGCCTGCTTTCAACGCTTAAGGTACCACCGTGGCCCTTAGTAACAATGTCGTAAGCCAGGGATAAACCCAGACCAGTACCCTGCCCCGACGGTTTTGTGGTAAAAAAGGGCTGGAAAATCTTCTGCTGAAGCTCTTCCGGGATACCCTGACCATTATCCATCACCTTAATAATTACCTCCGCACGGCTGCGCTCAGTACGCAGGGTAACGCGAGGTTGGTAGCCTGCCCCGGCCTCTTTCTGGCGCTGCTGAACCGCGTAAAAGGCATTGGTAAACAAGTTCAGCAGTACCCGGCCAATATCCTGCGGATTAACACTGACCAGCCCCACATCCGGGTCTAACTCTTTTTCCAGTTCAGCGTTGAATGACTTGTCTTTAGCGCGCAAGCCGTGGTAGGCCAGCCCCAGGTATTCGTTGCTCAGGGCGTTCAGATTGGTCGGTTGTTTCTGACCGTTGCTGGTGCGGGAATGTTCCAGCATACCCCGAACGATGCTCGACGCCCGATTGCCATGATGAATAATTTTGTGCAGATTCTGGGATAGATCAGCCATTAGCTCGGCCTCCAGCGCGTCATCTCTATCAGGGCCTTTTTCCCGTTCTTCGTTCAGTTCCTGCACCAGTTCAACCGAGACATCGGAGAAGTTGTTGACAAAGTTGAGCGGGTTCTGAATTTCGTGCGCGATCCCGGCGGTCAGTTCGCCCAGGCTGGCCATTTTTTCGCTTTGAACCAACTGGTTCTGCGTTAGTTTCAATTCCGACAACGCCTGATTTGTCTGGTCACGCTGGGCCTGTAGCTCGGCTTTTTGTTGTTGGAGTATCGTGTTGGCCTTCTGCTTCTGACGGTTATTCCGATACAGCAAAAAGAGCAATCCTATTATCAGGACCATGACAATCAGCGCGCCCACCAATAATTGGCGCTGCCGCTGAGTGGCTTCCGTTTGCAACGCCTTGTCTTTTTTAAGCAAAGCGATTTGCGTCTGCTTTTCGGCCAGGCCGTAGTTGTATTGGAGAAGCGCCAGTTGCCGCTGCGTATTTCGGCCCGTCAGGGTATCCATATAGGTTAGGTACTGCTGCTGATAGGCATACGCATTGGCAAAATTCCGTTGCGCCACGTAGGCTTCGGCCAGAATTCTGTTTGCATCCCGGGCCACCTCCCGATAACCAATTTTACGACTGAGCATCCGGGCGCGCATTCCATAGGTCAGTGCGTCATCAATTCGATTTTGCTTCAGATAAGCACGGGCCAGCACCGTCTGCGTCCAGGCTACCACTTCAGTATCATGCGTATTGACCAACACCGTCAGGGCTTTGTATGCCATGTTAAGAGCCTCATCGTAATCGCCTTGAGCAACGTACACCGCGGCCAGGTTACTTTCTGCCCGAGCCGCCAGCCGGGGGTTGTTCAGCTCCTGCGCCAGCCGAATCGACTTGGTGTAGTACCGGCTGGCACGCTCGAAATCTCCTTCCAGACGGTGAAGTTCGCCAAGCCCGTTCAGCACCCGGCAAATGCCCTCCTGGTTGTTGATGCGCTCATACAATTGAATGGTTGCCGATTGGGCCGCCAGCCCCTGCTGAAAATCACCCAGCATCGTGTACAAACCACCCAGCCGCGCTTTTGTACGGGCCTGCAACTCCAGATTACCCGTTTTGTCGGCCAGTTGCTGCGCCTGCAGACTATAGGTAAGAGCCGGAACATAGTCGCCACGTTGGGTATAGTACCAGCCAATCTGACTGGTCACTTTGGCTAAACCAATCCGGTCGTTCAACTGCGAGAATAACTTCCGAGCTTGTTCCAGATAAGACAGGACCTGTGCGTGAGCTGCATAGGTATCGTATCCGTACCCAACTGCCATACCATACAGGGCCATTGCTTCACCCCGCGGATAGTGTAGTTTTCTTGATAACGTCAGGGCTTCCTGCGCTAGTTGTCTGGTTCGTTCCGGCTGATCGCCCTGCACCGCAAAGGCCAGCTCATTGAGTTGGTTTACCCGCAGTGTGTCTGGCTGTGGATGCCGGGCCAGCCGGGTCTGCAGCGCCGTTCGCGCCGAATCCTGCGCCCGAAGGCCCGGCTGGCCCGGAAGTAATAACAGAATAAATACGAAGCGAACGAGCATAACGGTGCGTGTGGCAGTGGTTTTTCGAACGGGTAACGGCAGGGAAATTTTCAGGCAGGCAACTTTATGGTGAACGTCGTTCCTTCACCTTCCCTACTCGCTACATCCAGTGTGCCCTTGTGCCCCTTCGTAACAATGTCATAAGCGAGTGACAGGCCCAGTCCGGTGCCTTCTCCGGTGGGTTTCGTCGTAAAAAAGGGCTGAAAAATCTTTTGTTTAAGGTCTTCGGCAATGCCCGTACCATTATCGCTTACGGTAATGACGGCTTCGTCGCTAGCGCAGCGGGTACTGACCGTTACGGTTGGCTGATAGCCCGGTGTTTCACCTTTCTTCTGCCGTTGCTGAACCGCATAAAAGGCATTGGTGAACAGATTGAGCAACACCCGGCTTATGTCCTGCGGAATAACGCTGACCGCGCCCAGTGAGGCATCGAGATCCGTGTTGAACAGGGCATTGAACGACTTGTCTTTTGCCCGTAGGCCGTGATAGGCCAGACGCAGGTATTCATCGCATAACGCATTAAGATCAATCGCTTCACGTTGCCCCGTGTTGGCCCGGGAATGTTGAAGCATGCCTTTTACGATGGAAGATGCCCGCCCGCCGTGGTGGGTAATTTTCTGAAGATTCTGTTTTAAATCAGTCAGTAGTTCGGCTTCCAGTTCGAGATCGCGGTTGGGTTTGGCCTGTTCCTCGGCCAACTCGTCAATTAGCTCAATACTGACTTCGGAGAAATTATTGACGAAGTTGAGCGGGTTCTGAATTTCATGCGCGATTCCGGCGGTCAGCTCGCCCAGGCTGGCCATTTTCTCGCTCTGAATCAGTTGGTTCTGAGTCGACTTCAGTTCAATAAGGGCGTGCTCAAGCTCTTCTTTTTGCTGCGTAATTTCAGCGGTTCGTTCGGCCACCAGGTATTCCAGTTCCTGCTTTTTCGCTTCAATAATCCGGCGTTCTTCGGCTTCGCGGGCTCGCTCCTGATCAGCTTTGAGCAAGGTTTTCTTCTGCCGACTGGCAATAACCAGAAATGTACCCAGCCAGATGGTCGAAAAGCCAATCGAGTTATCAATGAAATCGTCGTTATGCTTATAATAGGCAGGCGCGTAATGTTCAATGAAACTACCGATCACCCAAAACAGCAAAAAGGGAGCTACCGCCAGCAGCACCATGCGGGCGGGTTGGTAGTAATACAGTTGCATCAGCATGTACACAAACAACAGGCTCACCCCAAGTGCGACCCAGCCACTGGACAGGTCGACGGAAAAAACAGCAGATAAGCCAACCAGTACGCCGAAAATAACCCATATTTTCTGAAAAAAGGGCTCCCAGGCGGGCAAACGGGTTGGTATGTCCAGAAAACGGCGGGTAAATTGAAATGCACCAACCGACAGCAAAACGGTGCCAATACCCTCGGGTGACGAGACATTCATAGTACGAGTGAAGGAAAAGGAATCGTGCAAACAGCAAGTTTACCAAAACTGATCGTAAAAACATCAATCGCCCGATGCCTTGTTAGCTATCCGCACTACGGTCGCCGGCGAACCTGCCTCATGACTGCGGAGAGGGGGGGCGATTGGCCAGCAATTCGTTCTGCCGACGAATACGCCCGGATAAACCCCGGACAATGCTGCGAAGAACCTCGCTTCGTTCTTCCATCAAGTCGTAGAAATCGTCCTGATCAATGCGCAACAGCCGTACATCGGTAATAGCCTCGGCCGTTGCCGATCGGGATTCGGTATCCAGCAGGGCCAGTTCACCAAAAAAATCGCCCCGCCCGAAGCGAGCCAGTTCCGTTTCTCCATCAACAATAGCCACCTCGCCCGTGTAAATCACATACATGCCTGTACCCAGATCGCCTTTATGGAAAATCGGTTCGCCCACCGAGTACGCTTCCTCCTTCATGATAGGCGTAATGCTAGCCAGTACGTTTTCGGGCGTTTGAGAGAACAAACTGGTTTGAGCCAGCAGCAAAACCCGGTCATAAGCTGAAATCTGATCGGTTGAGTGGGCAGCGTGCGCCATAAGAAGAGGGGATAAAGAAACAGATCGGGATGCCAGCGCCTGCTGAGCCACTAACGCATCGGCTGGTGGCAGGCTACGCAACACAACATGAACGGTCCACGCCGAAAAAATCCGTTCGCCCTTTCGCAGGATAAACGCCCGGATGGGCTCCGTGTCCGTAAATGGCCCAAGCTCAATGTCGAGAATACGGTTTTTTTCGTACCGGGGCAGATCATCGACCAGCACCTGTAATGTTTGGTACGTAGCCCTCGGTATCAGATTATCGAGCATCTCCAGTGCATTGGCCCGACGCTCGCGGGCGGGGTGCCCAACGCCCAAACGCGCTCCGGTAATGGTTTCTGTGTCGTACAGTTGAGCCAGTATATCGAATAGCCGTTGCATCAATACCGAGAGCTCGTAGTCAAGCGTATCAGTCAGATCAGCGTCCGTCAGACTGCCGTGCAACAGCCGCTGAGCCAATTGTATTTCTTCGTGCATGAGCGTGCGGAACAGGGCATCGTCGGCCGGTTCGTTTGGGAAGCGACGCAGCACCCGTAAAGCCGCCCGCCTGACAACCAGGTCGGGCTGCTGAGCTAACCCATTCAACAACTGTCGGCTCTCCGGCGTGTAAATAGCTCCGCAAACGGCAGCTATCCGCTCCAGTGTCAAGCGGTCTGTGGCGGCCTTCTGTACAGTACATAAGGCCACAATCGTTTCGTTTCCCCGTCCTTTCAAAGCCTGCGTAACCGCCCGGCCAATACCACTATCGGTCAGGTGCTGGATCAGATACGCCGTCAGTTTCGCATCAGCCAGTTGACCCGCAGCCGCAACGGCCGCTTTTTTGACATCCGGGTTCGAACTAGAAAGCCGCTCACGTACCAGAGATGCCTGATCGTTCAGGCGTAGTGCAGTAATCAAATGCAGGGCTATTTGCTGGTGTGAGGGATCGGCATCCTGCGCTAGCTGAACCAATACTGCCTGCGCGGCAGCATCATGCGGATTCAATTCGAGTATACCCTTTACAGCGCCCTGCCGAATGGAGAGATCGGTATGGTGAATAAGCGGAGCCAGTTCGGCGGCTTCTGCGCTGATGCGCCTGCCCAGCAAATAAGCGGCCTCCTGGCGCAACGAAGGTTCATTGTCGGTTAGAGCAATGTGCATCAACTGGCGAACCGGCACTTTTTGATTCATATGCCCGACAGCGCTCAGCGTACGCCGACGAACACCAGCGTTGGCATGCTCAAGCAGGGTTGGTACCTGTTGGGTCAGTTCGGCAGGATTATGGGCATCGAGCCAGCTAATGGCCGTTAATACGTCGTCGGGCCGGTTACTTTGCAATTGGCTTACCAAACTGGTTTTCGCCACCGTGGGCATGGCCAGCTGGTCTCGTTCCAGAAACCGGCGCCCAATAGCATCGTTGAGTTCGTGGAGATACCGTTGGTAGGTATGATGCAGGAGCCACACGGCTCCGGCAAGAAGGGCAATCCAGACGAGCGCTCCCCCAGCCTCCAGTGTTGCATGCAGCACATAAATCAGCGATCCGGCCAGTCCCAGACCAATCGGTTCATACAACCCCTTCGCCAACGTATGGCCTTTCAGGCGTTGCGGAGGCAATAGCGGCTGAAATAATACCAGGAAGACCGGATCGAACAAGGCCCGCCGAACGACCTCGAAAACCAAGTAAATACCGCAGAAATAAATGAGCATTACGGTTTCACTGGCGACAAAATAGCGCAACACAACCAAGCCAGCCAGACCGGCCAGCGCGACCCAGGGCAATGTCAGTAACGAACGCTGTACCCCAAACTGATCCAGCACCTGTCTGGACAGGAGCAGTTTAGCCAGCATGGCCACGCCGTATGTCAGCGCCAGAACATAGCTCACGTACCGAATCACATCGGTCTGGTCGTGAAACCGATGCTTCACGTTGATAAAGAAATTGTACTCTATTTCGGTGGCTACGGCGGCCAGAACGGCCAGGCTCAGGCACATGTAGAAAATCAGTTCGCTCCCCCCAAACCGCTTGCCAATCAGCCTTGATGGCTCCCGACGGGTAGATCGGTCGGCCCCGTGGGGTGCGTGTACGTCATGCGACTGAATGGTTAACTGGAGTACATACAGGGCCGCCAGAAAAGCACCGAATGCCACCAGCAGCAACCGAAGCACATCGGCATGGGCATGGACCAGCGCGGCCAGAATGGCCCCCAGCGCTTTGGCTGGCATATCGCCCGAGCTGATTACCCCAAACAACCGTTTGCTCTGTCGCGTATCGAACACCACAGCCGAAACGCCCCAAAATTCAAGGTTGGTGAGCAAGTAAATAAGTCGATAACCGGCCATAATGGCCACGGCAGCCGCCACGGAGTGGCCAACGACAACCAGAACACCGACGACTACCGTCATAACAACGGCGGCCAGCAACACACGAACGGCGAGGTTGCGTAACGCCAGATGGTGTTCGAAATAAGCGTACACCCGGCCAACGCCAATCATCGCTACAGCCGACGCGATGTAGGCAATGGGCAGGCTGGTTTCGGGATTATTTTCCAGTAAAATGGCATTAGCTGCTACGTAAATGAGAATAGTGCCAATGCCAAGCAAAAAATTATGGATAAAAAATAACCCTACCGTTCGGCTTTCCTCCGGCCGAATACCCAGCAGTCGCTGCCATCGTGGCGAGGAAGTAGGTTGAGAAGTAGCGTCTACACCAACAAGCATAAGCAGGATTTACAACACGATTTTACGGTCAAATATACGCAACAGCGCCTGAGAAGCGGTCAGACCCGTTAGGAATAAGTAACTCCGCCGGTTGTACTTTTTTCAAACCAATAGACTATTACCACGTTAAAAATGGACTATGGTATGGGTATTAATTTAATGACCTGGCTAGAATATCCCGGTCGAAATCTATTTTAGCAATAAATTTCGATTTTCAGTTGTTGTATTTACGAATGGGTTGTTGCTAACAATCAGGAGAATAAAAACAAAATTTTTGCGATCAAGTGTTTGGCCGAAATACTACCTTTGCGGCTCATAACAACGACGCGCCCCCGTCATGGACCAGTACTCATATATCGCTAATTCCGACGCGGCTTACGTAGATCAACTCTATCAGTCTTACAAACAAGACCCTCAGACAGTTGACGAAAGCTGGCAACAATTTTTCAAAGGGTTTGAGTTTTCACTCACCTACGGCGAAAAGGCCAACGGAACCCACAATGGTGAACCAGTTGAATCGACAAAATCGAATGGTGTTTCGGCAAACGGCCAAACGACATCAGCCAAACCAACTGACGCCAGCCACGCCGAGAAAGAAGTATCGGTTGCCAGTTTAATTAAGGCATACCGGTCGCGGGGTCACTTGCTGGCGAAAACAAATCCGCTCAAAGAACGGAAAGATCGTCAGCCTCGTGTCGACCTGCCAGATTACGCGTTGTCAGAATCCGATCTGGATACCGTTTTTGAATCAGGTAAATTACTTGGTATCGGGCCCGCTACGCTCCGTGTCATCATGGACTCGCTGCGTAAAATTTACGCGGGTGATATTGGATTCGAATACATGTATATCCGCGAGCTGGATGTAAAAAACTGGCTGCGGAACAAAATTGAAAAAGAAGCGCTCGTTTTCATGCCGACACTGGATGAGAAAAAGCGCATTCTCGAAAAGTTGAACGAAGCGACCGTCTTCGAAAACTTCCTTGCCACCAAATACCTCGGCCAGAAACGTTTCTCGCTGGAAGGTGGCGAAGTGACGATTCCGGCGCTGGACACAATCATCAGTCAGGCCGCCGACATGGGCGTGGAAGAAGTGATGATCGGGATGGCGCACCGCGGACGGCTCAATGTACTGGCCAATATTCTGGGTAAGTCCTATGAGTCGATCTTCGATGGTTTTGAGGGGAACGTACCAGAACAGGTACATGGCGACGGCGACGTAAAATACCACCTCGGTTATTCCAGCTTGACCGAAACAAAGTCAGGTAAGCAGATCAGCGTAAAACTGGCTCCAAACCCATCACACCTCGAAGCGGTAAACCCCGTGGTTGAAGGCTTTGTCCGGGCGCAGGCTGACGAAGAATACAACGGCGACTTCAAAAAGATAATGCCTATCCTGATTCACGGTGATGCCGCCGTGGCCGGACAGGGTATTGTTTATGAAGTAACGCAGATGGCCAAACTAGCGGGTTATACAACCGGCGGTACGGTCCATTTTGTCATTAATAACCAGATCGGTTTCACAACCGATTTCGAAGATGCCCGCTCGTCTATTTACTGTTCAGACGTCGCGAAAATCATTGACGCTCCCATTTTCCACGTGAACGGCGACGATCCGGAAGCCGTTATCTTCTGCGCCAAACTGGCTGTTGAATTTCGCGAGAAATTTAATCGGGATGTGTTTATCGATATGGTTTGCTACCGTCGCTACGGCCATAACGAGGCCGATGAGCCCAAGTTTACGCAGCCAACGATGTACAACATCATCGAAAAGCATCAGAATCCACGCGAGATCTACAAAGAACTGCTCATTGAGCGGGGCGATGTCGATGCCGAACTGGCAACGCGGATGGATACCGAGTTCAAGAAGCAATTGCAGGATCGGCTCGACCGCGTTAAGCAGAAAGCCGAAATTCCATACAAACCGCTTCGGCTGGATCTCGACTGGGCTGAGCTTCGGTTTAGCGAGCCTCAAGACTTT
Source organism: Spirosoma lituiforme (assembly GCF_054776635.1). Taxonomy (NCBI): domain Bacteria; kingdom Pseudomonadati; phylum Bacteroidota; class Cytophagia; order Cytophagales; family Cytophagaceae; genus Spirosoma; species Spirosoma lituiforme. Next base: position 157,395 of record NZ_BAAHBO010000004.1, read on the forward strand.
GAAAAGTCTCCCGAAACAGGCGTGCCCGCCGAGGTGCTGCAAACCATTGGGAAAGCCCTGGTAAAAACGCCTGAAGGGTTCAAGCCATTGAAGCAGATCGACAAGCTGCTGAAAGACCGGCAAACCATGCTCACCGACACCAAACTGGTGAACTGGGGTACGGCCGAGCTGCTGGCTTACGGGTCGTTGCTGCTTGACGGCAAACCAGTTCGGCTGAGTGGTCAGGATGTTCAGCGGGGTACGTTCTCGCACCGCCATGCCGTTCTGCACGATGCCGAAACAAACTTGTCTTACTCGTCACTCGACTTCATTGAGGACGGCCAGCAGAAGTTCCAGATATATAACTCGTTGCTTTCGGAATACGGTGTACTGGGTTTTGAGTATGGTTATGCCATGGCCAATCCACACGCACTGGTTATCTGGGAAGCCCAGTTTGGCGACTTCTCCAATGGTGCCCAATTAATTATCGACCAGTTCATTGCAGCTGGTGAGTCAAAATGGGGCATCCAGAACGGTGTCACGATGCTGCTTCCTCACGGCTACGAAGGCCAGGGGCCAGAACACTCCAACGCGCGTCCGGAACGATACTTGCAGTTGTACGCGGACTATAATATGGTGGTGGCCAACGTGACTACGCCAGCCAACCTGTTCCATATCATGCGCCGTCAGTTAGCCTGGGACTTCCGCAAGCCGCTGGTTATCATGTCGCCAAAGTCGTTGCTACGCCATCCGAAGTGCATCTCTCCGCTGGAAGACCTGACACAAGGTTCATTCCAAGAGATCATCGGCGATAGCTATGCCGACGTGAAGAAGGTAAAACGGGTGTTGCTTTGTACGGGTAAAGTGTATTACGACCTGCTCGAAAAACAACAGGCTGACCAACGCGACGACGTAGCCATTGTCCGGCTGGAACAGCTTGCTCCACTGTCTAAAAATCAGTTGGATGCCGTGCTGGCCCAGTACGAGAAAGCAGAACGGATATGGGTACAGGAAGAGCCTGAAAATATGGGGTACTGGACTTACCTGCTGCGTCTTGGCTTAAATTTGCCCATCATTTCGCGAAAGGCTGCGGCTTCACCGGCCACGGGCTACCCCAAAATCCATACTCAGGAACAAGCCGACATCGTTCGGAGAGCATTTGAATAAAAAGAAGTTCGTCGTTTGTGGTTCGTAGTTCTGCCAAAAGCATACCACGAGCGACAAATGACGAACCACAAACTACAAAAAAATGGCCGTTGACATGAAAATCCCTCCCGTGGGGGAATCCATCACCGAAGTAACCGTTGGCACCTGGTACAAAAAAGAAGGTGACCACGTAAAAATGGACGATGTACTTTGCGGACTCGACTCCGATAAGGCTACGTTCGAATTAACGGCCGAAGCCGATGGTACGCTGCATATTCTGGCTCAGGAAGGTGACGTTTTACCGATCGGAGCCAGTATCTGTACGATTGACGGTGGAGGTAGTGCCCCAAGCCCTGCTCCCCAGGCCGAGCCCGCCAAAGCCGAAGCACCGGCTCCACCGGCGGCTCCTGCCCCCCAGGCTGAAGAAACACCAGCGCCCGCTCCGGTTGCTAAATCAGCGTCGAGTGTTATTGAAATGAAAGTCCCCGCCGTTGGCGAGTCGGTAACGGAAGTAACGATTGCCACTTGGAGCAAGAAAGACGGTGATCAAGTTGCTCTCGATGAAGTGCTGTGTGAGCTTGAATCGGATAAAGCGACGTTCGAGCTGCCCGCCGAAGCGGCCGGAACACTCCGCATCGTTGCCCAGGAAGGTGAAACACTGCCAATCGGTGCCCTGATTGCCAAGATCGAAGTCGGCGCATCTACCGCTACACCAGCCAATGCGCCAGCTCCCGCTGCTCAGCCAGCAACGAGTGCACCAGCACCCGAGACCCCGGCCAATGGTCAGAATGCAAACGGGTACGCTGCTCATTATCCATCACCGGCTGCCGCTAAAATTCTTGACGAAAAAGGCGTTAAGGCCCAACAGGTTCAGGGCACTGGCGTTGGCGGACGCGTGACAAAGGAAGATGCCATGAAAGCGTCTCCTGCGCCGGCACCAGCCCCCCAGGCTCCAGCTAAACCTTCGGCTCCGGCTCCCGCAGCAGCGACCCCGGCAGCACCCGGTAGTCGGAATCAGCGTCGCGAAAAAATGACGTCTCTCCGCCGGACTATTGCCCGTCGACTGGTGGCGGTTAAAAATGAAACGGCCATGTTGACTACCTTCAACGAGGTCGATATGAAGCCGATCATGGATCTGCGGAATAAGTTTAAAGATAAGTTTAAGGAAAAGAACGGCGTAGGGCTCGGCTTTATGTCTTTCTTCACGAAAGCGGTTTGTATCGCCCTGAAAGATTTCCCGGCGGTAAACGCCCAGATTGATGGCGATCAGATGGTTTTCAACGATTTCTGCGATATTTCCATTGCTGTTTCGTCAGATCGGGGACTTGTTGTGCCCGTTATTCGGAACGCCGAACAATTGAGTTTTGCCCAAATCGAAAAAGAAGTTGTTCGGTTGGCTGGTCTCGCCCGCGAAAATAAGCTGACGATCGAGCAAATGACCGGCGGTACGTTCACCATTACCAATGGCGGTACGTTTGGATCGATGCTGTCGACACCGATCATCAATGCACCGCAATCCGCTATTTTGGGCATGCACAACATTGTTGAGCGCGCCGTAGTAGTGAACGGTGAGATTGTCATTCGGCCCATTATGTACGTAGCCCTGTCGTACGATCACCGGATCATTGACGGCAAGGAATCGGTTAGCTTCCTGGTTCGTGTCAAACAGATTCTGGAAGATCCTACCCGGATTCTTTTCGACATGTAGTTGACAAAACGATCATTAAAAAGGCCGCTCTGACGTATTAGAGCGGCCTTTTTATTATAGCGCAGACAGCTGGTCCGCATGAAAAAACGTTTACGCAACAATCAGGCTCACACCACCCATTTCGGCGGGTTGCGGAATACCCATCAGTTGCAGAATCGTTGGAGCAATATCGGCCAGTTTGCCATCTTTCATGGTCGGATGGTAGTCCTTGTCAATCAGGATGCAAGGTACCAGGTTCGTTGTATGGGCCGTATTGGGTGAACCATCTTCATTCTCCATGAACTCAGCGTTGCCATGGTCAGCAATGATGATCGTTGTGTAGCCGTGCGCCAGGGCCGTTTCCGTAACGGCTTTGGCGCAGGCATCTGCGGTTTCGGCCGCTTTGACAACAGCGTCGAAAACCCCGGTATGACCTACCATATCCGTGTTGGCGAAGTTCAGGCAAACGAAGTCGACTTCCTCTTTTTCCAATTCAGGAATGATCGAGTCGCGAATACCGTAAGCTGCCATCTCAGGAATTTGATCGTATGTCTTCACAGGTATCGTTACCTCGACGCCCTGCTCATCAAGAATGACCATTTCTTTCGGCGACGGGCATAATAGGCGTTGTTCGCCTGTGAAAGGTTCTTCGCGGCCACCCGAGAAGAAGAATGTAACGTGCGGGTATTTTTCCGTTTCGGCAATGCGGATTTGCTTGCGTTCTGCGCCGGCAATTACCTCGCCGATTGTATTTTGCAGATTGTCTTTATCGAAAATGACCTTTACGTTAGCAAACTCGCTGTCGTAATTGGTCATGGTGATGTAATTCAACGACAACGGCTTCATTTCCTGCTCCGGAAATTCTTTCTGCGTCAGCGCCTGCGTGATTTCGCGTCCTCGATCAGTACGGAAGTTGAAACATAGCACGACATCACCATCTTCAATGACCGCCACGGGTGAACCATTCGTGTCTGTCACGATCAATGGCTTGATGAATTCATCCGTAACACCGGCGTCGTACGATGCCTGTAAAGCGCTCGTTACACTGGCAGCGGTGATCTTTTCTCCTTCACCTTTTACCATCGCGTCGTAGGCTATTTTGACCCGTTCCCAGCGATTATCGCGGTCCATGGCGTAATAGCGTCCGATAACGGTGGCAATCTGCCCCGTAGTGGCCGCCATGTGTTCCTGCAAATCGGTCAGGTAACCAACTCCGCCTTTGGGATCAGTATCCCGACCATCCGTAAATGCATGCACGAATACATCAGTCAACTGGTGAGCGTGGGCGATGGACAATAGACCCTTGACATGGTCGATGTGCGCGTGAACACCACCATCGGATACCAAACCGATAAAATGCACCTTTTTCCCGTTTGCCTTGGCATAGGTCAGCGCATCGACCAGCACCGGCTCCTTATCGAGCGTGTGTTCATCAACGGCTTTGTTCACTTTCACCAGGTCCTGGTAAACCACCCGCCCGGCACCCAGGTTCATGTGGCCTACTTCGGAATTACCCATCTGGCCCGCGGGCAAACCAACGGCCAGACCGGACGCTTCCAGTTTACTATGGGGATACTGAGAATACAGCGAGTTCATGAACGGCGTGTGAGCCGCTTCAATCGCCGATACGTCAGGCTTGAGCGGAATGCCCCAGCCATCGAGAATGATGAGAATGACTTTTTTGTCCATAATTAAAGAGCGAAAGAATGAAAGAGCGAAAGAGTGGAAGGGCGAGAGAGCTGGCCGAATGGCGTTCACTCTTTCACTCTTTCATTCTTTCGCTCTTTAAGATTGTGTTGTTGAACTAGATACGTGAGCAGTTGCCGACAGCATCGTAAGCAAATCTGATAAACTTCTTCGAACACTTCTGGCCCTTCGTAGTAGGGGTCTGGCACGTTAGGCTGGTCGCTTACGTCCGGATCAAATTCGCGAAGCAGAAAGATAGTATCGTTTGTGTAAAGCCCCGTACTCCGGTAATTCAGTTTTTCGATGGCTTCGAGATTGGTTTCATCCATCGCCACGAAATAGCTAAACTGAGCCAGGTCTTCACCAATCAGACGACGGGCCCGGTGCGTAAGTGTCAGACCATGTTCAAGGGCGTTTTCGCGGGTGCGACGATCAGCCAGCTGACCAATGTGAAAGGATGCCGTTCCGGCCGAGTCGGCCTGAATCTGGTCAGTAAGTCCGGCCTCGTTAACCAGCATTTGAAACACTCCCTCCGCAACGGGCGACCGACAAATGTTGCCATAACAAACGAAAAGAACGTTTATCATCACTTTTCCAGCGGTTCGTTATGTTCATCGACAATGACAAACACGTCCTCGCCGGGCTTTTTCATCAGGTATTTTTCGCGGGCAAACTTCTCCCGCAGGCGATCATTGCCGAGTACTTCCTGACGTTCGGTCTGTACCTCTTTAATTTTTGCCTGGTAGAATTTAGCTTCCCCATCCAATCTGCGCAGTTCCCACCAGTTTCGAATCTGGGTCGGCAGGTCGTTGGCATCGAAAAACGTCATCCACCCCACCAGCACTAAGCCGGTAGCCACGTAGAAATTGCGGCCGTAGCGAAGAAGACGATTCAACATGGGAAATTGGGTATACAGTTCGTTGGTTATGATTTGTGGTTGGCTGACGCCTGTATTACTTGCGTCAGCCAACCACAAATCATAACCAACGAATCAACTATAGTTAAAACTTAAGGCCGGGGAAATACGCCGTTTCGCCCAGTTCTTCTTCGATACGGAGCAACTGGTTGTATTTCGCCATCCGGTCGGAACGCGACGCCGAACCTGTTTTGATCTGGCCCGTGTTAAGCGCTACAGCAAGGTCAGCAATAGTAGCATCTTCGGTTTCACCCGAACGGTGCGACATAATGTTTTTGTACGAATTGCGCTTGGCCAGATTAACCGTGTCAATCGTTTCAGTCAACGAACCAATCTGGTTTACCTTAACCAGGATGGCGTTGGCAATACCCTGATCGATACCTTCCTGAAGGCGCGTAACGTTGGTAACGAACAGGTCATCACCCACTAATTGTACGTTTGTACCTTTCAGTTCGTCGGTGTGCGCTTTCCAGCCAGCCCAATCGTCTTCGGCCATACCATCTTCAATCGACAGAATTGGGTATTTGGTCGCCCAGTCTTTCCAGAAGCCCGCCATCTCCGAAGAGGTCAGCTTGTCGCCGGTCGATTTTTTGAAGTGGTAAACGCCTGCTTCTGCATCATAGAATTCAGATGAAGCCGCATCCATAGCAATCCAGACATCTTCGCCTGGGCGATAGCCTGCTTTTTCGATAGCCTGAATGATTGTTTGAATTGCTTCCTCGTTCGATTTGATGTTCGGCGCAAAACCGCCTTCGTCACCCACGTTGGTAGCCAGACCCATCTTTTTCAATACACCCTTGAGCGTGTGGAAGATTTCGGTACCCATGCGCAATGCTTCCGAGAAATTCGCGGCATTAGCAGGCATAACCATGAACTCCTGGAAATCAATCGAGTTATCGGCATGCGAACCACCGTTCAGGATGTTCATCATCGGAACAGGCAGCGTATTCGCATTAACACCACCAATGTACCGGTAGAGTGGTAAGCCAGCTTCCTGGGCGGCTGCTTTAGCGGCTGCCAGCGATACGCCAAGGATGGCGTTGGCACCCAAACGGCCTTTGTTTGGCGTACCGTCCAGTTCAAGCATGACCTTATCAATCACGCTTTGCTCAAAGACCGAAATGCCAACCAGTTCTGGAAAGATCAACTCGTTTACGTTCGAAACGGCTTTCAGAACGCCTTTACCAACATATACTTTAGGGTCATTATCCCGAAGTTCGACGGCTTCGTGGGTGCCGGTTGATGCGCCCGATGGCACAGCGGCCCGCCCCAGATAGCCATTTTCGGTGCGGACATCTACTTCAACCGTTGGGTTACCGCGTGAATCCAGAATCTGCCGGGCATGAATGCTTTGGATGGTACTCATTGCAAAAAAATAAGAGAGGTTAACAACGAAAAAATCTATCGTTCCGGCGTACCGGTTTATCGGGTTTGACTACCAAGCCGTTAGGCTCATCAGCTAACCAACCGCAAAGTAACGAAATACGGGGCAAAACTTTAGAAAAGGAACAGCATTGGTTCGTGACTTAACGAATAATTCATGGTCAATAGGGTCTCGAAACAGAATTTGCCAGAAAATGTTGTCTATTTGTGTGCTTAAGAACGGCCACTAAACAATCTGTATCTATGCGAGGACTTTTGTATTTTCTACTATTCCTGTTAGTTGTTTTCGGCGTACTCTATGCGCTCACAGGCTGGAGCTACAGCGACGGTGAACGTGCCGGAACCGTTTCCAAATTCAGTCGGCGGGGTTTCCTCTTCAAAACATACGAAGGTGTGCTGAATGTGGGTGGCTTCTCGGGCGAAACGGGTTCGTTGACTCCCCAGTATTTCGACTTCTCCGTTAAAGATGACGCGATAGCCGCCCAGGTTACTCAGGCCGTCAAAACCGGTCAGCGCGTGACGCTCCACTACGAAGAAAAAATCATCAAATTCCCCTGGAGTGGCGAAACGAAGTACTACATCACGGCCGTAGAAATAATTGGTTCACCGGCTCGCCCATACGGCGATGGATCGGCTTATCCGGGTAATCAGCAGGGGCAGTCACAACAGGTTCAGCCGCAACAAGGACAACCCCAGATTCAGCAACCAACACCTGCCCAGCAGCCCGTTACAGCTGACTCGACACTGTAAATAAATTGAGTTAAAACAGTCTAGTAAATTTACTGAAAATCAGTTAGTTGATGGGCTATTTTTTTGTGCCCTACCATTTCGTCGAACGACAGTCAGAAGGCCTTAACTATTTCCTGAATCCATTTGGTAATCTGCCCCTTTTTGGGTAATTTTATCTGTTTAAACAACCATCCTAACATGGCAAAATCAGATACGGCGCAAGCCACAGCATCTGCTAATGACAGTAAATTAAAAGCCCTTCAAACAACCATCGAAAAGCTGGATAAAGCTTTCGGTAAAGGCACCGTAATGCGCCTGAGCGAAAGCAAAGTCGTGGACATTCCAGTTATCTCAACGGGTTCGCTGGGATTAGATCTAGCCCTCGGTATCGGTGGTATGCCACGCGGTCGTGTTGTCGAAATCTATGGTCCCGAATCATCGGGTAAAACTACGCTGACCATGCACTGCATCGCCGAAGCCCAGAAAGCGGGTGGCCTTGCTGCTTTTATCGATGCTGAACACGCGTTTGACCGGGTATACGCAGAAAAGCTGGGTATCGATACAAAAAACCTGCTCATCTCACAGCCTGATAACGGCGAACAGGCGCTCGAAATCGCCGAACACCTCATCAGTTCAGGTGCTATTGACATTATTGTTATTGACTCCGTTGCTGCTCTTGTACCGAAGGCCGAGATTGAAGGCGAAATGGGCGAAAGCAAGATGGGTCTGCAAGCTCGTCTGATGTCGCAGGCGCTGCGGAAACTAACGGGTACGATCAACAAAACGGGTTGCTGCTGTATTTTTATCAACCAGCTTCGCGAGAAGATTGGTGTTATGTTTGGTAACCCCGAAACAACAACCGGTGGTAACGCCCTGAAATTCTATGCTTCGGTTCGCTTGGACATCCGGCGTATTGGTCAGATCAAAGAAGGTGCCGATAACGTAGTGGGTAACCGTACCAAGGTTAAAGTCGTTAAGAATAAACTGGCCGCTCCCTTCAAAGTTGTTGAGTTCGATATCATGTACGGTCAGGGCATTTCCAAAGTTGGTGAGATCCTGGACCTGGCGGTAGAAATGGAAATCGTTAAGAAAGCCGGTTCCTGGTTCTCGTACGGCACCAGCCGGTTGGCTCAGGGTCGCGATGCCGTTAAAGAGCTGCTTCTTGATAACCCTGAACTAATGGGTGAGATTGAAGGCAAAATCCGGGCAAAAATTGCTACGGATGACGAAGCGCTTGTGGATCCTGTTCTTGCTGCCACGGCAGAAGACGACGAAGGCGAAATCGACGATTAATGAATTGATTTGTTTGATAGCAAGCGTCCCGGTCAGTGTGAACCTAGTTCACCATTGACCGGGACGCTTTTTTGTATCGCAGTAGCGGCAAATTGAGTTTATTTTCTTTTCTAAACAGATTTTGCCACTGGCTCGATGCTATTGACAACCTGCCAGCCTAAACCAATAGCCAAGGCATCTTCAGCAAGCCCAATAGCGGCATCCGGCACGCCTGCTTCGTGATCGAGCCACCGGCGCAGGTTGAAGAAGAGCAACGTTCCGGCAACGGCGCCCAAACCGCCCGCTATGGCCCCGTAAGGAGCTTCATTACCTTCTACCTCGCTCAGAAATGCCCCACAGGTTGCCCCCGAAGCTATCCGCGTAATGAATTGGGCAGGAACAGTACGTTCTGGTGCGCTGGGCAATTTATCGCCCAACAGCTCGCCGGCGGCCAGTACGTTCAATCCAATCGATACGGGTGGTTGCGCTAAATAATGAATTGGTTTCTGAGGTTGCTTGGTCGGAATCGTTCGAACCAGCTTGTGACTAAGTAAGGCCGGTGCTAGGGCAGCCCGCATTCCGGCAATAACGCCGATCTGGAAGGCGCGCAAATAAGATTGAATCATGAGTTCGTCAAGTAAGGAAAAGTCCGGTTAATCTTCGTTTTTGAGTGATTGCATATCGATGACAAAGCGGAAACGAACGTCTTCATCCTGCATCCGATCAAATGCCTTGTTAATATCCTGTATCTCAATCATCTCTACTTCGGGAAGAATCGAGTGTTCGGCACAGAAGTCCAGTACGTCCTGTGTTTCTTTGATACTGCCAATCAACGAACCCGACACGGTACGCCGATGCATAGCTACTTCCATGTTGTTGATCGGACTTTTGTATGGACCCAACAGACCCACCGTTACGAGGGCGCCATCACGCTTAACAACAGTAACGTAAGCATTAACATCGAATGGATCAGGAATGGTGATCAGAATCAGATCAAACGACAGTTCGTGAGCCTTCATCGCTTTTTTATCCGTCGAAACAATGACCTCATGGGCACCGAGTGCTTGAGCAGCAGCCCGTTTCTCTTCCGTATGTGTGATTACAGCGACCTCAGCGCCCATTGCTTTGGCCAGTTGAACAGCCATATGGCCGAGTCCACCTAAACCAACAATGCCAACCTTGCTGCCTGCCTGAACGTTCCAGTGCCGAAGCGGTGAGTAAGTTGTTACGCCTGCGCAAAGAATCGGAGCCACTGCTTTAACATCAAGCGCATCCGGAATTTTTAATACGAACGACTCTTTTACGACCAGGGAAGTCGAGTAACCGCCAAACGTGTTGAATCCACTACCATCGGGCTTCATGTAGCCATTGTACGTTGCGGTCCAGCTAACGGGTCCTTCGCAGTATTGTTCTTCACCCCCGTTGCAGGAATGACAATGGCCACAGGAGTCGATCATACAACCGACGCCTACCACGTCGCCCACACTGAATTTGGTAACATCGCTACCTACCTGCGTAATGCGCCCAACAACCTCGTGGCCAGGAATACAGGGATAGACAGTGTTTGCCCAGTCGTTTTTGACCTGGTGCAAATCGGAGTGACAAACGCCACAGTACAGTACATCGATCAACACTTGATCCGATTCGGGCGCGTTCCGCTCAATATCCATGCGGGACAACGTACTTAAACTATCAATAAGCGATGCTTTTGCTCCGTAAGCTTTTGTTTTAATTGATTCCATAAAATTGAGTTTGTGTATCGGGGTTTAATGTTTGTGATTTGTTGTTCGTACCTAGTTCAGGACAGCCGCGAACAACAAATTAGCTAAGCCACGGCTTCCTCTACGGCTGCTTTGGCATGATGGTAAGCTCCCTTAACGGTGTCGCTAACAGAGGCCAGCGCATCATTGGCTTTGTGTTCTGCCTTACGCGCTTTGTACCGGTATTTGATTTTATCGTATGAGCTAACCGGCACAACCGATGCGTTGTTGCGCGTCAAGAACCAAACGGCTCCCAGCACAACCGCTCCTACCGTCAGGGCTAATACCGTCATCTTTTGTTCCTGTTCAGCTTGTTCTTTCGGTGTCATTTCGCTGCGTACGCTGGCGGCAACGATCGGATCGGGCAGAATATGGGACATAGCTACTTTTGCTTTGTTCATCCAGCCAGCCACAACATGGTCCTTACCGCTCATGAGAGCTTCGTAGCCTTCTTTAGCCACGGCAGCCGGATCGGCCGTCTTATTGGGATCAGCCCCTTTTACGTCAACAGCTCCGGCCGTTTTAAAGAAATTGGTATTTGTCGCGCCCGGCATCAATACCGTCACGGTAATATTGGTGTCTTTCAATTCGTTGCGAATGGCTTCCGAAAACGACTTGATAAATGCTTTGGTAGCCCCATAAACGGCCATCAGCGGATTTGGCGCCACGGACACCTCTGATCCCAGCATCAAAATCTTGCCATCATTACGGCTAACCATATCTTTCACGTATAACTTGGTCAGGTGCATAAGCGCCACAGCATTGACCTGTACAATGGATAGTTCCCGTTGCAAATCCGTTTCCGTGGCAAACTTGCCATATTCACCGAAGCCGGCGTTGTTTACCAGTACATCAATAACGACTCCTTTTCCGGCTGTTTCAGCGTAAATCTCGTCGGGTGCCGTAGGGCTTGCCAGGTCTTTGTTGATTAGTGTTGTTTGTGTTCCGTACTGGTTGTAGAAGCTACTGGCCAGTTGCTCCATACCTTCCTGATTGATGTCAACCAGCACCAGCTTGTAGCCATCTTTGGCAAATAACCGCGTTAGTTCGCGGCCAATGCCGCTCGATGCGCCCGTGATCAGGGCTGTTTTACCATTGTTCTGTGTTTCCATCGTTGAGTAATGAGTGAGAGCCGACGCTCCCGTTGAATTAAGGTTTCAAGATTACTTTCGTACAATCATCTTCTTTGTTCTTGAAGATGTCGTACCCCCGTGAAATTTCGGTGAGCGGTAACACGTGCGAAACGATATCGTCCAGCACAACTTTACCCTGTACAACGAGATCGAGCAGGTGATCAATATTTTTGTGAACCTGCGACTGTCCCTGTCTGATGGTTACACCTTTATCGAACATTCGGCCTAGCGGAAAATTATCGAATGGGGTGCCGTAAACACCGACGATAGTCACGATACCACCCCGGCGCACGGCCCGAAAGCATGTTTCCAGTACGCTGTCGGTGCCTTTTTCCAGATTGAAAACGGCTTTGGCCTTGTCCAGCACAGACCGGCTGGCTTCCATACCCACAGCGTCCACACACAGGTCTGGACCACGACCTTCTGTCATGCTACGCAGCGCTTCGACTACATCCACATTTTTAGGATTGAGCGTCTCGACGTTATTGACGCGTCTGGCCCGCTCTAGTCGATAATCGACCGGATCAATAGCAATTACACGACCAGCGCCCTGCAACCAGGCCGATTTCTGCGCCATTAATCCAACCGGACCTGATCCAAAAATGGCGACCGTTTCGCCACCTTTAAGTTCACCCCACTCAATGGAACTCCAGCCAGTAGGGAAAATATCCGTGAGAAAAAGGACCTCTTCGTCTTTCAATCCTTCCGGCACGTGGCGCAGGCTGTAATCGGCGTAGGGTACGCGTACCGCTTCGGCCTGTCCGCCATTATAGCCGCCGTAGAGATCGGAATAACCGAACAAACCTCCCCCCTTTTCTGTCAGCAAACCACCGTCCGGACCGTAGTCTTCTTTATTAGAATTTTCGCAATGCATCTCCTGATGGTGCTGGCAGAAGAAGCATTTGCCACACGCAATCGTGAACGGCACCACGACACGGTCGCCTTTTTTAAGATGGGTCACTCCGGCACCAACTTCCTCGACAATACCCATAAACTCATGCCCGAGTACTTCCGGCCGAAGCTGGGGCAAAAAGCCGTCGTAGATGTGAAGGTCAGAACCGCAGATGGCAGTAGAGGTGACGCGGATAATGGCATCACGACTGTCTTCAATTGTTGGATCGTCGAATTGTTCGTACCGAATATCGCCGGGTTTATGGAATACTGCAGCTTTCATAGTTAAGGGGTAACAGAGTTGAGTCTTGATTAACTGTTGTAACACGTAATGACAAGGTTGGTTTAGATAAACCAAGTAAGTGGACCAAATTAGTAGAGTACAAAGAAACAGGGTCGCTCAACCAACATTGCACACAAGCATTACCCGGTACTGATCCAGACCTATCAACTATAAAGTGGCTATTCACAAACACAAAAAGCGCCGACCATTTAGCCGACGCTTTTCATTGTATCAAATGAGTTACCCGATTATTTATCGATTTTCGATCGGTACAAACTCACGCAACGTCGAACCCGTGTAAATCTGACGTGGACGACCAATTGGTTCTTTTGTTTCGCGCATTTCTTTCCACTGAGCAATCCAGCCCGGTAAACGACCGATGGCAAACATCACCGTGAACATATTGGTTGGGATGCCTAAGGCCCGATAAATGATACCCGAATAGAAATCGACGTTCGGGTAGAGTTTGCGGGATACGAAATACTCATCGTTGAGAGCGGCTTCTTCCAGACCTTTTGCGATCTCCAGAATCGGGTCGTTCACGCCAAGTTTGGCCAGTACATCGTCGGCCGCTTTCTTGATGATTTTGGCCCGTGGATCAAAGTTTTTGTATACCCGGTGACCAAACCCAAACAGCCGGAAGCCCGTTGTTTTTGCATTTTTGGCCATGTCTATGTACTTGGAAACGTCTCCGCCGTCGGCTTTAATGTCTTCGAGCATTTCGATCACTTCCTGGTTGGCACCACCGTGTAATGGACCCCATAATGCGCTGATACCCGCCGAAATCGACGAATAGAGATTCGCCTGGGACGATCCTACCAAACGCACCGTCGATGTCGAGCAGTTTTGCTCGTGATCGGCGTGAAGAATAAGCAGCACATTCAGCGCTTCGGCCACAACCGGATCGACCTTATAGTCCTCTACGGGCAGCGAGAACATCATGTTCAGGAAATTCGGAATATAGTCGAGCGTATTTTTGGGGTAGTTGGCCGGATGGCCCAGCGCCCGTTTGTACGACCAGGTTGCGATGGTTGGCAGTTTGGCCAGCAATCGGATGATATGCCGGTCAACATCGTCGTCTTTGCCACTTTCCAGGTCGGGATAGAACGCACTCATGGCACTTACCAACGAGGCCAGCACACCCATTGGGTGGGCTTTAACCGGAAAACCATCAAAGATTTTCCGCATGTCTTCATTCACCAGCGTATGCCGACGAATGGCCGTTTCAAATTTGGTGAACTCTTCCTGAGTAGGCAGTTCACCGTAAATCAGCAGATAGGCAACTTCCAGAAACGATGCTTTGGCAGCCAGATCTTCAATAGAATACCCCCGATATTGCAGAATGCCCAATTCGCCATCCAGAAAGGTAATGGCACTTTTGGTGGCACCGGTGTTTTTATAGCCGCGGTCTAACGTAACATAGCCAGTCTGATCACGAAGGTTCGAGATGTCGAAGGCTTTTTCGTGTTCGGTTCCCTCTAATGTTGGAAAAGAATACGTTTTACCATCGACGGTTAATTCAGCGGAGTTTGCCATATAAAAAATCAGGGTAGAGTAATCAGAAATATTAAATTGGGTAGTTCGTAACGATCAGGGTATATATACAGGAAAGAACCTCATGGTAAGGGCATTTATGGTCGCCAGAACACTATGGTAAAGCCAGCGAACTGGTCGGGCGAAATTAGTCCAAAAACATAAACGACAGATGAAATTGTACAAAAAAAGCCGTATTACGTTTGCATTAACGTGTAACCCTAAGTTTTTACAATAAGTTTTCTCATCACCGTTTAAAGAAATTTCCCCCTTTCATAACCATCCGGATTCGCTGTACATCGGTAATCGTTTTGGTTGGATCGCCCTCTACAGCCACCAGATCAGCCAGCAGACCAGCCCGCACCCGGCCCCGGTCGGCCAGATGGAATACATCGGCATTAATGGATGTAACGGAGCGCATTACATCCAGCGGTTTCATGCCATAATCGACCATTAACACGAGTTCGCGGGCGTTATCGCCGTGGCTGAATACACCGACGTCGCCCCCGGCACAGATGGTTACACCCGCATCCAGCGCTTGTTTAAACGTCGCCCGTTTTTGTTTCATGCGCTCGGGTTCCGGCTCCTGCCCTTTTTTCCAGCCGCGGTATTGGCTAATGGCGTCTCCAGCGGCCAGTGTAGGGCAGAGGGCCGTGCCATGCTGCTTCATCAGGGCGAAAATTTCGGGCGTTCCGGCGTCGCCATGCTCAACGGTTTCGCAACCCGCCAAGATGGCCCGGCGCATACCCTCAGCCGTTCCGGCATGGGCTACGACTCCCCGACCACTGCTCCGGGCTACCTCTACAATCAGCTTCAGTTCATCGAGCGTGAAGGTCGGACGTGCTTCGGCCATCAGCCCCCAGCGGTAATCGGCGTAGATTTTTATGGCATCCGCTCCTTTCCCGATCTGACGCCGGACTGCCTGGATCAACGCATCGTGCCCGTCGGCCTCTTCGGCTCCCTGCGGTACGGTAACGTCGGGGCCAAACCCCTTGGGGCCATAACTCCCTGTAGCAATCAGTGCTTTGGTAACAACAATCATCCGTGGACCAACGATAATACCCTGATTAATGGCCTGTTTCAGTCCAACATCGTCGTATTCCGCGCCTTCGGTGCCTAAATCTCGCACGGTCGTAAAACCCGCCAACAGTGTTTTTTGGGCATGAACTGTGGCGCGGGCAACCCGCAACGACCGGGCTTCTTTCAGTACCTGATCGTCCCAGGGCGTTTCGTTATAAGGGTGCAGCAATAAATGCGAGTGCCCTTCAATTAAGCCGGGCATCAGTGTCTGGCCTTTCAGGTCTATGATTTCAGCACCTGATACGGTCATTGTATTCGCGGGCCCGACGGCGTCAATTTTATCCCCTTTCACGCGTACGGCCCAGCCTTCGTGGCTGGTTTCACCATCGAAAACGTGGTCGGGGCGGAGTAGGTAGGTCTGGGCCAAGCTCTGGCCTGGCCTGTGGAAAAGCAATACGGTTAAGCACAGGCCGAGCCAGAGCTTGACCCAACCATTAAATAAAGTCATTGCAATCAGGTTTTATAGACCGGTACAGATCGGTAGGCATGTGTTGTCTGGGCCAGGTTGCAACGGCGCACCGTTCTGGCTTGGCCCGGATACTCACCGCAACCGCCTGAGCAAGCCTTCGCCAAAGATGAGAACGATCAGGCCGGGCAACAGAATGGCACCAGCCCGGAAACCAGCACCCGTAAGTTTATAGATACCTGAGTTATACTGCGTAAAACTCTGAAATAAATAGTAGGCCGATGCGGCTAGTAATGCAACAGTGATGCCAATGGACACAGGTTTACTTAATCTCCCGATAGCCCAGACAATTAATAATGATAGTCCTGTAACCCCCGCCACGGTACCCAATGCCTTGGGAAATGTTTCGAGGTACGAATAATCAAAAAAGAACACCCCAGCCTGACCGATCAGGTTGGGGTGCGCCAGTAACCAGGCGTCCAGAACGACCAGTACCAATAGCACAATGTAAAAAGAGGAATTACGCATAAATCAGTTTCCGCAGGTTGTTTTTATACCCGCTAAGATACTGGATTTTGCGGCTCCTTACCCCTCTAATTCCATCTTCAGAAACTTGCCGGTATAGCTTCCTTTCACCTCAGCCACCTTTTCGGGTGTGCCTTCGGCAATGATGAGCCCTCCTTTATTACCCCCTTCCGGACCGAGGTCAATCAGGTGGTCGGATACTTTAATGACATCTAGATTGTGCTCAATGATCAGGACCGTGTTTCCTTTGTCGGCGAGTTTGTTCAGCACGTCGAGCAGGTGCGCGATGTCCTGAAAGTGCAGGCCAGTGGTCGGTTCGTCAAGAATGTACAAGGTTTTACCGGTATCTTTCTTGGACAATTCTTCGGCGAGTTTTACCCGCTGAGCCTCCCCACCCGATAGGGTCGTAGCGTGTTGGCCGAGCGTGATATAGCCCAGACCAACGTCGTTTAGAGTGGATACTTTACGAAGTATTTTAGGCTGACTGGCGAAGAAATCCAGGGCCTGTTCAACCGTCATATCGAGCACATCAGCGATGGATTTTCCTTTAAAGCGTACTTCGAGGGTTTCCCGGTTGAAGCGTTTGCCTTTGCAGGTTTCGCACATGACATGCACATCGGGCAAAAACTCCATCTCAATTTTTTTCATGCCTGCGCCTTCGCAATCTTCACAGCGACCACCCTTCACGTTGAACGAGAATCGCCCCGGTTTGTAGCCCCGAATTTTGGCTTCGGGCAACTCCGCGAACAGGGTCCTGATTTCCGAGAACATACCGGTATAGGTCGCCGGATTCGAGCGGGGAGTCCGGCCAATAGGAGACTGATCGACTTCGATTACTTTGTCCAGATGCTCCAGTCCGTCTACCGACTTGAACGGCAGCGGTTCCCGTTTTGAGCGGTAGAAATGGCGATTCAGCACCGGAAACAGCGTCTCGTGAATAAGCGATGATTTACCGCTACCCGACACTCCCGTAATGGTCACCATTCGGCCAAGGGGCAGCTTCAGAGTTACGTTTTTAAGATTGTTGCCGCTTGCGTTTTTAATGATCAGAAACTTGCCGTTGCCTTTCCGGCGTTCGGTGGGCACCTTAATGGCTCGTCGGCCGCTCAGGTAATCAGCGGTTGTGCTGCTACCCGCTACGCCAACGTACTGATTTTTCAGAAATTCAGCGGGCGTTCCCTGGTTAACCACTTGCCCGCCGTGACGGCCGGCACCGGGGCCAATGTCGAGAATGAAGTCCGATTCAAGCATCATGTCTTTGTCGTGTTCAACAACCAGAACTGTATTGCCTAAATCGCGCAGGTTTTTCAGCGAGTCAATCAGTTTCACGTTATCGCGCTGGTGCAGCCCAATACTCGGTTCATCCATGATGTAGAGCACGCCGACCAACTGCGTGCCGATCTGCGTAGCCAGCCGAATACGCTGCGCTTCGCCACCCGATAAGGTGCGTAACGGCCGATCGAGGGTCAGGTAATCGAGACCAATGTCGAGTAGAAAACCAATGCGTTTCCGGATTTCTTTCAGAATCTCTTTGCCAATAATATTCTGTCGATCCGTTAATCGATCTTCCAGCCCGTTAAACCATTCCGTCAGTTCGGAAACGTCCATGCGGGCCAGTTCGGAAATGTTCTTCTGGTCGATCTTGAAGTACAAAGATTCTTTTTTGAGTCGGGCGCCCGCGCATTCAGGACAGGATTTAATGACCATGAAATCTCTGAGCCATTCCTGAATTTTGTCAGTACTGTTTTCCTGTTGCCGTTTCAGGAAGTTTACAATCCCTTCAAACTTGAACGTATACTCTTCCGATCCTTCGGCACGGCTGGCAGCCTTCTTCGCAGGCTCCGTGGCTTCCTCTTCCGTGCCGTGCATCAAGGCATGTAACAGCGGTTCCGGAAACTTGGCGACTGGTGTTGTCAGGTTGAGCTTGTATTTTTTCAGGATCGTTTCAATCTCCTTAAAGATCCACAACTCCCGGTACTCGCCCAGTGGAGCGATGGCTCCTCGGCTGATGCTTAGGGACTTATCGGGAATAACAGACTCCTCCGTAATTTCTTCGACAATACCCAATCCGTTACAGACCGGACAGGCCCCATACGGCGAGTTGAACGAGAAAGAATTAGGCGATGGCTCGTCGTAGCTGATACCCGACTCCGGGTCCATCAGGTTTTGTGAGAAGTAGACCAGTTGACCATTCCCGTCCAGCATCTGCATCGCGCCTTTACCCTGCTTGAGCGACGTTTGTATCGACTGACTGAGCCGATACCGGTCTTCCGCTTTGGGAACGAGCCGGTCAATGACGATTTCGATGTCGTGAATCTTGTAGCGATCCAGTTGCATCTTCGGCACAATGTCCTGCACCACACCGTCTACCCGAACCTTTGTGTATCCCGTTTTGGCCACCTGCACAAATAACTCGCGGTAGTGCCCCTTACGACTTTTGATAATTGGGGCCAGCAGCGTCAGTTTTTGCCCGGCATACTGCTCCAGAATCGTATCAATGATTTGATCCTGCGACTGGCGCTCCATTTTTCGCCCTGTTACATACGAGAACGCTTCACCCGCCCGAGCATAGAGCAAACGCAGAAAGTCATAAATCTCGGTTGTTGTTCCAACCGTTGAGCGGGGGTTCTTGGACGTTGTTTTCTGTTCAATGGAGATTACCGGGCTGAGTCCGTTAATCTTATCGACGTCGGGCCGTTCCATATCACCGATAAACGAACGGGCGTAAGCGGAAAAGCTTTCCATGTAGCGCCGTTGGCCTTCGGCGTAGATTGTATCGAAAGCGAGAGACGACTTACCGCTTCCGCTGATGCCCGTTACGACGACCAGCTTGTTGCGGGGAATGGTGACGTCGATGTTTTTGAGGTTATGTTCACGGGCGCCCAGCACTTCAATCTGGTCGTAACCCGTCAGCTCAATATCAGTAAGTCCGGGCCCATGCCCAATTGCTTTTTCTTCTGTCACGTTGGTACGGTCCGCCGTTGCGGTGGCTTATTCTAAAGAACAACGTAAAACGGTCGGGGGTAGTTTCCGGGAAATGGAGAGACGCAACCCTTTGCGTCTCATGACCAAATTGATTTTCCTCGTCTTATTGGCTAATGCTAAAAATTGCTGACGCACAGCAGACGCGAGGAATCGCGTCTCTACGGAAAACTATGGACGAACCTAAATTTCAAACTAAATATCGAATCGATGCAGCTCGGTTAACAAGCTATGATTACGGATCAAATGGAGCTTACTTTATCACTATCTGCACGAAGGATAAGGAGCATTTCTTTGGCGATATCGTGATTGTCGATGACACACCTGTAATTCAGCCTACTGCTATTGGGCAACGCACCCTTGACGGTTGGTTATTCATACCTGGTTTCTCGCCATTCGTTCAGTTGGATGCATTCCAGCTTATGCCGAACCACTTTCATGGTATTCTCTTTATCAATAAGCCTGCCTATGATGGTTGGCAACCGAATGTCTTCGGCCCACAGAGTCAAAACCTGGCCTCTGTTCTGCGAGGTTTCAAATCAGGCGTAAAGGCGTATGCCACGATCAATCAAATTCCCTTTTGTTGGCAAGCCCGCTATTACGACCGGGTTATTCGTAACGAAAATGAACTGAACCGAATCCGCCAGTATATAGTCGACAACCCCGCCAAGTGGGCACAGCATTCAGCGAACAAGGAGGGTTTATATATGTAGAGACGCGACCCTTCGCGTCTCCCAAACTTAAACACTGAATGGTTTTAATTAGACAAAAAGCTGGCGCATCAGCAGACGCGGAAACAAAAGCTGGCGCATTGTAGAGACGCAAAGGATTGCATCTCTACAATGCGCGGATAAACTGACGCTTGTCTATAATCATTATATATATATACCACTTATCCTCTTAGATTAGCTTGCAGAAGCGGGCAAAACGCTTAATTTTGTTAATCCTATTTTACTAGCTAGTTAGCTCATTAGCCCATTCGTTAAAGGGCAACCTCCATATTAATCGTATTCCAACTACTATGGTACAGAATGATGTGATCGAACCGATCCTAGAAGAAGACAAAGGCCGTTTTGTGCTGTTTCCGATCAAACATTGGGACATCTGGGAGTATTACAAGACCCACGAAGCCTCATTCTGGACAGCCGAAGAAATTGACCTTGGTCAGGACATGAAAGACTGGAACAGCTTGAATGATGGCGAACGCCATTTTATCTCGCACGTACTGGCCTTTTTTGCGGCTTCAGACGGGATCGTGAACGAAAATCTCGCGGTCAATTTCCTGTCGGAAGTGCAGTACGCCGAGGCCAAATGTTTTTATGGTTTCCAGATCATGATGGAGAATATCCATTCGGAGACCTACTCGCTGCTCATTGACACGTACATTAAAGACGCCACTGAAAAAGACCGTCTCCTGAACGCAATTGACACGATTCCGTGTGTGCAGAAAAAGGCCGAATGGGCATTGCGCTGGATCGACAATGGCTCGTTTGCGGAGCGGCTCATTGCTTTTGCCGTAGTTGAAGGTATATTTTTCTCGGGCTCGTTCTGCTCCATATACTGGCTCAAGAAACGAGGTATGATGCCCGGCCTGACGTTCTCGAACGAGCTTATCTCTCGTGATGAAGGCTTGCACCGCGACTTCGCGTGTATGCTTTATACGGACCACATTCAGAACAAACTGCCCGAATCGGAGATATATGACATTATCCGTAATGCGGTCGAGATTGAGCAGGAATTTGTGTCGGACGCCCTTCCGGTATCGCTGATCGGTATGAATGCCGAACTGATGAAACAGTACATCGCTTTTGTGGCCGATCACCTGTTAACCACGCTTGGCCTGCGGAAAATGTATAACGTATCGAATCCATTCGATTTCATGGACATGATTTCACTACAGGGTAAAACCAACTTCTTCGAGAAGCGCGTTGGCGAATACCAGCGGGGTGAGGTTATGTCCAAGTTCAAAGCGATGAAAGCGGCTGCTTCGCAACCACAGGGTGCCGAAAACCCCGTACCTGTTGCTGTGATCGAAGAGCCAAAAGGCATTACGTTCGACGCTGATTTTTAGGCACCCGAAAAACAGGTTTATAGAAAAGTCCCGCTTTGGCACAACCTGAAGCGGGACTTTTCTATAAACCTGTTTTTTTATAAAGAAATCAGGCATGGGCCGCCTATGCAACTCATCTACCTCACGGCAACGGTCTGCCGGTATCGTAAGCTCTCGCGCATAGGGCTACCCCGCCCAATAAACCAGGCGAGACGTGCATAAATCTTGTTCTTACCAAATTTTCGACCGTTCTTAATGAAGTAGTAGGCCCGCAGTAATACTCGCTCAGGCCATGTGTGGTACTTTCTAAAATAGTGAAACAATGAGATATAGTACTCTTTTTCAATGTCATAGTTGCGAATCGTGCTTTGTCCCGTAAAATGCACATACTCCGCATGCGGCACCAGGTAAGAGTTGAACCCGTTCATTAGCAATCGTTTTGCCAGATCCTCTTCTTCCACATACAGAAAATGTGCCACGTCGAAACCGCCAATCTGGTTGAACACCGATGCCCGTACAAACAACGTACTACCCATTACGAATGGCACCCGAACAGGCTCAGAATACACTTTGCTGACACTTGGGTAGAATGTTGGGTTAAGCATCCGAACGAAGCTATGACCGAGTATTTTGCTACCTAAGGTGGGCAGATAGCCAAATGTAATCTGACGGGATCCATCACCAGCAAACATTTGTGCCCCACACAGGCCCGCATCAGGCTTAGACTCCATAAAGCTGGCCAGCTGATTGCACACATCTGTTCTGAGCACACAATCGTTATTCAAAAAATAGTAGTATGTTGTTTGAGGGTCAGCCAGTTGAACACCAAGCATATTCCCACCTGAAAAGCCTAGATTAATTCGGCTACGCATTAACTTTATAGACAGGTTGGGGTAACGATCCGGTTCCATAATAGGTACTAACGCTTCGTAATCGCTGGCGGTGGAATTATTGTCAACGATAATAATTTCGTACGCAGCACCTCCATTTGCAACTGTTGCCGTCTTATCAACAATCGAATCAACACAGTCGTAAGTAAACTGATGGGAGTTGTAATTGAGGAGTATGATCGAAATTTTATGAAGATTCATGGGGTAACACGGGTCTCTGCCCGCAACGGATATGGATTGTTAATCGCAGCACAACACCCTGTGGATTGTCTGCCCGAGACGGTCACTGTTCAGCCCCCCTATTCATCGGTCAGTACACTAAATATTAACTCCGATTCGTATCCTTTGCTAAGCGCGTAACGTACAAGTTTCTGTTTCACGACCAATGGACTGTCGTCTCGAAGACTCTGGCGTTTTTTGGCTAGCAAATCAGCAAGCGTTTCGCGATAGTCATCTGGCGCAATTTCGTTCATGGCCTGATCGAGATTATAGCCCGAAATGCCCCGCTGTTGCAAATGCTGCCTGATTTTGCGCCGTCCCCAGCCTTTTACCCGAAACTTCCCCCCGGCAAATGATTTAGCGAACCGCTCCTCGTTCAGGTAATTCTGCTGAATCAACTCGGCGATCACCTCCTCCGCATCATCGCCTGAAACGCCCCATTCCTTTAACCGATCCCGAACCTCCTGCTGGGTTCGTTCCTGATAAGCGCAAAACATGGCCGCCTTGCGAAGCGCGTCCTTTATTGAATCTGTCATACCAATTAATAACACAAATAAGCCCAAAATCACTCAGTCCAACCCGAACGGCCATAGACATTCTGCGTACAGCTTATTTCACGGGTTGATGCTACATGAGACGGTTAACCAGCGCTTCAACTTGCGAAACAAGCATTTTTACGACCAGATACTGGTGACCTTTCCCCAACCCATCCCAGCCGTTTGACCCATCCGGGTTCATTGTTAACCGACCCGATTTAGCGGTGGAGTAGGGCTCATAACCATTTACCCCAACCAGAACAGCCGTTTGGACCGGTTGTCCGTGTACCAGACCAGCAATCAGGCTGAGCAGCACATCAACTGAAAATAAATACGTTCGAATCATTTGGTTAAGCGAGATTTACGGACTAGTTGTAAGCGACCGGGATATAATTAAGTGAAACCGACCGCTCCAACACGAATTACGGTTTGTTTTTTCAGTAATCGTAATCCGATTTCTCTAAATTATTGACGACCATGGTTTCTCTCAAAAAACTAACGACACAGCCCGATGCCCAATTACGCAACCTCGGCTGGGACTGGATGCTCGGTCAGGATACGTTACCCTATCTATCCAACGAAGTTGTTCTTGTAACCGCTGCCGAAGCCGATGCCTATTACGAAGCCGCCAATGAACTGTTCGATATGTTTGTAGCGGCCGGGCAGCATGTGATCGATGAAAACCGGTTTGCAGAACTGGGTATTCCGGCAAATCTGGTTGAGCTAATTACCCTGACCTGGAATGATGATCGGCACCTTCATTTGTATGGCCGATTCGACCTGGCAGGGGGTGTTGGGCACGATGCTGGTATAAAGCTTATCGAGTTCAACGCCGACACGGCTACGTGCCTGCCCGAAACGGCCGTTGTGCAACATGCTCACCTATTGGCCAATGGCCTCGATGAGAGCCACCAATTCAATACCCTGTTCGAGACATTAACGAGCCAGTTCGAAGAGTTGCTGGCCCTGAATCCGGACTTACAACCCACCCTCTTGCTCTCAGCAATCCGGGATGTTCCGGAAGATGATGCGAATGTGGCGCTGCTTGGCGAAGCCGCTCGTGAAGCCGGGTTTGATATTGAACTCGATTTTGTCGATAACATCGATTTTTCGGCGGAAGAAGGGATTTTCTGGCAAAACCCAAAAAACGGCGAGTTCGAAAAGCTGGATTTCTGGTTCAAGTTGGTACCCTGGGAATCCATCGCGGAAGAAGAACCCGAATTACTCAAGATCCTGACTGAAATTGTCCGTAAGCGCCTGGCCGTTGTCTTGAATCCGGCTTATACGTTGCTTTTTCAATCAAAATATATGCTAAAAATTCTGTGGGAGCTTTATCCAAATCATCCGCTCCTGCTGGAAACGGATACCCAGCCATTGGCCGGAAAGCCCTGCGTGGAGAAAGTCCTGTTCGGGCGGGAAGGAGCCAACACACGCATTCTCAACCCCGATGGCAGCGAACGCCAAACTACCGACGGTGAATACGGTGACTATGCCAAAATTTACCAGGCGTATGTCGAGTTTCCGAACGATTCGGCGGGTAACGCTTACCAAGCAGGGGTCTTTTTTGCGGGCGAGGCCTGCGGACTGGGCTTTCGGAAAGGCGGTCTGATTCTGGATAATACAGCTGGCTTCGTTGGGCACGTTGTTGAATAGCTATACTACAGATTGCGAACACCTTATGAACGGGCTTCGATAGCCCGTTCATTTGTTATTTTCGTACGTTCACTGCCAATAAAGAACCTGTTCATACACAACCACACGTACTGTACTTATGGCGAATCTAGGTCTATATATTCAAGCATTCGTTTACGTAGCTGCCGGCGTTAACCACTTCATTAGCCCCAAAACTTATCTGGCAATTATGCCGCCTTATATTCCGGCGCACAACCTGATGGTTACGTTGAGTGGTATTGCCGAAATCGTTCTGGGCATCGGGCTTCTATTCCCAGCTACCCGGTCAATATCAGCCTGGGGCCTTGTTCTCCTGCTGATTGCGGTGTTTCCGGCTAATATTTACATGGCTACGGCGAGCCGGTTCAGGAAGCTTCCCGCCTGGATTCGGTGGGGGCGGTTACCCTTGCAGGGCCTCTTAATCTGGTGGGCCTATCAGTATACCTAAATAGACCGTATGTATACGACCAGGCCTGTTGCATAGACAATAAAATTCAATGTAAAGTTAGTTGTTCCATCGAAAAAACATCAATTGGCAATTAACGGGTAAATAAAAGCTCATTAAAGTGACTTTCACTACTTGCTCAAGTCAAAGGGGTGACATTTTCTACTTATTATGGATACGAGTATGGTTGAGACAGACGAAAAGACTAGACGGAACCGCGCCAAGACGACACAACGAATAGTTGAAGCACTGGAAGAAGTTATTTCAGAGAGAGGATTAGAGGGAGTTGGGGTAAATCGCATTGCCGAGAAGGCCAATGTCAGCAAAGTGTTAATTTATAGATACTTTGGCGGCATGGAAGGGCTTCTTGAATACTACGTGAAAATGGGGAAGCTGTTTCCGGTTTTTACACCTGCCATTCTCGACCAGATCCGTCCGCTGCACGGTTCCGATGTTGCCAGAATCTGGTATCGCCAAGTTATTCAAACCTACCGGTATTTCCGTACGTTCAAAGCTGCGCGCGAGGTACTTAAAGCAACTGTCATCGAAAATGATTCGATTGCCGAAACAACAGCGAGGGCTCAGGACGAAGAAATGACACGACTCGTTAGCCAACTATCCTTCGTAAAAGGTGCTGACGTACAGGCTATTTCGGCGGTAGTTCTGGGGGCTATGACGTACCTGACCATTATGGCCCAGAATGACCGGACGATGATCGGCATTGACCTGCGCAGCGAGGAAGGCTGGCAACGAATCGAAAATGCGATCAAAACCGTTTACATCTCGCTCAACAAAATGGCGACTAGTACAACCGATATCCAGCTCGAACTTCAGTCTACTCGTTTACCCGTTGTACAATGGTAAAAATTAAGAAGCAGTTTACAGCAGGCTGCACTTAGTAGTACATCCTGTCTGTAAACTGCCCGTTTCTATTTTACCTGAATCGTTTTCATTTGCGTACCAACCCCTTTAATTGTCAGCGACTTCCATTTTCTGGGTAGCTTTGTTCTGAGCTGAACAATGCCATTATCGGTAATGTCCAGGCCACCAAACCCGCTGAGCACCGCCTGCAACATGCCACCGGCTCCCGTCGCAAAATAAGGGTTTGTTCCCCCAGCCGTCTCGGCCAGTACGCCAAAGGGGGGTACCTGATTAGGTGCGTAACTTTTTAAGAGCCAGTCATACGCTTTGTCCGAATCGCCAAGGCGAGCGTGGAGGGTTGACAATACCGACCAACCCATGGCAGGCCCTTCCGGCGAATAACGTGGTTCGTAGTAAGCCAAATCTTTTTTTATAGCCGATTCGCCGTTGACAATCGTGAGCGGGTAAGCCAGCAGATTCACATCGGCCTGTTTAATCATAACACCATCGTAAGTCCGGTTCTCCTTCGTTGTTCCGTCCGGAAACTTGAGAATCGGGATATTGTCAGCCACTACTTTCCAGTCCGGATTAGGCGCTATGCCTACTTCCTGAGCGGCCTGTATGGCATATTGCAACGACGTTTTGGCCATGCCATTCGTAAACGCGTTGTCATCTATATTTTCCTGCCATTCATTGGCGCCAATTACGTTGTTGATGTGAAATTTACCGGGCTGTCCCCCTGGTCCGACCTCACGTTCTACGCGACTAGCCCAGAAATCGGCTACTTCTTTCAACATAGGGTAACCGCGCGTTTTGAGCCACTCTTTGTCTTTCGTAACTTGGTAGTATTTCCAGAATGACCAGCCGACGCAGCCCGTTATGTGGTGCTGAAACGGCCCGGTCAATGCCCAGACGGGCGTAGCTTCCTGCCCATCGGCGTCCGACTCCCAGGGGAACATGACGCCCGCGTACCCGTGACTAAAGGCATTTTGCTTCGCCATTTTCATGCGCTCAAAGCGATATTCGAGCATAGATCGGGCAATTTCAGGCTTCAGCATTAAAATGGGCGGATACATCCAAAGTTCGGTATCCCAGAAAACGTGCCCATTGTAACCTAATCCGGATAAACCCATCGGCGACAAGCTATAACCCGTTCCTTCCCGGACAAACGAGTACAGATGATACAGAGCCGATCGGACCGCTTTCTGCGTATCTGGATCACCGTCAATCACAATGTCACTTTGCCAGAGTTTAACCCACTCGGCATTGTGGCGTAGCAAAAGCCGCTCTGTGCGTTCGAGCGCAGCAAACAGCGTCAGCCGTTCCGCTTCGTTGTGCGGATCGGCGGTGTGCGCAGTGGAGGATACCGAGCCAACGACGCTGAATTTGTAGGTTTCACCAGCCTTTAGCCGCTTTTTAAATTTAGCCAAGTGCATGTTGTAATCCCAGTCTTCGTGAATAACATCGGGCTCCTGACCATGGGGCTCTTCGAAAATGAAGCTCGTAGAAGCGGCTACCGTATGCCGGCCGGATGGGCTCTTGGCGACAGACGTCAACAGGCGGATCGTTACGTGAGAGCGGTCAATTTCGGAATAGAAATTCTTGACTTCTTTCAGGTTTTCCGGTGTTTCGATGACGCTCATGGGGCTGATTTCGCAATCCTTCTTCGCGGTAATCTCAACCATGGTCAACTCCGAAAAGGGCAGATGACGCAGGGCCATCATCGTTTGCCGAACACTCACTTTGTCCGTATGATCGAACGTGGTGGTCAGGGCTGCTTTCTGCATATCGAGCGTCTGGCGGTAATTGGTTATGTCTTTCGACCCCAACCGTAGGCCATCCACCTCAAGGTTCATGTTGGCAAAGTTGAATACTTTAAGAATGTTCGAAACCCGCCCCCGCCCGTAGGTGTCAAACGCGCCATTGAGTACCACATCTTTCACTTTCATGGGCTCCGGCGACGACACCAGTCCAATCATCCCATTGGCTACGGTAATTCCATAATAATTTGCCGGGTTAATGTTCTGACCGACAATTTGCCAGTCGGCGTTATTGGATGGCGTCTGTGCACTTACCGGTGTCAGGCTAAAAGCGAACCACAGACTAGCTAACAAAAATCTTACGCTCATAGAAGTTAGATTAAAAAAAGACTAAAAATAATGCCATTTCCAGGAAAATGAAGTAATCCTATTGAGAGGTTTGTGTGGTCAGATCGTCACAAAAAAAGTCTCTAAAGATATGATCAGTAGAGACTTTACGGAATGAAATAGAACACGTGCTAGCGTTGAGCCACGCCGGATTTACGAGTGCGAATCTTCTCAATCACCCATTTTCCAACTTTTTCCCCTTCAACCTGCCCGTTCGCCAAGGCTGACCGGTAGTGAATACCCCCATACAACCGGCTAATTGACGCTTCGTCGGCCGCATTCCGAATGGACGTAAATGACCGGACACCGTGCCCGTACGGAAATTCGGTAGAATCAGTAAAGGCGATATTGTCGCCCATCAGATTGGTCAGCACCGTGGCGGCTGCTGTTGAGATGACACTATGTCCGCTGGGGTACTCGGGGAAAGGGGGCGTTTGTAAGAAAGGCGTCCATCTGGGATCGAACGTTTTGTTGATAACCGTCTCTGGTCGGACTGTTTTGCTGCGGTATTTCTCATCCCAGCACGAAATGAATCCATCACTTAAGGCAAACGACGTAAGTGCGTACGCTTCGACCGTTTGCATCATCGTTAATTTTTGTTTCCGGCTAACTGTCTGCGCGATGGCCAGCCAATGGCCACCCGGCGTCATTTTTTTGCTGGCATACATAACATGACCTGCCACGTTCATCACAAACGCGTTGTCATCCCAGAAATAGGCGATATCCTGCTTTTGTTTATCGAGGTTTTTTCCGATCTGGTATACTTCATCCAGTTCTTTTTCGTAGGGGCTTCCTTTGGCCAGACTAAAGGGAAAAGGCCGTGGTGGCATAAACTGATTGCAGGTATCCATGGCCCAGCAGCGAAGCTTATTCCACTGAGGTTCAGCGGCATCCATGTAAGCGGGCGGTGTCGGCACCCAGGACCCCTCTTCGTTCGTAACCGTATGTTTAAATCCCCGCGTCTGTTTGTAGTTATCTTTTGCGCCATAGTCCAGAATATGTTTCGCGACGGCTTCGCCATAGGCCATTGAGCGGTCGTATACCTCATCGGGAACACCATCTTTTTTGTATTGTTCGTAGAACGGCTTCTCGAACTGGTCATAAAAGTCAACTGAAAACGTCAGCGCTCTGGCAACGGTCAAGAATGCCCGGGTACTCGCTAACGGAAAGCAGTACTCTTTCCCGGCCTCGGGCTTAGGACCGCTCTGAAAACGTTTCAACTTACCGCCCAGCGATTCATATTGAGCGTCAAACGGCACAAGTGCCTCATAACCGGCCAGATTTGCGTACGAATAAATCCGACTGGCAACGGGGGGCGAGAAAATATCGTGGATAACGACTTCCGTTAGTTTGTTCAGGGCTGAATTGTAGTATTCGGGATTAGCAGCCTTTGCATTGTATTCGGCGGGAGATGCGGGCTTCTGGCAACCGGTCAATCCGATCAGGCAGATAGCCAGCAGATAGCCAAAGCGAAGCGTATAGTTCATATTAGCGTAACAAGTTAACGTGAAAATCAATCCCCATAGGCTTGATTCAGTCGTACAAAATTAACGGAAAATACCAGACAAAACGAAGATCAATTGTGCTGACAAGTCACGAATCTGCTGAAAAGTAGACACGTCTGAGGCCATTCACCTACACCGCAATGCTGTTTTGGGAAATACCTATTTCAGTAGCCTGAACAGTTGCAAACCAGCATCATTGCGGGCCACCACAATCAAAACGCCCTGCGCCGTGCGTACCGGCCGGATATCGCGAATCTCTCCATTGAGCAGAAAAGCCGAGTTGACCGGTGAGAGCGTGACGAATTTCCCCTTGCCGTCATTGCGCAGAACCAGCCCGCAACTGGCGTCGTAACGCCCCTGGTAGGTACTTACACCGTAGAAATTGCCGCCCCCCAATACGTCCAGATCACCGTCATGATCAATATCAATGGCCTGTAGCGCAAATAGTTTCGATACCTGGGCCAGCATAGGGAGCTCATGAACAACAAATTTACCGTTTGCATTTTCCAGATAAACGGAAGCAAACTGATTAACTGTAAACTCCCCGGCTCC
This sequence comes from Spirosoma lituiforme, assembly GCF_054776635.1. NCBI lineage: Bacteria > Pseudomonadati > Bacteroidota > Cytophagia > Cytophagales > Cytophagaceae > Spirosoma > Spirosoma lituiforme. The sequence goes on from NZ_BAAHBO010000004.1 coordinate 187,662, forward strand.
TTTCAGATCATCATCCGTAAGAACAGCATCGAGCGGCTTGCCAGCGAAGGATACATAGTCCGTAAATCGTTTATTGATAATGCTGGGCATTTGTTTACCCAATTCATCCTTAAACGCCAGCGGGAACCACGCGTCTTCCCGCTTATAGGCAATAATCTGCTCCGTACTCTGGTTGTTATCAACGTCTTTTATCCACATCCGCAGTTGCGAATCGGGGGCCTTCCGAAGTTTGGTATTGGTTCCCAGGTTACCCGCTACCAGATCAATGTCGCCATCGCGGTCAAAATCAGCCGCAATAATTCGCTGGAAGAAGCCGCTCAGGGGCGTATCAGCAATGGATTTTACGGCAGAAAGTGTTCCGTTATCGTTGGCAAAAACCTGAATCGGCATCCAGTCCCCCGCCACGATCAGGTCGACATCCTTATCGCCGTCATAGTCCGCCCAGACGGCGTCTGTCACCATACCGGCTTTACGCAGGTCAGGAGCCCGTTTATCAGTCTGGTCTGAAAAGTGTGGCTGACTACCCCTCTTGCCATCATTAATCAGTAAATAGGAATTGGGCGACTTTCCGTAAGCCATACCCACCACACGCCCCCCCACAAATAAGTCAAGATCACCATCGTTGTCAATGTCTACCGGCCGAACGCAGCTTTTGTTGTCGTACATGGGCGGAAGCGCATCCATTACCCGACTAAACTTACCCCGACCATCGTTCACGTAAAGCCGATCGAACTGCTCCGGCATTTTATTGTAGAACTCATTACCACCCGATACGACGTATAAATCCAGATCCTTGTCGCCATCGGCATCGAAGAAAACAGCATCCACGTCTTCATATACTGAGTCTTTTTGGATGTCGGGTTGTGTCGACAAGCCAAATTTGCCATTTGGTTGCTGAATCAGTAAGCTACCCGCCTGCCAGCGAGCGCCACCGGCATATATGTCGTCCAGACCGTCGCCATTTACGTCACCCACGGCAAGGTGCGGCCCTTCGGTAGATACCTTGAACGGCATCAGCGACTCACGAACGAAGTCCAGGTAATCACCATTTTCCCGATGGCGATAAGGTATTGAATCCGCTTTTGTCACCTCTGCAAACATAGGCTTGCCCGTATCATCGGTGTAGCGGTACAGGGTGCCGTCCAACTGCGCGTTTTCTTGCCGAAGGGTTATGACCTGGTTGGTCCTGACATTCGTCTGAACCTCCATTCGACCGGTTGGCCAGATCACAATCAGCGAATCGATGGACGACCGCTTGCCCAGCCCAAACAGCAATTCAGGTGCCACCGACGATTCGAACCCCCGGGTGGGCATCAATTGCTGAAACTGCAATGAATCACCATACTTCAGGATAACTTTGGCCCCTATGCCGAACGTATTCAGGGAATTACCGGTAAGCTTGATCGTCAGATGGGTGTTAGCCGGAAACAATGTCGTTGCCTCGTTTCGGTATAGCCCGGCGGGATCGTTTATGTTATTTGTAATGAGGTCCAGATCGCCATCGTTGTCCAGATCAGCGTAAGCAGCCCCGCAGGAAAGCGTCGGCATTTCGAAACCCCAGACTACCGACTTATCATCGAACTGAAGGCTGGAGGTTCCGCGATAGAGGTAATTATGTACTTTTCCCTCGGGCATCAGTTGAATTGCTTTTTCGTCCAGTTTCGACGACACACTCAACGCCTTTTGTAATGATTCACTGGAAACGTATTTGATGTAGTCGAGATTATTCGGTCGGCGCGCAATGCCGTTGGCAACGAACAGATCTTTAATGCCGTCATTGTCGTAATCAGCCAGCAAGGGAGACCAGCTCCAGTCGGTGGCGGCTACCCCGGCCATCACGCCAATATCCACGAATTTCTTGCCGGATAAACTAAGTTGCAGGCAGTTACGGCTATACTGGTTCATGTAGCCATACGAAAGCTTGTATCGATATGTGTCCAGAGGATCTTCGCCCTGCGATGACTTCTCGACAGCCTCGTCAGCCGGATACATATCGAGGGTCATGACATCCGGAAAACCATCATTATTTACATCGGCGATATCGTTTCCCATCGAGAACCGACTTGTATGCGCAAACGCCTGACGAACGGACTCCACAAAGCCCCCTTTGTGGTTATTGACGTAGTAGTAATCATCCTCGTGAAAGTCGTTGCACACATACAGGTCTTCCCAGCCATCGTTGTTGAGATCGGCAACGGATATCCCCAGACCATAGCCCATGGCAGCGCCAAAAATACCCGCCTGATCACTCACGTCCGTAAAATGTGCCTGACCAGCTTTAATCCCGTCGTTACGAAATAAGTAATCGCCCGATTCGCGATTCCGGTTAGTACGCGTTGACACGTTGTCGAAACTGCGGGATGTGTGGACCGCATGATTCAGCAGAAAGCAGTCCAGATCTCCATCATGATCGTAATCAAAGAAAGCCGCCTGGGTAGAGAAACCGGCAAACGCCAGCCCGTATTCGGCAGCTCGTTCTGTGAATGTTGGGATACCATCCTTACCCGGCCCATTGTTGATGTAGAGTTCATTAACCCCTTTCAACCCTTTAAACTGATTGACGGCACACACGTATATATCGAGCCACCCATCGCCATTAATATCGGCCATGGTTACGCCCGTTTGCCAGTCGGCCCGGCCTGCGGTGCTGCTTTGGGTCGTTACATCGGTAAAGGCAAACTTCCCCTTGTTCAGGTAAAGCTTGTTGGACCCCTGATTAGAAACGAAGTAGAGGTCGTTCAGGCCATCGTTATTCAGATCACCGGCAGCCACCCCCCCACCGTTGTAGAAATACAGATAATCCAGAATAGATAGGCTGTCGGTGTTGTGTAGTGCATTGCGGAAGCCAACCCCCGTTTTCGTCGAATCCAGTGCCTGAAAAAGCGGCTTTTCAGGCGCCGTTGGATTCGACGAACAACCGGCAAGGGCCAGAGCGAAAGCGACGAAACTACCTAGATACCGTATCATGGTTTGCCGCCTTTCGAGATCGAGAATACCTGGGCACGATCATTGTTTTTGGCCAATACGATGAACTGACTTCCGTTGGCGCTACGGATGGGTAGCATACGCCGAATTTGCCCGCGGACGAAGAAGCCGGTTTGCTCGGGCTTTGTGCCGGTGAATCTCAGTTTACCATCACCCGATTTACCGTTTCCGAGCAGCAATAAACCGTAATTGGCATCATACCGGCCGACTTCAGTCAGTACATCGAAGAAGTTACCCGTTAAGAGGATGTCAGTCTTTCCATCGTGGTTGTAATCGCCGGTCAGGATGGCCTGAATGGGTGACGTCTGCGCCTGAATTGGCAGGGCTTCGATTGTAAAATTTCCTTTGCCGTCATTGATCAGAATGGATGTTTCTCCCATCTGGGCGGTCCGCACGGTCATTCCCTCACGCTGCTGCGCCGAAAAGATATCCTCAAACGTGGCTTTCGCATAATCGGTATGCTTGATGTACTTGGTCTTGATGGATGGAATCCGCTTTTGTAAATCAGGTTTCTGAACCACCACGCACTCATGGGCTTTGCCGTCCGGGCCGGGCCGGTAGCAGGTAATGATCTGTTCGTAAGAGCCGTTCCGGTCAAAATCATTACCGTACAAATGAGCGGGCTGCGCATCCGACGCCATTAATCGGCTGTTGAGACCCAGGTTGCCGAGCACAAAATCCGTGTCCCCGTCGCCGTCGAGATCGGCGGCATGAACCGTGTTCCACCAGCCGCCCGTACTGGCCAGCACATTGTTCTCAATACGTTCAAATCCTTTTCCCTGTTTGTTCTTCAGAATGGTTATGGGCATCCAGTCGCCTACCAGTATCAGATCAGGGTATTTGTCATGGTCAATATCGGCCCAGACGGCGTCTTTCACCATACCAATCTCTTTGGCAAATGACATGAACTCCGGCGTTGCTTTCCTGAAATTTCCTTTCCCGTCATTCACCATGAACAACTGATCAGGATTCTGGCCGTACTGCCCCGAAACCATCCGGCTACCCACGAACAGATCCAGATCGCCATCCAGATCGAAATCGGCAGCCGCAACGCAGGAATTGTTGTTCAAACTGCGGGGCATGGTTCGGTCCCAGGTGAGATTTCCTTTGCCATCGTTCCGGTAAAACCGGTCAGCCAGGTAGGTAATATCGTCAAATTCATTGCCGCCCGTTGCCACGTACAAATCCAGGTCTTTGTCACCATCAGCGTCAAAAAAGGTAGCAGCTACATCTTCGGAATAGATAGCATCCAGCAGAAACGGCTGTTTTTGAAGAGCAAATGTGCCCCCCGGCTGTTGGACGTACAAAGACCGGGGCATGTTGGCCGCCCCACCCAGAAAAACATCCTCCAGGCCATCTCCATTAATATCCCCTACCGCCAGAGCAGGGCCTTCGCGGGAGAGCAGTTGTTTCAGCAAGCCATCCCGGTTATAGTCCACAAAGTCATTTTCCTTGTGCACATAATCAAGCTTGACGGCCTGCGTTACATCGGCAAACAGGCGTGTAGCCGGGTTTGGCTTAGCAGCCGGCAGCACCAGTTGATCCGCATTTTTGTAGGCGAGTTGTAACGTTGTATTGATCCCAGGTTTGCGAATGACCTGTTTCTTATCGACGCCGTTGAAACGATCAGGCCAGATGACAACGAGTGAGTCAATAACCGGCGGCTTGCCTGCTACACTGCTGCCTAAACCAAACACCATAGTCAGGTCTACCGACGATTGAAACCCCCGATTGGGCATCTGTTGAAGGTACTGCATTTCCTGTCCCTGGTAAACGTACACTCTGGCGCCAATGGCGTTCAGGTTTTGGCCACCTCCCTTGAGCTGTACGCGCAGAAACGCCTTCTTATCGTTTTCTACCGAGGTGTTTTTGTAGATCGACACGGGCGAATTGTTGTTATTAACCACCAGATCCAAATCACCGTCGTTATCCAGATCACCATAAGCCGAGCCATTCGAGAAATTAGGCTCACCCAGCCCCCAGTCGGCGGCTTTGTTTTCGTATTGCATCCCGTTGCCGGTATTCCGAAAGGCGTAGTTCGGCAGGGGGCTGGAACTCATCTTGTCGACGTAGTTTTTGTAATCGAACTTTCTGGTGCCCTGAATCATGGATTGCAGGTCAGGATTATCGGCCAGATAAGCGATGTAATCCTGGTCGGTCAAATCCTTTAGAATACCGTTGGCCACGAATACATCTTTTTTGCCGTCCATGTCCATGTCGAACAGCAAAGCTCCCCAGCTCCAATCGGTGGCGCTGGTTCCTGCCATGCGACCGATTTCCGAAAAGGTGCCGTCGCCATTGTTGAGGTGAAGCATATTTCGGGAATCCTGGTGGTGAAAATCGCGGGTTTCCTTGAGCTCGTTCAGCTCATAGCTATCAAAGGCCGTCGTTGTTTTGAGCCGGTAATCGTCGTCTGGCAGCATATCCGTGACGAAGATGTCCAGATTACCATCGTTATTGACATCGGCAATGTCGGCACCCATCGATGCCAGGCTGATATGCCCCATTTCATTCTCAATGTCTTCCCTGAAGGTACCGTTCTTCTGGTTTATGTAAAGGTAATCGCGCTCGTAGAAATCGTTCGAGATATAAATATCCGGCCAGTTGTCGTTATTCACGTCACCGATCGTAATGCCTAGTCCAAAACCGATCAGGCTGCCATAAATGCCCGCTTCGGCGCTTACGTCTTTGAACGGCTTACCCGGCCCGTCATTGCGAAATAGTTTGTCCCCGCCCAGCCGGTCGCGGGTATCGCGCATGTTGGCGAACCCCAGCCGATCCATAGGGGTAAAGCTGTTATTGAGCAGGTACATGTCCAGGTCGCCATCGCGGTCATAATCGAAGAAGGCGGCATGCGTCGAGAAGCCCCCATCGAACAATCCATACTCTTTGGCTTTTTCGACAAAGGTGGGTACCCCGTTTTTGATGCCCTGGTTGATGTATAGTTGATTACCCCGCTCATCCCGACTACCCGAATTGCAGACATAAATATCCAGTAGCCCATCACCATTGACATCCGCAAACGTAACGCCCGTCGACCAAAATTTCTTCCCGATAATTCCTGCCTTCGCGGTAACATCCTCGAACTTCATCCCGCCTTTGTTGACGTACAGTTTATTAGCTTCGAAGTTAGACGTCAGGAACAGGTCGGGCAGACCATCGTTGTTCACGTCGCCAATCGCGACGCCCCCCCCATTGTAGAAATTACGGTAGTTGAAGATATTGAAGTTTTTTTTGTCCAGACTCCGGTTCACAAAATCCACACCCGTTTCGGAAGCGGGTAAACTCTCGAAAAGTGGTTTGGGGTCTGTATGACATGCCAGCAGTCCACCCAGGCAGATGGCCAGCAAGCCTAATTTCTTATTCATCTGTTTGGTTAATTTATCAAGCTACGTGTTCAATCGAGACGACCAGCGCATTGGGTAGGCACTCCTCTTCTACCGAGGTTTCTGCCTGAAGGTCAGGATCTTTTCTCCATTGACACCAACAATAATATAGTCGTCTACTTTTTTTGCGTCGCGCACGTCGCCCCGTACCGAAAGGCCGGTTTCCTGCGATGAGCGTTCGCTAAACTGCCAGTTCCCATCGTTGTGCAACAACAGTCCATGATTGGCATCTACTTTGCCGATACGCAATCGCATGCGGGAATTGTTGCCCATCAGCAGCAAATCCGGTTTTTTATCGTGATCAATATCATCCACCAGAATACTGTAAACAGGAGCGTACTGAGCTACTGCCGGAAGAGGATGAGCGATGAACTCCCCATCGTTGTTTTCCAGAATGATCGTTCTCAATTCATTTATCTGCCTGGTTTTGGCCTGACGGAGCTGATTTTCGTCGAAGCAGTCGCTAAGGGTAGCATCGGCATACGCCTGGTAAGTGGTGAAACGCTTCCGTAACGATGGTACCTGCTCACAAATCTCATCGCGCGAGTAGGCCGGGTACGCCTTCCCCTGAACGGTGTAACTCATAAAAAAATCGAGCGTACCATTCTGGTCGAAATCGTCGTAGGTCAACATAGCCGGTTGGTCTTCACTGGCCTTTATCTGCGTGTTCAGACCCAGGTTGCCAACAATCAAATCATCGTCCCCGTCGCCATCCAGATCGGCCTTTTCAATTCGGTTCCACCAACCAGCCAGATTATCGTAAGTCTTCTGGTTTTTGGTTGACAAGTTTCCCCGCTGGTTCAACAGAACCGTAACGGGCATCCACTCCCCAACGATTACCAGATCAGGCCAGCCGTTTTTATCAACATCCAGCACGGCTGCATCCGACACAATGCCCAACTGACCAAGCGACTGCTTTTTGAAGTTTCCTTTCCCGTCATTGATCAATAGAAAGCTCTCATCGGCTGCCGGAAATTTAAACGGACGAACCGACCCACCCACGAATAAATCCGAATCGCCATCGCGGTCAATATCAATCACGTTGACGCAACTCCCGTTTTCAGTTTCGGCGGGTAAGTCTTTAGCCACAAAGGTACCTTTGTTATTGAGCCAGAGTTGGTCCTGCCGCTTTTCGGCCTCTCGAACGCTGTAACCGCCGTTGACCACGTACAGATCGAGTTGTTTATCACCGTTTACATCAATCAGCACCGCATCCGTATTGGTTCCGCCCAGCATATCCGGCAAGGGGGTCGCTTTGAATGAACCGGTAGCATCCTGGTAAAACAGTTGCCCTTGTTGCAACCTGTTACCCCCCACAAATAAGTCCATCAGTCCATCGTTGTTCACGTCGCCGGTGGCCATGCGGACGCCAGTAGCAGCATACTGAATAGGCAATAGAATCTGCTGATCGAAGTTGTTTGTCGAATCGAGTTTGTGCGTAAACTCAATAGCATTAACCGCTGAAAAAAGTTGATTGCCTGGGCGAGTCGGCGCGGGCAGTCCGCCGGTTCGTGCCTGGCGGTAATCGAGCGTCATCGTTTGATTAGGAGTTACATTGGAGAGTACCTGCGCTTTGCCATCCGGCCAGCGCACGGTAATCTGCATTCCTTTAGTCTCTGGACCGGTTCCAAACAGCAGATCGCCATGACTACAGGACTCAAATCCCCGCGTCGGGAAGTACTCCTGCACCTGTTGCTGTTTATCGACCCCGACAGTTACCGTAGTGCCAATACCAAATGGATTTCGGGACGGGCCTTTCAGTCGGATAGTCAGGTAATTTGTCGGGGCGGCTTCCTGGGTATTGTTCCGATAAATTCGGGCGGGTTCGTTCAGGTTGTTTGTAATGAGGTCCAGATCGCCATCGCCGTCTAAATCGGCGTAAGCGCAGCCATTGGAGATCGTGGGGCCATCGAATCCCCAGGCAACCTGTTCATTCGTGAACGTCAGGTCATGGTTATTTCGAAAAATATAGTTTTTCGTTTGGGTCGATGGCATTTGCTTGATCTGGTCGAGCACAGATCCACCCGCCTGACGAGCCGCGTTATCATCGGAAAATTTGACAAAATCAGCATTGGTAAAATCGCGTAGCGTACCATTGCTGACAAAAATATCTTTGTAGCCATCGAGGTCAAAATCGGCCAGTACAACGCCCCAGCTCCAATCGGTACCCGACACACCCGCTAACTGACCGATTTCAGCGAACTCGCCATTAGGCTGCTGAATCTGGAGCATATTTCGCATGTTCTGATGCCAGAAACCATTTTTCAGCTGGGCCTGGTACACATTCCAGTTGTCTGGCCAGGGCAATAACTTCTGACGAGCGTTGCTCTCTGGCAGCATGTCCAGTGTCATGATGTCGGGACGGGCATCGTTGTTCAGGTCAGCAATATCGGCACCCATAGCCGAATAAGACGTATGATCGATCCGGCTCCGCAACTCGTCCCGAAACGTACCATCTCCCTGATTTATGTAGCAATAGTCATCCTCAACAAAGTCGTTTGTAACGTACACGTCGGGGTATCCATCGCGGTTAATATCCGACACCGAAACGCCGAGTCCGAAGCCTAACGGATTCCCTTTAATGCCCGCCTGTTCGGATACATCCGTAAAGTGAACGGACGTGACTAACCCATCTTTACTATCATTTCTGAATAGTTTATCCCCCGCATTATAATCCCGTTGGGCTCGCACAACCGCGGCTTCCTTACGTTGAAAATTCTTTAAATTATGATTGATAAGAAAGCAATCCAGATCGCCATCCAGGTCATAGTCGAAAAAATTAGCCTGCACCGAGTAGCCCGAATCAGCTAATCCGTACTCAGCGGCCCGGTCGGTAAAGGTTAGGTTATGGTTGTTGATGAACAGTTGATTTTTGCGGAGCGAATCGGGTCGTAACCCTCCATAGCAAACATAAATATCCAGCCAGCCATCCGCGTTCACATCGGCTAGCGTAACGCCCGTTTTCCAGCCACCCACGCGGCCGGCTACCCCCGCTTTTATGGTTATGTCATCGAAAGCAAATCCGCCTTTGTTAATGAATAGTTTATTGGCGACCTGATTCCCCGTATAATACAGATCTAATTTGCCATCATTATTAAGATCGCCGGCAGCCACTCCCGCTCCATTATAGAAATATTCAAATGTCAGTACATTTTCCTGTTCTGTTTCAGTCAACTGATTTGTAAACCCAACACCTGTTTCTGCCGGATCAGTAACGACAAATCGGGGTTTATTATCACGACAGGCGACGCAGGCAAGAAGACTAAGAACGAAGATAACAACTTTCATTGGCCAATAAACGCTATCGAATAAGGCGTATTGCGATGGGGGTGAAAACAAAACAGCAGCCCGATACTGGGCTGCTGTTCTGTCAATCAAATCAGACTAGCTTAGTACCCGGCATTCTGCGGTTGCAGATTAGGGTTACTGTCGATAGCCTGTTGTGGGAATGGGAACAACACAGCCGTATCAGGCGATTTGGTTGGGCGCTGATCAACTGGGTTCGTGAATACACCAAAGCGAATCTGGTCGCTCCGGCGCCAGCCTTCCCAGTACAACTCACGACCACGTTCGGCCAGAATAGCCGTCAGATCAACCGTTGTCAAGGAAGATGCACCCCGCGTTGTACGCAGGTTGTTCACAATAGTAGCAGCCGTCTGCCCCTGCGGATCGGTACCGCCCCGCGCAATTGCTTCCGCTTTCATCAGCAGAACGTCGGCATAACGCAGCAGGACATAATCATTCGTTGGGTTGTTGTAGCTAAGCGGATTTGGCAGGTATTTGATGACCCGGATACCGGCAACTTCGTTGGCCAGAGCAATATTGACCGATGGCGTAAAGACCAGCGGATTACCGCTGCGGTCTTTCAGCGGAACCAGCGCGGTGCTTCCCGATGCAGGAGCGCCATACTGCTGACCAACCTGAAAGCCAGCCGTCATACCTGTCTGGGGCGTCAGATCGGATGGTGATGCCCCCCGGCGTTCGTCAGCAGCTTCGAAGCTGTTGTAGAAATCGGCCAGCGTCGTAAAACCATTCCAGGCACCAATGTACTGGTTGTAGTGCTCCGTCATGAAATAACGGTTCTGTACGCTACCTGGCTGAGCCGTTGAGGTATTCTGAATCGTTAAGATCAATTCCTGCGAGCGGGAGTCATTTTCCCAGTGGAAGCTATCGAAGTACTTGCCTTTCGATGTCAACGCAAACTTAGCTGACGAGATCACCTGATTGGCGAAATAAACCGCCGAATCCATGTCTGTCTTCGCGAAGGTATAAGGACCTGCCGGACTGGATGGCGAGTTGTTGTAAACGGCCCGGTTCAGGTACATTTTAGCCAGCATAGTCGCGGCCGCTTCTTTGGTTGCGGTGTTTGCTGTTGCCGTCGTATACGTAGGCAGCGCATTGAAAGCCGCACGCAAATCAGCAATAGCGAAGTTAGACGCAGCCTGACGGCTTAGTACGGCTGGATTGGCATCGGCAGCATCCGTTACTTGACGAACCGGTGTTCGGCCAAACAAATCAACAATGTAAGACGTGAAAAAACCACGCAGAAATTTAGCCTGAGCCACTAACGACTGATTCGATCCGGCAGCATAAACGGCCTGCGTAGCCCGGAATGCGCCCGTGTTCAAATCGTTCCAGGCGTTCAACACCTCTACGTGCTGGGAGTCCCAGGTGTGTTGGTGCAATTTGCGCCATACACCAAAGTCGTCCCAGTCCGTACCGCGTGTTGGCCCCATCATTTCATCCGATGGGTGCTCCTCCAGTGCATAGGCCCGGCCCTGGCTGTTGGCAATCGGGTACAAAGCCGTATAAGCGCCCTGTAATGTAGCAGCCGGATCCAGCGTAATAGCGCCGGGGGTTGCATCAGTCGATGAAAGCGAGCCAAACACTTTATCGTCCAGGTTGGTACAGCCATTGATACCAAACGAGCCAACCAGCAGGGTAGTCGTCAGGATTCCAATGGTCTGGTATTTAGATACGTTCATGTTGTATAAAAAATTAGTGTGTTGTGGCCTTCTATTCGTGCGTCAACCAATATGGTTAATACGTACGGCCCGAAGGCCTTCAAGCTTGCTTAAAATCCAAGATTTAATCCCAGTGTTACTGTACGGGGCGTTGGGTACGGCGTGTAGTCGATACCCAGCGATGGAATACCATTACCATTGCTGTTAAACGTAACCGTGTTAACATCTGGATTCAACCCGGTATAGCCAGTAAAGATGAACAGGTTCTGGCCAGTGAGCGATAACGAAAGCGACTTGGCAAAGCCACCCTGGGGTAAATCAAACCGACGCGAAATGGTCAGGTTCGTAATCCGCACGTAGTCGCTTTTCTCCAGGAAACGGGTCGATACCGAGGCTGGATTCAATCCGTTCTCTGAGCTGTTGGCTACATCATACGTTACGTTACCAGCGTTTTTGAGGGCACCTTTAGCGAATAATGCGTTAGCCGTGTTGTTATAGATTTTCCCGCCAAACTGACCATTCACGAACAAACTGGCCGTCCACTGACCAAATGTAAAGTTGTTGGTCAGACCAAGGCGTAGTTTAGCAAACGGACTTCCCTGGTAGTTAGCACGGCCATTATCGGCGTAGGTTGCGTATCCATTGGCATCATAGCCTGTGAAGGTTGGAATGAAGAAGGCAAATGGTGGGTAACCGCTTGTAATGCGTTCGGCATAAGCACCCGATAGCCCTTGTCCACTAATGCCCCCCACGGCCTGATCCGTACCGATGTTCTGTGCCTTCACATCAACTGTGGTCAGGTTAAACAATGCCTCCCAGCCAAACTGCTGTTTCTGGAAAACCTGGTAGGTTAAGTTCAGCTCTATCCCTTTGCTGATAATTTCACCTGGCAGGTTGATCCATTTGTAGTTAACCGGAGCAGGTTGTGCATAGAACACCTGTAACAGTGTGTTCGAACCAGCCCGGTGGTAGTAGTCAATCGAACCAGCCAGTCTGCCCTTCAGCACACTAAAGTCAACACCGACACCCGTCGTCGTATTCTGTTCCCACTTCAGATCCGGATTCGGGTTATTCTGCTGAATTTGAGAACCCGTGTTGTTGTAGGTATAGATGATTTTCGATGCACCACCCGTAAAGTCCTGGTTACCCACGATTCCGTAGTTAGCGCGGAGTTTCAGATCGTCAAAGATATTCTTTGGGATGAACTCCTCCTGCGACAGACGCCAGGCAGCCGCCACGGACGGGAATGTTCCGTATTTGTTGTTGATACCGAAACGCGACGAACCATCTACCCGAACCGTTGCCGTTAAGAGGTATTTCTCTTTGAGGTTATAGTTAGCCCGGCCAAAGTACGACTGCAGGTCGTTCTGGTTCCGGCTCGAACCACCACCAATGGCTGTTCCTGTCAGGGTATTAGCCGATCCGATATTATCGGCATAATCAATGACCGACTCATTGAAGGGGAAACGACTGGCCGCTATGTAACTCGTCCTGGTCCCGAACGTCTGGTAAGCAAAACCGGCTACCGCTTCGAGCGCACCAGGACCAACGTTTTTGTTGTAGTTAACCGTATACTCGACCAGTTTAGACAGGCGGCTCAGGTTATTGATGTAAGCCGCTCCACCCGGCGAACCAGCAGGTGCATATACCTGGTTTGTTACAGAGCCCAGAGGAACCGTAAACTGACCATTCAAACGCGAGTCGATCGTGGTTGTCCGGGTTGAAGTAGAGTTGTCGATACCGAAGTTTGCTTTAACTGATAAGCCATCCAGAATAGTCCAGGTAGCACTCAAATTAGCCAGTGTCCGGTTCGTAACCCCTCTATCGTGGTAATAATCTAGCATCGCCCGTGGGTTACGATATGCACCACCCGCTAATTGATAATAAGCCGTGTCACTACTGTTTGAAAAGACCGGATAAGTAGGATTGGCCTTAATCATAGCTCCAAACAGGTTTCCTAAGGCACCAGCCTGGTTACCGGTCAGGGCATATTGGTCTACTACCGACGAGGTGGTTGCATTAACGGCTACCGTTACTTTCTTGTTGAACAGATCTTGTGATGCGTTGATACGACCCGTAATCCGTTGCTGACCCGTTCCTTTTACAAGCCCCTGCTGATCCTGGTAACCTAGGGAGAACAGGTAGCGTGTATCGTTGGTACCACCACCGAAACTGGCATTGTAAATCTGAGATACACCCGTACGAAGTATCTGATCCTGCCAGTTCGTAGACGCACCAGCATTAACGGTCGATAATGTTGGATCGCCACCCGCTGCTTTTACACCAGCCAGGAAATCGGTAGCTGAGAGCAGATTGTACTTCTTCAACGATGTCGATACAGCGGCAGAAGCCGAGAAATTGAATTGCGGTGCACCCGCTTTTCCTTTCCGGGTTGTGATCAGAACAACGCCATTGGCACCCCGTGCTCCATAAATGGCGGCAGCCGACGCATCTTTCAATACCGAGATGTTTTCGATATCGCTTGGGTTAAGAAAAGACAGGGGGTTACGAGCCGTTGTCGAGCCTGTACCAAAATCCGGTGTCCCGCTGCTGAAGTCACCCCCATCGAGAGGAACTCCGTCAATTACGTACAACGGTGTATTACCACCGCGTAGCGATACAGCACCCCGAATCTGGATGTTGTTGGCAGCGCCTGGCTCACCACTGGCTGGCGTGATTTGTACACCCGCTACACGACCCTGCAGCAACTGTTCGGGCGACGCAATAACCCCTTTGTTGAAGTCTTTCGGCCCTAACGTAGCTACCGAACCGGTAACGTCTTTCGCTTTTTGCGTACCATAACCAACAACAACTACTTCCTGCAGCGCTTTGGTATCGTCGACGAGTTTGACATCCACAGTAGATTTGGTACCAACACTAACTTCCTGCGTTGTGTAGCCAATGAAGCTAAGGATGATCGTGGCATTATCAGCCACATCCGTCAGGGTATACACACCATCTGCATTTGTGTTTGTTCCCCGTGTCGTTCCCTTAATCTGAACGCTCACTCCCGGTAAGCCGAAACCAGTTGGGTCCGTTACTTTCCCCGTCACAGTACGTCCCTGTGCCCACGCTGCGGTATTTCCTAACAGCAGCACCATTACGAGCATCGCCAGAAAGCCAAAGAAAGCCTTTTGGTTGGATACCTGAGGCTGGCGTTTGCCAACCTGACCTACGTTACCACCGAAGTGACTCAATTTGTAGGATTTGTCCATCATAGGTTTACAGTAAAAATGAATAGATATTTATTCTTCGTTTAGTTAAGCTTTACCAGTTACTTCTACCTCGTCTCCAGCTTATTCGACCGGGCCCAAAAGGGTGCATTCGGGCACTGTGTTCTATCAACTTGGCGAGAAATTATTGAATAAAACCTGAACCATTTGGCGAATTACACCAGGATAAGACGAAAATACAAATGAAATGTGGTTAAAATTTAAGTAATTCTTGCCAAAATTGTATCAAAATAAATGTTAAAATAAAACAGCATTTTTATATTATTCTAATTTATAATAGTACATTGTATTTTATTAAAACCTATCTGTCAATACGTTACGATATAAACCAAAGAAGCTAAACTATAATTTTATTTGTAAACACCCCCCACCTATTTTTTACTCTACGAACTCAAAAAAATGTAGTATTTACGCCTACTTTTGTCTAACTATTTCGTTGCCTGACTGTCAATACGCTGTTTGTGTGCTTCTATGAGTGCTGACCTCCTTAAAAATCTTGCCAGCCAGTTAACTGGCGATCTCTTCGATGATACCACGTATCGTACCCTTTACGCGACCGATGCCTCGGCCTATCGGGAGATGCCAGCCGCGGTGGCCATACCTAAAACAGTCGATGACCTTAAAACACTGATTGCTTTTGCGAATGAGCATAAAACAGCCCTGATTCCTCGTACGGCAGGCACATCGCTGGCGGGTCAGGTAGTAGGCAGCGGCATTGTTGTCGATGTGTCGAAGCATTTTACTAAAATACTGGAAATCAATACCGAAGAACGGTGGGTACGCGTACAACCGGGCGTTATTCGTGATGAGTTGAACCAGTTTCTTAAGCCTTACGGTCTGTATTTTGGTCCCGAAACGTCGACGGCGAACCGGGCCATGATTGGTGGTATGGTCGGTAATAACTCGTGCGGCTCGAACTCGGTCGTGTATCGGGATACCCGGGAACATACGCGGTCCGTAAACGTGTTGCTGGCCGATGGATCGGAGGCTGAATTCGGTCCGGTCAGCGGCTGGGATTTTACCAAACAGGTCAGTGAAGCCAGTCGTAAGAATGGCTCGGCAACGCTGGCCGACAAAATTCTGTTAAAGGCAAATGCCATTTTGTCGGATGCCGATAACCAGGCAGAAATACGACGAAATTTCCCAAAAAAAACCATTGAACGACGCAATACAGGGTATGCGTTGGATGTCCTGCTCGATATGCAGCCGTTTACGCCGGAAGGTGAATCGTTTAACATGGCGAAATTGATTGCCGGTTCGGAAGGCACGCTGTGTTTCCTGACCGAAATCAAGCTGAATATTGTTCCTTTACCGCCTAAAGAAAACGGGCTGGTGTGTGTGCACTGTCACTCCATCGACGAAGCGTTGCGAGCTACCATAACCGCGCTCAAATACAAACCGTACGCGGTTGAACTGATTGACGATATTATTCTGGAGCGGGCCGATTCGAACCCGGAGCAGCGCAAAAACAGCTTCTTCGTCCAGAAGACGCCCACCGACCACTTCCCGATTATTCTGGTCGTTGACCTGTCCCGCGAAACACGGGCTGAAATCGAGGCACTTTCGGCAACCATGATTGCCGACATGCATGCTGCCAATATGGGCTATCATTACCCGCTGCTGTTCGGCGAGGATAGTAAGAAAATATGGACGCTCCGCAAGGCGGGACTTGGCTTGTTGGGCAACCTGCCCGGCGATGAAAAAGCTGTGGCGGTTATTGAAGATACGGCCGTTGATGTCAACGATTTACCCGATTACATCCGTGATTTTAACGAGATTCTGGCTAGGCATCACATGCACGCCGTGCATTACGCCCACGCGGGTTCGGGTGAGTTACATTTGCGGCCCATCATTAACCTCAAAACGGAAGAAGGGCACCGGCAATACCGGATGATCGCAGAAGAAATTGCCACACTGGTTAAGAAATACGATGGTTCGTTATCAGGTGAGCACGGCGACGGACGGCTTCGGGGCGAGTTTATCCCGCAGATGGTGGGTCCACACAACTACGAGTTGATGCGGCAAATCAAGCATACCTGGGATCCGGCGGGTATTTTCAATCCCGGCAAAATCGTAGAAACGCCCCCAATGGACACGTTTCTACGGTACGAAGCCGGCCAGCAAACGCCTGCGTTCAAAACGTACTTCCGGTATAAAGATCAGGACGTATTGCAACATGCAGAGCAGTGCAACGGCTCGGGCGACTGTCGTAAGACCCAGGCGTCGGGCGGCACTATGTGCCCAAGCTACATGGTCACCCGCGACGAAAAAGATACAACGCGGGCGCGGGCCAACATCCTGCGGGAAATGCTGACTCGCTCAACCAAGGAAAATCGCTTTGACCACGAGGAAATTAAAGCCACGTATGACCTCTGCCTGTCGTGCAAAGGCTGCAAGAGCGAATGCCCATCCAACGTAGATGTGGCCAAGCTGAAAGCGGAGTTTTTACAACACTATTACGAAGCAAACGGCATTCCGATCCGGTCGCGGCTGATCGCTAATTTTGCCCGTTTGTCCAGTCTGGCATCTATGGCGCCCTGGGCCTGGAACGGTGTTTTGGGTACGCCATCGCTCCGGCGCGTGGCCAATCGAATGGTCGGTTTCCACCCCGACAGAACGATGCCGATGATGGGCAAAACAACCCTGAAAAAATGGTTTACAGATCGGAACAACCAGCAAGTATCCAGGAGTAAACAGCCCTCGGGACGTTCCTTCCTGCTCTTTTGCGACGAATTCACCAACTTCAATGATGTTGAAGTCGGGCAAAAAGCCGTTCAGTTGATGGAGCGTCTGGGCTACACCGTCACCATTCCCCAGCATGGCGAAAGTGGTCGGGCCGCCTTGTCGAAGGGTATGCTTACGTACGCCAAAACACTGGCGGAGAAGAACATCCGCTTGCTGAAAGATGTCGTATCGGCCGAGACCCCGCTGGTCGGCTTAGAGCCATCAGCGATTCTGACCTTCCGCGATGAGTATCCTGACCTGGTCGATGAGTCGTTAATGGCGGATGCCAAACGCATCGCCGAGCATGCTCTGACGTTTGAAGAGTTTATCGCCCGTGAGCTGGATGCGGGTCATATCAAACCGGAACAGTTTACTACCGAAACGAGGCTTATTAAACTACATGGTCACTGCCAGCAAAAAGCGGTATCCTCGCTGGTTCCGGGCAAGAAGGCCTTGTCTCTGCCGAAAAACTATACTGTTCAGTTGATTCCGTCGGGCTGCTGCGGCATGGCCGGTTCATTCGGATACGAAGCCGAGCATTACGACATCTCGATGAAAGTTGGGGAACTGGTTTTGTTTCCAGCCGTTCGTCAACTACCGAATGAGGTGATTATTGCGGCTCCCGGCACATCCTGCCGCCACCAGATAAAAGACGGTACGAGTCGAAAATCACAGCACCCTGCTGAGATTTTATTCGATGCGCTTTTGTAAGTCATAACCTGGTTGTTCGAGGCATGGAGCTCATACAGACTATCCCTGTGTTTCATTGCCTTCAGTGAATGTTACCTGTGCATATAACCAGACTAATAGCTGTTTTCTGAGCAGGCGTGCAGGCACACTAAAAGAGCTTACTAAGGCACAATTTTTGTAGATATTTTCCCACTAAAAGGTTTCTATGGGAAAATATCTACACCTATTAACTATATGGCTATTTTTATCAACCGTTCTTTCTGCACAGAGCATTCCTCACCCCGATCTTCCACGCTGCGCCATTTCTGACTTAACCGAAAAGCAACGAAAAGAAATCAATGCGCAAGCCGCAAAGGCACTGGCTGCCAAAAGATCATCCAATGCCGCGTTTACCCGTATTACTTACGTACCTATTCGCCCGCACATTCTCCGGCGAAGCGACGGTACGGGTGGTATGTCGCTGACAACCCTTAACCAGGTTATGGCGGTTACCAACAGCTATTACCTGCTGAATGGGTTTGGAATACAGTTTTATTTCTGCGGAACCACGCCTGATTATGTCGACAACGACACCGAATACGATAGTTTCAGCAACGAAACGCTCGTGACCCAGGGGCACGACGCGACCAATGCCATGAACCAGTATTATGTGAACTCGTTTGCATCGGGTGCGGGTGGTTACGCCTATTATCCGGCTAACGACCTTTTCTCAACACGTTCATTCATCATGAACGAGGTTGGAAATGAAGAGGACATGGGCAATCGGCTCATACCGCATGAGTTGGGTCATAATTTCAACCTTGTTCACACGTTCGGGCAGCGTACCGAAACGGGTACACTGGGTTCAGGAACCACGCTCGAACTGGTGACCCGTGACGCCGGGGCTAACTGCACCACAGAAGGCGATTATGTATGCGATACACCCGCCGACCCTTACAATATTTCAGGAGCCAATCTCACGTATGCCAACGGCTGTCCACAATACGACCCAAACAGTACGGCCCGCGATGCCAACGGGCAGGCTTACAGCCCATCTATATCGAACATCATGTCCTATTATTTCCCCTGCGTACATGACTTCACCGCAGGGCAACATGACCGGATGCAGGCAGCGCTGGCCTTACGCCAAACCCACACGGCTTATTCGCTGAACTGTCCGTCAACTACGGTACCGGCACCAACCAATCTGGCGGCTTCCGTCCATAACAACAGCATTGTATTGACCTGGGAAGATAACGGCACGAATGAGATGGGTTATTTTATTGAACGTTCCAGCTCTCCCACGTCGGGTTTCTTACCGATTGGGGGCGTCGGGCCCGACGTGACTGCGTTCGCTGACACCAAAATGATCACGGCAGCAACTTACTATTACCGGGTCAAACCGTCGAACTCAACAACGGGAATAAGCAAAACAATAAGTATCAAAGCGCCAGTATGCCGTCCGGTGTTTGTCTATGCCTGTGATTATCCAGTAGGCTTTTCCAGGGTGTCGGTAAACAACGCTCCATTAAGCCAGGACTCCGGATGCTCACTCGATGGCTACGGGACTTTCACAACATCGACCACCGTTCTGGCCGGAACGTCAGTTTCCGTATCGGGCAACTTCCTATATGACAATTATAACCAGGGCGTAGCCATTTGGGCTGATCTGAACCGAGATGGTTTTTTCAACGACAGTCAGGGAGAGCGGCTGTTTCAATCAGCGAACAACACCGTTGTTGGACAATTTACGGGTGATATCTCTTTGCCAGCCAGCTTATCGGCGGGTGCGTTATCCATCCGGGCTGTAACTGTTTACAATTCTGTGCCCGATAACTCCTGCGGAACATATTATTATGGCGAAGCTGAAGATTACACCTTGAATGTGGTTAGTCCGGTCTCTCCTTCGGCCGACTTGAGCCTATCGCTGCAAAGCAACAGTCGAATACTGGTCAACAATCAGCCGGTTAGTTACTCACTAACCATACACAATGCCGGGCCTGACGACGCGACGGGCATTAGCTGGCAAAATCAGCTACCAGCTTATATGAAATTTACCGGGGGCGATGCCAGTGTGGTAGACTCCGGCACGGCCATCAGCAGCAGTAATTTGTCATTGGCAAACGGCCAGTCCGCTACGTTCGCTTACCAGCTTCAACCAACGCAGGAGGGTACCTTCGTGAATGCGGCTCAGATTATGACCAGCAATTTGCCCGATCCGAATAGCCAGCCAGGATCAGGTACGGGCGACGGTCAGGACGACGCAGCATCTATCGATAGTCGTACTTCAGCCAGTGCCAGCAGTGTGTACAGTTCACCAAATCCGAATCAGGTGCCTCTGCCCACCGTTTCATCCAGTCAGCCCGCGCCCGATCCGGCCAAAGCGGATTTATCCCTGACCATGACCGTCAATCAGCGTACACCTGCCCGAGGCCAGCCGATAGTTTTTACCATCACAATTCGTAATGCAGGTGGTTTAACCGCGACCAATATTGTTGTTCGTGATACGCTGCGCGGACTGACTCCCACCGGATCATCGCCAGGCTTCGATGTGGTAGGTACAGGCGGAAACTACGTTATTGTTGAAGGAAAAATTGCCTCGCTGGCGGCCAATGCCAGTACGCAACTCGTCTTTACAGCTATGGCAACGTCTGCCGGATACACGACCAATCTGGCTCAGATCTGGTCATCGGACGTTGCTGACCCAGATTCGCGACCGGGCTCCCTAACGCCAGCGGCCAATAACCTCAATGGCGAAGACGATGTGTCCTGGATAGATCTGCGCGTGGGGTTACCCTGACCAGGATCTATTGCAGCAACGCTGAAAAGCAACCATTATTTCTCGAACGGCCATTGCTTCCGAACACCCGCCGAGATAAGAAAAGCCACAATGCCCAGACCGATCACGGTTATCCCCGACAGCATGAACTTGGGACCAGTCGAGAAGAAAATAAACAACCAGATGCCAATAACCAGCAGCACAGGGAGCGGGTAAAGCGGCATTCGGAAGGGAAACTCAGAAGCGGCTCGTCGGCGGTGGAGCAACATTAAACCAACTGCCTGACCAACGAACTGAATAACAATCCGCATAGCCAGAATAGCCGTTATAACATCGCCCAGCCGGAACAACAGACTGAACACGAAGCCCAGTCCGCCCAGGAAAAGCAGCGACACGTACGGGAACTGCCGGGTTGGGTGAAGTTTGGCGAATACTTTAAAAAACTGCCCATCGACCGCAGCCGCATACGGTACGCGCGAGTAGCCGAGCAGAACGGCAAAAAGCGAGGAAAAAGCCACGAGCAGGACCAGAACGGTGGCGAGTTTGGCCGCGTCGGGACCGTAAAGCGTCTCGACGAAAGTGCTGACAATGAAGTTGCTATTCTGGGCGATCTGCCAGGGTACCACGCTCACGACGCTCAGGTTCATGAGCAGATACAGGGCCGCAATACCGGCAATCGAAATAAACATACTGGCCGGAATATTCCGGGTGGGCTTTTGAATCTCGCTGCCCAGGTGACAAACATTGTAATAGCCTAGGTAGCAATAGATCGTTTTTACAGACGCCTGCCCCAGTCCGACCGCCAGTACGCCACCGCTCACCGATCCGATTGACTGAAACGTGTCGGCCAGGGGTATCCGGGCATTACTCAATCCACCGATGATGATCCAGCCAAGCGTCAGAAGGACAGCACCCCACATAACCAGACCTATTTTGCCAATGGAGTCGATCTTCCTATATAGTAAAGCAATGATAATCAGCACGGCCGCTCCCGAAACGCCTTTGCGCTGCCACTCATCCAGGGGCATTAGATAAGACGCGTACTGCGCAAAGCCAATGGCTCCGGATGCCATCACCAGAGGAGCCTGAATGAGCGTTTGCCAGACATACAGGAAAGATAACAGTCGTCCCCAGCGCCGTTCGCCGTAAGAAATTTTCAGAAAGTTGTAGCTGCCGCCAGCCTGGGGAAACGCGGCTCCCAGTTCCGCCCAGACAAACGCATCGATCATCGAAACAAATGCACCCAGCACCCAGGCCCACATAAAAAGCGGACCGCCCAGGGTTTTAATGACCAGCGGCAACACCACAAAGGGGCCGATGCCGACCATGTCGATCATGTTCAACGCGGTGCCTTGCAGGAGCGTCAAATTGCGGGGCAAAGCAGCCGATGCAGTATCGGACGGTTGATCTGGAGAGGTAGCGTTACTCAATAGCGTACTGGCCTGAATTGTGGAAGGAGTCTGACTTGGTTGGAAAAGGCCAGAAGCAGGCTAAAAGTTCGAATAGCAATTGGTTGACTCAAACAAAAAGTGCCCCGCTCTCATCGAAGGCGGGGCACTGAAAAATGATTGGCATGCGGCCTAGTTCATTAACTGATCGAATGTCAGGCTTATGTAGTACATCGAACCAACGCTCGGATTTCCCCAGGCCTGGGTATACAGCTTGCCCGTCAGGTTGGTACCACCCACTTTGAGGATAGACTTGAAGCTGGTGAGTTTTTTGCTGACCTGCGCATCGAGTGTGCTGTACGACGGAATAATTGTCTGCTGGCGAGCCGTTGCTTCGGTATTGCCAAAACTCCCCTCCCACAGAAACGAATCCTGCTGCCGGTACACGACATTGAAACCGAACCCCGTACCGCGTACGTTCCGGTTGCCGAACGACAGATTATACCGATACTTCGGTGTGTTGAAGAACGTAACGAAGCCCGTCGGAATCTTATCCTGATCGATCAGGTAGTTCGACGATACATTAGCCCCAACCGTGTAATTGCCGGGCAGCACATACTCGGCACCAACGGCCCAGCCCGCGTTTTTCAGCTGGGTTGGCGAATTGGTCGGGTACGAATACACTGAACGGGTCGATCCGCTGATCAACTGCAGCGTCGAAGTAAGGTCCGTTACAGAGACAGGTGTTGCCCCCTGTACAACAATCTGGCTACCCAGGAAATTCAGGAAACGGTTGTAGTAGTAATAGGCATCAATGAACAGTTTTTTACCGATCAGCCCCTTATAACCAACTTCATACGTTTCGACGCGCTCCGGATCGTAACCCAGGTTAGGCGTTCTTTGTAATAGGGAAACGGCTTGTGGTAAAGCCGCTGTTCCGCCCTGTTGCAAAGCCGCACCAAACGCCTGCACGGACTGAAGGGTATACGTCGGATTGGTATTGAGATTATACTTATCCTTCAGGAACGGTAGCCCACCAATTAACCGGGCGGTGGGCGTATTCAGATCGATATACTGGTCCTGGGTGGTTGGAATCCGGAAACCCCGCTGAAACGACGCCCGGAAATTATGGATTTTAGCAAGCGTCAGAACGGCCGAAAAACGGGGACTTATCTGTGCTTTGAAGTTTTGGTTTTTGTCGTAACGAATCGAACCGGTTAATTTCAGTACATCGGCCAGCGTTTTGGACGCCTGCGCATAGGCCCCAAATTCATCGATGGTGAACTCTTTCCCATTTTCGTCACGGGCGAACAAAGTCCCTTCCGAATTCAGCGCATACCGACGAACATTTCCACCCACGATTAATTCAACCGTTTTGGGGTCAATCAGCTTCGTGAAGTTATACATCACCTCGCCGTGATACAGATTGGTTTTATCCAGGAATCGAGCCCCAACGCCCCTTGCATCGCCGGGAATCGGCTTGCCCGTTACCGCATCAAAAGCCTCCTGAAAACCAGCCGTGCCCGGTAATAACCGTCCCTGATCGGCAACGCCACGAGCCTGATTTAACAGTGTCGTTTGCTGACTGTTTACATAGGTCTGCGCAGCCGACAAAGCAGCAGTTTGAGACTGGCCCGACCCGAGCGCGGTTAGGTATGCACCCGCGTAACTTCCCAGAGCCGATTGAGCATAGTTTCTAAAATAGGCGGGAAACCAGGTAGCCGCACTACCGCTCCAGTATTCATTAATACCCTGCCCTAGAATGGCCGTGGCGTAGGCATCGCCCGAACGCTCCTGCGTGGTATACGCCCGAACAAAGAAGTTGGACCCCCGTAATTCGAGCTTGTACTGACCCAGCTTAAAGCCCTTGATGTAATAGCGATCGGCACCCGTATACACGGTTGTACCCGTGCCCCAGTTAGCCTGAATAATGGCCTCCACATTGTCGTTCAGCCGATAATGCAAGGCGCCGTTCAGTTTGAGGTTCGTGGCGTTATAATTGACCAGATCGCTCTCTTGATAACCCGTCCGTGAGATGTTCAGGTTCGGAATGATGGCATTGAAAATTTGCTGCGGTGTCAGACCCGTTAACTGGGGGAGTGTTCGGTTACCCGCCTGCGGAATCTGGGTAGTGGCAATAGCCCCCAGGAAAGCAGACGTTCCACTGGCTCCGGTACCCGGCTGGCCGTTACCAAATAAATTAGAGTAGAGGTTAGCGCTGGCATCACCGTAAATATTTACCCCATCATAGCCGGGGTTGTTGGTGCGTGTACCGCTGTCAAGGTTGTAGCCGTTCGAGAAACTCTGATCCCGATAATCGGTTGCCTGCCAGTCTTTTGCCGTCAGGTATGAAACGCCGACTTTAATGGCCAGTTTGTTATTGAAAGCCTTGGCATAGCGGAAAGCGGCATCGTAGAAGGGCGTCGTTGCCGTCGACCGATTGCTGGCATTCATAACGCCCCCCTTCACGTAGGCACTCAACCCCTGATACAGAAACGGGCTTTTCGAGTTCATCAACAACAGGCCGTTAATGGCATTCGGGCCATAAAGTGCGGAAGCCGCCCCCGGCAGAAGTTCGACACTTTCCAGATCCAGCTCCGACACCCCGGCAATGTTACCCACCGAAAAGTTGAGCCCGGGAGCCTGGTTATCCATGCCATCGAGCAACTGCACCACCCGAGTATTCCCGTTCGAGCCAAACCCGCGAACGTTGACCGACTTGAACGTAAGGCTTTGCGTGCTCATGTCCACGCCTTTGATGTTTTGCAACGCGTCGTAAAAAGTTGCGGCTGGCGTAGACTGAAACGTGCGGATATCCAACCGCTCAACGGACACCGGCGATTTTAGGACGCTCTCTTCCACCCGCGATGCCGAAACGACAACCTCCTGCCCAATAGTTACCTGCTCTGTTAAACTTACGTTCAGATCGGTTCGGTTACCGGTAATAACAAACTCCTGTGGCTGGAAACCGACGGCCGAAATGGCAATGGTGAAAGGCGTTGGGGTCGTTGTCGTCAGCGAAAAATTACCTTTCTGATCCGTGATGGTGCCGATAACTTTGCCTTTGACCGCAATACTAATACCGGCTAGTTCTTCTTTTTTCGCATCATCCGTTACTTTTCCGGCAATTCTGGTTTGGGCCATGGCATTGATGCTGGATATGCCAAGCAAACCAAGAAGCAATAGCAAATAAGTAGTAGTTCTTCCCATAAGCGTAAAGTAAAAAATAGAAGGTTGTTTACGAATTTGTCGTAGACGCTAACATACGGATAAGTCTCCATTTCGTGCAAACTTTTCTTGCAATTAATAAATTCCAAAATCTTCTTTCGTAGCCTGTGTGTTTCATACAGCCCGATGGCTAGTAAATTTCTAACCGCCTTAGCTTTAGTAGTAAACAACTCTCTCAACCGAAATTTATTCTGCATATGACACATGAATCGAACCAGGCACGCCGGGACTTCCTCAAGGCATCTGGCCTCTTAACGGGAAGTGCCTTGTTGGGTGGCCTGCCTTTTCAGACTAAAGCGGCTGGTAACCCGGGTTATCATTTCTCGGTAAACGACACGATAAAAGTAGCCCTGATCGGGTGCGGTGGTCGTGGTACGGGAGCCGCTCAACAGGCCTTGAATACGAAGCAGAATGTTAAAATAGTGGCGCTGGCAGATGCCTTTCGTGATCGGCTGGACGATGCGTACAAGGCCTTAACGGAACGGGGACTGAAAGCAGCCGATGGTTCGCCGAAAGTGGATATACCGGAAGATCATAAGTTCGTCGGGTTCGATGCCTATAAGCAGGCAATTGCTCTGGCCGACGTTGTTATTCTGGCGACTCCGCCGGGCTTCCGCCCCAGTCATTTCGAAGAGGCCGTCCGCCAGAATAAACAGGTGTTTATGGAGAAGCCCGTAGCCACCGATGCACCGGGCGTTCGGCGGGTTTTGGCGGCTGCGGAAGAAGCCAAAAAGAAAAAACTGAATGTAGTCGTTGGGCTGCAACGGCGCTACCAGCCAAGCTACCGCGAAATGATCAAGCGTATTCACGACGGTGCACTGGGCGATATTGTTGGTGGTCAGGTGTACTGGATCAGCGGTGGCGTTTGGCAAAAACCGCGCAAACCCAACCAAAGCGAGATGGATTACCAGATGCGAAACTGGTACTACTTTAACTGGCTCTGCGGTGACCACATCAATGAGCAGCACGTTCACAATATCGATGTGGCCAACTGGGTAAAAAATAGCTATCCGGTTTCCTGTCAGGGAACGGGTGGGCGGCAGGTACGGACGGGCAAAGATTACGGCGAGATTTTCGATCATCACATCGTTGACTTCGTATACGCCGATGGTACGACCATAAACAGCCAATGCCGCCACTACGAAGGCACGTATAGCCGGGTAGATGAAATGTTCCTGGGCACTAAAGGTAAAGTAGAGGGCATGGAGAAAAGAACCAGTGCGCTGCTGGGTTACAACGGTCAGCCTATCTACAGCCACAACGCCAAAAACGACGGTAACCCGTACCAAATTGAGCACGACGAGCTGTTCGACGCCATTGCAAAAGGTCAGTATAAGTTTGCCGACGCCGAGCGGGTAGCCAAGAGTACAATGACTGCCATTATGGGCCGTATGGCTACGTATTCCGGTAAAGTTGTCAAGTGGGATGAAGCCTTGAATTCGCAGATTGACCTCTTCCCCGACAAGCTTGCCTGGGACGCTATGCCCAAAAGCCTGCCCGACGCCAATGGGTTATACCCGATTGCCGTACCAGGAAAAACGGTAACGGTATAATCCGCCTTCGCGAAAGATCAGATGATGAAAATCAGTAAAACGGGGCCGATTGCCATTTGTGCAATCGGCCTCGTCTATTTTCCAGAATCAACAGCCGGACACCCGGAAAACGCTTTACCAGTCGGCGGCTTTTGCGAAGGCCTGCTACGCTGAATACTTTCGTCAGGGCATCCGCCCGGTAACCGTCGGGTGCCAGCACCGTGGCCTGTACAAAATGCCGAAGTCCCAGCCCCGAGCGCGGGTTCATGATATGCGAGTACCGTCGACCTTTGTATTCCAGATAACGATAGGTATCGCCGGAGGTTGTAATAGCCGCATTTTTCAGGAGAATCGTCGTGGTATCGGCATCGGTTGCGCCACCGAAATGAATACTCACCCGCCATCCCTGCTTGCCCGGGGGCGCATCGCTGACTAGAATATCGCCCCCGATATCAATCAGAGCAGCGTTGATCCCAAATTCAGCGAATCGCTTCCGGGCTTCGTCTATCGCATAGCCCTGCCCGATGCCCCCCACATCCAGCCGCATACCCGTTCGGCGTAACCGGACGGAACGAGTGGTACGGTCAAGGTCCATGAATTGATAGCCAACGGCTCGCCGGGCCCGTTGTCGTTCACGATCCGTTGGAAACTCCTTTCGCCGAACGGCCCGACGCCACAGTAGAGTCAATGGGCCAAGGGTTGGATCGAAACGGCCGTTTGAGCGACTGGCAATCGTTTTTGCTTTCTGTAGAACAGCAAACAAATCGGCCGACACAGGCACCCACTTTCCCGAGCCCGCCGTTTTGGACAGCTCGTTTATTTCGGAACCGTCCAGGTAATCGCTCATAATCTGGTTGAGCGAATCCATGCGAACATTCACAGCCGCATTGGCCCGCTGAGCGATCAGGCTATCGGACGCGTAAAAAATGACATTGAACTGCGTACCCATCAGCCCCCGGCGGAACGAAAAACGAGCCATATCGGGTTGTGCAGTGACTAGTCCCGGCAGTAGGCTGACCGCAAAAAGTAAGGCGATCAGATAGCAAAAAGGCAAACGGGCACTCAACATAAGGTAGTGGGCAACCATCCAGAATTGACCAACCAATGGTTACGATTAAAAATAAATTTATCCTGCTGGCCGCCGGTTTCTGGCTTTCAGGCCTTGCCCTGACACTGGCGGGCGCTTACGGCAAAAGCCATCAGTGGGCGGCAACCGGTACGCTATTGACGGTTGGCATTTCCGCTCAGGCTATCGGCTTCGCGTTTCTGGGGTTCGCTATCATGCAGGCTGTTTTCAAGAAGAAATAGAACGCTGATTTTTATGATTAGTAAGAGTAATTATGATTTAAGGCCTGGAGATCATAACGACTCTTACTAATCATAAAAATCAGCGTTCTATAAAATGGCTAGGATTGAAATAGATCCTGAATAACAAACTGAAAGTCCGGCACAACGGGTGAGGCCGAACATACATCCTGGCCCTTATAAACCTTAATATCGTCGGGCGAGGTGTAGGCGTATATCTTCTGTTGCTTCGGCGCTATATACCAGACCAGTTGAACGGTGGCATAAACCGTTTACCTGTTTTAGCCTCCCGAATTTGTTCGTCTGTAAAAATCGCCAGATCAGGAATACGTTTTCGAAATGTATCTACATAAGCATCGCCTTCCGACAACATTTCCGCTCCATTCTTGTACAACTGCGTTTTAGCAAATGCCCGCATCAAAAATCGAGCAATAAATAACTCTTCCTGTTTCGTGGGGGACTTTTTGATAATACGCCCCCGGACAAACTCGTAGTTCGCGTCGGTTTTTTTTCGCGCAAGCCGCTTCTCAAACTCGGCAACTGTTTGCGGAGCTAATGGACGTTTTCTACGGGAAGGCGTTGCTGTTGTTTCCATGTCGAGCATCACTGGTTAATCAAAGATACCAATTTTGACTAGATAAGGTCGTTTACAATTTAGCCGCTTTGTTCCGCAAATACATGTCGATCAGCACTAAAGCAGCCATCGCTTCGACGATAGGAACGGCACGAGGAACTACGCAGGGATCATGCCGACCTTTACCCGACACCGTGACAGGCTGTCCGTTTACATCGACGCTGTCCTGATCCTGCATAATCGTGGCAACGGGTTTGAAAGCCGTTCGAAAATAAACATCCTCGCCGTTACTGATGCCCCCCTGAATACCCCCCGACTGATTTGTTTTTGTGCGAACCCGACCATTGTCGTCGGTATAAAACTCGTCGTTGTGTTCGGATCCAAGCTGCTCCACGCCAGCGAACCCGCTTCCATATTCGAAGCCTTTTACCGCGTTGATACTAAGCATCGCTTTGCCGAGTTCAGCATGGAGTTTATCAAACACGGGTTCGCCCAGCCCGGCGGGCAGGCCCGTAACGACACAATCGACAATGCCGCCAACGGAGTCGCCCTGTTTACGGATACCATCAATGTACTGAAACATCTGCTCGGCCGTTTCGGGATCGGGGCAGCGCACGGCATTTTCTTCGGCCAGCGCCAGGTTGAGTTCCGAATAAGCCTTGTCAAGTTTCAGCTTGCCCACCTGCGAAACGTACGCAGTAATCTGGATACCTACCTGGCCGAGCAATAATTTGGCAATTGCACCCGCTGCCACGCGGGCCGCGGTTTCACGCGCCGACGAACGGCCGCCCCCTCTATAATCCCGTGATCCGTATTTGGTTTGATAGGTATAATCAGCGTGAGAAGGCCGGAACTGCTCCGATATATGCCCATAATCTTTACTCCGCTGATCGGTATTCCGAATAACTAGCGCAATGGGAGTTCCCTGCGTATGGCCCTCGAAAACGCCGGATAGCACTTCGAACTCGTCGGCTTCGCGCCGTTGGGTCGTAATCCGCGACTGACCAGGTTTCCGCCGGTCTAATTCATGCTGAATAAAATCAGTGTCAAACGCCAGCCCCGCCGGGCACCCATCAATGACAACACCAATGGCGGACCCGTGCGATTCGCCGAATGTAGAAATCTTAAATACCGTTCCGTATGTACTACTCATGCTACCTGTTTTGGGGCATCATCCCCGATTAGTCGCCAAAAGACAATGCGCCTTTCCGCTGAATTTATTTCTTAATGCTATTTTCGAACGAGGACAAAAACCATCCCCAGCAACATAACCAGAATCAGCACATTGGCCATGGACCGGATAAGCACCGGAATACTGACCGGCTGGCGAGTACTGTCCATGCCTTCGACACCGGCGTAAATTGAATTGACTACCGGTGCACCAGGTACCGTTTCACCGTTTGTGACAACCGAACTGCTGGCTATGTTCGTGTTGGTGAGAACGCCCGCCCCGTTTCCGCCAACCTGAAGCTGGAGCTGTGGCCGAAGCGTGTCGTAGAGAGCCCTTTGCGGATCGAAGTAAACCCATTGCACGTAATTCGCCAACGAAACCAGTCCATTTTGGTGCGGAACAATGTAATACGTAAACGTTTTTCGACCGGTTACCTCATTGCCACCGTGCGTAATCGTATGCCTGGCTTCGGGGGGAAAGACATCTATTTCGGATTGTCCGGCGAGTAATCCGGGCGCTGGCAATGTAGCAATATTACCCTTCCCGGAAATAGAAAACGTGTATCGCACGCTCTTGCCGGCAACAACGTACTGGCGCTCCAGAGCTTCCTCCAGTCGAAATGTTCCGACCGGTACGCGACCCCGCAATGGGTGAATGGGCAGCGCTTTGACGCCAATTGCCAACGGTCGACTGGTGAACACGGCCGTTTCGGGCTGGGAGGCCGGTGGTCCGATAACTGGCCGGCGATTTACCTGAAGCGATACGGCTGGAAGGCGTATCGACTGATTGGACAATGGAAAGAAAACGGATTGAAAAATCCGATACTCCCTGAACTTCTTTTTGCGGATACTGACCGGGATCGGTGTCAGGTCATTAATGGGAACGTTTTCCTCCCAGGAATTGGCTGGACGAATTTTTTTAACGATTGCCTGCAGCTGTTTATCGAGCGACTGAAAACTAAGTTCATACGGATAATTATCGGCCACAAAAAACGATAAAGTCAACCCCACTTCTTCGCCGGTGTAAATGGTTTGTCGGGACGCCCGAAGTGACAAAAATGCCGCTCCTTCGGGTACCAACTCAACCGTACTGAGGGTTGCGCTACCCGGTACTGACAAACTTGCTGACGGCTGAACAACAAGGGCCGCCCCTTCCGAACGCACGGTTTCGCCGTTTATCACAATTACAAAGGGCGCGAGCCGAAAGCGACCGGGTGCTTTAGCCTGGTAATTCTGCGTAATAATCTGACTGGTAAGCGTTTTGCCACCTACTTCGATCGGTGTGACACTGGTTGAGGTACCTCGTTTAACGAAACCATTAATGTCCGGAAAAGCAACTGTGGCACGAGTTTCGCTGTTTGGAATGATGAGCGAAATGGTGAAGGGCCGTTCAATCGGAAAAGTTGTTGCCCCTAATTCGATAGAGGACAGATTATCAATAGTTTGCCCATATCCCGAGAAAAGGAAACAAAAAAATAATACAACAACTTTTCGGAATATTACAAGAAACATTACTAATTTTAAGCAACAATGTATGAAATCAGCCGTTACGGATAAAGGTACCAAAGATAAGAACGAACTGTCCAACCTCTCTCACATATCCTAGCTTCTTCAACCGAAAATATGTTGCCCTATGCTTTCCATGCTTGAGTATATCAAGACAATCCTTCAGAAGGTAAGTTTTGATAAAAATCTTTTCGACAAAGAGCTGGCTAAAGCCATTAAAATGCTCATTCCTAAAGAGGTAAAGCAACTTAAACGCTGGTGTTATGTCCAGTTTGGTAAAATGTACCGCGCGGTCTTAAATCGTCGCTTCGCCCGGGTAAGGTTCACCTGACGGTGGTAGCCGTTTTCGCTGACACAAAACCCCCGGCTTATAAGCCGGGGGTTTTGTGTTTTAGCAAGATTTATCCGTTTCGTGCCGCTCACGGCTACAGACTATAGTGTCACTTTGTGGCCCATTTCCGGGATCTCGATGTGTTCAAATCCAGCCGCCTGCAAATGCTGTTTCCAGATCAATTGCTTCTCATACTCACCATGCACAAGAAATAGGGACTTAACGTGGGCCGCATCCTGACAACTCAGGAAATGAAGCATCTCCCGGTAGTCAGCGTGGGCCGAAAAAGAGTCCATAACGGCAACCTGGGCTACAACCGCGTACCGCTCACCGAATATAGTTACCTCTTTGTCGCCCCGTTTCAGGGCACCGCCCAAGCTGTTAGGAGAAGCATACCCAACGAGCAAAATAGTTGTGTTGGCTTTGCTGATATTATTTTTGATATGGTGCTTGATCCGGCCCGCTTCGGCCATACCCGACGGGGCAATGATGATGCAGGGTTCCTTTAGGTCATTGATGGCCTTCGATTCTTCCACGTCGGTGACGTAGTGCAGGTTGGGAAACTGAAAAGCATCACCGTCTTTCTTGATGTAAGCCAGAATATCGGGGTTGAAATCCTCCTCATGATCGCGCATGACGTCCGTAGCCTTTACCGACATCGGGCTGTCGATATAAACAGGCAGTCGTGGCAAACGCCCTTCGCTCGATAGTTGATCGAGTGCGTAAATCAACTCCTGAGTCCGGTCAACGGCGAAAGCCGGAATAATGAGTTTGCCCCGCCCGTCAACGCAGGTTTGCTGGACAATACGCAATAAATGCGCTTTCATATCGGGTTCAGCTTCGTGGAGCCGGTCGCCGTAGGTCGATTCGCAGATGATGTAGTCGGCCTGGGGAAACGGTTGGGGTGATCTCAGAATTTTGTCGTCAGGACGACCAATATCGCCACTAAAAAATAGTTTTTTTTCGACCTCCCCTTCCCGAATTGTCAGACTTACCGACGCACTCCCGAGCAGGTGGCCCGCATCGGTCAATAAGGCCGTCACACCATCGCAAATGACAAAAGGCTGGCCATAGGCAACGGCCTGCATTTGGTCGAGGGCCTGCTGGACATCTTTTTCATCATAGAGGGGCTCAATGTCGGCCTGGCCCCGGCGGGTACGTCGCTGGTTGACCCGTTCCAGATCGCGCTCCTGAATCCGGGCACTGTCCATGAGCATTACCTCGCACAGATCAATTGTGGACGAAGTCGTGTAAATTGGCCCCTGAAACCCCTGCCGGACCAGCCGGGGAATCAGTCCGGTATGGTCGATGTGCGCGTGCGAAAGCACCATGTAGTCGACCTGCGCCGGATCAAAGCCGAACTGCTGGTTAAGCTCGTCGGTATCAATACCCTGGAACAGCCCGCAATCGAGCAGAATTTGTATACCGCTGGGGGTGGTAATCAGGTGCTTGCTACCCGTTACCGTTCGGGCGGCACCAAAAAATTGAATGGTCATGTTACGTAAGGTTTCGTTGGTCAAGGAGTGCAGGCATTCTTCTCTGAAACCAACGGATAACGAGAAGCGATACCCTTTATCACGATGTTCAGGTCAATATTGAGAACTATAGGCGGTATCATCAAGCGGTTTTGGCAATACCGTCTGGTGAAAACCCTTCTTGTGGCTCTATTGATTTTTTTCGGCCTGGATTTTTTCTTTCCTCTTCGCAGTCGTGTTCCTTATTCAACCCTGGTTACCGCCCGGGATGGGTCTATTCTGCACGCCTTTCTGAGCCGAGACGACAAGTGGCGGATGTATGCCGAGCTAAACGAGATTACAACCGCTCTCCGCGACGCCATTCTGTTCAAGGAAGACAAATATTTCTGGTACCATCCAGGTTTTAATCCCGTCGCGATGGTTCGCGCGGCTGCCCGGAACCTGTTAACCGGACGACGAACGTCGGGCGCATCGACCATCACCATGCAAACCGTTCGCTTGCTCGAACCACGCGAACGAACCTATTCCAGCAAGCTCATCGAACTGTTTCGGGCCCTGCAACTCGAACTTCATTTCTCGAAAGAAGAGATTTTGCAGCTGTACCTGAATCTGATTCCCTACGGCGGTAATATCGAAGGGCTCAAGTCCGCTTCGCTCCTGTATTTTGGTAAATCGCCGACCTTATTAAGCCTGGCCGAACTGACAACGCTGACCATTATTCCAAACCGGCCCTCGAGTTTGCGGCTGGGTACACACAATGCGCTCGTTGTGCAGGAGCGCAACCGCTGGCTTGCCCGATTCCGGAAGAGCCACCTGTTCAACGAGACTACCATCAACGATGCGCTGAACGAACCACTCGTGGCCTACCGGCGGGAAGCGCCCCAACTGGCCCCGCACCTGTCGCGTCGGCTCCGGCTCGCTAACCCCGACGCTCCCATCATTCAGTCGTCCCTGGCACCAGCGATACAGTCAACGGCAGATCGGCTGGTGCAGCAATATGCCAACCGGATTCGTGCTTATGCTATCTACAATTCGGCCGTGCTGGTTGTGGATAATCAGTCCAGCGAGGTTGTTGCTTACGTTGGCTCGGCCGATTTCAGCAACACTGTCGACGGTGGGCAGGTCGATGGGGTCCGGGCAGTCCGGTCGCCGGGAAGTGCACTTAAACCCCTGTTATACGGACTGGCGTTCGATGCCGGGATTGTCACACCAAAGACTAAACTAGCTGATGTGCCCACCAACTTCGGCGGCTACGAACCGGACAATTACGACCGGCATTTCAATGGTCCCGTCACGGCAGAATTTGCGCTGGCCAATTCCCTCAACATTCCGGCAGTTGCGTTACTGAACGAACTAGGTACCCCGACGCTCGTTTCAACGCTTCGAAAAGCGGGTTTCTCGGCCATCCGGAAACAGGCCAAGACACTGGGTCTATCCATGATTCTGGGTGGGTGCGGGGTTACGCTGGAAGAGATGACCCGATTGTACACGGGCCTGGCCAACGGAGGGCGCATGAGTCCGCTGGCGCTCACCTTATCGAAACACCCGACCGACCCGGCTCATCTGCTCACGCCCGAGGCTGCCTACCTTGTCACGCATACGCTTACCCAGATTACCCGGCCGGATCTGCCCAACAATTTTGATAATAGCTATCACCTACCACGTATTGCCTGGAAAACCGGAACCTCATACGGTCGGCGTGACGCGTGGAGCATCGGGTACAATCAACGGTATACCATTGGGGTCTGGGTTGGCAATTTTTCGGGCGTGGGGGTGGCCGAATTGAGCGGGGCCAACACAGCAACGCCCCTGTTGTTTCAGCTGTTCAACGTGCTGGATTACAATTCACCGACGGGCTGGTTCAAGGTTCCTAAAACGGCCACGAAACTCAGCAACCGACTTATCTGCCCCGAATCGGGCGACGTTCCGGGTGAATTTTGTGCTAATCCGGTAATCGATTATTGCATCATGGGCATTTCCCGATACCGGCGATGCCAGCACCGGAAAGCCGTTTTCACCAACGAAGCCAGGACTATTTCCTACTGCGCGCATTGCAGGCCCGACTCCGGCGCGGTTCGTCGGGATTACCCGAACGTATC
Organism: Spirosoma lituiforme; assembly: GCF_054776635.1. Taxonomy (NCBI): domain Bacteria; kingdom Pseudomonadati; phylum Bacteroidota; class Cytophagia; order Cytophagales; family Cytophagaceae; genus Spirosoma; species Spirosoma lituiforme. The sequence goes on from NZ_BAAHBO010000004.1 coordinate 223,010, forward strand.
GCCCGAGATCAGGGCGTTTTACCAAAGCCATAGTATTCCCATTGATGCTATTCCGCCCCACAATCCGGCCTGCGAGCGCGTATTTGGCAGCCAGGAGACTAACCGGGCGGGGCCGCTTATTACCAGTTTGAACGATAAAAGCGAGTACTTCATCAAGTCGAAACAACAGACGGAGTTAGAACTGGCCTGTCAGACGCCTGCCGATGTGCAAACCGTATTTTGGTACCTGAACGATAAACTCTACCGCCGGGCTAAGCCAACGGAAGCCGTATTTTTCAAACCACGACCGGGACTATTGAAGGTTTCCTGCGCTGACGACAAGGGCCAAAGCCGTGATATTCGCGTAATTATCAGAAATGAGTGATCATGTGTTGACAAAACTTTCGAGAAATCAGCTACTAGCCGTTTCATGGTTTAGTTGAGCGCCACATAGAAACCGGAGTACGGCTAGTAGCTGATTTCTCGAAAGTCCTGTATTGATTTGGCTTTACCCTGATTTCTTTTCACTTTTCCCCAGAAAAATTAACCAACCCATGCGGCACACTTTCGCTTTGCTCATTACCCTTTTCTTTACAGCAACCGGTTTTGCTCAACCGGCAACGACACCACCACAGGACCCTACTGCCCTGGGAAATGCGTTTTTCAAAGCCCTGCTCGATGAGGATGGTAAAGCGCTGGAACGCTTGATCTCCAGCGATCTGGATGTGATCAGTTTCGACGGGCAGTCCATTGAGGGTGAGGCACTAATGGAGGGACTGGGTAATGGGACATTTTCCATTACAACAAGTCTCGTTTCGGATGAAGTGACGCGCCTGTACAACGACGACTCAGCGGTTATGACGGGCAGCTGGCAGGCGAAGGGCACTATCCAGGGGCAAGCCTACGACGACACCGTTACGTTTTCGATCGTGAGCGCTAAACAGGCGGGCATCTGGAAGATCGTTAATGTGCAGTTTACGCCCACACGGTAGAAACAACAAATGACATTCTGTCAGGCGATCCACTCATCAGCGCTGAGTAGCGTTTCTCGCTATCGTCGACACCTTACCACCACCACTCATGCAAGCACTTTCCTGTATCCGTAACCTCTTCTTAATTAGCGCACTATCGCTCGTTCTTGCCCAGTGTTCGCGCTTACCCTTCAACGATGTAGCAGTTATCGGGCGAAACTTCGGCGATGAGGTTCAACAGACCCAGAACCTGATCTTTACGTTCAACAAAAATGTCGGTCCAGCCAGCCAGTTCGGCAATTGGGACTCTACCCAGTATGTGCGCTTTATACCGGCCGTTCGCGGAAAATTTAAATGGACAGCCCCTAATGAACTGGTTTTCTCGCCATCCCTGGCTTTCGATCCGGCTACAGACTACCGGGCCGAATTGACCGGCGACTTACTGAAGCATGCGGACAAAAAAGACCTGAAAATTTCGGGTGAAGCCATTGCCTTTCACACCCCCTACCTACAGCTGACGGGCGTCGAAAACTGGTGGTCACGCGCCGGAGAAACGGGGCAGCCCGTTGCCAAAACCCGCCTTAATTTCAACTATCCGGTTTCAGCGGCAAACGTAGTCGAAAAAATAGCCCTCTCTTCGGAGGAGAAGCCACTCACGGTGGTAAGCGCGCCCAATGATGCCCAGAATTCAATTGCGTTGACACTTACAAATGCACCGGGCCTGAAAAACGAGCAATCTCTGTCCATAAAACTGGGCAAAGGAATAAACGTGCCAAACACGGCCTTTGTCACGAAAGAGACCATCGAAGAAACGAGTACGTTACCCTCGCGCTACAAGGTCGAAATTGCCGATGTACAGACAAGTTTCGACAACAATACGGGGGTCGTCAAGGTCATCACGACGCAGGAATTGCAGGCCGGAGAACTCAGTCAATATTACACTATCCAGCCGAAAGTCGAGACAACGGCTGAACTGACGGAGAACGGCTTCATCATTCGCGGAAACTTCACCGAAACGGACACCTACGTTCTGACGATGACCGATCAGATTCGGGGGGTGCTGGGAACAAAGCTGGAGGAACCAACAACCCGCGATCTGTTTTTCGGAAAAATGCCCGCCAGTATTCAGTTTGCAACCAAAAAAGCACTCTACCTGTCGTCGAAAGGAGCTCAGAATATTGGTCTCAACATTGTTAATGTCCCCAAAATACAGGTGAAGATTGCGAAGGTGTACGAAAACAACATCCTGCATTACCTGCGCGCCAATCGCTACGAAGAGTACAAAGAAAAGGCCAACGGCGAATGGGGACCGTCCGGCTCGTTTACGTACAGCGACGATGAAGCGGGCGACTTGAGCGATGTGCTGGTCAGCAAAACAGTTGAAACGGCCGATCTGCCTAAAGTAAGGGGTGTATCGGCGTTGAACCTGGCCCTTCCCGATCAGAATACGGCCTTCCGGGAGCCTCCACTCCGGGATCGCCCATTGAAGGGCGTCTACCTGGTGTCGGTGACCTCTAAAGATGAAGCTTTTTTACAGGCCAGCCAATTAGTATCCGTATCGGACATTGGGTTAATGGCTCGTCATACGAACGACGAAGTTCTGGTTTGGGCCAACTCAATCCGAACCGGCGAGCCCCTGCAAAGTGTCGAAATAACCCTGATCAGCAGCAATAACCAGTCTGTCTACACACTGAAAACAGATGGTACGGGCTTCGTTAAATTCGAAAAAGTAAGCGAGAAGGCTCCCGGTTTTACCATAGCGCTTATCACGGCCAGCATCACCAATACGGCAGCCATCAGGTTGTCGGATCAGGACGATTTTAACTTTCTGTTCCTGCCCGATACACAAATCGAAACCTCCCGATTCGAGGTAGACGGGAAACGGGACAACGAATCCGGGTTTGACGCTTTCGTGTACGGCGACCGCAACATTTACCGGCCCGGCGAAACTATACACATCAACACGATTATCCGGTCGCAGAGCTGGCAAAGTGTGGGCGAGATACCCGTGCTGGTCCGCCTTCTGGCACCCAATGGCCGGGAGGTTCGGGTATTTCGCAAAACGACCAACGTCCAGGGAGCTGTAGTAACGGATGTCCTGCTCGATCCGGCAGCCGTAACGGGTACCTACACCGTTGAGGTATTAAATGCCAACAATGTTCTGCTGACTTCGGAACCAATCAGCGTTGAAGAGTTTGTTCCCGATCGAATCAAGGTCGATGTGGTGACGGATAAACAAACGGACCCAACCCTACCCGCGATCTACAAGGCGGGGCAAACGGTCACGCTTTCGCTGACGGCGATGAATCTATTCGGGCCACCCGCATCCGATCGAAGTTATGAAGTAGAGCTGCAATTGAAGCGAAAAGCGTTTGCGCCAAAAGGATTCGGCGACTATGACTTTCGTATTGCCAACGGCCAGTCACCAACGGGCGATGCCGTAAAAACCGATGTATTTCCGAAAGAGTTACGCCAGGGCCGGACGAATGCCAATGGCCAGGCCAGTGAGAAATTCCCTATTTCGGCGCTCTATCAGGACATTGGCTTACTGGAAGGTAAACTCTTCGTAACCGTTTTCGATGAGAATGGACGCCCGGTTAATCGACTCCGTCGCTTGGACGTTTTGACGCAGGACACATTTTTTGGCTTGCGGTTACCCAATAACTATGTAGCTACCAACACACCCCTGGCTGCCGAACTGATTGCCCTTGATCCGGTAGGTCAGGTACGTCCATCGGTGTCGGCCCTGGTTGAGGTTGTTCGATACGATTACCAGACCGTAATCGAAAAAGAGGGGGATGGTAGTCAGGCCCGCATCAAATACACGACCAAACGACGGGAGAAACAGGTGTACAGCAATACGCTGTTGTTCAAATCCGGGAAAGCCGCTTTCCGTTACGTACCGACACTTTCCGGCGAATACGAAATCCGCGTTCGTCGGCCCGGCGCATCGGCGCATACCGCCACCCGCTTTTACGCCTACGGTTTCGGCAATACGTCGGCATCCTCGTTTGATGTAAGTCAGGAAGGCCAGGTGCTCATGACGCTCGACAAACCCATCTACAAAACCGGTGACAAAGCAAAAGTGCTGTTCAAGGCACCCTTCGATGGTAAGTTACTGGTGACCGTGGAGCGTAACCGCGTAATTGAACAACGCTGGCTTACCACCAACAACAAATCGACCGAGTGGAGCTTTGCCGTCGGCACGGATCATTTGCCCAATGTGTACATTACGGCTACGCTTATCCGGGCCATTGACGGAACAAATCTCCCGCTCACGGTAGCCCACGGGTTTGCACCGGTTTCCGTTCAGGATCCGGGCACAAAGCTACCCGTAACCATCACCGCCGTTGGGCAGTCCCGCTCGAAAACGAAGCAGACCATTCGAATTAAAACGGCGGCCAATGCCCAGGTGACCGTAGCCGTTGTTGATGAGGGGATTTTGCAGGTGAAGAACTTTAAAACGCCGGATCCATACGGCTTTTTTTACCAGAAGCGGGCACTGGAGGTGGATAGCCATGATCTATATGCCCTGCTCTATCCTGAACTTTCGCTAACGTCGAGGTCGAGCGTTGGCGGTGATGGGTATGATCTGGAACGACGGGTCAATCCGCTTAGCAATGGCCGGGTGCGTCTGGTGGCGTTATGGAGCGGTATTCTGGAAACCGGCTCTGATGGGAAAGCTGACTTTTCGGTAGACATCCCGCAGTTCTCGGGCGATTTGCGCGTGATGGCTGTCGCCTACAAAGACAATGCCTTTGGGTCGGCCAACACCAATATGAAGGTGGTAGATCCCATTGTTATCAGCACGGGCGTTCCCCGTTTCCTGGCACCCGGCGACAATCTGGAACTGCCGGTCAATCTCAGCAACACCACCAAACAGTCAGCCACCGTTACAGCCCGGTTAAGTCTGACAGGTCCACTGGCTACCGACAGTGTAAGCACGCAGAAACTAACGATTCAGCCCGGACGGGAAAGCCGCGCCCTGTTTCGTGTTGCCGCCAAACAGGCGATTGGTGCCGGAGCGATTACCATAACCGTTAACGGCCTAAACAAAACCTTCACGGAGAAGACCGAAATAACCATTCGTCCGGCGGCCTCGTTGCAAAAGACCACGTTGTCGGGAGTCGTTGCGACCGGATCGACACAGTCTCTGCAACTGGCCAGCGGCTTTCTGCCCGGAACTGCACAGGCCAGCGTAACCCTGAGCCGGTCACCGGTCATGCAATACGGCCGCGAGTTATCATACCTGCTGGGCTACCCACACGGTTGTCTGGAGCAAACGATTTCCAAAGCTTTTCCGCAGCTATACTTCGCCGACCTGTCCAAACAGCTTTCAGCCAGTACATACTTCGTTCGGGCGGGCGATAGCGACTTGAACCCAGCCTCCACGGTTCGGCAAGCCATTCAACAAGTTGAGAGCCTGCAAATCCAGAACGGAGGGTTCAGTATGTGGCCCGGCATGATTGCGGACGGCTCCCAGACAGGTGCCTCAACGGTCGACCCCTGGGCAACGGCCTATGCCGTTCATTTTCTGGCCGAAGCGCAGGAAGCCGGTTATGAAGTCCGCTCGTCGGTACTGAGTTCGGCCATCGATTATCTGACTACCATCACCAACAGTCCCGCTACCGAAAATTCGGTTACGGTCAATGAAGGACAATTCAACAGCCGAACGGTGAAGCAAGTCGCCAGTCGTACGGGCATTTACGCTCTTTACGCACTCGCCGTTGCGGGCAAGCCCAATCGGTCGGCCATGAACTACTATAAACAAAACCTGGCTTCATTGACAACGGATAGCCGTTACCTGCTGGCGTCTTCTTTCTTCCGTATTGGCGATACCCGAAGCTACGCAGCTCTTTTACCCAAACAATTCTCGGACAACACCACTGGTCGGCAAACGGGCGGTAGTTACGCATCGCCTTTGCGGAATCTGGCCCTTACCCTTGATGCGCTTGTAGATACGGATCGGGACAATAGTCAAATCCCAGTTCTGGCCCGACAGTTAACCGCGGCCCTGAAACAGAGTACGTACCTCAATACGCAGGAAGCCGCGTTTTCATTCTTGGCACTCGGCAAACTGGCTAAACAAACGGCTGGCAGCACGGCTACCGCTACGCTAACAGCCGATGGAAAACTCCTTGGCACCATGACTACTGCATTACTGAGCGTGAAACGGATTCCAACCAGCGTGCCCCTTAACCTGAGTGTCAGGGGCACAGGTAGTGTCTATTATTTTGCGCAGAGTGAAGGCGTACCGGCAAGCGGCAGGATTCGCGCAGAGGATAATGGTCTACAAGTACGCCGACAATACCTCAGCCGCGATGGCAAACCCATAAGTGCCATCCGCCAGAATGACCTGGTTGTCGTGAAGATCACGCTGATCAGTAAGAGCGGGCTGACTATTGAGAATGTGGTCGTGACGGATCTTTTACCCGCCGGGCTGGAGGTGGAAAACCCACGTTTAACGGGTTCACCGGGCCGTGAAGCGGGAGATATGGCCTGGATTGGCAAGCCAGCAACCCTGAATCGTCCCAACCATTTCGATCTGCGCGACGATCGAATCAATTTTTATACAACAGCTACCGGCACCGAACGGACGTTCTATTACCTGACGCGTGCCGTATCGAAAGGGCGCTTCGTAGTGGGCCCCGTTTCGGCCGACGCAATGTATAATGCGGAGTATCGTAGTTATAACGGAGCGGGTACGATCGTTATCCGCTGAAGCATTAAGCGATCCTAATTCTTAACATTTGCGCAGTGTCGGTAGTTATATCCATCAAAATAGCCTCAATACACCGTTTGGCTAATTTGATGGAATTTACTCAACACAATGATACGAACGTTATGAAACGCAAAACATGGGTAGTAGGCGCTTTATTGCTGGCAATGGCAGGTTTGTCTTCCTGTGCGTCGACAGAGCGGCTGATCTACGGAAACAACGAAAATAGTCGGGAGGACATCGTTCAGCGGGATTCGAGAAGTAACCAGAATTCGAGAGGACGCCGAAGTTACGACAATGACGAAGGTGGTATTTTCAGCCGCCGGAACAGAGATCGGGATGACGATCGGATGAGCCGGAACGACTCGCGTGGTTCAGAGAATAGTTCATATCGGAATCCATATCAGTCGGATGATCGGATGGGCTATCGCAGCGAAAATTCCGACCGTCCAAACCGGATGTCGGGCGGAGACTCATACAACAACCCTTACAGCAACCGCTCAAACGATCGTCAGGACTCTTACCGTGATCGCGATTACGATGATCGGTCGAACAACCGGCGCGATTCATACAGTGATCGCGACGATGATCGGTCGTATAACAGCCGCAGTTCATATAATGACCGGTATGATGACCGGTCGAATAATAGTCGCAACCTGTATGATGACCGCCGGAACTCACGCGATTCATACAACAGCCGTTCGGATAGTGACCGCAACGACGGCCGGCAAAACGATGACCGAAACTCGTACAACGACCGGTATGATAACCGCCGGAACGATGATCGGAATGCTGACCGTGATCGGAATGACGACCGTCGGAACAGTGACAACCGCGATCGCGACAATGACCGGGACAACCGGAATATGAATGACGACCGTCGGAACGACAACCGGAACGATCGCCAGAATGATGATCGGAACTACCAGAACGACAATCGGAACAGCCGCCAGGACAACAACCGCTCTGATGATCGCAATTCGAACGACGACCGCGACAGCCGCCGGAATTCCGACAACCGCGACAACCGTAACAATGGCGATAACCGGGATAACCGGATGAATGATCGGGACAACAACAGAAACAACGATCAATCGAATAATCAAAATTCGGATCGGGACAAGCGTGATCTAACCGACCGTATTTCGGAGCAGATGGACAAAGTTGATAAGCAACTTGACGATGCGAAAGCCGAAGTGAAAAACGAGAGTAAACGGGATCGTCGGAAACGTGAAGACCGCGTGAAGGATCTCGAAGATAAGCGTCGTCAACTAACCGATTCGTACTATAAAGTTCAACGGTCGAGTTCAGATGACTTTGACAAAGTGAAAAAAGAGACGTCTAAAGTAATCGACGACATGGGCAAAGATCTTGACAAAGCCGCCGAGAAACTTGAGAAAAAATAAGTGATTAATTAATGTCGTACAAAAGGGCTGGTTCTGTGAATCAGCCCTTTTTTCGTGAGCCAACAAAACGACAAAGTATAGACCACTACCCTATCTTTGCGGTATGGCACTTATCAAATCTGTTCGGGGAAACCATCCCCAATTCGGCGAAAACTGCTGGTACGCAGACAACGTAACCATTGTTGGCGATGTAACGATGGGTCGTGACTGTACGGTCTGGTTCAACGCTGTTATTCGGGGCGATGTCAACAGCATTACCATTGGCGACCGAACCAACATCCAAGATGGAGCAGTCATTCACTGCACGTACCAGCGGCACAAAACCGTTATCGGCAATAGTGTATCCATTGCCCACAATGCCGTCGTTCACGGTTGTACGCTTGAAGACAATGTTCTGGTGGGCATGGGGGCCATCGTTATGGATGGTGCCGTTATCGGCACGGGCAGCATTATTGCCGCGGGGGCCATTGTTACCCAAAACACCGTTGTTCCGCCCGGCTCCATTTACGCGGGTAATCCGGCCCGGTTCCTGAAAGCCGTATCGCCCGAACAGGCCGAAATTTTCAGCCGGACAGCCAACAACTACGTCATGTATGCAGATTGGTTCAAGGAATAGCGCATGGACGATTTTCTCATTTATCTCCGCCTGGGTTTCGACCACATTACCGATCCCAGTGGTTACGACCATATCCTGTTCGTTATAGCGCTTTGCGCCGTATATACGATTCGCCAGTGGCGCCAGGTGCTTATTCTGGTCACCGCTTTCACGATTGGCCATTCAGTTACGCTGGCTCTGGCAACGCTACAACTCATTCATTATAAAACGGCTTTCATTGAATTACTTATCCCGATCACCATTCTGATTACCGCCGTTGTCAACTTTTCCTTCCGGGAGCCGGCCTCACGCACCTTCTCTGCCTCGTCGGCCTACCGTTCCGGGCGCTACGTTCTTGCTCTGCTGTTCGGTCTGATCCACGGCATGGGCTTCTCGAATTACCTGCGTAGCCTGCTCGGCCGCGAGGCTGATATTGTCAAACCACTGCTTGCGTTCAACATAGGTCTCGAACTTGGTCAACTGGTTATCGTCAGCCTCGTTCTTGGGCTGGCCTTCGTCATGATCGACCTGCTGCAACGCAGCCGCTTACGCTGGACCCTTGTTGTATCGGGTATCGTGGCCGGAATGGCCTTATCACTGATTATCAATAATGAGTATTTAAGTGAATTGATGAAGTAAAATCGCTGTATGATCGCATCTCCGTTCATCACATTGAAACCCGCATAATCTCTTTTTTTCGTACTTTTACCTCTCTTATCAACAACTACAAGCTGATTTATGCAAAAGATAGTTTTGCTGGTGGCAAGTTTGGCCATTCCGCTGGGACTGGTGCAGGCGCAGGCCCCATCACCCCGCGCTAATACGCGTTTCGAGCAACTTGGTCCTCTATTGCCTACGCCAAATACCTACCGAACAGCCTCCGGTGCCCCCGGCAAAGATTACTTTCAGAACCGAGCCGACTATGACATTAAAGCTACGCTCGACGACACCAAGCAACGAATTACGGGTTCAGAAACCATAATCTACCACAATAATTCGGGCGATGCGCTTCCTTTTTTGTGGCTGCAACTGGATCAGAACCTGTTTCGGCCCGACGCTACCGGCAACGTCGCTAAAACCAGCAGCATTAATCCCGAACAAGGGTCCTCGCTCCGGCAGATAGACGCTGCCGCGGCTCTGGAAGGCAAAGATTACGGCTATAAAATCACCTCCGTTCGTGATCAGGCAGGCAAAGCGCTCAAATTCACGATTAATCAGACCATGATGCGGGTCGATCTGCCCCAGGCCGTAGCGCCGGGCAAGACCGTAACGTTTTCCGTTGACTGGAATTTTAAGATCATTGACGCCAAAAATGTTGGTGGCCGGTCTGGCTATGAGTTTTTTCCGAAAGATGGCAACTACGTGTATGAGATTGCGCAGTGGTTTCCGCGCCTTTGCTCGTACAACGATGTGACGGGCTGGCAAAACAAGCAGTTCCTGGGTCAGGGTGAGTTCACGCTTATTTTTGGGAATTACAAGGTAGCGCTAACGGTTCCCAATGACCACGTGGTCGGGGCAACCGGCGAGTTGCAAAACCCAGCTCAGGTACTAACCGCAACCCAGCAGAAACGCTGGAATGAAGCAAAAGGCAAAGGCGACAAAGCAGGCGAAAACCCAACGCTCATTGTGACACAGGCCGAAGCCGAAGCCGCCGAAAAGGGTAAACCAACCGGCACAAAAACCTGGATTTACAAGGCCGATAATGTTCGTGACTTTGCGTTCTCCAGCAGCCGCAAATTTATCTGGGATGCCCTGAATCCAACAATTGAAGGCAAGAAGGTCTGGGCCATGTCGCTCTACCCAAAAGAAGCCAACCCACTCTGGGGGCAATACTCAACCCGGCTGGTTGCGCACACGCTTCGCTCTTATTCGCGCCGGACAATCGGTTATCCTTATCCCGTGGCTTATTCGGTTCATGGTCCCGTTGGCGGTATGGAATACCCGATGATGTGCTTTAACGGGGCCCGTCCTGAAGAAGACGGCACCTATTCGCAGGGCACGAAGAACTTCCTGATTCTGGTGGTTATTCACGAAGTAGGGCACAATTTCTTCCCAATGATTGTCAACTCCGACGAGCGGCAATGGTCGTGGATGGATGAGGGGTTGAACAGTTTTCTCGAAGGACTGGCCTGCCTGGAATGGGACGCAAATTTCCCGGCTCGGGGTATCGAACCTCAGTCTATTGTACCCTACATGCAGCTCGATTCGACCAAGCAAATGCCCATCATGAGCAGCTCAGATAACATTCTGCCGGGGACGTTCGGACCAAACGCCTACAGCAAACCCGCTACAGCGCTGAACATTCTGCGTGAAACGGTGATGGGCCGCGAGCTGTTCGATTATGCCTTTAAAGAATACGCGCGTCGGTGGGCCTTTAAATCGCCTGAACCAGCGGATTTCTTCCGTACCATGGAAGATGCGTCAGGCGTTGATCTGGACTTCTTTTGGAAAGGCTGGTTTTATGGCGTACAACCCGTGGATCAGTCGCTGGTGAAAGTGGACTGGTTCCAGCCTAATTCACAAAACCCGGAAATTACGAAAGCTGAAGCCCGCGCTGCCGCCCAGAAGCGAGCGAATACGATCAGCAAACAGCGGGATGCGCTGAGCAAAGATGAAACCGTTGTGGCTCAGGACAGCACGATGAAGGACTTTTACAATCGCTATGATCCGTATGCGGTTACCGATGAGGATCGCAAAAAATACCAGGACTATTTGGCTAGCCTTTCGGCAGAGGAACGGGCGATGGCCGAAGCGGGCACCAATTTTTATACGCTGTCGCTGAAGAATAAAGGCGGCATTCCAATGCCCGTTATCGTGCGCATGGAATTTGAGGATGGCACCGACTCTGTAGCCCGCTTCCCGGCCGAGATCTGGCGGTTTAATGACGTGTCGATCAAGAAAGTGATCGCGACGAACAAGAAAGTGAAACAGTGGACACTCGACCCATTCTACGAGATTGCGGATATAAACGCAGAGGATAACACGTTCCCACCCGTTTCGCAGCCAACTCGTTTTCAGTTATTTAAACAGCGGGGTGGCAACACGGCAGCGCCAAACCCCATGCAGCAGCAACGGCAGCAATCGCCGGCAAAACAGGGCACGGGTCGAAACTAACTAATCTTAACTTCCAATAAACTATGAGAAAACTAGTGTTGATGGCTGGTCTGGCCCTTTGGTCAGCCGCGCTGATGGCACAGGCACCGGCGGCTCCTACTCAAAACGCAAACGCGCGTTTTGAGCAGCTTGGCCCAATCTTGCCTACGCCAAATACCTATCGAACAGCCTCCGGTGCTCCCGGCAAAGATTATTTCCAGAACCGAGCCGACTACGATATCAAAGTCGAACTTGACGACGCCAATCAGAAAATCATCGGTTCGGAAACCGTCACCTATCATAACAATTCGACGGACGAGTTACCCTTTATCTGGCTCCAACTCGACCAGAATCTGTTCGCGAAAGGCTCGATAGGTAGCGTAACCCGGACAGGGGGTGTCACCGAAAGCGGCATGAGTTTCGCGCAGTTGCAGAACCTGACATCGGTTCGGGAGCGCAGTAGTCAGCAGGCTTCCGACAAGTACGGGTACAAAATTGTTTCCGTAAAAGACGCCAAGTCGAATGCTGCGCTGAAATACACCATTAACCAGACCATGATGCGGGTTGACCTGCCAGCAGCTATTAAGCCGGGCGGTAGCTACTCATTCAAGGTTGACTGGAATTATTTTGTCACGGACTATTACGGTCGGAGCGGCATGGAATTCTTCGCCAAAGATGGTAACTACAATTATTTCATTGCCCATTGGTTTCCACGCCTGTGCGCTTACAATGACGTAAATGGCTGGCAGAACAAGCAATTTTTGGGTCAGGGTGAGTTCACCCTTATTTTTGGCAACTACAAAGTAGCCATTACAGCCCCTGCGGATCACATCGTTGGTGCAACCGGCGAATGCCAGAACTATAAACAGGTGCTTTCTGCTGCTCAACAAAAGCGGATGGCACAGGCCGCTACCTCGAAAACGCCAGTTATTATTGTGTCGCAGGAGGAAGCGGAAGCAGCGTTGAAAACCAAGCCCAGCGATAAAGTAAGTAAAAAGACATGGTTATTTGACGCGAAAAATGTGCGTGATTTTGCCTTCACGAGCAGCCGCCGGTTTATCTGGGATGCTATGCAGACCGACGTCTACGGTGATGGCCGTAAGATCTGGTCTATGTCTTACTACGCTAAAGAAGGCAACCCACTTTGGGGGCAGTATTCAACCCGCGTTGTTGAGCACACGCTTAAATCGTACGGCAACCGGACCATCAAATATCCGTATCCCGTTGCTATTTCCTGCCATGCTACGGCGGGGGGCGGTATGGAATATCCGATGATTTCGTTCAATGGCGGGCGTCCGGAAGCTGATGGCACCTATTCTGAGCAGACCAAGGCAGGTATGATCGGGGTTATTATCCACGAAGTGGGTCACAACTTCTTCCCCATGATCGTGAACTCCGATGAACGGCAGTGGACCTGGATGGACGAAGGCCTGAATACCTTTTGCCAGTATCTGGCCGAAAAAGAATGGGATTATAATTTCCCCAGTCGTCGGGGCGAGCCTCAGTACATTGTCGATTACATGAAGTCGGATAAGTCGGTATTATCACCAATTATGACATCGTCCGATAACGTCATTGGTCTTGGACCAAACGCTTACGCCAAACCCGCCACAGCGCTGAATATTCTGCGTGAAACGGTTATGGGCCGCGAACTATTCGACTATGCCTTTAAAGAATACGCGCGTCGGTGGGCCTTCAAATCGCCTGAACCGGCTGATTTCTTCCGCACGCTGGAAGATGCGTCGGGTGTCGATCTGGATTGGTTCTGGAAAGGCTGGTTTTACGGCGTTGAGCCCGTTGATCAGGACCTGGTCGAAGTAGACTGGTTCCAGGTCGACTCGGGTAATCCGGAAGTGACGAAAGCCGCAGCTCGTGCCGAAGCCAGACGTCGGGCGGGTACCATCAGCAAGCAGCGGGATGCCGCTACGCAAGGGGAATCGGTTGTGGCGAAAGATTCTACCATGAATGATTTTTACAACAGCTACGATCCCTACACGGTAACGGACACGGATAAGAAAAAATACCAGGACTACCTCGCCAGCTTAAGTGCCGACGACCGGAAGACCCTAGAAGCAAACGCAGCGACCAACTTTTACACCTTGTCGCTGAAAAATAAAGGGGGCCTGCCGATGCCCGTTATCATCCGCATGCAGTTCGAAGACGGCACCGATTCGGTAGCCCGCTTCCCGGCCGAAATCTGGCGTTTCAACGACGTGGCCATCAAAAAAGTGATTGCCACTCCCAAAAAGGTAACGCAATGGATTCTCGACCCTTATCAGGAAATTGCTGATATAGACACGGAAAACAACGCCTTCCCGAGAATGGCCCAACCCACCCGTTTTCAGTTGTTCAGGCAGCAGCAACGGGGCGGTGCGCAAGGCCAGAACCCAATGCAGCAGCAAAAGCGAGCCGCCCAGCCACCAGCCGCCCAGGGTAGCGGCAAAAACTAAGGGAGCGTGTAGAATGAACAAGGGAGTAGACAAATTTTCGTCATTCTTCATTGTTCATTCTACACTCTTCATTACCTTTGCCAACCAATTCGGGATGTAGCGCAGTCCGGTAGCGTGCTTGCATGGGGTGCAAGAGGTCGTGGGTTCGAATCCCGCCTTCCCGACAACAGTTCAAGAGAGATGCAATCAAGGCATCTCTCTTTTTTTATGCCTTTAAAAAGGTTTTCCTCCCCGCGACAGACTTGTTAAGCGGCCATTGCGAGGCCACTTTCCCCTGTTCACAAATAATTTTTGAATCTTTTTATGGAATTCAGGAGGTCACGGCATCTATCCTGAAAGAGTTCGAATAGCTATTACAAAAGACACCTTTTAATAATCTTAACAATTATTTTATGAGTCACGCTCCGCCCTAACCCGTTATGAATAAGGACTCCAAACGAGTTTTTTCTGGTGTGTCGGTTGAGAAACAAGGCGTTATGCGACCTTTACAGGAGGTAGTTGTTCGACCAGGAAGTGATTTCTATCCAACTATATGTTGCTGGACTACAATAAAGTAGAAACAATAGACTTTAAGAATTGTGTTGTTATTGGCAGAAAACACATATTTTTGTGGAGGTTTGAAGGCATTTCCTTTAAAAATTTAGATGCACAAACCGAAAGAGTCTAAATTTTTCACTTTTTTTACCGGGTAAACCAACTTTTAATATTTAACCCTACAGTCCAGTTCCAATGAAAACACAAACTCCTTCTCCAGCACCCGCCAAAGCAGCGGCACCAAAAAAGAAGTCAGGTGGTCTTAACCCCGCGTTAGTAATTCCGGTATTGTTGTTGATCGGTATCCTGACGTACATGTTCGTCTTCGGTGATGGCAGCCACTTCCAGGAGGGCGACAATACGAAAGAACCACTTCCCGGCGACTATTTCGGTACAGTTTACAAGGGAGGCTTTATCGTACCAATTCTGTTTACCTGTTTTCTAACGGTACTGGTATTCTCAATTGAGCGTTTCATCACCATTGGCCGCGCAAACGGATCTGGTTCGATCGACGATTTTGTTCGGAAAATCAAAAGCCTCCTCGACCGTAACGAAGTTGCCGCTGCTATCCAGGAGTGCGACCGTCAGAAAGGTTCGATCGGTAACGTTGTAAAATCTGCCCTTGTTAAGTACCAGCAGTTAGCTACCGACACGCAGTTGGACAAAGAACAGAAACTGGCTGCCCTGCAGAAAGAAGTAGAAGAAGCTACGACGCTGGAATTGCCGATGCTGGAAAAAAACCTGACTATCATCGCTACGCTTGCTTCGGTTTCGACACTGATCGCCCTGCTTGGTACCGTACTTGGTATGATTCGCGCTTTCGCAGCCATGGGTGCTACGGGACAGCCTGACACAGGTGCGCTTTCGACGGGTATCTCTGAGGCTCTTGTAAACACGGCTCTTGGCATCGGTACAGCTGCTATTGCCACGATCATGTATAGCTACTTCACCAGCCGTATTGACGTGTTAACCTACAACATCGATGAAATCGGCCTGAGCATTCAGCAGAACTTTGCCGCTCATTACTAAAATTTCAGAATAACTTATGCCAGCAGTTAAAGTAAAACGCGCCAGTTCTTCAGTGGACATGACCGCGATGACAGACGTGGCGTTTCTCCTCCTGACGTTCTTCATCCTTACGGCCCAGTTCCGGTCGCAGGATGCTGCCGCCATCGAAACACCTTCGTCTATCTCCGGGATCAAAGTCCCCGATAACGATATCATGACCATTGGTCTTGGTAGAGATGGCAAAGTCTATTTCGGTATCGACAATGCGCAAAACCGCATTGCCATGCTGGATAACATTGCTGCCGCGAAAGGACTTTCTTTCACCGATAATGAGAAAAAGGAGTTCTCTCTAATGTCTAACTTTGGATTACCAATCAATCAGTTGAAGTCTTTCCTGAACCTGCCCAAGGAACAGCAGGGTAAGATCAAACAGCCTGGTATTCCAACAGATTCGACCGGCGCAGCGCCAACGAATGAATTAAAAGAATGGGTTTACAATGCCCGTAAGGCTAACAACAATCTTCGAATTGCGTTGAAAGGCGACAACCTCGCTAAATTCCCCGAGTTCAAGAACGTATTAGCTACGCTACAAGCACAGAACATCAACAAGTTCAACCTGATTACGGGCACAGAAGCGCCCCCGGCTGGTTGGAAAGCTGATTAAGTGCCTAGCGACTGCAACTATAGTCGATTTTCACCACGCGAATCTGTTAAGAAAACATGGCAGAAATTAATACCGGCGGTGGTGGTGGTAAACATGAAGGTGGTAAGGTACGGTCAAAGAAAGCGTCAACCCGTGTGGATATGACACCCATGGTTGACCTGGGATTTCTCCTGATTACCTTCTTCATCTTGGCCACCACCCTGAGCAAACCATCTTCGATGACGCTCAACGTGCCGGATAAAACAAAAACAGAGGAAACGGAGCCGATTAAGGCGTCCAACGTAATGACGATCTTTCTGGGGAAAGACAACAAGGCGCATTACATTTTCGGGAAAGCCGCTAACGAAGATCCTGAAGTAAAAACCGTTGGGTATGGCTACGAATTCCGCCAGGCACTTCAGGAGAACGCAAAGAAAGTAGGTGGCGAGAAGTTCGTCGTCGTTATCAAGCCAACAAAGCAATCAACCTACAAAAACATGGTTGATGTTCTGGACGAGATGGCGATTACGAAACTTAAGCGGTACGCCCTCGTGGATGTACTCACTCCGGACGAGAAGAAACTTCTCAAAGACAAAGTACAATTAGACGCATAACACCATGGCAGAACTAGAATCCCAGGCAACGCTCGATGATATCGTGTTTGCTAACCGGAACAAAGCATATGGTGCTTATGATCTTCGGAAGACGTACCCTAAAACCGTAACACGGGCGCTGATTATCGGCGGTATTCTGTTTACGCTAGGTGTATTAACTCCAACGATCATTACCGCTCTAACTCCGGAGAAAGAAGAACAGGCAATGGTAGAGGTGGACTTGATGAAATTGCCACCGCCACCAATTGACCCGAACGAACCACCACCACCGCCACCACCGCCGGTAGAATTACCGAAAGTAAACACGGTGAAATTCCTCCCGCCGGAAGTAAAACCGGATGAGGAAGTACCCGAAGAAACGCCACCACCGGCTGTTGAGGAATTGAAAGAAGCCGTTGCTGCTGAAAAAACGCAGGAAGGTGACCCAAATGCCGAAAACATTATTGCAGCACCCGAAGCATCGGCGGCTCCAACAAAAGTGGAAGTTGCCGTAGAAGCCGCCCCGAAAGAAGAAGAAATCTTTACGGTGGTTGAACAGCAACCTGAGTTTAGCGGTGGTATGGCTGCTCTTGGTCAGTATCTAAGCAAAAACCTGCGCTATCCAGCAGCGGCTCAACGGGCTAACGTGGCCGGGCGGGTATTTGTAAGCTTCGTGGTGAACACGGATGGTAGTATTCAGGATGTACAGGTGCTGAAAGGTCTGGGCTTTGGCACAGATGAAGAGGCACAGCGCGTAGTAAAAGGCATGCCGAAATGGCGTCCTGGCAAACAGTCAGGTCGGCCGGTTCGGGTGAAATACAACTTACCGATCAACTTCACGCTGGAATAAACCCTATGCGCGGACAAAATCGAGGTCCAGCGCGGCTAACGCTGTATATTTCAGTATTGGCCTCACTGGCATACTTGGGAGGAGGCATCGGACTGATTGCCTCCTCTCAGTCTTTTGGGGTGCTCCCAGAACCCGGCCTATTTCGGTACAGCATGGGAATTTTACTGTTTGTGTACGGCGCTTTTCGAGCGTACCGGGCTTATCTACGTTTTCAGGAAGATGATTAAGCAACTTCTGGGTATCACACTACTGGCTGGTTTGATGAGCTGTAGCGACGGAAAACCACCGCTGGACAATCCCTCGCGCGGAAACATTGTTATTGCAGCCGACGAATCCTTTCAACCGCTGGTCACCCAGTTGACTTCAGCTTATGCCGGGATTTATCCAAACGTTCATTTCGATGTAGTCTTCAAACCTGAGCAGGAAGCCATCAATATGATGCTTCACGATAGCGCCCGGCTTGTGTTCACGACTCGCCCGCTTAGACCTAATGAACGGGCCGTATTTGATAAAAACAAGATCAAAGGCTTGACTGAGAAAATTGCGACTGATGGCGTAGCCCTCCTTGTTAATAAGGCAAATACAGACAGCCTGATAACAATGGCGGAGTTACAACGCGTTTTTGAGGGACAGGTGAAAACCTGGAATCAGTTGAAGAATGGTAACCAAAGCAGCCCGATTACGCTGGTGTTCGACAACAACAATTCCAGCAATTTGGAATTCGTTTTGAACACGTTTAAGATTAAAAATGTTAATAACATACGAATCTTTACGACACGTTCGAATCGGGAAGTCATAAACTTCGTACGCAAGAACCCATCGGCACTGGGTTTCATTGGCGTGAATTGGATTAGCGACAGCGATGAACCACTGTCCGTAGAACTGGCCAAAGACTTGCGGGTCATGGGGGTGTCGGGCAAAGAGAACCCAACGAAACGAGATGATTATTTTCAACCGTTTCAGGAAGACCTGGGCATGCAACGCTATCCGTTACGCAGACCAGTCTACATCATAAGCAGAGAAACACACCCTGGATTGGGTGGGGGGCTGATCAACTACGTCGTTAGAGATGCTGGTTCACTAATCATTGGCAAATTGGGCTTATGGCCCAGAATCCCTTACGATCGCGTAATAAACATTACTAAATAAGTAAGTTTTTTAGGTTTGCCTGCAATTTTTTAGATTTGCTAATTCGTTTAATAGGTACTAACAAAATCCCCTAATTTCCAACTTGAATTACATGATGAACAACCAGAAGCAATCGCTGATGACCATCCTGTTCGTTGGGGCAACTATGACGGCCCCTTTAATGGCGCAGGACGTTCAGACAGCCCTGAAAGACGTAGAGGCTGAGCGATATACTAAGGCGGGGCAAACGCTGACGCAGTTAGCCACCAGTGCGCCGACGGCTGACAATCAATTTTATCTGGGTTATTATTACCTGAGAAGCGGTCAGTTGGATAAGGCGAAAGCAACCTTTGAAAAAGGAGCAGCTGCCGATGCGAAGAACCAATTAAACAACATTGGTCTGGCTGGTGTGGCTTTGGCTAAAGGCGACGGCGCTACCGCTAAATCGCTTATTGATAACGCTGTTGCCCAGACGAAGAGCAAGAATCAGGATGTTTTGATCCGTGGTGCTGAAATGTACACACTATCGGACCAGCCAAAACAAAATGATCCGGCTGCTGCTCTAAACTTGTTGACCGTTGCTGACGAAAAAGACAAGAAGAACGAAAACGCCGAAATCGAGATGTTGATGGGCGATGCGTACTTCCTGAAAAACGATGGTGGTAATGCCATCACGAAATACGAAAACGCCTTGGCGATCAGCCCTAGCCTGGCCGAAGCCAATTACAAGATTGGTCGTCTGTATCTGCGTGGTAAAAACTACGCTAAAGCACAGGAGTTTTTTAAACTGGCGATTCAAAATGATCCCGAGTTTGCTCCTACCTATCGTGCCTACGCCGATGCGCTGGCAAACTCCCGTGCGTACAAGGCAGCTGCCCAAAACTACGAACTGTATGTACAGAAGAGTGGTACGACCGATCCAGAGCAATTGCTCGACGTAGCTCGTTATAAGTTCCTGGCTCAGGATTATCAGGGAGCCATTGCTTACTTGGATCAGTTGAAAGGGAAAATCAACAACCCGATTATTGACCGGATGTATGGCTGGGCTTACAGTGCTTTGGGTAAAAACGCTGAATCAGTTGAGTCACTCAACCGGTTTATCTCGACAGCGCCACAGAAAGTGATGGCTGACGATTACAAATACCTGGGCCGGGCGCAAGCGCAGTTAGGCACACCGCAGGGCGATTCGATGAGTATCGTCAATCTGGAGAAAGCCGCTCCTATGGATACGACGGAGAATCTGTACCGTGAAATTGGTAAGAAATACTACGATACCAAGCGTTACGACAAGGCCGCCAGTTACTACGTAAAAACGATTCAGAACGACAAAAAACCGCAGAATAACGACTATCTGTGGTTGGGTCTTGCCAATTACCAGTATGCTCCACGAGTTGGTCGGGATAGCTTGGCGGCCCCAATGGATACCGCACAGATTCGCCAGGTAAAACAGCAGTATTACCTGCGGGCTGATTCAGCTTTTGCTTTAATGGCGCAGAAAATTGAATCTGATGGGAAGAAGTACCCCCTAGCCTACTATTATCGTGCGGGGGCTAACTACTACGCCTATCCGAAAGATCAGGAGAAAGCGGCTAGCACAGCAGGTCCGTTGTATGAAAAATTCATTGAACAGGCATTATCGCCCGATTCGACGGACAAAACGGATTACAAACGCTATTTGATAACATCTTATAAAGCACTGGCTGGTTTTGCCCTTCTGAAAAAAGATGATGCCAAAGCGAAAGAATATTTCGAAAAAGTTCTGGCAATCGATCCGAATGATGAGAGTGTTAAGCGGGCATTGGAAGGTCCGAAAGCAGCACCGACACCAACAAACAGAACGGCTCCAAAAGCACCTGTCAAGAAAAAAACAGCTACCAAGTAGGCTAATTTTTTGACCGATACATAAAAAAGCGTGGGTATACTACCCGCGCTTTTTTTGTTATAGTGGAATAAAGCGTGTGGCTATCAGGGAATACAGCGATTTTATCAAAGGCTATCGTAACTTTGCGAGCGCATTTTTTGACAGATCGACACTACCATAAGAACCGTATGCTTAATCTTGTACTGTTTGGCCCCCCGGGTGCCGGGAAAGGAACCCAAAGCGAGTATCTAATAAAAAAGTATAACTTAATTCACCTATCGACGGGTGATTTGTTACGATCGCAAATTGCCGCTGGTACTGAGCTGGGATTACAGGCCAAACAATTGATGGATCAGGGTTTATTGGTGCCCGATGAAGTGGTCATCGGCATGATCGAGAGCAAGCTACGGGAAAATAAATCAGTGACCACATCCGCATCGACGGACCAATCTGCCGGGGGGTTCATTTTTGATGGGTTTCCCAGAACGGTACCACAGGCTAAAGCGCTTGATGAGTTGTTGGATCAGCACAATACCAGAATAACCAAAATGATTGCGCTTGTCGTAGATAGTGAAGAACTGACACGGCGGCTTTTACTCCGGGGACAAACCTCCGGCCGGCCAGACGATCAGGACGAAGAACTGATTCGTCGTCGGATAAGAGAATATAATGACAAGACGGCTCCGGTAGCTGATTACTATAATCAGCAGGAGAAATTCGCGGCCATTGACGGCATCGGTGAGATCGACGGTATTTTCAACGAAATATGTCATCAAATCGATGGGTCAGTTGCACAGTAAACAGCAATTATGGCTTCATCAAATTTCATTGATTACGTAAAAATAAATTGTCGCTCGGGCGCGGGCGGTGCAGGTTCCGTTCACTTTCGCCGAGAAAAGCATACTCCAAAAGGTGGACCCGACGGTGGAGATGGTGGTCGGGGTGGTCATATCATTCTGCGGGGAAATTCGCAACTCTGGACGCTTTTGCACTTAAAATACCGTAAGCACGTAAAGGCGGGTCATGGCGTGGCCGGTGAAGGCGGCCGGCGGAGCGGTGCCCAGGGAGAGGACGTCATTCTGGAAGTGCCGCTTGGCACCATTGCCCGCGATCCGGAAACAAGCGAAAAGCTGGCTGAGATCACAGAAGAAGGTCAGGAGATCATTCTTTTTCCCGGTGGCAGGGGCGGCATGGGAAATGACCATTTCAAAACACCTACGCAGCAAGCGCCTGATTATGCACAGCCCGGCGAGCCCGGTCGTGAAGAATGGGTTGTACTGGAACTGAAATTATTGGCTGATGTTGGCTTGGTTGGCTTTCCGAACGCAGGAAAATCTACCTTACTATCTGTCTTGTCAGCTGCCCGACCCGAAATTGCCGACTACCCTTTTACAACCCTTGTTCCCAATTTAGGGGTCGTAGCGTACAGAGATTACAAATCGTTTGTAATGGCTGATATTCCGGGAATTATCGAAGGCGCTTCGCAGGGGAAAGGTTTGGGATTACGCTTTCTGCGCCATATCGAACGAAACTCAATACTACTTTTTTTGATTTCAGCCACCTCAGAAAATATTCGACAGGAATATAATACGTTATTAAATGAGTTGCGCGAGTTCAATCCGGAACTAATGGATAAAACGCGTTTACTGGCTATTACAAAAATAGACCTCATTGACGAGGAAGCCCGCCAGAAATTGGCGAGTGATTTACCTAAAAAAGTACCGGTTGCTTATATCTCTGCCGTGAGCCAACGAGGCCTGGACGAATTAAAGGATATTATCTGGCAAAATCTGACAAGTATCGAGCCAGTCTGATTATACCCGTATCTGTTTATCAACAACTGCCTGGCAGGCAGGTTGTGCCTTAAATTACTATGAAAAATGTTTCCGTAACGTTAGGTACGGCCTTTATTTTATTGCTCCCATTTTTAGCAATAGCCCAGATTCAGGTTTCTTTTCCTACAAATCGCGCGGTTCTTCAACGTAACAATGCCAACCAGGCCACTATCCGTATTACAGGTTATTATACGACAGCCATAACCAGAGTTGAGGCCAGATTGCAGGCGCGGGATGGGCAGGGAAGTTCGGTAGATTGGCAAACCATACAGGGCAATCCGGCGGGCGGTGTATTTGCGGGCAACATAACCGGATCGGGTGGCTGGTATAACCTCGACGTACGGGGTATGAACGGCGATCAGCAGGTAGGCAGCACAACAACCATTGAACGTGTTGGCGTTGGCGAGGTATTTGTCATAGCTGGTCAGTCAAATGCGCAGGGAATCCATCAAAATGCGCCAAATCCGCAAAACGACCGGGTAAACTGCGTAAATTATCGCTACCCCGATAATGGATTCCCCGGCGACCCGCCGACTCCAGTTTATACAATGCTCGATAATTCTGCCGGTTTTACCATTGCCCCCCGAGGTATGGGTAGCTGGTGCTGGGGCCAGCTAGGCGACCTTCTGGTAAAACGGTTGAACGTACCGGTCATGTTTTTTAATGCGGCTTATACCGGTACATCATCACAGAACTGGATTGATAGTGCTCCCGAAGGAGGTACGGCCTATGGTCCGGGTGGAGCTTACTTACCTCGTCAGCCTTACATCAATCTTAAAATTGCCCTCCAGTTTTATGCCAACTCGCTCGGAGTTCGGGCTGTTCTGTGGGAGCAGGGCGAAACCGATAATTTATTAAATGTATCAACCAGTCAGTATGTTAACCAGCTTCAGGCCGTAATCGCCCGGAGCCGCACTGACTTCGGACAGGCCGTTCCCTGGGTAGTGGCGCGATCATCGTACGGCGATAATTTTGGTGTCGATGCAAACGTCATTGCAGGACAAAATCAGGTTATTGCCACAACCACTAATGTCTTCGCCGGTCCCTCCACTGATGCGATCCAGGTACCCCGGAATCGACCACCGCTCAATGATGCTGAGGGCTTTCATTTCGACTACAATGGCCTTATTGAAGTAGCCAATGCCTGGAACGGCAGTTTAACGGATGGATTTTTTCAGAGTGCCACCCCTATCAGTCCAAAATTAGCTCCTGCACTTTCGGTTGCCTGCGCCAGCAATAATAACCTGACGCTTTCAGTAAATGGAAGTTACGCAAGCGTGCTCTGGGAATCGGGTGAATCAGGCAATACCATCACGAAAGGCGCGGGTACTTACCGGGCTAAGGTGAAAGATGCCCAGGGCAACACTCTTTTGACCGGATACGTCAGAGTATCGGATGCCCCCGTAGCCGCCACCAGCAACAATGGCCCACCTTCAGTATGCATTGGCAGTAGCTTGGCCCTGACAACAAACTACGATAACGTAAGCTGGATCAATCAGCAGACAAATCAGACCGTTGCCACATCGCGCTCCTTTAGCACCGTTTCGGCAGGCGTATACTACGTTCGTTATCGGGACATAAGCGGTTGCGATTTTACGTCAAATACGTTGAATGTTACCGTAAATCCGCTACCCGCGACGCCTACTATTTCCAATGAGAAATCGACGACGTTCTGCCAGGGCGACAACACAACACTACGAGCCAGTGCAGATAATGTTAAATACAATTGGAGTGATGGTCAGACCAATAAAGTCGTTAGTGTTGGAAACTCGGGCAATTATTTCCTGACAGTAACCGACCAAAACGGCTGTACGTCAGCACAATCCAACACGATTGTCGTGACAGCAAATCCGGTTCCTGTTAAGCCCGTGATCGCGGCAAGCGGTCCGACAACGTTCTGTGCCGATCGTACCATTACGCTGACGGCTCCGCAAAATGTAGCTTACCAGTGGACAAGCGGCCAGACCAGCCAGAGCATTACCCTTAGTCAGTCGGGCAATTTTGGGGTACGTACGACCAACGAGTACGGATGCAGTTCCGTACAGTCGGACATTGTAGCCATCAAGGTAAACCCGCTGCCGTCTACTCCTTCTGTCTCGGCTGCGGGAGCAACGACCTTTTGTGAAGGCAACCGGGTTACCTTAACCGCAAGCAGTCCAATAGACATCGTTTGGTCGAGTGGTCAAACAGACAAAACCATTGTGGTTGCTACATCAGGAAATTATGCGGCTCAGGCGCGTGACCAAAACGGTTGCCTGTCTCCGTACTCATCTGTACTGGCCGTAAAAGTTAATCCACTACCAGCTACGCCAGTTATTTTAGCCAACCCATCGCCAATTATATGCGAGGGAGACCGCGCTACTTTGCGGGTCGATGGATCGTACACCGTCTTCTGGAGCACTGGCGACTCCACACAGCGCATCACGACGGGCACGCCGGGTACGTATTCGGCCAGTGTTCGCGATGTAAATGGATGCCGATCCCTGCAGGCAGGCTCTATTACGGTCGAGACGAGGCCACTGCCTCCCGCTCCAACCATCAATATCATTGGTACGTATACCCTGGAAGCAGTAAGCTCCACGAACGGAACGCAGTTTCGCTGGCGCGTGGGTAACGACTCGTTAGCTGCCCAGACAGCCATCATTAAAGCAAATCAGTCCGGCCTTTACACTGCGCGCGCTTCTACTGTTTATTCACAGACGCTGACTTGTTTTTCGGCTCTATCGTCGCCAATCACCTTTACCATTGATGCCAATAACAGGGGGCTGAGTATTTATCCAAACCCAAATCCAGACAAAATTCTGACTCTGGAAACGCAGGCTAACCTGACCAATGCGACCATTACCGTTTATACCTTAACCGGCCAGGTAACGCTGACAGCAGTCGTTCCTGTATTTGACGAACGTAAGCAGCTTATTTTAACCGGTCTCCCCTCGGGTTCTTATATTTTACGGGTACAAGCGTCTGGTTTTGACGTTTCTAAACGAATTCTGGTCGGATTGTAATATTAATTGTACGGTAACCGTTTATTCATAGAAATTAACTTTAATTTTGCACTTTATTGGGAAAACAAACCCCTGTCTAGTACCCTATTCTGTACTAAACAGCGGTTTGTTTTGGCCTATACCCTTATTTACTTACCGGGTAGATAGAAGCTCATCATAAAAAGTTATTGAAAAACACAAATGAGAAACCGTTATTGTCTAATTCTTCTGCTGGCAGTCAGTTTGATCGTCGTTAATAGGCGGGTATCCGCTCAGACTGCCAGCCAGGTGATAAAAATTACATATCCTGAAAGCCGGGCTATTTTCCAGCGCGAAAACGATAACACCAGTACTATTTACCTATCAGGAAGTTTGTACCAGCCAGTTGACAGTGTACAGGCGCGCGTTCAGGCCGAAGAAACTAATCAGGGTACGAATACAAACTGGGTCACTATCCAGCGAGGTTCGCAGGGCGGGATTTTTCAGGGTTCTTTACGGGCAAAAGGCGGCTGGTATCGTCTGGAAGTACAGTCCTTTGCCGGTGGTGTCGTAACCGGTACCAGCGTAGTTCGCAAAGTAGGGATTGGCGAGGTATTCATTATAACGGGCCAGTCGAATGCGCAGGGTTTCCAGAATTACGGTGCCGTGGGCGCTGGCGACGACCGAGTCAACTGTGTCAGTTATGATAACAGCACAGCGAACTCACTAAGCGACCCTCCGGCACCAACGTTCCAGCAGCTAACCGCTACCTCCCTCATTGGTCCTCGTGGACAAAGTGCGTGGTGCTGGGGTTACCTGGGCGACCTACTGGTAAAGCAGTACAATGTTCCCGTTCTGTTTATCAACACTGCCTGGCAGGGGACCACCATCCAGAACTGGCGAGAAAGTGCCGATGGCAAGGTCACAAAGAACCTATTTGCTTTAGGTACACCGAATGAGAACTTCCCGACGGGTATGCCTTATGCTAACCTGGTTATCGCGTTACGCTACTACTGCTCGCTTCAGGGATTAAGGGCTGTTTTGTGGCAACAGGGTGAGTTCGACAACTTTCCGCTCCACTCCACCCGGAAAGATTATGCCGATAACATGCAGTATCTGGTGAATAAGACACGCGTCGATACCGACCGATATCCTGCCTGGGTGCTTGCCCGTTCCTCTTACAACAATGGGCAGGTCAGTCAGGACATTATTCAGGCACAAAACGACGTAATCAATACGTATAACAACAACGTATTTGCCGGGCCCTTTACAGATAACATTCAGATTCCGCGTTTCGACGACGTTCACTTCGGCAACCGGACAACCAATAACCCAGGCGATAAGGGCCTTAATGATTTGGGACAAGCCTGGTTTGCGAGCATGAATGCGGTTTTCTTTTCCAGCTCACGCCCGCTCCCACCCCTGCCTCAGCCCATGGTCAATGTGGCCTGCGCAACGTCCAACAACAGCATTACGCTTACCTTACCCAGCCTGTATAACTCTTATACCTGGAGTTCGGGGCAGAAAACACAAACAATCTCGGTCAATCAGCCGGGGGTTTACCGGGCCGTTCTAAAAGACAGAGTAGGGAACACGTACCTGTCGCCCGCGCTCGACGTACAGAGCCCCATTCAACCGACAACGCCAACCGTATCGCTCAGCAGCCAGCCAGGTACTGTTGTAGCTAATCAACTACAGGTATGTGCCGATTCCAGCCTGTCACTCATCGCTAACACATCGGCCAACAGCACAGGTGTGTGGAGTGTAAGCACAACGACAACCGTTAGCAAGACCATTAACTTGAGCCAGTCGGGCACGTATTCCTTGCAGGCGGTGAACGTGTATGGCTGCAGATCGGCGCAACCGACCACGATCACCCTAAGCGTCCGTCCGAAAGTACCCGTGCCCACTATCGAACAGATTGGAGCGTATAGTTTGCAGGCTGTGCTGCCAACCCCAACGGGTGGTCAGCCAGACCTGTTCGATTGGCGCCGGGGGGGCGAGGTGATTCCCCAGAGAAGTGCCGTTGTGAAAGTCGTTGTTTCGGCGAATTATTCAGCTCGTACGCAAACAACCTACACGCTGTCGAACAATTCGGCACTGACCTGTTACTCTAGCTTTAGTACGCCCAAGCCGTTCGCATTCGACCGGTCGAATGGTGGTTTGAGCATATACCCCAATCCGGCTACCGGTGGCTCGGTCACGATTGAAACCATCGAAGACCTTAACAACGCGGATGTCAGTATCTTCTCCTTAAGCGGCCAGGAGCTTTTTTCGACGCAGGTACCTTCGCTTAATGAACGCAAAGCCATCGACGTATCGGGACTGGCTCAGGGAGTTTATCTTATCCGCGTCCATTCAGCTGATTTTGACATATCCCGGCGCATTATCATTAACCGATAGCGTCATTTACAAATTTTGCCAACAGAGGCCACTCCATAACGAGTGGCCTCTGTTTTTTAGCTCCTTTCATCTGCTTGTTCGGAGTTGATAAACTAATTCCTGTGGCTTATCTTTGAAAGATAGTGGAACGAACGCCAGTGCGTACCTAAATGGCCTTATTGGTTTTATCGCTACCTTTGCGCCGTTCCTGTCAACTACACGTATGAACGCAACCTATCTTCCGGCCGATTACTTACCGGTACTTATTCAACTGGGCCTGGCGCTTGGCTTCATCGTAACAACGATGATTGTGACCCACTCGATCGGACCAAAGCGCAACAGTCAGAAAAAAGATGACCCATTCGAGTGTGGTGTTCCGGTGCAGGGTGATGCCCGTACGCCTATTTCGATCAAGTATTTCCTGATTGCCATTCTGTTTGTTCTGTTCGACGTTGAAGTTATCTTTCTTTACCCCTGGGCGGTTAATTTCAAAGGATTAGGTGTTACCGGATTTATTGAAATGGTGCTGTTTATGGGACTCCTTCTGGCAGGTTTCTACTACGTGATCCGCAAGGGAGTTCTGAATTGGGAATAAAGATTTAAATGAATTTTAGAGCATATTTATTCGTTGTTACAGTAAGCAACTATAACCGCAACGGCGGACCGTGTTTTTTATGGCAACTGATATAAAGCTGGCTGAGGCCCCCGCGAGTTATGATGGCCCGGGATTCTCGGCTACGTCGTTTGATAAAATTATTGGACTGGCTCGGGCGAATTCGCTCTGGCCATTACCCTTTGCGACATCGTGCTGCGGTATTGAGTTCATGTCAACCATGGCCTCTCATTACGACCTGGCCCGATTCGGGTCAGAGCGTCCCAGCTTTTCTCCCCGACAGGCCGATATGCTGCTCGTGGCGGGAACGATTGCCAAAAAGATGGGACCCATTCTCAAGCAGGTCTATTTACAGATGGCCGAACCCCGTTGGGTAATTGCCATTGGCGCCTGCGCGTCGAGTGGTGGCATTTTTGATACGTACAGCGTTTTGCAGGGTATTGACCGTATTATTCCGGTGGATGTATATGTACCGGGCTGCCCACCACGTCCCGAACAGATTCTGGATGGGGTAATGCAGTTGCAGGAGCTGGCCAAAAACGAGTCACTCCGCCGACGCAATACCGAAGAATATACCAAGCTGCTGAATTCATACAGCATTCAATAAACGGTAGCTGGTCGATGCAACTGGTTTAACCAGTTGCATCGACCAGCCGCTTAGTCACTCATTCACTCCCTGATAATGCTGACCAACGAAGAAGTTGCGCAGATACTACTAAACCAGTTTGGCGAAAGCGTTACGGACTTTGATGATCCGTTTAACTTGCTGACATGCTCGACCAGCCGGGATCAGCTGATCCCGCTCGTTACGTACCTGAAAGAACATTCGACGCTGAAAATTGGCTTCCTGACGGATATTACAGCGATCCATTATCCAGATTCGACAGGAAAGGAATTTTGTGTAGTCTATCACTTACACAGTCTGCCAAACAACTTTCGGATACGAATCAAAGTTTATCTGGAAAAAGACGATATTCATATTCCGACGATGGTTTCCCTCTATGCCAGCGCAAACTGGATGGAACGTGAAACCTTCGACTTGTTCGGTATTCTTTTCGATGGTCATCCTGACTTACGCCGAATCCTGAACATGGAAGAAATGGATTACCACCCAATGCGCAAAGAGTACCCACTCGAAGATGCAACCCGGGAAGATAAAATTGATGCCCTGTTTGGACGATAAATAACAGTGAAAGAGCGAAAGAAGGAAAGAGCGATTCTAATCAGCTGCTTGTCACTCTTTCACTCTTTCGCTCTTTCGCTTTTTAACTATGGTTTCCGAAGAACTCGATATAGCGAATAAAAACTTGCCTGCCGGGCAGGGTCCAGTTCAGTATGTCAATGAACTGACTACGCTTAACCTTGGCCCAACGCACCCCGCCACACACGGTATCTTTCAGAACATTCTGCAAATGGATGGCGAAAAAATCGTGTCGGGAGAGCAGACAATCGGTTACATCCACCGGGCCTTTGAAAAGATTGCCGAGCGTCGGCCTTTTTATCAGATCACGACCCTAACCGACCGCATGAACTACTGTTCGTCGCCCATTAACAACATGGGGTGGCACATGACAGTAGAAAAACTGCTGGGCGTTGACGTACCTAAGCGGGCGCAATACATTCGCGTCATTATGATGGAACTGGCTCGTCTGGCCGACCATCTTATTTGCAACGGTATTCTGGGTGTGGATACGGGCGCGTTCACTGGCTTCCTGTACATTTATCAGGAGCGGGAAAACATCTACGAAATTTACGAAGAAGTTTGCGGAGCCCGTCTGACGACCAACATGGGCCGGATTGGCGGCATGGAGCGGGACCTCTCTCCTACGGCCATTCGCAAAATCAAAGAACTGCTCGTTCGCTTTCCAAAAGTACTGGCCGAATTCGAAAACCTGTTTAACAGAAACCGGATCTTCATGGACCGTGTCGTTAACGTAGGGGCTATTTCGGCAGAACGGGCGCTGAGTTACGGCTTCACGGGACCAAACCTCCGCGCTGCCGGGGTCGATTACGATGTACGGGTTATGAACCCCTACTCGTCGTACGAAGACTTTGAGTTTGACATTCCGGTTGGTCAGAGTGGCGATACGTACGACCGCTTCATGGTTCGCAATGAGGAAATGAAGCAGAGTCTGCGCATTATCCAGCAGGCAATTGACAACCTGCCCGAGGGTTCTTACTTTGCAGATGCTCCGCAGTACTACCTCCCGCCAAAACAGGAAGTTTACAAAAATATGGAAGCCCTCATTTATCACTTCAAAATTGTGATGGGTGAGATCGACGCACCCGTTGGCGAAGTGTACCACGCGGTTGAGGGTGGCAATGGTGAGTTGGGCTTCTACCTGATCAGCGATGGCGGACGGGCTCCTTATCGTTTACACTTCCGTCGGCCATGCTTTATCTACTACCAGGCCTACCCTGAAATGTGCAAAGGGCTGACGTTGTCAGACGCTATTGTGATCATGAGTAGCATGAACGTCATTGCCGGTGAGCTGGACGCGTAGTTACTAAGATAAAAACTAATATGAAGACGATAGACTGGCAAGAAATGGTGGCTACGTCTCATTTAGACACTGTAGTTGCAGTGCGTAAGCTACTTGAGCAAAAAGAGTACGAAGAAGCTCAGGAGGCATTAGACGAGCTGCAAAATGCAATGGCTAACTCAGAACGAAGAGTTTTAAATAGCCAACTTATCCGGTTAATGGCGCACATACTGAAATGGCGTTATCAAGTTGATAAGCGATCTACCAGTTGGGTACGAACAATAATAAGTGCTCGTCGGGAAATCCGTGATTTACGAAAGTACATGCCTTCGTTTACAAGGGAATACATAGAAAATATTTGGGCTGAAACATTTGAGGATGCGATTGCTGATGCCAAAGCTGAAATGAATCTTTCCAGAAAAGATACATTTGAACCAGCTGACTTAACTTGGAGTGAAGTTTTTGATGCTGAATACCTGCTGTAAATAATGACGACTGAGACAAATAATCCCGCTGTAACATTTACGCCCGAGCGGGTTGCTAAAGCGCAGGAAATTATTGCCCGATATCCGGAAGGCAAGCAAAAATCGGCTCTGCTGCCGTTGTTGCACTTATTGCAGGAGCAGGAAGGCTGGACCAGCCCTGAAGGGATGGATTACGTAGCCCGGATGCTCGATATTCAGCCGATTGAGGTGTACGAGGTGGCGTCGTTTTATACCATGTACCACCTTAACCCGGTTGGTAAACACGTTATCGAGTACTGCCGAACTGGTCCATGCTGTCTGATGGGGGGAGAAGAAGTATATGCTCACCTAAAGCAACGGCTTGGCATTGATACCGGTCAGACAACCGTAGACGGTCAGTTTACACTCAAAGAAGTGGAGTGTCTGGCGGCTTGCGGCATGGGTCCGGTATTTCAGGTTCGGGAGAAGTATTATATGCACCTCACCAACG
Organism: Spirosoma lituiforme; assembly: GCF_054776635.1. Lineage (NCBI taxonomy): Bacteria > Pseudomonadati > Bacteroidota > Cytophagia > Cytophagales > Cytophagaceae > Spirosoma > Spirosoma lituiforme. The sequence continues at coordinate 255,070 of NZ_BAAHBO010000004.1, forward strand.
AACGGGTGGATGAGATCATTGACGAATTGTCGAAATAACCCAGTATGGCTACCAAGATACTAACCGAACACATCAACGTTCCCGGCATTGAGACCTTCGATGTGTACCGGAAACAGGGCGGCTATACGGCCGTAGAAAAGGCGATCAAAACAATGACTCCCGAAGCCATTGTTGAAGAGGTAAAGAAAGCGGGGGTGCGGGGCCGGGGTGGCGCCGGATTTCCGATGGGTATGAAGTGGAGCTTCCTGGCCAAGCCCGAAGGTGTACCCCGTTACCTGGTCTGTAATGCTGATGAATCGGAACCGGGTACATTCAAGGATCACTACCTGATGAAGAACCTGCCTCACTTGCTTATCGAAGGGATGATTATCTCGTCGTTTGCGCTGGGTGCCAACAAGTCGTTCATTTACGTACGGGGTGAGTTGATGTACGTTATCAACATCCTCGAAAAAGCCATTGCCGAAGCGAAAGCGAAAGGTTTTTTAGGTAAAAATATTCTGGGCAGCGGCTACGATCTTGAGTTAGTTGTTCAACCCGGCGGTGGTGCCTATATCTGCGGTGAAGAAACAGCGCTGCTTGAATCGCTGGAAGGAAAACGCGGCAACCCCAGAAACAAGCCCCCCTTCCCGGCGGTAAAAGGACTGTACCAGAGCCCGACGGTTGTTAATAACGTTGAATCCATTGCCACAACGTCATGGATCGTCAATAATGGTGGTGATGCCTACGCAGCTATTGGCATCGGTCGCAGCACCGGCACTAAACTGATTTCGGCATCGGGCCATATTAACAAACCCGGTGTGTATGAGATTGATCTCGGCGTTCCGGTCGAAGATTTCATTTACGCCGACGAGTGGTGTGGTGGTATTCGGCCAGGTCATAAGTTCAAGGCGCTCGTTGCCGGTGGATCATCCGTTCCCATTTTACCCGCCAATCTGGCCCTGACACTGGCGAATGGCGAAAAGCGACTCATGTCTTATGAATCCCTTTCCGATGGCGGTTTTGCAACCGGCACCATGTTGGGGTCGGGTGGGTTTATCGTTTTCGATGAAACGTCCTGCATTGTTCGCAACACCTGGAATTTCTCACGTTTTTACCACCACGAATCCTGTGGGCAATGTAGCCCCTGCCGCGAAGGAACGGGCTGGATGGAAAAAGTCCTTCACCGAATCGAATACGGACACGGCCATCAGCAGGACATTGATTTGCTGGTCGATGTGGCGAAGAAGATTGAGGGAAACACCATTTGCCCATTGGGCGATGCAGCTGCCTGGCCGGTTGCCAGCGCTATCCGGCATTTCCGGGATGAATTTCAATGGCACATTGACCACCCGACCGAAGCAACCCAACCGGGCGCGGTTTATCGGGGTGATATGGCTCTGGTCTAATGACACTGCGGCTAAAACGCCGTTTTAGAACTGAATGATTTGCGGCTTCACGACCGCAGTATACTATATGGAAGACGTAAAGCCGCAACTGTTAAAAGTCACTATTGACGGAATTGAAGTTGAAGTGGAGCCGGGAACGACCATTTTACAGGCCGCTCGCAAAATAGGTCCGGCGGTAGCTCCTCCGGCCATGTGTTATTACCAGCCCCTGAAAGGCAGTGGCGGCAAGTGCCGGGCTTGTTTGGTTCGGGTGGCCGCCGGATCGGCGAAAGATCCGCGGCCGATGCCAAAATTGGTCGCGTCGTGCTTAACGGCGGTTCAGGATGGCATGATCGTCGAAAATGAAACCAGTCCGCAGGTCATCGACGCCCGCAATGGTATTGTTGAGTTTCTGCTGATCAACCACCCACTCGACTGCCCGGTTTGTGATCAGGCCGGTGAGTGTGATTTGCAGAACTTTGCTTTCGATCATGGTAAAGCGACGACCCGTTACGAAGAAGATCGCCGGACATTCGAGAAGCGGGACATTGGTCCTTACATCCAGTTGCACATGACACGGTGTATTCTGTGCTACCGTTGCGTATACACAGCCGACCAAATTACGAACAAACGGGTACATGGCGTCATGAACCGGGGCGATGCGTCAGAAATCAGTACCTATATTGAAAAGGCTGTTGACAACGATTTCTCCGGTAATGTTATTGATGTATGTCCGGTTGGTGCGCTGACCGATAAAACCTACCGCTTCAAAAACCGGGTTTGGTTTACGAAACCCGCCGATGCCCACCGCGATTGCCCAACCTGTTCGGGGAAAGTAACCTTGTGGTACCGGGGCGAAGACGTGATTCGGGTAACGGCCCGCAAAAATGAGTGGAATGAGGTAACCGAGTTTATCTGCAATACCTGCCGTTTCGAAACGAAGAAAACAGGCGACTGGACCATCGAAGGCCCAACCAAGGTATCCCGGAGTTCGGTTATTTCGGCAAACAAATACCGCGCTGACGCAATCAAACCAAGCTTTGGTGAACGTCTGGCAGCCGCCGATTACAAGCCGATTCACGATGAGCGCGATACGTCGCAATTAACGATTCAGCAGTTGCCCGCCGAACGTTTTGCGAAGGTACTGCCATCCGCCTTGGAACCAGAACCTTGATATTAATTGGCCTTTAGCTAACAGTTTCCAGTTGGTTGACAAACAAGCGATTGTCTGGAAACCAAGGAAAAACGAAGAACCAAAAACGTTTAAAAATGGACTTAACCATATTGCTCGTAAAAGGCATCATTATCCTGGTCATATTCGGGATAACGCTCCTGATTGCGACTTATTCAACGTACGCCGAGCGTAAAGTGGCTGCCTTCCTGCAAGATCGCCTTGGCCCAAACCGGGCGGGCCCGTGGGGGTTGTTGCAACCCATTGCCGACGCCGGTAAAATGTTTTTTAAGGAAGATTTTATCCCGTCGCAGGCCAGTAAATGGTTATTCATTTTAGGCCCCTGTCTGGCCATGCTGACCGCCCTGATGTCGAGCGCGGTTATTCCCTTTGGTGATAGCATTCGGTTCGGGAATTATTCGATTCCTGTTCAGGGCATCGAAATCAATATCGGCGTCCTATACATCTTCGGTGTTGTATCGCTTGGTGTCTATGGAGTTATGGTTGGTGGCTGGGCGTCGAACAACAAGTTTTCGCTCCTGGGTGCTATCCGTGCTGCCTCCCAGAACATTAGCTATGAGATTGCACTGGGCCTATCCATGATCGCCATCCTGATGATGACGGGTTCGTTATCGGTGCGGGCCATCGTCGATCAGCAGGCGGGTTTCTTCGACTGGAACATCTTTACGCAGCCAGTGGGGTTCATTATCTTCCTGACCTGCTCATTTGCCGAGTGTAACCGCACTCCTTTCGATTTGCCCGAGTGCGAAACGGAACTGGTTGGCGGTTATCACACAGAGTATAGCTCCATGAAACTGGGCTTTTACCTGTTCGCCGAATACATCAACATGTTTGTTTCGTCGGCGTTTATCTCCTCGTTGTATTTCGGTGGATTCCATTATCCATTCATAAACGAAGTTGGGAACGCACTCGAAACGTCGATGGGCCCAATCACCGGGCATAACATCGCAACGGCCATTGGCTTTGCGGTCTTCTTCGGAAAAATCTTCTTTTTCATCTTCTTCTTCATGTGGGTTCGCTGGACGCTACCGCGTTTCCGCTACGACCAGCTGATGAACTTGGGATGGAAAACACTCATTCCGCTGTCAATTCTGAATGTTATCTTGACCGGGGCGGGCCTGCTGTTCAATTTCAAATACGCGACCTGGTTGATCGTCGTGGTGATGGTGGTCATGGTAATGGTATCGTCAGCAAAGGCCCCGAAACGGGAAGCTATACCGCAGGGAGCTTAACCAGCGACCTGTATCGAAAAACAAACTATCATGCAGTTAACGAATCGCTCAAAACAAGTCAGCAATAAGGAAATGACGCTGGCAGAGAAGATGTACCTACCTGCCATTGTAGGCGGGTTAGCCATTACAATCAGCCACTTTTTCCGCAAAAAGCCCACTATTCAGTATCCCGAGGTAAAAAAATACCTTGGCCCGATTTACCGTGGGCACCACGTGCTGAAACGTGACGAACAGGGACGGGAGCGTTGTACAGCCTGTGGTCTATGCGCCGTTGCCTGCCCGGCCGAAGCCATATCGATGGTGGCGGCCGAACGTACAAAAGAGGAAGCTGGCTTATACCGGGAGGAAAAATACGCGGCCGTTTACGAGATAAATATGCTGCGTTGTATCTTCTGTGGCCTGTGCGAAGAAGCTTGCCCAAAGCAGGCCGTTTATCTGCGCCACGACCGCATGGTTCCGGTATTCATGGAACGCGAAGACGTCATTTACGGCAAAGATAAATTGGTTGAGAAGATGGATGATCGGTATATCCGGATTGCCAACGCTGAAGTGCAAACCACGCCAACCGAACCAAGCTTAACACGGGCGGCTACCTAACCGCCTGTTGTCTCTTCTTCTGTTCTCTATTTGATTGAGCTATGACTGAATTTATAACTTTTTTCAAGACGTTAACCCCAACCGGCTATCTGTTTCTGGGTTTAACGGTGCTTACATTGTTTAGCGCTATTGGTGTTGTAACCGCGCGCAACCCTATCTACAGCGTTCTGGCCCTTATCGCTACCTTTTTCTGTCTGTCGGGTCACTACATTTTGCTGAACGCCCAGTTTCTGGCAGCGGTGAACATCATTGTTTATGCCGGCGCTATCATGGTCTTATTTCTGTTTACGATCATGTTTCTGAATCTGCGGAAAGAAGACGAAGAATCGAAGACAAATCTGACCAAAATGGCATCGGTTGTTGTGGGTGGTATATTGATGATTATGCTGATTACCATCTTCCGGGCTAAAAGTGCTCAGGTACCGACCGTTAGCCCCGCAACGTTTAGCAATAAAACAGGGCTTGTCGAAAACCTTGGTCAACTCCTGTACAGCGATTATATCCTACCGTTCGAACTAGCTTCGGTGCTGTTTCTGGTAGCAATGGTGGGCGCAGTTATGCTTGGTAAGCGCGAAGCGGGTGATCGCCACTTCTGATCTTACCCCTTCAATTTCGTTGATAACCTTTAGGCAAAAGCCGCTCATGAGAGCGGCTTTTTGTTTTTTACGCCCTTTATCGATGAGTTGCACTTATCGAAAGAAAATAGTATGCTTGCATAATAATCAGCGACTCTAGTGTAATTTTTCGCTTAAAAAATAAGTTACTGCCTTGAGGTGCCTGCTTAATCAGTAAAACAACATCGCATTTTTATGGACGCATACATTGTAGCCGGATACCGTACCGCCGTGGGTAAAGCGCCACGCGGAGGCCTCCGTTTTACCCGCCCTGATGATATGGCGGCTGAAGTTATTAAGCATTTACTAAGTCAGATTCCTTCACTCGATCCGGCCCGTGTCGAAGACCTTATCGTTGGTAACGCTGTGCCCGAGGCTGAACAGGGTATGCAAATTGCCCGATACATTGCCTTGTTGTCGTTGCCCAACAGTGTTCCGGGTATGACCATCAATCGGTATTGCGGATCTGGGCTGGAAGCAATTGCCATTGCCTCCGCCAAAATTCACGCGGGCCTGGCCGATTGCATCATTGCCGGTGGAACGGAGTCGATGTCGATGGTACCGGTGATGGGCTGGAAGACGGCGCTCAACTACGAGATCGCTAAGTCTCACCCCGATTACTACATTGGCATGGGCCTGACCGCCGAACAGGTTGCCCAGCAATTCAACATCAGCCGCGATGCACAGGATGAGTTCGCCTACGCTTCACACCAGAAAGCATTAGCTGCTCAGAAAGATGGGAAATTTACCGATGAGATTGTCCCCATCAAGGTAAGCGAAACGTATTTTGATGCGGACACTAATAAAAAGAAGACCCGTGAATGGACGGTCTCGCAGGATGAAGGTCCCCGTAAAGATACCAGCGCCGAAGGTTTAGCTAAGTTAAAACCCGTTTTTGCGGCCGGTGGCTCGGTCACGGCCGGCAATTCATCGCAAACCTCTGACGGAGCTGCTTTTGTGGTAGTTATGTCGGAGCGGTTAGTCAATGAATTGAATCTACAGCCCATTGCTCGTATGGTATCGTATGCAACAGCTGGTGTTGAACCTAAGATTATGGGGATCGGTCCCGTTGCGGCTATTCCCATTGCTCTCAAAAAAGGTGGCCTAAAACAAGACGATATTGATCTTATCGAGTTAAACGAAGCGTTCGCAGCCCAATCTTTAGCCGTCATTCAGGAGCTTGGGCTTGACCCTGGCAAGATAAATCCCAATGGCGGTGCCATTGCGCTGGGCCACGCGCTCGGTTCAACGGGTGCGCGATTATCAGTGCAATTACTAAATGAAATGCGCCGTCGGGATCAGAAATATGGGATGGTCTCCGCCTGCGTAGGTGGTGGGCAGGGCGTTGCCGGAATTTTTGAGCGATTTAATTAACCAACAAACTGGCATACTAATCGCAGAGACGCACAGCGCACAGCGTAATCAACTTGAAAACCTCTGTACCATCTTTGCTTCCGTGATTAATAAATCTCGTTGACTGTCAACATCAAAAGCTGACTATTGAACTTACTTCATAAGTTTCAGTAGTCAGCTTTTGACGTTGCAGCAGTCCCTAAAATCTGATTCATTTTCTCAGCCTGCCTTGAGCCAAAAATATTATTAGTATGCTTGCATACTACTTTTGAAATGATTTTATTTGTTAACGAATTAGTATGCAAGCATAATAAACTCTTTTTGATATGATCGCGGCAGAACCAAAAGCCTCCCTGAAGGGTGGCGAGTTTCTGATCAAAGAAACGCAGGCATCACAGGTTTTTATACCTGAAGAATTTACCGAAGAGCAGCAGATGATTGCGGCTACCTGCCGCGAGTTTCTGGAACGTGAGATCTGGCCACGTCTGAATGAGATTGACAATGCTAAATCACCGGAACTGATTTCGTCCTTAATGGATAAAGCGGGCGAGTTGGGTATTCTGGGTACCTCAGTTCCTGAGCAATACGGTGGGTTCGGTACAAATTTCAACACCTCCATGCTGGTGGCCGAGGTGACCGGTGCCGGTCACTCATTTTCGGTAGCGTTATCGGCCCATACCGGCATTGGCACGTTGCCTATCGTATACTACGGTAACGAAGACCAGAAGTCGAAATACCTTCCCAAACTAGCATCGGGTGAGTGGAAAGCTGCCTATTGCCTGACCGAACCCGATTCTGGGTCAGACGCCAACTCAGGTAAGACCAAAGCAAAACTGACCCAAGACGGCTCGCACTACATACTGAACGGGCAGAAAATGTGGATTACCAACGGTGGTTTTGCCGACGTTTACATTGTTTTTGCCAAAATTGACGATGGCAACGGCCAACCAGATAAAAACCTCTCGGCCTTTATTGTTGAGCGTGGCTATGAAGGCATCACCATGAACGAGCCGGAGCATAAGATGGGAATCAAAGGCTCCGATACGCGCCAGATTTTCTTTAACGACTGCAAAGTACCCGTTGAAAACTTGCTATCTGAGCGTGGTAATGGCTTTAAAATCGCCGTCAACATTCTCAACATTGGGCGGATTAAGTTGGGGATTGCCGCTGTCGGTGGCTCGAAAGAAGTGATTAACAACGCCATTCGGTATTCTAGTGAGCGGAAACAATTCAAAACGGCGATTTCTCAGTTCGGCGCAATCAAGCACAAGCTGGCCGAGATGGCCCTGAAAGTGTATGCCTCCGAAACGGCTTCTTACAGAGCCGGGCAGAACATCGACGACCTGATCGAAGACCTCAAAAGTCAGGGACTGGACGACGCTTCGGCTAAGCTGAAGGCGCTGGAGCAGTTCTCGATCGAGTGCGCCATCATGAAAGTGCACGGCTCCGAAGCGCTGGATTACGTTGTTGACGAAGGCGTTCAGGTGTACGGCGGTATGGGCTACTCAGCCGATGCACCGATGGACCGGGCTTACCGCGATGCGCGTATCAACCGGATTTTTGAAGGCACAAACGAGATTAATCGGATGCTGGTGGTGGATATGCTTCTGAAGCGGGCCATGAAGGGCGAACTCGATTTAATGGGTCCGGCTATGGCTGTTTCTAAAGAGATCATGTCTATCCCCGATTTCAACTCGGAAGAAGAGGAAGGCTTATTTATCGCCGAGAAAAAGGTTGTCCGGAATCTGAAAAAAGCCGCCTTAATGGTAGCGGGTGCTGCCGTGCAGAAATTCATGATGACCCTCTCGAACGAGCAGGAAATCTTGATGAACGTAGCCGATATGGCTATTGAAATCTACGTGGCCGAATCCGTGCTACTCCGGGTCGAGAAACTCATTGACATTAAAGGTGAAGGAGCCGTTGCCCTGCAAAAGCAAATGGCGCTGATTTACCTGCACGAAGCCGTAGAGAAAGTTAACAACGCGGGCCGGGCAGCCATCACGTCATTTGCCGAAGGTGATGAACTACGGGGTATGTTGATGGGGCTGAAACGGTTCACGAAAATTGAACCGATGAATCTTAAAGAGGCCCGTCGTCAGGTAGCCGACGCAATGATTGCCGAGAATAAATATATTTTCTAGAAAGCGTATGCATTAAACAAACAGCGAGCCAGTTCTTTTGGGATGGGCTCGTTTGTTTTTGTTATTTGGTCCAGGCGTAACTGAGAATCAAATTAAACGGGCATAACGTCCAGGGAACTGGAATAACTTGGCACCGGAGCTGGTAGAAAAGTCAGTTCTGGTGCTTTTTTTACGGACTCAGAAGCCTATTTAACCAACAGGGCATCAGGGAGTCTTCCTAAAACGGATACTCATGAAAGATCAGGACTTTAATTCCCGGCGCACCTTTTTGCGTAACCTCGGCGCAGGCGCATCGGCGTTATCCTTACCGCTTCTCGGCTATGGCGAACCCGTACCGTTCCAGCATGAGCGCAGTGGCCTTTACTCACTAACCAATAACCTCGATTCGGCAGGTCTGTCGCAGCCGGGCCGCAAATTGGGTATCGCGCTGGTGGGCCTCGGCAGTTACAGCAAAAACCAGTTGGCTCCGGCGCTGCAACTAACACAGAACTGTCGTCTGGCCGGCATCGTGACGGGTACACCGGCCAAAGCCGACGAGTGGATGAAGAAATACAACATCCCGAAGGAAAACGTCTACGACTACAAAACCTTCGACCGAATTGCCGATAACAAGGACATCGACGTTGTATACGTGGTGCTGCCCAATTCCATGCACGAGGAGTTTGTTATCCGGGCGGCTCAGGCGGGGAAACACGTTATCTGCGAAAAACCAATGGCAATTATGCCAAAGGCGTGTCAGAATATGATCGACGCCTGCAAAAAAGCAAACAAACAGCTGGCCGTCGGGTACCGGTTACACTACGAACCATTCACCAGAGAAGTTATGCGCTTGGGACAGGAGAAAGTGTTCGGGGCGATTAAATTCGTGGAGAGCAGCGATGGGTTCCGCATCGGCGATCCAACCCAGTGGCGGATGAAAAAGTCGATGGCGGGTGGCGGGCCCCTCATGGACGTTGGTATTTACGCGGTTCAGGGCGCCCGGTACGTAACAGGTGAAGAGCCTATTTCGGTAACCGCCCAGTTTTCGCCAAAAACGGAGCCGGACAAATTCAAAGATGTTGAAGAGACGATGTTCTGGCAGTTCCAGTTTCCGAGCGGAGCCGTTTCTAACTCAACCACAAGCTACACAGCGGGTATTGAGCGGCTACGGGCTTCCTGCGAAAATGGCTGGTTCGAGCTGTCACCCGCTTTCGGCTACGGTCCGCTGAAAGGCATGACCAGCAAAGGGCCCATTGAGCAACCTGTTGTTAACCATCAGGCCGCTCACATGGATGGCGTTTGTAAAGACCTGCTGGCCGGTAAACAATTGCCCGACCATGTTACGGGTGCCGAAGGTCTGCGCGACGTTAAGTTGCTACAGGCCATCTATCAGGCCGCCGAAACAGGCAGAAAGATTAATTTGAAAGCATAAACCGATTCGGCCTGGTCGTTAACTCGCGATTTCCGAATCAAAAGGTAACGACCAGGTCGAATGAAAAACGGGCAAGCTTAGTAACCCGAAAACGATTATTGCAGCGACTGCATCAGCACCTGTGCTTTACGAATATTCGTATTTTGTCGATCGGTTTCGATCAGGCCATCGCGGAGCCGAATGATGCGGTGAGCGTACTCGGCAATATCTTCTTCGTGGGTAACCATAATGACCGTGTTGCCCTTGCTATGAATCTGATCGAACAGGTCCATGATTTCGTAGGACGTCTTGGTATCAAGGTTACCCGTCGGTTCATCGGCCAGTAGAATACTTGGATCATTGACCAGAGCCCGTGCAACGGCTACCCGCTGCCGCTGACCACCCGACAGTTCATTTGGCCGGTGACCAGCCCGGTTCTCCAGGCCCACGTTTTTCAGGGCCATCATCGCCTTTTCGGTTCGGTCGGCTTTACTATAGCCGGCATAGATAAGCGGCAAGGCTACGTTTTCCAGCGAGGTCTGGCGGGGCAGCAGATTAAACGTCTGAAAAACGAAGCCAATTTCTTTGTTTCGCACTTCAGCCAGTTCGTTCTCTCCCATGCTACTCACATCCTGGTTGTTCAGAATATACTGACCGGAGGTCGGCGAATCCAGACAGCCAACTATATTCATCAGCGTAGACTTACCTGAACCCGATGGCCCCATGAACGCAACGTACTCGCCTTTCTGAATACTAATGGTGATGGATTTGAGCGCGTCAACAACTTCGGTACCCATTACGTAACGCTTGGCAACACTGCGGGTTTCGATAATATTCATAATTCGGAAAGGCTGAACAGACAAATCTACCTCATTGTAGAAACTTCTCTCTACTCTTTTCGATTGACGCTAATTTTTCCTGATAAGTCGTCTTAAATGCCTGATAATCGGCGGGGGTTGTGGCTGCCTGGAGTTTAGCCAGCCCGCTTTCTGCATAATCGGGCAAGCTCAGCGACAAACATAATGTAACGTACGTTTTGAGCAGATCGGGATTGTCTTCATTAAAGGGTAAAGCCGTTAGCACCATATCATACGCCGATTTTGTTTGGTTTTTCTGTTGGGCGAGTTGGGCAGCAGCCGTAGCGATCCGGGCATTCAGGGGCGCGAGCTGAAGAGCCTGCCGGTACATTTTTTGCGCCAGATCAATGCGTCGGGTTCGTTCGTAGGTTTGGCCCATCCAGTAATCCCGCTCGGCCCGATGCTGCGGCAGAATGAATTCCTTTGCCATCGTCTCCGCCGAACCGACACTGCGCCGAAAAGCCGACAAACGAATAGCTGCTACATTGCGCAGGGAGGTCGCCACAGGGCCAACCTGTTTGGTGTTGGGCAGGCCCGAGAGGACTAACTGCGCATTTCGCCACTGCATCTGATCGAGGTAATCATTGATCAGGGCAACACCCGCTACTGTTTTCAGGCTGGGGTCTGCCATCGTTTCCCAATAGGCCCCCCGGTTCAGATCATCTATCCGGTAGATGGCATAAAAGGCTTTTTCCAGATCCGTTTGTGGTTTACGTTCCTGATAGAGCACTTGTTTTAACGCTGAAACAGCCGAATCGTTTTTGGCTGACACCTCCCAGGATGACTGCGCCAGGGCGGGCTCATAGGCTTTGGTGTAGGCTATAGCCCTGTAATAGATTGACGTAGTATCTGAATTTGCCCCAAACGTTTCGGCAGCCTGACGATATAGACCCTGCTCCAGTAACCATAAACCCGTTATGGATCGGTATGCCGGTCCGTTGCGCTGATCATTCTCCGCCAACTGACTCAATAAGCTAAAGGCAACTGGCTGATTATGCCGCTTGTATTCGGCAACCGCCCGCGACAACAGCAAATCGTCCGTAAAATCCTGGTTGACAGGATCTTCGGAAAGTCGGCGGAGCGAACCCGCTACTGAGCTGTCAGGATTTTGCTCAGCGAGGGTGTAGTTGTACAAACTAGCGAAACGCCCAACGCTTAATCCCTGTTTAGCTGGTTCGGTTATTAACCAGGTGGGTTTGTTCGATTGGCGGGTTGCTGTTGGCGCGATCAGCTCCAGCGCCAGTGCATTCGCCTGATACGACTCATAAGTCAGGTCTTTTTTGGTCGAAAGCAGACTCGAATCGGCCGACAACACGTTGGGATTACGGGCATAGAAAGCCAACAGATTCGACTCAGGAACCTCGTCTTGGTCAGCCTGGGCCGTGGCCGATTTCAGATAATAATAGGCCGAGTCGGCCACGCTCGTGCGAGCGTACAGAAAACCAAGATTATTCCGCAGTTCACCACTTTTCGGAAATGCCCGAATACCCCGCTGCAACGTTTTAACGGCTTCAAAAAACAGGTTCGTTTGCAGATAAGTCTGACTTAGCCCAGCATAATCCTGCGGGTTAGGCTGCTTCAGGAGTGCCTGCTGGAAAAAGAAAGCGGCCGCCGTCTGGTTGTTCTGCGACAAGGCCAGAGACGCCATCGCATAGTTTGACTTATGGTTCTGAAATTCCTGTTCCAGTGCTAGTTGATAGAAAGCATTGGCTGATCTGGGCTCGTTGGTAGCCGTGTATAAGTCACCCAGACCATTGAAATACCCCGCCATGCTTTGCCGGAACGCAATGGCTCCGCCCGACGCGATTAACACAACCACACCAAATACGCCCACCACCCGAAACAGACTTAATTCGAGTCGTTTCGGTTTATAAAGAATCCGGTAAACAGGCAGATTTTGCTGGAAGATCGGCCAGAAATTTAGTAGAATATACGCCACAAACACTACGCCCATGGCCAGGTGCGTGTACACGATGACATCTTCGAACATCTCCACCAGTGGGTCGTTGGCAGTGGCAAAGGCGTAACCAATGGTGAGTGTTGTGAGCAACGCCAAACCCATGTAGAGATACGCCCCAGCGTCGCGAAATGAGAACACTTCCTGCTGCTCAATCATCCGCCGAAATCCCCATACACCCAGCGTGACCGAAATAAAGTAGAGCACAAACGGGCTAATGGCCAGGACATCCCAGTCAATGGATTTGGTATTTTTTAACCAGATAAGGACTAAGTTGATCAGGTACAGAAAGCTGATAAACAGAAAGTTGTTCATCCCCAACACCCGCCGTTGACCGGGAAGCCCGTCAGGTGTTTCTGAACGTCCGGCCGATGTCAGCCAAACCAATCCGGCAATAATTTCGGTGGCAATGAAGAAAATAAACCCGATACTAAAGACCAGCAACACCGGCATTCCGTAGCTTACAATAACCAGCGCCGGAAACTTGACGGGTGATAGGACGCCCAGGCTCCCGGCGATAAGAGCCGTAAGCAGAGCGAAACTACCAAGCCGGACGGTAACAGTAAAATCTGGCCGGAATGCATGGAAATAGTAGCTGACCGATCCAAAAACGAACGTTAGTAGCAGAAACAGATAGTTACTGCCCAACCCTGGTATGTCGAGCATCTCCCACCGGAAGAAAGCCAGCCCGAGTATCAGCACAGCCATGCTGATCAGGTATCGTATCCGGCTAAAACGAGTAATGGCGCTCATCAAAAGCACAAACGACAGGCCAATGCCAGCTAACAAACCCGTAGCGACACCCGGCCGTACCTGCATACCCGAAGCGACAAATTGCTCCGAAACCGCATAGGCTTTTCCATCGACAGCATAGTCGAGCAAGCCATCGGAGAAGCGATGAAATGTAATGGGCAACTCATTGAGCTCGCTCAGGACGTCCCAATGAACCACATTGCCAAGCCCATTCGCCCAGCCGACAGCCAGCAAAACAAGGCTGATAATGAAGGCAATAAAACTAAACAGATAGGCAAGCTGATGCGCTCGGCTCCAGTTTTTCCAGAAAAAGAAAGATGACATGAAAAAGAAACGCCATTGGCCCCCGGTTAGTGTCGTTATACTACACAGGTTTTTTGAAAGCTATCCTCTCCCCGTCATCTTGGTCAGTTTTAGCAACTTCTCGGCAACCTCACTGGTCAGTTGATCGGCCTGCAAACGCCACTGCCAGCTCCGGCCACCCGCGCCGGGCGTGTTCATGCGGCTCGTTTCATCGAGATTGAGAATGTCCTGAATGGGTATGATCGCCAACCGAGCGACCGATTGCATGGTCAGGCGACAGATCTGATCGACTACATTCGCTTCGGTTATCTCGATACCGATGTACTCATTCATGCGCTGGCGAAGTTCGTCATCGGATTCCCGGAACCAGCCCAGGGTCGTATTATTATCGTGCGTGCCCGAATAGACGACAAAATTTTCGGAGTGGTTATGTACGGCATAAGTAGACGTCGGCATGTCCTCGCCAAACCCAAACTGAACAACCCGCATACCCGGAATCCCGTAATGGCGCAGGTACGCCTGAATTTCAGCGGCTTTGGCACCCAGATCTTCACCAATGACGGGCAATTGCACAAACTGCCGGTGCATGGCGTGCATGAATGCCTCGATCGGTGCTTTCACCCATTCGCCGACTTTTGCGGTTGGTTCGCTGGCTGGAATTTCCCAGTAAACCGCAAACCCCAGAAAATGGTCCAGGCGGGTCAAGCTGTACAAGGACATCTGGTGCCGCAACCGGCGCATCCACCAGGCAAACCCGGTACGCTCATGCTCGGCCCAATCGTAAATGGGGTTACCCCAGCGCTGCCCGTCTTCGCTGAAATAGTCGGGAGGAGCACCGGCAACAAACAGCGGCTGAAAATCTTCATCCAGCTTAAACAGGGTTGGGTTGGCCCAAACATCGGCACTATTCAGCTGGACATAGATGGGAATATCGCCCATGAGGTGAACTTTCAGGCCATAGCAGTAGGCGATTAATTCATTCCACTGCCGCATGAAAAAATACTGAAGAACCTTTATTACCTCAATCCGGTCGCTTAATAACGCCCGTTGCTTCGCCAGTTCAGCGGGTTCACGTCGCACAATAGCCGCAGGCCAGCGTATCCAGAATGGCTCACCCGTTGCCTCCTGCAAAGCGGAGAACAGCGCATAATCGTCGAGCCAATCGGCCTGCCAGCCACAAAACCGGTCATAATCGCTGCGTTGCGCAGGGGTCGATTCCCGCAAAAACGTTTGGGCGGCCCGTTCCAGCAATGGACGCTTTTTGATCCAGGCCGCATGTAATACAGATGGAGCCGTGGCAAGCGGGCTAGCCAGCACAACTGTGGTTTCATCCTCCAGCGTTTCGGGCGCTTCTGTTATAATTACGTCACGAACGGGCTGTTCATTAAAGACCGCCAGTTCGTCGGGGTCCAGCAATCCCTCATCAGCCAATTTTTCGAGGCTGATCATCAACGTATTACCGGCAAAAGCTGATGGGCTGCTGTAGGGCGAAAAACCAGCGCCCGGATCAACGGGGGTTAAGGGCAGAATCTGCCAGTAGGTTTGGCCGGCTTCGGCCAGAAAATCAGCGAAACGGTAGGCTTCAGGACCTAGATCGCCTACGCCATGAGCCGAAGGCAGAGATGTAATGTGGAGCAATAAACCACTCGAACGTTGTTGCAGCATGAAAAGAAAAGTTGTGAGTCGATAGCCATGAACTGTACAGACGGGCTTTAACCCGTATTTCTATCCAATTTATACACGGGCCAAAGCCCAGTTATACAGTCCATTAATTTGCGTAATTGGCCAACCGATAGTTGTAAACGACTGGTCATATCTGAACATCGGTTGACCGCAGACTTGTTTTTGTACAAATCCGCCCGAAGCCTCTTTTGTTTACTTTTTATCGTAAAAACCTTATTGTCAAACCTATTCCGGCACTAATCAGCTAGAAAATGACTACATTGATCCTTGACCTTACGCTGTTTTTCTCCTACTTTTGCAGTCCCAAACAATGGGCAACATATAATTAAAAGAATATCCTATACAAATGATTACGGCAACGGCAGTCAACAAGGGTAAGATTACGCAAATAATCGGGCCGGTCGTGGACGTGAGTTTCGAGGGCGAAGGCTCGCGAATTCCCGCCATCCTGGACGCCCTCAAAGTAACTAAAGCCAATGGACAACAGGTCATTCTGGAAGTTCAGCAACACCTAGGCGAAGACCGTGTTCGGACAATCGCGATGGACTCGACAGATGGTCTATACCGTGGTATAGATGTTATTGACTTGGGCCACCAGATCACAATGCCAACCGGTGCAGGTATCCGGGGTCGGCTTTTCAACGTCGTTGGTGAAGCCATTGACGGTATTCCGCAGCCAACCACAACCGGCGTTGGTCTGCCCATTCACCGGGCTGCCCCTAAGTTTGAAGACCTGGCTACCTCGACCGAAGTTCTGTTTACGGGTATTAAAGTTATCGACTTGCTGGAGCCTTATGCCAAAGGTGGTAAAATCGGTCTCTTCGGTGGTGCCGGTGTTGGTAAAACAGTATTGATTCAGGAATTGATCAACAATATCGCTAAAGCCTACGCAGGTCTGTCTGTATTTGCGGGGGTGGGCGAGCGTACCCGTGAGGGAAATGACCTGCTGCGTGAAATGATCGAAGCGGGTATTATCCGGTACGGTGATGCCTTTAAACATTCGATGGAAGAAGGCGGATGGGATCTGTCGAAGGTCGATCTGGCCGAGATGACCAACAGCCAGGCAACGTTTGTATTCGGACAAATGAACGAGCCACCAGGAGCCCGTGCCCGGGTAGCCCTGTCAGGGCTGACCATTGCCGAACACTTCCGTGATGGTGACGGTGAAGGCGAAGGCCGTGACATTCTGTTCTTCGTTGACAACATTTTCCGCTTTACGCAGGCGGGTTCTGAGGTATCGGCGCTATTGGGTCGTATGCCATCGGCGGTAGGGTACCAACCTACGCTGGCTACCGAAATGGGGGTCATGCAGGAGCGTATCACGTCGACCAAACGGGGTTCGATCACATCGGTACAGGCCGTTTACGTACCTGCCGATGACTTGACTGACCCGGCTCCGGCTACGACCTTTGCTCACTTAGATGCTACGACTGTATTGAGCCGTAAAATCTCTGAGCTGGGCATCTACCCTGCGGTTGACCCACTTGATTCTACATCGCGGATTTTGTCGGCCGAAATTCTGGGCGACGAACATTACAACACCGCCCAGCGCGTAAAAGAAATTCTGCAGCGTTACAAAGAATTGCAGGATATTATTGCCATTCTGGGTCTGGAAGAATTGTCGGAAGAAGACAAACTGATCGTAAGCCGCGCCCGTCGGGTACAACGCTTCCTGTCGCAGCCGTTCTTCGTGGCGGAGCAGTTCACGGGCTTGAAAGGTGTTCTGGTTCCCATCGAAGATACGATCAAGGGCTTCAACCAAATCATTGATGGTAAGTATGACCACTTGCCCGAAGCCGCGTTCAACCTGGTTGGTACCATTGAAGATGCTGTTGCCAAAGGCGAACGGCTTCTGAAAGAGTCCGGTCAGTAAGTTACTGCGCTCTATCTGGCCGGTAAGGATTTGCTTGCCGACCAGATAAATGCCCACCGTTACTTTCTCAACTCAAATTAGTCTAGTAGTCAAACAGACCTGTTTTATGAAAACGATTCGATTGAGAGTTGGGACAGCCCTCTTGGCAGGTAGCCTGACAACCGCGGCCATGGCTCAAGTCACCACGCCAGCCATGCCAACAGCCCCGACATCACCAACGGTAGGTGGCGCTATTAAGGATACAGCCTTTACGCCCGGCTCAGCCGCCACAACGACGGTACAGGCCGATGCGGATGGCTCGACGGCTCATTTAGACAAAGCCGTTGCTGCTTTGGACAAGGGAGACAAGGCGACCACAACGCAGGAGCTTCAGGCGGGAATCAGTGGCCTGGAGGCCGAAGCACAGGCCAAGCCTACATCGTTTAAAGACAAGTTACTCGCGCAGGCCAGCAAGCTGAAAGCCCTGCTTCCTCTGATACCAACGGGTGCATTGGGTTCTGGTGTATTAGGCAAAGCCGTCAGTTTGGCTAAGCTTGCTTCGGGTGGTAACAAACTCGAAGGTATTTTAGCGGCTGGTTCTTTGCTAGGAAAAGGTAGCCAGTTAACCAGTGGTCTGTCCGGTATTGGCAGCGCGCTGTCAGGTTTGGGCGGTAGTTCGTCTGCCGGTCAATCATTACTATCAACCGCCTTGGCAACAGTGGGTAAACTGGATCAGGGTGGCATGATGGCCAAAGCCGCCGAACCGGCTGCCAAAAGCCAAATCAGCAGCGTACTTAATCTTGTAAAAGGAGCTTTATAAAAAGATATATGGTATAGGATGTTTGATATATGACGGGCCTGTTCGACAACATCATATACCATACGTCCTATACCATACATCATACATCTTTTCCGTATGACAGTAGACATTATTACTCCCGACCGTAAAGTCTTTTCCGGAGAGGCCAACGCCGTTACATTTCCGGGTACCCAAGGTCAGTTTCAGGTGCTGAACAACCACGCACCGCTGGTTGGTACGCTTGATAAAGGACAAATTGTAGTGCAAACTGCTTCGGGCCAGCAAACCTTCACAATCGATGGAGGTGTTGTCGAAGTACTTCAGAACAAAGTACTTGTGCTTGCCGAAGCGATTGTACTTTAATCAATTTCTTAGTTAGCTTAAAAGCGATTCACTTGATCCAGGTGGACCGCTTTTTTTATTGACATTTCATCTTCCAGCTATTTTTGTTAGTCAGTCTTGACGAAAAAATGACCACTAAACCGTTTATTGTCGGCATTACCGGCGGCAGTGCTTCAGGGAAAACGTCCTTTTTAAAAGGCGTTCTCAATGCCTTCAACAGTGATCAGATCTGCCTCATTTCGCAGGACAATTATTATCTCAGCCGCGATGTCATTCCGGTAGACGATCAGGGTATACACAATTTTGATCTGCCCGAAACGATCAACCATCACCTTTATGCACAGCACATCAGTCAACTACGTCAGGGGGAAACTGTAATTCAGAAAGAGTACACGTTTAATAATCCGAACATTGTTCCGCGGATGCTAACGTTTCAGCCCGCACCGATTATTATTGTCGAAGGCATCTTCGTCTTTCATTTTCGGGAACTGGCGGATCAGATGGATTTGAAAATATTCATCGATGCCAAGAACAGCATTAAACTTGAACGGCGCGTAAAACGAGACGCCGAGGAACGGGGCTACGACCTCGATGACGTCATGTACCGCTGGAAATACCATGTCAAACCTACCTACCGGCAATTCATCAAACCTTACCGCGCCGAGGCCGACATTGTAATCCCCAATAATAACCATTACCAGAAAGGATTGGACGTGGTTATTCAGTTTTTGAAGACGAAAGTGTAGCGCGTTCTTCAAATCTCAATCACAACCCCATCGCTCTCCGGATAGCCGGTGCAGGTAAGTACCCAGCCGTCAGCTAGATCACGCGCTGTCAGTACGTCGTTGATGGTCATGTGGACGCTCCCCGACTGGCAACGGGCTACGCAGGTCGAGCAACGGCCACCCCGGCAACTATAAGGTAAAGCAATACCTTCGTCCAGGGCTGCCTGTAAAATAGAGGTATAGGCTGGCACCTGAATCTCAACCTCGTGGATTTGGGAGTCCCGTCGACGGATGCGTAGCCTTACTGTTCGATCCTGGGCCATAAGGGGCGGTGGTATTCGGACAACTGGCTCAACGATAAACTGCTCCCGACGAATCTGATCGGGGTGAAACCCGCCAAAGACAAGGGTAAACTGAATCATCCGCATATAATCGGCCGGACCGCATATGTAGAAGCCGAGCGTTTGTCGGTCTGACGTAGCGACTAAATCGGGTAGCAACCGCTCCAGCATTACGTTGTTTAGCCGCCCACGGAGGCCCGTCCAATCGTCGGAAGGCGTACTCAGTAGGTACAGTAACCGGAACCGATTGGGATATTGCCGTTGAAGTTCATTCAGTTCATCCCGAAAAATAATGCTTCGTTCGCTGGAATTACTGTCCAGCAGCGTTATCCGCCGGTGCGATTCAGCTCGCAAAGCCTGCTTGATCATGGCGAATAAGGGTGTTATACCGCTTCCGGCCCCCAACATGACCAGATCACCGGGCAGTTGCTCATCCAGCACAAACCGTCCCGCCGGATACAGACTCGTTAACACATCGCCTACGTGCAGTGTATCGAGCAAATAGCGCGAAATCTCCCCATTCTGAATCCGCTTGATCGTCAGGCGTAGTGGTTCGTTTTCTGTCGAACTAAGTGAGTAAGACCGGCGTACTTCATGACCGTTGTGGTTCAGAAGGATCGTCAGGAACTGGCCAGCCCGGTGCCGAACCAGCCGACCATCTACCGGCTCAAGAAAGTAGCTTTTTGCCTCCGATGTTTCCGTTTGAATACGAATAATCCGGAGTTGAAGGAGATCGTCGGTCATAAGCGGGGGGCTTTGGGCCAAAACTAGCCAAATATTCCCCTTTGTTTGAAAGCCCAACCGATTTCGTGTAATTTGTCCGGCATTGATGTGTCTGGTATGGATAGGCCCCACACGGATACGCCCGGTATACTATCCTGTCGTTCATCCTATAAATTACTTCGACGACTGAGTAGTATAGCAACTACCGTGACATTTTACCGTTATTCGTTGTTTATCCTGATAACAGCTGTTGTTCGCGTCAGGCGCTTGTGTCTGAATGATCGCAGACTAACTGGCCCTGTCTGTGTGGCCCTTTTGGGTAACGGCAGACAATAAGCTACAACCTAATTAACTGAAGCATATTCCCGCAATGGAAGCACTCCTCGAAGAAGTTCAACGCGTCGGCTACGTTAACAAGCCCGTTGCTGAAGACATAGACTTAGTGGCTGAAATCAATCGGCTGAAAAAAGAAAAAAATGCCGTTATTCTGGCCCATTATTACGTAGACGGAGCCATACAGGATATAGCTGATTACATCGGCGACAGCCTTGGTCTGTCGCAGCAGGCGGCTGCGACGCCCGCCGATATGATTGTATTCTGTGGCGTGCACTTCATGGGTGAAACGGCTAAAATCCTGTCGCCGGAAAAGAAAGTAGTCATTCCCGATCTTAATGCGGGCTGTTCACTCGCCGATTCAGCCCCCGCCGACAAGTTTGCTGAGTTTAAAGCGCAGTACCCCGACCATATTGTGTTGTCGTACATCAACTGCTCGGCCGAAATAAAAGCGTTATCCGACATCATTGTTACCTCGTCGAACGCGCTGAAAATTGTCGAGAGTCTGCCCAACGATCAAAAAATCATTTTTGCCCCTGACGCTAATCTTGGCCGTTTCGTATCGAAGAAAACGGGCCGAGACATGGTGCTTTGGGATGGTGCCTGCATTGTTCACATCGACATTTCACTGGAGAAACTGCACAAACTCCAGGCCGATTATCCGGAAGCAAAGTTCATTGCCCACCCTGAGTGCCAGGAACATATTCTGAGTGAAGCCGATTTTGTTGGTTCGACCACTGCCTTGCTGAAATACGTTGTCGATAGTCCCGAGCAAACCTTCATTGTAGGCACGGAAGCGGGAATCCTGCACAAGATGAAAGAGGCTGTACCGCACAAAAAGATCATTCCCGCACCAGCCAGTCAGAACAATACCTGTGCCTGCTCGGAGTGTCCGTATATGAAAATGAACACAATGGAGAAGGTGTATAACGCCATGCTGTACGAACAACCCGAAATCATAGTACCGGAAGCGGTGCGGTTAAAGGCATATGAATCGGTAGCGCGAATGCTGGAATTGAGCAAGTAAGGAGTCAGTGTAGATTTAATAAACCAACAGGACTATGAACTGGCGAGATTACATTGTATCAGATCCAACAATTATGTTTGGTAAGCCTGTCATTAAAGGGACGCGTATTCCCGCTGATTTAGTTATGGAGAAATTGGGGAACGGCGAAACAGTACATCAGTTGGTAGACTCATACCCTCGTGTTACAGAGGAGGCAGTATTTGCCTGTTTTCTGTTTGCTTCAGAAACCGTAAAAAACGAAGTTGTCTATGCTCAAGCAGGATGATCATTCGTTCGTAGCCGATGAGAATTTTGACTTTGCAGTAGTCAGACAATTGCGAGACAACGGCTTCCCAGTCATTGCAATAGCAGAATCTTTCTCCAGCATACCCGATACACAAGTATTACAAATAGCATTCGACAGACGAGCTATCCTGCTTACCGAAGATAAAGATTTTGGTGAACTTGTCCACCGGCTTCGCACGAATCATTGTGATAGTTTACTTGTCAGACTCCTGAAAATGGATAGTGCAGAAAAATCCAGAAGGGTTATGGACGTACTAATGAATCAGGGCAATGAGCTTGTTAATAGCTTTTCTGTCCTCAATAACGAACAATTGCGCATCAGACCCGCCAAATAAAACACCAATGCCCCATCAATTCGATTTTCTGGTTATTGGCTCCGGTATTGCGGGCCTGACTTACGCCACTAAACTGGCGATGCATTTTGAGAAGCTGCAACAGGACATCCGCATCGGAGTCATCACCAAGGTGCAGGCCGATGAAACAAACACCAAATACGCGCAGGGCGGTATCGCTGCGGTTTGGTCGGAAGATGATTCATTCGAGAAGCACATCGAAGACACCATGGTGGCCGGTGATTTTCTGAGCGACCGGCATATTGTTGAGATCGTGGTCAATGAAGGGCCCGGCCGGATTCAGGAGTTGATCAGCTACGGTACGCGTTTCGACAAAGACCATGACGGCGATGAGTATGATCTGGCAAAGGAAGGCGGGCACTCCGACTTTCGGATTCTTCACTTCAAAGACATCACCGGGGCTGAAATTGAGCGGGCTTTGCTCGAAAAGGCGAACTCGCTGAAATCAATCGAGATATTTACCCATTTCTACGCCGTCGAATTGATTACCCGCCACCAGCTTGGCGAGACGGTTCATCGGTACGACACCGACAACAAGTGTTTTGGCGCTTATGTGCTCAATACACAGACTGGTAACGTAGAGCTGTTTCTGGCTAAAACAACGCTCCTCGCAACGGGTGGTATCGGCAATATCTACCAGAATACGACCAACCCCAGCATTGCGACCGGCGACGGTATTGCGATGGCGTACCGTGCCAAGGGCATTGGCAAGGATATGGAGTTTATCCAGTTTCACCCGACGGCCTTGTATGAACCGGGCAAAAAGCCCAACTTCCTGATTTCTGAGGCTGTACGCGGATTTGGGGGCATCCTTCGTACGCGTAAGGGTGAAACCTTCATGGAAAATTATGACCCGCGTCTTTCGCTGGCTCCGCGCGATATTGTGGCTCGCGCCATCGACTCAGAGATGAAAAAGGCCGGGGACCCGCACGTTTATCTGGACGTAACCCACTGCGACTACGAGAAGTTTATTGAGCATTTCCCGAACATCACGGCCTACTGCCACGACCACCTGGGGCTCGACTTACGGAAAGATTTTATCCCGGTCGTTCCCGCTCAGCATTACCTCTGTGGGGGTATTCGCGTCAATGAATGGGGGCAAACGAACATCCAGTTTCTGTACGCGGTGGGCGAATGTTCCTGTACAGGCTTGCACGGGGCCAATCGGCTGGCGTCGAACTCGTTGCTCGAAGCGGTTGTTTTTGGACACCGGGCCTACGAAAAAACCGTTGAATTACTCGACAAGGCCATTCTGCCCGATAATATTCCGGCCTGGAATGATGCCGGTACGACTCACCCCGAAGAACTGGTGCTGGTTACCGAAATGAAGAAGGAACTGGAATCGATCATGTCCAACTACGTGGGCATTGTGCGAACCAACCGGCGCCTGAAACGGGCCATGGATCGGCTTGAACTTATTTACCTGGAACACGAAGAACTTTACCGGCAATCGAAAGTATCGGTACCCGTGTGCGAACTCCGAAACATGATTGAAGTTGCCTATCTGGTCATTAAGATGGCTATGGCACGTCGCGAAAACAGCGGACTTCACTTTAATCTGGATAATGTAAGTTAAGGCCCGAATCCGTAAATTCATGAATCAGCAAGACGTCATCGACTTCATCAATCAAAGCGACAGTCCGAAAATCAAGTATGCCTTTACTGATATCGACGGTGTGCTGCGGGGCAAAATCATTCACCGACAGAAATTTCTGGATGGCCTAACCGATGGTTTTGGCTTTTGTGATGTGGTCTGGGGATGGGACTCGGCCGATGCACCCTACGACAATGGGAAAACTACGGGCTGGCACTCCGGCTATCCTGATGCTCCCGTTCGCCTTGATCTGACCACCTTTCGCCAGATTCCGTGGGAGGGCAATATTCCATTTTTCGTCGCTGATTTCAGCCCTGGCCCAACCGGCGTACCCAATCATTATGCGCTGGCTGCCTGTCCGCGTAGTCTGCTGAAGCGTATAGCCAGTCAGTGTCAGGAAATGGGCTTTCACGCGGAGTATGCACAGGAATTTGAGTGGTTCAACTTCCGGGAAACGCCCGGGAGCCTGCAGGAAAAAAACTTTCAGCAACTGGAGCCCCTCACGCCCGGTATGTTTGGGTACTCCATTTTGCGGCCTTCACTCGAAAGTGCTTTCTACCACGACCTGTTTGACTTGCTGGCGCAGTTCGATGTGCCACTGGAAGGCTTGCATACAGAAACCGGACCGGGCGTGTACGAAGCGGCCATTATGCACGATGAGGTTGTTCGAGCCGCCGACAAAGCCGCTCTTTTTAAAACAGCCGTCAAAGAAATTGCGTATCGGCATGGCCTTGTTGCTACATTTATGGCTAAATGGAATGCCGATTTACCGGGTTGCAGCGGCCATATTCACCAGAGCCTGTGGAATCCGGAACAGACGAAAAATCTGTTTCATGACCCAGCCGCTCCTGACCATATGAGCGAATTAATGCGGCAGTTCATAGCCGGACAGTTATACTGCCTGCCGCACATTACGCCCATGTTTGCCCCAACGATTAACAGTTATAAGCGGCTGGTAGAGGGAGCCTGGGCACCCACTACGGTTACCTGGTCAATCGATAACCGCACCGCGGCACTCCGGATTCTCAATCATAAAGAAGCGTACACGCGCGTTGAACACCGGGTATCGGGAGCGGACACAAATCCATATCTAGCGATTTCGGCATCTCTGGCATCCGGCTTATACGGTATTCGCCATAAACTCTCGCTCGACATTCCGGCATCAGTTGGGAACGTATACGCCGACATCAGCAACGGTACCTTACCCAGAAATCTGGCTGAAGCGACGCGCATGATGGCCGATTCGTCCGTAGCAGCTGAACTGTTTGGTACAGCGTTTGTTGACCACTTTACCCGTACCCGCGACTGGGAATGGCGACAGTACATTCGTCAGGTGAGCGACTGGGAATTGAAACGATATTTTGAAATTATTTAAGTAGAGACGCAATCCCTTGTGTCTCCTATGCGTCAGCCAAAACCATCCGGTATAGGAGATGCAAGGGATTGCGTCTCTACAATACGACTTTTACAATGCGTCTCGTTGATTACTCATCTATTATAAAGAAGGCCTGGGCAGAATTTGATGGATCGGTTCAGGTACAGACCATTGAAGACATTAGTGCCAAGGTTTCGACCAATCACGTGTTTAGGGTTACGTTTGAGGACGGGGATCACATCATTGCCAAGCTTTCCTACTTTGGTACTTATGAACAGTTTCTGGAAGATCACCGGATCATCCACGCCCTAGCCAACAACCTGCTCTATCCGTTCGAGAATGTACTGGCCAAATCGCTGGTACGGGACGGTCAGGTTTATACGTACCGACATAAAGATGGCTTTCTGGATGCCTGGGTTGTATTTTACAACCCCATTAGGATTCAGTTGAAACTGCCCCGTCGGCTGGAAGATCACCACATTCGAATGCTTGGGCGGGAGGTAGCCCGATTTCACAAAGCCTGCTCACGAGTTAGTCCGGTTTTGCCTAAGTCCAGTAAAACGCTCCGCTCCGACATCTGGGATTTACTCGACCTGCTCGAAACCGAAACCGGCCAGTTCGAGCACCGGATGCACACCGATGAATTGAAACGACAGTGTGAACTGTTTCTGGAAAACCGTCAGAAGCTGGTGGCCAAGTCTGTAGAAACTATGCCCGTTTTTGTGGACTGGAACATCGGCAATTTTTCTGTTACCGACAATCTTGAGCTGTACTCCCGCTGGGATTACGACTGGTTCAGGATCAGCTACCGGGTCATGGACTTTTACTTCTTCAGCCGGGTCGTTTCCAATGCTGGCGACCGAACAGTGTTCAGTTATGTTATTGGGCCATTGATGGAAGATCGGTTTTTACTGTTCCTTCAGGAGTATCATCGGGTGTTTCCATTAACGGAGAGCGAAATACGCTTTTTACCGGAAGCGTATCGTTTCTTCATCCTCAACTACGTAATAAAATACGGCCGTTATTTTTTCCACCGTACATACGCTATCAAACTACAGCGTGAGGCCTATGACATTTATTTTCCATCGATCGAGTCATTCGATGTCGACAAAATATTGAAGGCGTTGGGCCTATAAGAAGGCTGCCCGATGGTATCATTCCGTGTTCATTGAAAAAAGGCTGATTAACGAATTGGCCTTTACCGTATTTTTACCAATATTCTTCTGAAAATCTCGTTATCAGGCATTTTCAAGTCGAATAAAGTTTGCTGTTGGCTATTCATCTTTTACGCGTGTTCCATGCAACTCACTGATTTCAAAACTGTAGCGGCCAATTACAAAGTGATTTTCTTCGATGCTTTTGGTGTCCTGAAAAATTCGGAGGGCCTTTTGCCGGGTATTGAACACACCTTCGACTGGCTCAAAGAAAATGGCAAAGATTTTTACGTACTAACCAACGATGCCTCTCGCAGCCCGCAGGAATTAGCCGAGTCCTATTACAACAAAAACCTTTACGCCATCACGCCGGAGCGTATCATTTCGTCGGGTATGCTGGCAAGGGAGTACCTCGACCTTAAAGTATCGAGTGGTACAGTCGCCTACCTTGGAACGGAAAAATCAGCCCATTATCTCGAAACCACCGGCCTGAAAACGCTGCCCATTAGCCAGGTGGACCTGAAAGACGTATCGGATATTAATGCGCTGGTTCTGCTGGACGACGAAGGGTTCGACTGGAATACCGATATAACTAAAACGGTCAATCTTCTCCGTAAGCGGAACATACCGGTTATTGTGGCGAATACCGACTCAACGTATCCGGTATCAAAAACCCGGATCGCCATTGCCATTGGAGCGGTGGCCCGAATGATCGAAAGCATCGTGGGCAAGCAGTTTATTCAGTTTGGTAAACCCGATGCCCAACTCTTTATGTTCGCTTACGAGCGGCTGGAAAACCTAACGCACATAAGCAAACGTGACGTGCTGATGGTAGGTGACACCCTTCGAACCGATATTCTGGGTGGCAACAAGTTTGGGCTGGATACAGCCCTTGTGCTCACAGGAAATACGCAACCGCAGGACGCGGAAGTTCTGATTCGGAGTACCGGCATCATTCCTACCTACGTTTGCAAGTCAGTTGTAATTCGCTGATTCAAGATCAATTTTCAGCATAAATCATTAGCAGTAAGAACGTTAAGCCATTCGATAGGGTATAAACGAACGATTTCAGGATTAAAAAATTGTTTGATAATACAAAGGTAAATACGTTTCTTTGCGCAGTTTTTTAACTCGAACAGACTACTAAAATGTCGGACATTGCACAGAAAGTAAAGAATATCATTGTTGAAAAATTAGGTGTTGAAGAATCAGAAGTAACGCCTGAGGCAAGTTTCACCAACGATTTAGGGGCCGATTCACTCGACACTGTTGAGTTGATCATGGAATTTGAAAAAGAATTCAATCTGCCTATCCCCGACGACGAGGCTGAGAAAATCTCTACGGTTGGCTTGGCCATCGAATACCTGGAGAAAAACATCGGCAAATAAGTCTCAACGAGATTTAGCAGACGTCATAACGAATTAACTCGGTACCTCTCCAATTCCTGATTGGAACGGGTACTGAGCCACGAAGCCAACGCCAACAAATACGGTATCGGCGTTGTTTTCCTTTTTCCATTACGTAGTAAACCCGTATGACAATCAAGCGAGTAGTAGTGACCGGCCTCGGTGCGTTGACACCAATCGGCAATGATGTAGCCTCTTACTGGAACAGCTTAGCCGCCGGTGTAAGCGGGGCCGGTCCCATTACGAAGTTTGACGCCAGCAAGTTTCGCACGCGCTTTGCTTGCGAACTAAAAGGTGTAGACGTTACGCAGTACATTCCTCGTCAGGAAGCGCGCAAAATGGATGCGTTTACGCACTATGCGCTGATCGCGACCGACGAAGCGGTGAAAGATTCGGGTCTGAATCTCGATGCTATCGACAAAAACAAGGTTGGTGTCATCTGGGGGTCCGGCATTGGTGGTCTCAAATCGTTTGAGGACGAGATGATCGATTACGCCAAAGGCGACGGTACTCCCCGTATTAACCCGTTCTTTATTGTCCGCATGATTGCCGATAGCGCATCGGGTCAGATTTCGATGCGTTACGGCTTTCGGGGAACGAACTACGTCACCGTTTCCGCCTGTGCCTCTACAAACAACGCCATCATTGATGCGTTTAACTACATTCGGCTAGGTCGGCTGAATATGTGTGTGGTGGGTGGATCCGAAGCCGCTGTTACCAGAGCAGGTATCGGTGGTTTTAACGCTAACCGAGCACTCTCTGAACGCAACGACTCACCCGAAACAGCTTCGCGGCCTTACGATAAGGACCGGGATGGCTTTGTCTTGGGCGAAGGAGCAGGCGCACTTATTCTGGAAGAATACGAACATGCTCAATCGCGCGGGGCTAAAATCTACGCTGAACTGATTGGTGGTGGTATGTCGTCGGATGCCTACCACATTACGGCCCCTCACCCGGAAGGATTGGGTGCGTTCCTGGCGATGGAAGATGCCCTCCGGGATGCCAACATTGCCCCCGACGAGATCGATTACATCAATACGCACGGTACATCAACGCCTATCGGCGATCCACAGGAGCTGAAAGCCATTTACAAGCTATTCGGTGAGCATTCGTTCAAGTTGAATATCAGTTCAACGAAGTCGATGACGGGTCACTTGCTGGGCGCTGCGGGTGCCGTCGAAGCCATTGCCGGTATTAAGGCACTGGAACACCAGCTTGTTCCACCGACGATCAACCACGTTACCAGTGATGAGGAGATTGATCCTCGTTTCAATTTGACAGTCAACACGGCCCAGGCACGTCCTATCACCACGGTGATGAGTAATGCTTTTGGATTTGGAGGTCACAACGCTATCGTTATTTTCCGTAAACTTAGCTGAGTCGTGCAAATCGCTCTGCCACGCAGTTTATTCAATCCTCTCGACTGGTTCCGGTCTGGCAGCGCTGATCCTCGTAAGAACTTACGCCGGTCAATTGCCCATATCATTGGGGCACGTCCGTCTAACCTCGGACTTTACCAACTTGCTCTACGCCATACATCGGCGTCTAAAGCAACGGCTATTGAAGGATTTCGGGAATCGAACGAGCGGTTAGAGTACTTGGGTGATGCTGTGTTGGGCATGGTGATTGCCGAGTTCCTTTTCAAAAAGTACCCCTATAAGGACGAAGGTTTTCTGACCGAGATCCGCTCACGCATTGTCAATCGGGAGACCTTAAACGGCATTGCCCGAAAAATTGGCCTCGATCAGCTTATCGAATACGACGGAAGTCGGACCCGCAGCCTACCGGCCCGCACTTCTATGTACGGCGACGCACTCGAAGCGCTGGTTGGTGCTGTGTATCTGGATAAAGGTTTTCGGTTTTCCCGCCGGTTTATTCTAAAGGATTTACTGGCTCATTACGACATTGAATCCGTTGTGCAGAACAACGGTAACTACAAAAGCCGCCTGATTGAATGGGCGCAACGGGAAGGGAAAGAGATCCGCTTCGAAATTGTATCGGAGAAGGGAAACAGCCATTTCCGCGAGTTTATATCCCAGGTGTTGGTCAACGATGAGCCCTTCTCGACGGGCAGCGGTTACAGCAAGAAAAAAGCTGAACAGGCGGCTGCCGAAAAAGCCTTCGAGCTACTGGACCTCAAGTAACTCGTGTAGTCTCCTCACACGCAGTATATAGTCTCCATTGATTCAATGTCAAGTGTTCAGACGATTGGTGCCAAATAGCGTACTTACGCGCCATCCTGACAGATTTACTGTGTTTACTCTGCTTTTATACCTGTCAAAATTTCTGAGATTCAGTTGCTGAACGAACTGGTACAAGGTTTGACGATTAGCTGTTTGACTTAGTCAAGCTATTCTAAAATCTAAAACCACGCAATCATGAGTACGCTGGCGCATACAAAGAAGCAAAGATGAAGCCATTGCGGCAACTTGAAATCGGTAGCTAAACATACCGGTTTTCATCAAGAAAAAAGCCTGATTAGCGTCATGCTCATAGGCTTTTCGTCACCCAACTCTTCCGTAACAAAGCCCTGTTAAATTTTGTTAAGGACGCATAGCAGCCGGATTTTTCAACCGCTACTTTCCGTTATAGTATCAGACAGGCAATTACTGCCTTTAACACAAAAAGAAAGCAATTAGATTTTCCCAATTTATCATGAAAAGCAACTGGAAATTATTGGCGTTGATGGCACTCCTGTCGAGTGTTATAACGTTGGCTGCTTACAACCTGTTGGGCTTCAACAACCGGGATGTAATTTTAAACGAATCGTCGCCGATACAGGCGATTACTGGGCGATTAGCCTCAATGCCAGGAAGTAACCCAAGTGGTACTCCCGGCGATTTTTCGACGGCGGCCGAAGCCGTAACGCCAATGGTTGTTCACATTCGGACTACCATGACGCGCACCGTACGTCAACAGCAACAGGTTCCGGATATCTTCCGGGAGTTTTTTGGCGACGAGTTCGGGGGTGGCCAGCGGCAGCCACGTCGTCAGCAGGGACAGGCGTCTGGTTCTGGCGTCATCATCAGCAAAGACGGGTACATCGTTACTAACAACCACGTTGTTCAGGATGCTGATGAAGTAGAGGTTATCATGACTGACAAACGGAGCTTCAAAGCGAAAGTTATTGGTACTGACCCACTAACCGACCTGGCCGTTATTAAAGTGGATGCAAACAATCTGCCAGCCATTACGCTGGGCGATTCGGATGCGCTGAAATTAGGCGAGTGGGTACTGGCTGTTGGTTATCCATTAGATCTGGAATCGACTGTTACAGCCGGTATCGTTAGTGCAAAAGGCCGTCGGATTGGTATTTTGGATCAGAATATCAGCAAAACAGATGCTAAGCCTGATTCTCCGGTAGAAGCGTTCATTCAGACGGATGCGGCCATTAACCCCGGCAATTCGGGTGGTGCGCTGGTCAACCTGCGCGGTGAACTGGTAGGAATCAACTCCGCCATCGCTTCGGCTACGGGTTATTATAGCGGCTATGGTTTCGCGGTTCCTGTATCGCTGGTTAAAAAAGTATCGGCTGACTTGCTTAAATACGGTAATGTACAACGTGGCTACATTGGCATCCTGCCTATTGAATTAAACAGCACAGTAGCTAAAGAGAAAGGCGCAAAAATTGGTCGTGGCATCTATGTCGAAAACGTTGTTGAAAAAGGCGCTGCGGAAGCTGCCGGTTTGAAAAAAGGCGACGTTATCGTGAAGATGGAAGGTCAGCCGCTTGATTCGGATGCGCAGATGCGTGAAATCATCGGCCGTCGTCGCCCAGGTGATATTGTTAATGTGACCGTTAACCGTGATGGTACCGAACGCGATTTCAAAGTTGAACTGCGTAACCGCAATGGTGGCCGTGATGTGATCAAGAAAGCAGATGTAGCAGCTTCCAGTACTTCACTGAGTACGTTGGGGGCCAGTTTCGAAGATCTATCGGCACAGGATGCCAAACAGCTGGGTGTTAGCGGTGGTGTTCGGGTGAAGAAAATTGTGGATGGTAAATTAGCCGAAACGGACGTGGAAGAAGGCTTTATCATCGTGAAAGCGAATGGTAAAAACGTCAAAACCACCAAAGACCTTCAGGCTATTATGGCCTCGGTAAAAGAAGGTGAAGGATTGATGCTTATTGGCATGTATCCTAACAGTTCTCGGATGTATTACTACGCAGTGCCTGTGTAAGCAGTACGTTCTCAATCGATACGTGGCGTCGGGTTTTCGAACCCGACGTTTTTTTTTCATAAAAAAAGCGGTCGGATTTGAAAATCCGACCGCACAGGAAGAAAAGCCAGTTCGTAGCCGAGATAACAACTATTCGAAGTAATTCAGGACCTGATGGCCACCGCTAGCCAGTAGTTGGTCACGACGGAACAGGTTTATGTCAGACGTCATCATGTCTTTAACAAGCGCAGGAAGATCGTATTTTGGTTTCCAGTTCAGTTTCGACATGGCTTTTGCCGGATCACCGAGTAACAGATCCACTTCCGTTGGGCGGAAATAGCGGGGATCGACACAAACAACGGCCTGGCCAACTTCAACCGGGAAATCAGGATTTGTTGAGCTTACAACCGTTCCAACCTCATCGACGCCTTCGCCTTTAAATTCCAGTTCAACGCCGATTTCCGAGAACGACATCCGGACGAAGTCCCGTACGCTGGTTGTTACACCCGTGGCAATTACGAAATCTTCGGGTTTTTCCTGTTGCAGAATCAGGTACATGGCCTCAACATAATCCTTGGCATGACCCCAATCGCGCAGTGAATCAAGATTACCCAGATATACTTTATCCTGTAAACCAAGACCGATACGAGCTACAGCCCGGGTAATTTTACGCGTAACGAACGTTTCGCCCCGTAGCGGTGATTCGTGGTTGAACAGAATACCGTTACAAGCGTACATGTTATACGCTTCGCGGTAGTTCACCGTAATCCAGTAACCGTACAGTTTGGCAACAGCATAGGGCGAGCGCGGGTAAAACGGAGTTGTTTCTGACTGCGCATGTCCCTGAACGCCACCGTAGAGTTCAGACGTAGACGCCTGATAGATACGGGTCTTTTCGGTCAGGCCAAGCAGACGAACTGCTTCCAGTATACGCAACGTACCGATGCCATCTACCTGAGCCGTGTATTCTGGCTCGTCGAAGCTAACCCGCACGTGCGACATAGCGCCCAGGTTATAAATTTCATCGGGCTGAACCTCCTGAATAATCCGAATGATGTTGGTTGAATCGGAAAGATCGCCGTAATGAAGTTTAAAATGAATATTTCTTTCGTGCGGATCTTCGTACAAATGGTCAATCCGTTGTGTATTGAATAGGGAGCTACGGCGTTTAATACCATGTACTTCGTATCCTTTTTCTAACAGTAACTCGGCCAGATAGGCCCCATCTTGTCCGGTAATTCCGGTAACTAATGCTTTTTTCATATCAGTATAAACTGGTCAAGACCAACGCCTACTAGGTGTACCAAATGAATCAAAGGTAGCGTCCGGTAGCCATATTTTACAACTTATTTTATTAACAGGCTCCGATGAATGTCTACTTTGTCGGCTTGTAGCTGAGCCGATTCGATAAGGCGTCGTATCGAGGCATAGTATCGTTCGGCATCCATCCGGCGCATAAAATCGCCTACTTTAAGTTTGTACGTTGGTTGATTGTAACTCAGATACGGGCTTAATTCCGGGAATTCCTGCGAGATGAGCAGACGGGCCGCATCAACTTCTTTTCGTTGTGTACCCACATAAACCTGAATCCGAAAGCCGGGGGCATAGCGAATCGACCGGTTTTGCACCGCAATGGTATCGAGCACCATATCGAGTCGACGGTTAATGTGCAGAGCCTCTACTGGTGCGGCAGGCTTACGAACATCGGCCCGGCGGGGGGCAGGCGTCGTAGTAGCGGGTGGTGGCGGTGGTGTGGTGGTCGGCACAGCTGCAGTTACCGGGTTGTAGACAGGACGTACCGACGATAAATCTTCGTTGTAACTATTGTAGTCAACAGCCGTTGTCACCGAGCGACTTGTCGCGCAGCCCGTCATGATCAATAAACTCAACACCATACTTTCCGCAAACCGGCAGCGCATAATCATCTATCCAATTAATGAGTAAAACTAATCATTTGCGGCCTGAATAACTCAAACCAGCGAGTATCTGTATAAACCCGACCTATAATTTGGTTAATTTTGACCGTTTTATTACGCTTAGTACATGCTGAACATACAAAGCCACGTATCGCTCAAACCATACAATACGTTTGGGATTCATGCCAACGCACGGTATTGGGTTGAGGTCAATAGTGAGGAAGACCTTCAGACGGTACTCCAGCTGAGTGATTATAGTAACCAGCCGAAATTAATTTTAGGGGGTGGCAGCAATGTGCTCCTGTGCCACGACTTCGACGGGCTGGTTGTAAAAATAAATATTCAGGGTATCGACGTCACCCGTGAAGACGACGATCATGTTTATGTAACGGCTGGCGCGGGCGTGAACTGGCATGCGCTGGTTCTCTTTTGCGTTGGGCGCGGTTACGCAGGTATGGAGAATCTGGCGCTTATACCCGGCACGGTAGGCGCAGCACCCATGCAGAACATTGGCGCGTACGGCGTTGAGCTGGAACAGGTATTCGAATCCCTTACCGCAGTCCATATCACCACTAGTGAGAGGAAGACCTTTACCCACGCAGATTGCGCTTTCGGTTATCGGGAGAGCGTTTTCAAACGGGCGTTAAAGGGGCAGTACATCATCACCAGCGTTACGTTTCAGTTAGTTAAACGCCCGATTTTTCATACGCGCTACGGTGCCATTCAGGAAACATTAACCGAAATGGGGGTGACGGATGAAACTCTGTCCATTAAAGCAATCAGCGACGCGGTTATTCGTATTCGGCGCAGTAAACTTCCTGATCCCGCCCAGATCGGCAATGCAGGAAGCTTCTTTAAAAATCCTGAAATTCCTAAGGACCAGTTCGATAAATTAAAAGCCGTTTACCCGACTTTACCGGGCTATCCGATTGGCGACGATGTAGTTAAGGTTCCGGCGGGCTGGCTGATCGAGCAGGCGGGCTGGAAAGGGTACCGCTCCGGTGATGCGGGCGTTCATGCCAAACAGGCTCTGGTACTGGTTAACTACGACAAAGCTACCGGCGACGAAATCATGGCGCTCGCCAAAAAAGTCCAGCAATCTGTATTAGAAAAATTCGGCATTACTATCTCGCCAGAAGTAAACGTCATTTAACCACTAGCCAGACGGGCCAAAAGAGAGTTTTTACACCGTCTCTTTTGGCCCGTCTGGTCTGGTTTTATACATTCAGTCGTTTAGTCGAAACAGAGGGAAGCCGCTCCGAGTAACCCCGCGTCATTACCAAGGGTGGCCCGCTTGATGCTTAAGCCATTCTTGTAATACGGATTGAGCCAATGGTCGAGCGTTTTGTTGACCGCGGGCAGAATGTAATCGAAAGAAGCCGACAGCCCTCCCCCAATCAATACCTGCTTGATGTCCAGTATTTTGATAAGCGAAGCTAGCCCTTCGCCCAGCATTTCGCCTACTTCAGTCCAGATCTGGAGTGCCAGCTCATCGCCTTCAGCCGCAGCGGCTACTAAACCGGTTGTCGAAATCGAGCCGTCGTCGGCCAGGTGAGTTTCGCCTTTGTATTCTTTCCGACGCTCATTCGCTAGATCGAGCAATTCTTTTTTACCGATATTCCGCTCCAGCACCCGACCATTCCGGGAAGGAATATGGCCTGGTTCCATGGCATTCCCATCGCCACCGGTAAATATTTTCTTATTGATGATGGCCGCCCCGCCAACACCTGTGCCAAGCGTAATGAAAATGTAATTTTCCGTGATTTTCTCTTCGGCGAAATAATACTCACCCAAAGCGGCTGCATTGGCATCATTCGCCAGAAAAAACTGAACACCCGGAAAACGTTTGCTCAGCAAATCCACCATCGGAATGCCGTCAATTTCTGGAATAGCCGTAATTTCGAGGGGGATCGTGCGCGCACTGTTAATCATCCCCGGCAAACCGATACCAACTTTTTTTACTTCTTTATTGGAAAATAACTGCAACGCAACGGCGTCACCGAAGCGATCAACAAAGTGTCCTGATTCCCGCCAGCTAATGGTGTCGTGGCTATAGAAATTAGAAATTTTACCGGTATTGGCATCGACAATACCCATTTTGACGTTCGTACCGCCGACGTCGATACCCAAATACTCAACGGAAGCCATTCTTAATATTGGTCAGTTTATGGTGAACAATTAGCTGGTCAGGAACAGAGAAACCGGGCGCAAGATACAAAAAGTAGGTAGTCCTTGGGCATTCGGTAGTAACCGATTGCTTAAGTCCTGGCTAATCGACGCCTTTATTCTGCTTAGATGTCACCTAATTGAGGACGAATAAGCATTTCTTCAATGACGGCGCTTTTCGAGAGCGAGTACGCAGCCCAGGCGCTATCAGCCACATCGTCTGGCTTTAAAAAACGGTCTTCGGGCAAATCTGTTCCCGCCCAGCTGTCGGTAAGCGTGGCGCCCGGCAAGATGGCCGTTACCTTCACATCGTGCGGTTTTAACTCCTCGCGCAGCACCCGACTCATGCCCAGTAACGCAAATTTAGAGATGCAGTAAGAGCCGCCATTCGTGTAAGCCGTGATGCTGGCCGTTGAGCACATCATAAAAATATGCCCTTTCCGACGGGTTACCATATCACTCACCACCCCGCGAGTCAGGTGGTACGCACTGGCAACGTTGGTTTGCATCAGTTGTTCAAAGGTGCCTTCGGCTTCGTTCTGAATCTGACCCGGCAGAAACATGCCAGCGTTGTTAACAAGCACGTCGACTGGCCGATTGAGCGAATGAATATAATCGAGCAGCGCATTCACGCCATCCCGCGTCGACAGATCGGCGGCAAACGGCAATAAACCGGGCTCCTGGATGCTCTCAACCGAGCGGGCACAGACGAGGGCATCGAAGCCTTCGGCGACAAATCGATTGGCAATTGCGCGGCCAATGCCCTTAGAGCCCCCGGTTACCACAATCAATGGGTTCATAAAAATGATAATCTAGATCAACTTACGCAGCAAAACCTGCTTCGTCCCAAAACCACCATCCATCCAGATAAGCGGAGCCGCAAGTTACGTCAGAAACCATTCTCTCTTTACGAGGGTTCTCCCGAGTGGATACCAATTCAGAACGCCACGAGGTTCACCTGTTTTCTACATGCTTATATGTCACGCTTAGGTAGTTATTTTATCTTTTTGGGTACCCTTTTCCGCAATCGGGAGAAACTCCGCGTTTACGTGGGCCTTATTCTGAATGAATGCATGTCCATTGGTGTTGGCTCCATCTTTATCGTTGCCCTGGTCAACATATTCATCGGTGCCGTTACCTGCGTTCAAACCGCCTATAACCTCACCAATCCGTTCGTTCCGAAGTATATTATTGCCCTCATTGTCCGCGATAGTTCTATTCTGGAGTTGGCACCTACCCTGTCGTGTATTGTTCTGGCCGGTAAAGTGGGGTCGAACATTGCCAGCGAAATAGGAACGATGCGAATTACCGAACAGGTCGATGCGCTGGAAGTGATGGGTATCAACTCCAGTTCCTATCTGATTCTGCCGAAGGTGGTTGCGTCGGTGCTGATGTTTCCGCTCCTCGTGATTATGGCTGGTTTTCTGGCCATTCTGGGCGGTTATATCGCCGGTACGCTGGCGAACGTCATCTCTGCGGAAGAATATATTACCGGTTTACGGTTCGATTACAAGCCGTTTGGGATTGTCTTTGCCCTCATCAAAACGACCGTATTTGCTTTCCTGATCTCGACGATTTCGGCTTACCAGGGATATAATGTCAGTGGGGGTGCGCTCGAGGTGGGGGCCGCGTCAACATCTGCGGTTACTAACAGTTGTATTGCTATCGTAGCTGCCGACTTTGTTCTAACGCAGCTATTACTCACCTAGTAAACGAGCGAAAGAGTGGCTGACGCGTCAATTCTCGCTCATTCGCTCGTTCGCTCATTCACTCCGCTTCGGCGGTCCGATTTCGCTCGTTAAAATGATCGACATAAAAAACATTACAAAATCCTTTGGTGATCGGCAAGTGCTGGCGGGTATCGATGGTAGCTTTAAACCAGGCGATACCAGTCTGATCATTGGCGGTAGTGGTACGGGCAAGAGCGTATTGCTGAAGTGCATGATTGGTCTGGTTAAGCCCGACACCGGTCAGGTTCTTTACGACGGACGCGACTTTCTGACCAGCGACCTGAACGAGCAGAAGGCCATTCGACGCGAAATGGGCGTTCTGTTTCAGGGCTCAGCCCTGTTTGATTCCAAGACCGTTCTGGAAAATGTTCGCTTCCCGCTCGATATGCTCACCGACCAGTCGGAAAGTGAAAAGGTAGATCGGGCGCAGGAGTGCCTGCAACGCGTTGGACTGGAAAAGGCGGGCGACCGGATGCCGTCCGAAATTAGTGGGGGGATGAAAAAACGGGTTGGTATTGCCCGCGCGATTGTTCTGAACCCCAAGTACCTGTTCTGCGATGAACCGAATTCCGGCCTTGATCCGCTGACATCCATCAAAATTGATCAGCTCATTTCTGAGATTACAGATGAGTTTCAGATTACAACGGTTGTGATCACCCACGACATGAATTCAATGATGGAAATCGGCGAGCAGATCATGTTTCTATACGAGGGGCACAAGCTTTGGCAGGGCAATAGCGCTACACTTACTCAGTCCAACGTGAAGGAATTGAACGAGTTTATAAATGCCAACAAGCTCATTCGGGAAATGGAGAAGTAAATATCAGCACCCTCAAAATCGCCAGCGGGCCTGCACTTTCACTTCTGACTTGTGCGATGCATCGACTTGGTCGAGGTCGGAGCCCACGGTATCCTGATTAGTAAGGTCTGTTCTGGCCCAGCGCACCCAAACGTCCAGATGGCGGTTCAGGCTATACTGGGCTAACAAGTAATGCCGGATACCCTGATTGAAATAGGCCGGAAACGAGAACGAATAGAGGACATCACGCTCGTAAACGTATTGTCGGCTGTCGTAATCGTCGGTACCAAACAAGGCCACCCGAGCGCTCAGACTCAATCTGCGTAACTCCAGCGTAGCATCCTGGACCACCACAAACCCCTTCGAGGGAGGCTGTCCCGCATACCGAAACCCACCCCACTGTACCCGCGAACGCAGCGACAGCCCACGCCGGAGTTTACAATCGGCGTTGAGCACGTAACTCCGGCGGATGGTCTCATCAACGGCTTTACTAGTACCAGTTACCAGGTTTTTCGCTTTATGCTCTTCGTGGTAGAGGGCGTAAAAGGCCGTTTGTCGGTTGGGTGAGTAGCGCGCCTGGAGCAGATAGTCAAATCCACGGGATGGCTTATCGACCAGATACCTCAGCCACGGGAAACTAAAATAATCCACGAATCCGCCCACCGTCAGCCTGCGGTAGACGGTGTATTTCACTCCTACGTAAGCCCCGGATTCATTGATTGTTCGACTTCCTTCGCTGAATCCATTGCTGTAGAAACTATGAAAGTTGCGGTCATAATGCCGAACGACAATGGCCATGTCGACCTTTTTCGTCAGACTAACTAACGTTCCTGCAACGGCCCCAATCCCACCCGAATGCGTGGCCGAACCGCTGCTGCGCGCTAGTTCGCCGAACAGATTCCAGTTTCGCCAGATATACCCACCGTGAAGACCAGCCACTACGTTCTGCTTACCCGTAAATTCGTACTGGTTATAGGGCAGATCACGTCTCCGAAAAAACGTGTCGAAGGTAGTACGCAGCACCGTGAGCCCAACTTGAACCTGCTGTCGATTGTGATAGAGTACATGAGCCCCAACGTTTGTTTCCAGCAGACTTCCCTGATCGTCACGCTCCGACAATGTACGGTGTAAGCCAGACGTTTGCAGGGAGGTGGCCACCATGTCCGCACCTTCCGTACTGATATTGGCATCGCGTCGGTTTCGAGCCACCATAAAGGTTATATCCAGAAAAGGACGCAAAGCGTAGGTAGCTGTTCCCCCCCGAAAGTAGCCATACTCCGTAAGTGACGTGAAAGGCCGGGCACCCAGCGTTGGGCGACGAACGGTTTGCACGGTTTCAGCGCTCTTGCCCAGTACAAAGCCCGCCGACAAGACCAGGCCCTGCCCGATTTGCAATTGATAGTCGCCAATCAATACATTCCGCCAGTTACCCCGGTTCTGTACCTGTGCGTGAAAAGACACATAATCGATACCGTACCGGCGGGCCGAAGGTTGCCAGACGACTTGTTCGCCGGGGTCCTGCTCCAGAGTCAGCCCCATACTGAACGCACGGGGACGGCTGTACCGATAGCGGGCGTACCATTGGCCGGGACTACCCAAATAGCGGGTCGGGAGGTTTCCTTTCTTATCGGGGATTGCTTCCGAAAATCCTTTTTGTGGCTCGAGCAGCCGTTCGTAGCGAACAATAAGGTAATTATCGGTTGGGGTCGCATACGCGCCGAACAGGCCCTGACTACCCGTTACCATTACGAAGGGTCGTAACCGCCGAATAGTAGGTAGGTCGAACTCGGGTACAGCCTGTAGTTCATAAACGGACAGGAGATCACCATAGGCAGCCCGGTAAGTAGCCAAACTACTTAACTGACGTTGGGTAAGCAGGTACGTTGCCTCTAATTCATCCCGCGTGGCGTTATTTAAATCGAGCGGATTGGCATAGAGTTGCGTCAACGCATCGTACACCGACTGGTAATCGACGCCCTCCATCTGAACCGGAAATAGATCCTGCAGACGCTGAGTCAGTACACTGTCTCGCCGATCAGCGCCCCGATTGATTGATTCGCCAATCTGGCAGAAAGCCGAGTGAACGATCAGCCATCCGGCTATTATAAGCAGATAAATAGTTCGCAAGGCCCGTTATATCCAAGTAGATAGGGCCTATGACGGAAACGCGGCAAAGAAGTTACACCCGTCGGGAGAAATTCCGAAATAGAATGGAGTGGCTACAACAAACCCAGCGGTACGGAGACGCTATTAGCCAGGGGCAAAAGCATCTCCGTATCGCTGGGTCAATCGTTGTCTACTTAGGCAAACCGGCGTTTCAGAATCTCAACCAGCTCACTCACTTCGTCACTACTCATGTCCCACAGGTACTGCGAGGCATAACGGTACGAAATCAAATCGAGTGCCTGACCGTAATTGTTCAGGGTGTCTATTTCCTCTACCGCCTGATTGTACGCACTCGAATTTCCGTTGAACAATTGATTGATGAACCGGAACTTCTGATTCAATGAAATACTGCGGGCAACACTCTCAATGGGTGCCCGATTAAACGTTTCGGCCACCGTAGTGGGGGCCACCGCAATGGGTTCGGCAGGAGTGCTCTCCCGCAATGCATCGTTCAGGGTAGGCTTAGCGTCGGCAGCCGTTTCGGCCTGCGAACGGTCAAGCACGACCGATTGACTGATTTCGGTATCTGTCAGCTGAGATGGCTGACTGATGGGCGAAACCGGATCTGGCCCACTCGTTCTATCCAGAAACAGGGCGCCACCCGTCGCCGTCGACTCGTCTGCCACGGGAGCGGTAACTGGCGTTGACGGTAGTTCCTGCGGGGGTATCGCCGGGGTATCATTGCCTGGGCTATTGGCCAACTCCTCCGTTTGGATCGGTACAGGCGCTTCAGCGACTAATGGAGCTGGTGGCACGGTTGATTCAGTAGCCGTGTCGAAGAAGGACCGCATGGGAGCCCCCGGAATACTATCGGGGACATGACTGCGCAGCAGAGCCGCCACATCCATTGGCAATTTCTCCGAAAAAAGCGCAACAAACTTATCGTGATGCTCGAGTTCATGCGCCCGCTGGCTAAAAACCTCATCCAGAAAACCCAGTGCCTGATTAACATACACGAACGGCTTGCCATTCATGCGTTGCAGGATATAAGCCGGAATGAACTGGTTGATCTTCGTGTAGCGCACCATTTGCTTCAGCGTATCGGCCGTTACCGTAAACTCGGGCTGGCTGCGGAGCACGTCATCAAAGTAAGCCCGAGGGTCAAAAATCATGGTTATCGTTCGGCGGGTAGCGTCCGCCAGCAATGGTTCCAGGTGTTCGCGCCGAACCGAGATGTGCTGCGACACTACGTTCATAAAGTTGCGCAGGGCTTCCTCTACGTCAGCATCGGTAAAATCGAAGTAAGGGCTGCGAAACTTAGCGGCATCGGCCTGCCACTTGTCAGATAAGCTGCTAATAACGAACAGATTAATCTGATTAATGGGCGTTAGCGACAGAATTTGCTGACCACTAATGGTAGCGTGGTGCTGGTAGAAATCGGACGCGGTTCGGCGAGCGTAAGACTTACTATATTCTGTGAGGACGTTGGCGTTAAACTTGTTCGACATTAGGAAAATCCTTTGTTTTGTAAATATATGACTTTCGGATACAAACCATCTGTTGTCAATGTAGAAATCAAATGCAACGGGCTTCACACGGCAGTTTAACCCGAAAATGGACTGACCCGGTGGGTAGATGAACCGAATTTCGGGCTAATTTGTCATTCCTGCGTTTGCCGTTTCTGCCCTTCTGACCTGTTTCCCGCGTTTCATCAACCAATTCCCCATGTTTATCGAACCATCCCGACGTCGTGAACCACCTCATCTCCGCACTGGCTGGATCGAAGTAATCTGTGGATCGATGTTCTCCGGAAAAACGGAGGAGCTGATTCGACGGCTCACCCGGGCTCGTATTGCCAAGCTGAACGTTGAGATTTTCAAACCGGCGCTGGATACCCGCTACCACGACGAAAACATTGTTTCGCATTCAGCACTGGCCATCCATTCGAATCCGGTGCAAACGGCGGGCCAAATTCCACCTCTGGCCGGCAACTGCGACGTCGTGGGCATTGATGAGGCCCAGTTTTTCGATAAAGAAATACTGGATGTCTGCACGTTGCTGGCTAACCAGGGAAAACGCGTTATCATTGCCGGGCTGGATATGGACTTTTCCGGGCAGCCTTTCGGTTGCATGCCCCAGCTCATGAGCACGGCCGAATACGTAACGAAGGTTCACGCAATTTGTGTGGTTTGTGGCGATATCGCCCATTATTCTTATCGGCTCGTCCCTTCGCAGGACCGTGTACTGCTGGGCGAGACCGATAGCTACGAAGCCCGTTGCCGACGTTGCTTTAACCTCGGCAGCGACGCTGGCCGTAAAGAGTGGGCTTATGAGAACGTGGCGAACGATGACTGATGAGCTAAGCTATTTTTTATCGAAAAAGCGTATCCGGTCTTTAGCCCATAAATTCCGGGGCTCATTCAGTCTTCTTTTCCTTCTGGCTCATTCAGCCTTTTCGCAGATTGGTACCTGGCAAACGCACGCCAGTTACCAGTCGGGGCAATCCGTAGCCGTTGTGGGCAACGTCGTTTATGCTGCCACCCGGAACGGATTTTTTTACTTCGACAAGACTACACAGGAAGCCCGAACGATCAGTAAGCAGGATGGCCTGAGCGCAGCAGGAATCAGTCGATTGCTCTATCTGGCCGATCAAAACCGGTTACTCATTGCCTATCGGGACGGTAATCTGGATTTTATGACCTTAACGGATACGGGCGAACCGGGTACTGTTTCGAACGTTAACACCATCGTTACCGCATCGTCTTTGCCTACTGCCCGAGGTATCAATCACCTCAATCGCATTGGCAACAACGCTTATCTGAGCACCGATTTTGGTCTTGTCGTGCTGGATTTAGCTAGAAATGAGATTCGGGATACGTACTTCAGT
Organism: Spirosoma lituiforme; assembly: GCF_054776635.1. NCBI lineage: Bacteria > Pseudomonadati > Bacteroidota > Cytophagia > Cytophagales > Cytophagaceae > Spirosoma > Spirosoma lituiforme. The sequence continues at coordinate 298,580 of NZ_BAAHBO010000004.1, forward strand.
CAGCGGGCCGATGGTTCTGCCCTTCCCATTTTCCAGTCAGCCGCTACGAGCGATAGCCTGTATGTCCTGACGGCTCCAGCAACCACAATGGCTACCCAACGACAGATTCGGGCGATTCGCTTTTCGGCCAATGTTAATATTGTTGACCCGGCAAACTGGCGGGCGGTAGACTCTCCCGGACAACAAACGGAGTCGATCAACACCAACCAAGGGCGATTAACCGCCACGGTCAATGGACAGGGTACGTTTGAGCGCCAACTCGGCCGCTGGACGCTAACACAGTCGCTCACCAATGCTGTTATCCGGCAATTTTCCAGTACAACCGGCCTCATTCTGGCCACTAATCAGGCCGTAACCTTGGCGGGGGTAGGTTCGTTCACAGGCTCATGGCTGGCCGATCCACGCGAGGTACAGGCCGATGGACGTACGCTCTGGATTGCCGACGCCAGAAACGGCCTGCTGACCACCACGGCCAGTACATTCCAGCGTATTGCTCCCGAAGGGCCAACGCGTGATCAGTTCGCTCAATTATATGCCTATCCACAAACGCTGGTCGCTCTGCCCGTCGGCCCCCAGGAAACCACGTCGTTGGCGCAGAACCAGCCATCCGTTGAGCTACTGTCCGTACCCGCCGGGCGCTGGATCAGTAGTCTGCCAACTGGGGTAACGCGTGGTTTCAACGCAGCCGCTTACGCAACGGCAGAACAAAAACTTTATCTGGGCAACTTTGGCGCAGGATTATGGAGCCAGACAGAAGGTCAGCCAGCCACCCCGGTCTCATTACCCGCCACGATCAGTCCTTTTATAACCAGTCTGTCTACCGACCTCGACGGAAATCTTTGGATCACAACGGGCCGGGGTAACGCGCAACAGGCTACCTTACACGTGCGCCGAGCCGACGGGCAATACCAATCGTTCCCGGCCGTCAGCCAGACGAACATTGTACAGGTTGTGCCCGACGACAACGGGTTTCTGTGGTTACGGCCTGATGTTAGCGGAGGCTTGCTGGTTTTCGATCCCCAAACGAACCGCAGCCGGGCACTAAGTACAATTACCAATCAGGGTGGGTTGCTAACCAACAGCGTCCGGGCTTTGGTGAAAGATCGCAACGGGGTCATCTGGGTCGGCACAGACCTTGGTCCAATGGTATTTGATAACCCCTACGGCGCTTTTGACCCAGTCGTAACGGCCCAATCGCCCGTCCTTAACGGCCGCCGGTTGCTGGCCAATGAGCTTATTACATCCATAGCGGTTGATGGGGGTAACCGAAAATGGCTTGGTACCCGCAGCGGCCTGTACCATGTTGCACCCGATGGATCGCAATTGCTCGAGACGTTCACGGCCGACAACAGCCCGTTGCCAAGCAATACCGTGCAGTCATTGGCTATCGAGCCGACCTCCGGTAACGTGTTTGTCGAAACCAGCACAGCCGATCAGTCTAACGGGATCGTTTCTTACCAGAGTGCAGCAACCGAGCCAGCCTTATCCCTTGGCCAGCTTACCATTTTCCCGAACCCCGTCCGGCCGGATTTTACCGGCACGGTTGGCATTAACGGCCTGACGGATAATGCGACGGTGAAAATTCTTAACGCGGGTGGACAACTGGTTTACGAAACCCGGTCGCAGGGCGGAACGGCAACCTGGCCTCTACGGGATTATCTGGGCCGCATGGCTCAAACGGGCATTTACCTGATCGTAGTAGTTAACGTCGATGGCTCAGAAGGGCTGGTCGGCAAACTGGCAGTGGTGCGTTAGGTAACGCTCGTCGGGCACAATCTTCCCTAAATAGGTAATCGATCAACAGACGAAACAGCCTCCTGGTGGTTGTATTAAAATAAGCCTTTACCCGCTATTTGACGAATCAGGGCATTTTGCCTAATTTTGACAGGTTTTCTGCCATCTCATTCGAATACCAACATGAACCGAGTGAGCAACCAAACGCAATCAACGCACTCATTATGAGAGAAATACAATTCCGTGAAGCCCTGCGGGAGGCCATGACGGAAGAAATGCGCCGGGATCCGAAAGTTTATCTGATGGGCGAAGAAGTTGCCGAATACAATGGCGCTTATAAAGTTAGTCAGGGAATGCTGGACGAATTTGGTCCGGAGCGGGTCATTGACACCCCCATCGCCGAGCTTGGTTTCGCCGGTATCGGTGTGGGTTCGGCCATTAACGGACTTCGGCCAATTATTGAGTTCATGACCTTTAACTTCTCGCTTGTTGCGATTGATCAGGTTATCAACTCGGCCGCCAAAATCATGTCTATGTCGGGTGGTCAGTACTCCTGCCCTATCGTGTTCCGCGGGCCAACCGGCAATGCCGGCATGCTGTCTTCGCAACACTCGCAGAACTTCGAAAACTGGTTTGCCAATACCTCGGGGCTGAAAGTGGTCGTTCCCTCGAACCCCTATGATGCGAAAGGACTACTGAAGTCGTGTATCCGCGACAATGACCCCGTTATTTTCATGGAGTCGGAGTTGATGTATGGCGACAAAGGTCAGGTTCCTGAAGAAGAATACCTGATTCCAATTGGCCTCGCTAATGTTGTTCGGGAAGGAAATGACGTAACGATTGTGTCGTTTGGCAAGATCATGAAAGTAGCGCTGGCTGCCGCCGACGAACTGGCGAAAAACGGTATTTCGGCGGAGGTGATCGATTTGCGTTCCGTGCGCCCGATTGACTATGCAACGATTATTAACTCGGTCAAGAAAACCAACCGGTGTGTTATCGTTGAGGAAGCCTGGCCATTAGCTGCTATCTCGTCGGAGTTGACGTACAACATTCAACGGAATGCATTCGACTATCTGGATGCTCCCGTTGTTCGGGTCAACAGCATGGATTTACCCTTGCCTTACGCCCCTACGCTCATCGAGGTTATTTTGCCAAACGTGAAACGCACGTTACAAGCGGTCGAAGCGGTGATGTACAAGAAATAGCAGGTGTTTCACCTCAAGAATAAGGTATTCCATGACCAAAAAAGCGTCGATCCAACCGGTCGACGCTTTTTTTCTGAACAAAAAAAACCCGATTATTTTTCAATAACCGGGCGGTGTATTTGAGTCTATTAGATTCAATTATAAGGTAAACCTTTATCGGTTGTAAAAAGTTTAGGTAATGAAAAATAGTCAAATAATTTTTCGGATTATTGGTATGTATGAACGATTTATCCACTAACCCGCCCAAACAGCCTGTTTTCAGGGCAAGTGGCCGTATCATTTACGAAGTCACAATTCAGTATGTGGGCGGATTAACAGCGCTGCGTCAGCGCGAACCAACCGTTATTTTCTTTTCGAATCTTCGCAAAGCAGTGGATGCGATAACGGCTGAGCTGGCACTAAACAACTGGCCACCCAGGGTTAACTATACAGCGGTATATCGGGGAGTGAAGCAACGGGCGTTTTATAGCTGCGATTTCAATGTAGCCGGTGCACGGGTATTTCGAATTAAAGTCGTACCACGTGTGCTGAACCCAGCGCTGCCCCGTTTGGGCATAGATGAAAATCCGGAGAAGTGAATGCGAATAGATGCGTATTACAGTACATAGCCTCCAGCCGTATCAACGGTTTCCGTTTCCAACAAACTGTTGATACGGCTGAATTTAGGGCGTTTTGTTCAGACAGCTCAATCCGGCGACTAATCAAGTCAAATCAATAAGCGGTGGGCTGACACAGACGTCTAATTCGAATTGATGCCTATTCAGGGGCAATAGGCAGAACGCCAATCAATACGCTTTCAAACTCAGATCCAGGCTCTTTATCTGGTGCGTCAACGCGCCGGAGGAGATGTAATCGACACCCGTTTCGGCATAAGCGCGCAGGTTCGTTTCGTCGATACCACCCGATGCTTCGGTTACAAACCGGCCATTAATCAAACGCACCATGTCGCGGATACCTTCGGGCGCGAAGTTATCCAGCAGAATAACGTCCACTTGCCCCACCCGAAGTACTTCGTCTACCTCGGCCCGGTTGCGGGTTTCTACTTCGATGCGCAACTGGCGACCGGTTTCGTTCAGGTAAGCAACCGCCTGGGTAATGGCCGCTTCGATGCTCCCGGCATAATCGACGTGGTTGTCTTTGATCAGGATCATGTCGTACAGCCCGAACCGATGGTTGACAGCTCCCCCAATTTTAGTGGCCATTTTCTCACAGATACGAAAGTTTGGCGTCGTTTTGCGCGTATCCAGCAATTTGGCCCGTGTTCCCTCCAGAAGATTAACCAGTTCTCGGGTGTGCGTGGCAATACCGCTCATCCGTTGCATGCAGTTCAACACCAGTCGTTCAGCGGTCAGGATATTCCGGGCATTTCCGCTAACGGTCAATACGACATCTCCGGGTTTGATCGAGGCTCCATCAGGAATCAGAACATCGACAACAAACGTCGGATCGACCTCGGCAAAGATTGCCTGTGCGACCTCCACACCAGCCAGAATACCTGTTTCTTTAACCAATAGCCGGGCCCGCTTCTGGGCATCAGCCGGAATGGTCGATAAGGATGTATGATCGCCGTCACCGACATCTTCGGTCAGAGCCAGCTGTATAAACTCATGTAAATTCATGGCCGCAAGGTAGCAGATTATTCTTTTCAACAGACCGTCATCGATTGGCGGAATGGCGGAAAGTGATTAACGCACTTTCATGATTCGCCGTATGGTTCGTTCGTTGCCCTGCTTCACATCGAGCAGGTAAATGCCGTACGGTAGCGTTGTCAGATCAATGCTACCCGAAAAGGAGCGGGTGTTTTTCTGCCATGTGGTCTGATGCCGTGTAATGCCCAGATTCGCGTCAATTACACTGACATCAACCGCGCCCAGATACCCATTGTTGAGTTGAAGTTCCACGCGCTCGACCGACGGATTCGGGTATACGCGCATCGATTCCTCATTACTCTCCGGCGATTCGGCCGGTAACCGGGCCGCACCCGAAGCTGCGATAACAAATTGGGGTGTTTCTGTCAGGGTTAATGCAATCTGGCTGTTCACCGTTGGGCGTACCTGCAACGCCATCGTATCGCGACCAGCCTGGGGCGTGTAGATTCGCGCCACTGAACCAGCACCCAGGTTCAGTGAGTATTGACCCGTCCGGCCAACTTCGTCGGGAATCCAGAGCGCGTAAGCCGACTGACCATTGCGTTCGTACCGATCCACGTTCGGGTTCGTGCTGATTGACTCTTTGAACACATAATCGCCAATGAGTTTTTTGGCCTGGTAGAAATAGTCGGCGGTGGGTTTACGGGTGAAATCGGCATTCATAAAGCCCATCGAACAGAACTGAACGGCGCAATCCAGGTTCAGATCGTACGTCTGGTAAAAGTCGATCCGGTCTACCCCTTCCCGGCCATACAGGAGGGCCGTCCGCAGATTCCAGTCGGCCTGGGTACGCAGGACCGATTTTGACCCAATGGGAATGGCGCGAAGCGGGCTGCCCTGGTGCAGGTCGTAGCCCGTTTCGGAGATGTAGACCGGCATGTCATAACAGGCTTCGTGTGCCAGTTTCAACACATTCCTGACCACCTGGGTAGCCAGCGATAGTTCGGGCGCGGATCCCCGTGCTGACGCACCGCTCCCGTTCTGCATGGAGCCGGAATTGTCGGGGTAGAGGTGATAATTAATGACGTCCCAGCAAAGATTAACGCGCCCATCCGATTTGTACCCCCGAAACTCCTTGCACCAGTCGATCATACCCCGGATGTAATCGGTACCGTTGGCAATGGAACACAAGCCGCCCATGACCACAACCATGCTCGGATCGGCATTTTTCACACCAACGCCCGCCCCCATGGTATTTTTGTGCCCATCGTAAAACGCCGACATATTGGCCGCATACTCCCGGCCCGTCTGGTACGCTTTCCGGCCGCGCCACCACTTATCACGCTCGTTGTCGCACTCAATGTAATTGATCAGGCCAAGGCCAATTTTGACGACGTTTGCGGGGTCGGCCGTCCAGCGAATAGCTGAATTTACCTTAACCAGGGCCGGATTAACAGCGGTGTTTTTACCATAGCGGGCAGCATACTGAAACGCCACCTTTGCCTGTTCAATATAAGAGGCCGGGCTGGAGAAATCTTTTCCATAACGCACAGGCACGTTATCATTTTCCTGCTGGTCGGCGGGGTAGGTCGCTTTCATCCAGGGGGCCAGGTCTTTGAGGCAAGCCATTACTTCAATACCATCTGCCTTGCAGCGTTCGTACATCAGGTCGTAATTCCAGCCACCGGAGTGGGTTGGATTAAATGTGTACTTCCCTTCGGTCAGTTCCAGCTTCTCCCAGTCCATATAGTGCCGGAGAACCCCGAACGATTGGATAGCCTTCATTTTAGGCGCTGAAATACCCGGCACACCCGCCTGGTAAAAATCCCACTCGAACCCGTTGATTCCGAGCAGATTCTTAAACGTCGGACTCTTTTTGGGCGCGGCCCCGGCCGTGGTGCTACCGGCCTGATACGTCCCGTAAAGCTCAATCTCACGGGGCCAGAAATCGGTCGTGTTGATAACCAGATAACGCGCACCGGTCACAACGCTATCTAACAGAAACTTCGAATCACCCGATGTTGACCGGCTTGGGTACGGCCCCACCCAGGCATTGTACTCAAGTCCCTTAAATTGAGCCAGTTCAATACGTTTCCAGTCACGGGTAATGATAGACAACCGCATGGGCGATGAAGTATTGCTTCCGTTGCCATCATAGAACTTTATGGCTTTAATAGCCATCGACTCGCCGGTTTGCAATGGATAATAGGCATCGTAGTTGCTCAGAATTTTACCCCATCCCGTTTGTATATCATCCGTAACTTTCCCGTCGAACAGAGGCCCCAGCCCACTGCTCACGTTATTGAGCTGGTACCACCGGCTGGCATCAATCGGAATCTTGCTCCCTAACGAAACGGCCACCGTCGTTGACGTCGCTGGCGATGTAGTGGTAGTGGGTGGCGTGGTGGTAGTGCTGCTCGGCGTAGTAGTCACGACACTATCCAGCGGACGGCCATATACCTTGATTTTTAGTGGTACTGCATTGCAGTATTTGTGCATGACAATGGCATCGGCCACCACCGACGGAAATGATAACTCCTGCCAAACTGCGAACGAAGGCCCGGTAAAGGTACCAAGCAATGTTTTTTGCGTGCCGTTGAGGGCATATATCGTAGCTGGTGTGCCCGAGAACTCATTCTCCCCATCGTACAGCTCCAGTTTGGTTAGTGTGCTTTTTGCTTCCAGCTTTAGGGTAAGATCCATCCACACGCAATCGGCGCTGTTCCAGTTTGTCTGCACCAGGCTATTCATATCGTCATTCAGATAGGGAGCATAGCTCTGCGCCGTAGGCACACTCGATACGACACTCGTCACCTTTACCCGTTCCTGAGTGGCCATAATGGCGTCGAGTGGATCGGTAGGCAACACCTTTCCGTAGGCCCGTATTTTAACCGGTATGTTGTTGCAGTACTTGTGAATGACGATACCGTCGGCAACCAGTGGCTCGGTCAGCGTGTACGGCTTGAATACCATATAGCTGTCGCCGTTGAACGTACCGATCAGCGTTTTCTCTTTCCCGTTTAGCGCGTAGATCTGAGCCGGAGCCGATTCAAACGTGCCTTCGAAATCGTACAAGTCCAATTTTGTTAACAGACTTTTCTTGCTGAACTTAACGGTGACGTCGGTCCACTGAAAATTGGCGGGCTCCCAATACGATGCGACAAGACTGTTGATGTTGTCATTCAGGTAAGCCGAATAATTTTCGCCCGTTACCGGATTGTCTTTCGCGGATGCCAGGGTCAGCAAATCGAGCGGACGCGGTACAGTCGTCGTTGCGGTAAGCGGTTGCCCGAAGGCTTTGATTTTTTGCGGTATGTTATTGCCGTACTTGTAAATCATGATGGCATCGGCAACGAGCGGTTGAAAAGGCGTGAGCGTGACCCAACTGGCATAGGACGAGCCATCGAAGGAGCCAATCAGAACACGCTGGTTACCGCTCAGGGCATAAAGCAAAGCGGGTTTATCGGTAAACGACCCTTCTGCATCATACAAAGACAAGCTTGAGAGCAGGCTTTTCTTCTCCAGCTTAAGGGTTACCTGCACCCATTTGGCGTTAGCGCCCCAAGCACTTTGTACCTGTTTACTAAGATCGTCGTTCAGCCAGGGAGAATAATCCTGGCCTGTATTTTCGCTGGCGGTGATGGACGCAATTGGAAGCCGGACGGGAGTCGATCCGCTTTGCCCCTTACTCAATAAGGTGACCAATAGACACAAGGAAGTAAGTAGCGTTTTCATCATATAAGTTATTTTTATGCGCAATATATATACAAAATATATATACTATATTGTTTACGTAAATATTTAACATCCAGCATAGTAGACCAAAAATCTGGACGTTGATAAGTTAAAAGCAATAAAAGAGCCAAATTTTATTTGGCCTATGACTGAGTTGGCAAAAAGTCAGTAATTTCTGAACAACAGCATCGAAAACCTGTTGCACCCTCTTGCATTCTTCCAGAATTGGAACGAGATTTGTCATCCGCTAAAGAAATAGATGAAGCAAACCCGTGTCATACATCGCCTTTCCAGTCTTGCACTGGCCACCCTGCTGCTGTTTACGGCGGCCTGGGGGTATGGTAATGTAACACAGGTAAAATCAGCTATAACGCACAAAGCCGTTACCGAGCAGGCAAAGTCAGGTAAAGAAACGAGTGCCCCGGCATCCGCTAAGTTAACGACGGCTCAATTCGAAGCTGTTGTTGCTCCGGCCGTTCAGCTGGGCGATTCAGGACAGAGTGCCTTTCTGCTTCCAGCACCGACGTTGCTAATTCTGTTACTGCTGAGCGTTCCCCTGTTGCGCTTCTTTACATTACCGCATTTCTATTTTTCTTACTTCAGGCACGTATTCGGGCATCATATTGCCACCAATGCGCCCTAACATCCCTGTTTGGCCAGTACCAGCGTTCGCTACGCGGGCCTCAATCATTTCTTTCCCCGAGTCATTGCCCACCCAGAGCTGACTCCGTACGTAACCACTTCAGTATTTTTATCGCCAACTCACGGGCAACTGCCTGTGTATCCCAATGCAAAACAAAACCGGAATTCTTATTCTGACAGGCGTTATTGCAGCCATCTGCATCTACTTTCTGTCATTTACTTTCGTCTCGAACAGCATCAAATCCGACGCCGAGGCTTACGCTACCAACAAACAGGGCGTTGTTGATCGCTCGAAGAAACAGCATTACCTCGATTCGCTCTGGAAAGAGCCCGTCTATTTAGGCAGTACCCTCCAGGAAGTTACCGAGCGCGAACTTGGTCTTGGTCTTGACCTGCAAGGCGGTATGCACGTGGTGCTGGAAATATCGCCCGCTGACATTCTGCGCAGTCTCTCGGGTAACAACCGTGATCCGAAATTTAACCAGGCACTGAAGCAGGCCGTCGAAGATCAGAAAACAAGCACAACCAGCTTTGTTGATCTATTCGCCAGCGCATTCAGCAAGATTGCGCCAGACACCAAGCTGGCTACGGTCTTCGCAACCAGCGCAAACCGGGGGAAAATTAACTACCAGTCGACGGATACCGAGGTTCGGAAGTTACTGAACGAGGAAGTAAATGGCGCGACCACGCGGGCGTTTCAGATCATTCAGGCGCGTGTCGACAAATTTGGTGTCGCTAACCCAAACATCCAGCGGTTACCGGGTTCGGGCCGTATCCAGATCGAATTACCGGGCGTTGATAACCCGGAGCGTATCCGTCGCCTGCTGACGGGGGCTGCCAAGCTTGAGTTTACGGAAGTTTATCGGTTGAACGAACTGGCTCCAGCGCTCGAAGGCATGGGTGCTTATCTGCTCAGCCAGGAAGCCGCCCGAAAAGCCGCGTTAAAAACAACCGCGCCTACGGCCGGAACAGCCGCCAAAGGAACATCGAGCCTGGAATCTCAACTGGCTCAGGGCAGCAAGAAAGATTCAACGGCTAAAAATGACACGAGTGCCGCTTCGGCACAGGGCACCGCGCTGACGCAATTATTTCTGCCCGTTGGCCAGGATCAACTGGGTGTTTACCTGAAAGATACCGCCCGGGCAAACGCCGTACTGAACGCTCCGGAAGTAAAAAGCCTGTTCCCCGCCGATGCATTTTTTGCCTGGGATCGTAAGACGTTCAAAGCAACTGACGGCCGCGAAATCCTGTCGATCTATTTCCTGAAAAAGCCAGGTGGCCGCGCTCCGCTCGAAGGCGATGTCATTACCGAAGCGTCCAATGATTATGATGATCGGGGCCGTCCTGAAGTGACCATGAACATGAACCCTGAAGGGGCTCGTAAGTGGAAAAACCTGACGGCCGCCAACGTTGGTCGGCCGGTAGCTATTCTGCTGGATAACCTGGTTTACACAGCACCAAACGTACAAAATGAGATTCCCAACGGTCGGTCGAGCATTTCGGGTAACTTCACAGTAGAAGAAACCAAAGACATGGCCAACGTTCTGAAAGCGGGTAAGCTACCAGCCCCCACGAACATCGTTGAAGAAAACGTTGTCGGAGCCACCCTGGGTTCGGAAGCGGTTAACGCCGGTGTCCTGTCGTCGATCATCGGTATTTTGCTGGTGCTGGCCTTTGTGGTATTCTACTACAACCGGGCGGGCTTTATTGCCGATATTGCTCTGATTGTCAATCTGTTCTTCCTGATGGGTGTTATGGCCTCGCTGGGCGCGGTATTGACCATGCCCGGTATCGCTGGTATCGTGTTGTCGATCGGTATGGCCGTGGATGCGAACGTCTTGATTTTTGAACGGATCAAAGAAGAGATGGCTTTGGGCAAAGGCTTTAAGCAGGCCGTTGCGGATGGTTTTAAGAACGCCCTTTCGTCGATTATCGACTCGAACGTAACGACTTTCCTGACGGGTGTTGTGTTGTTTATTTTCGGAACAGGCCTGATTCTGGGCTTTGCCACAACCCTGATCATCGGTATTCTGACATCGCTGTTTGCGGCTATCTTCATTACCCGCCTGATGCTGGAGTATTACATCCGGAATGGCAAAACGCTGACCTTTACGTCTTCGTGGGCAAAGAACCTCTTCAAGGATTCTGATTTCGATTTCGTATCGCGCCGGAAACTGTACTACACCGTTTCGTCGGTTATCATTGGTCTGGGTATCATCTCCGCTATTTTCAGAGGCTTCGGTCTGGGTGTCGACTTCAAAGGAGGGCGTTCATACGTCGTTCGTTTTGAAAAGGCGGTTAGCACCGATGAAGTTCGGGACGCTCTGGAGCCCGTGTTAGGTGGCTCGCCTGAAGTAAAAACGTACGGTGGTACGGGTATCGGATCCAACCAGGTGAAGGTAACGACGCCCTATCTGGTCGATGACAATTCGCAGGGAGCCGACAAAAAAGCCGAAGCTACTGTTTACCAGGGCTTGAGCAGCATTAAAGGCAACCCGGCTAAAATTGAAAGCTCGCAGAAAGTAGGGCCAACCATTGCCAACGACTTACTGACATCGGCCTTGTGGTCTATTCTGCTGGCCGTCGCGGTTGTGTTTGTCTATATCCTCATTCGTTTCAAGAAGCTGGCGTTTGGTTACGGAGCCGTTGTGGCCATGTTCCACGATGTTCTGATCATTCTGGCTATCTTTTCGATCTTCAATGGCATCCTGCCGTTCTCGCTGGACGTAGACCAGGCATTTGTGGGTGCCTTGCTCACCATCATGGGTTACTCCATGAATGATACCGTGGTTGTATTTGACCGGGTTCGTGAATACCTGGCTGAAAACAAAGGCAAGAAAGAATCCATTGCAACGATTATCAACAATGCCCTGAACAGTACGCTGAGCCGCACGGCCGTAACGGGTTTCTCAACGATCCTGGTTCTGCTGGTTCTGTTCATTTTCGGTGGCGAAACGATTCGTGGCTTCTCATTCGCCATGCTGATCGGCGTTATCGTGGGTACGTATTCGTCGTTGTTCGTGGCTACGCCAATTGTCGTTGACTCGTTGAGCCGCGATCAGGAAAACGAAACCATCACGCCAACCGTGCTTGCTGCGGATAAGAAAACCGGCTTCGATGCCATTCCGGCCGACTTTACAACGGCAGAACCCACTACACCCGAAGAATTTACAACGAAGAAGGAAAAGAAAGACAAAAAACCACTGATCCGGCCTTCGCAATCGTAGGTTAAATGAGCGAAAGAATGAAAGAGTGAAAGAACGCGAAAAACGGTTGACTGGTTTTTGCTCTTTCGCTCTTTCATTCTTTCGCTCATTTAATTTCGTATATTTCGGGTAAATCCTCATGAATATTTCCCTAGTCGGCACTTTCACCAAACTCTAATTCCTCCTGCATGGAAACCAAATTGAAACCTGTTGATACAAGTGTCTGGCGTAAGAAGCCCCTGGCGGCTTACGAAGCCGACATGAAAAAGAGTGAACTTAAACGTGTACTAACCCGCTGGTCGTTGACCTCGCTGGGTATCGGAGCTGTTATCGGTGGTGGCGTATTCGTGCTTACGGGCATAGCCGCCAACGAATGGGCCGGTCCTGCGTTGGCGCTGGCGTTTGTTATGGCGGGGGTTGCCTGTGCGTTTGCCGCGTTGTGCTACGCTGAGTTTGCCTCAATTCTCCCCGTAGAAGGGTCCGCATACGCCTATTCGTACGGTACGGTCGGTGAAATTTTCGCCTGGCTTATTGGCTGGAACCTGATTCTTGAATACATGATGGGGGCCACAACGGTAGCCGTTAGCTGGTCGGGATATTTCGAAAAACTACTTCATCTGCTCAATATTCACCCGCCTATCTGGCTGATGAATGACCCCGTTACGGCGCAGGAAAAAGCAGAAAAATTGCGGGCTGCCGGCGAGTCTATTCCTGACTTTTCGTTTGCCGTAAACCTGCCTGCGTTTCTGATCGTATGGTGCGTAACGTACGTTCTGGTGAAAGGCATTAAAGAAGCTGCCAGCACCAACAATGCCATCGTTATTCTGAAAGTGGCAACGGTTATTTTTGTCATTGTTGCCGGAGCCTTTTACGTCGATGCGTCTAACTGGACGCCTTTCATTCCAGAGCCAGTGATTGATGCCGGTGGTCAGCAACATTACGGTTTCAACGGCATTGTTACCGCAGCTGGCATCGTGTTTTTCGCCTACATCGGTTTCGATGCTGTTTCAACCCAGGCCGGGGAAGCCATCAACCCCAAGAAAGACGTTCCATTCGCTATCATTGCCTCACTTATTATTTGTACCGTTCTGTACATTCTGGTTTCGCTGGTGCTGACGGGTATGGTAAAATACGACGCGCTGGATTTGAAAGCGCCGGTAGCACAGGCGTTTGCCGATCAGGGCTTGACCTGGGCGGTATACCTAATTACGATTGCGGCCATTGCCGGTCTGACATCGGTAATGCTGGTGATGATGCTCGGCCAGACCCGTATTTTTCTGGGTATGGCGAAGGATGGTCTTCTCCCTAAAAACCTGTTCGCATCGATTCACCCAACGTTTAAAACACCCTGGAAGAGCACGATTCTGGTTGGTGGTATTGTCTCGGTTGTAGCGGCACTGACTCCCATCGATAAGGTATCTGAACTGTGTTCGTCGGGAACGCTGCTGGCGTTTGCCATGATCTGCGGAGCCGTTTGGTTGTTACGCGTTCGGGAGCCAAATCTGGAACGCCCTTACAAAACACCCGCCCTGCCTGTCGTGGCAACGCTGGGCATCTTGGCGAACCTGTATCTGATGTACAACCTGCGTACCGATACCAAAATCTCGTTCCTGATCTGGTGTTCGCTTGGCCTTGTCGTCTACTTCCTGTACAGCCGGAAACACAGCCATTTGAACAATCCTGAAGAATAGATTTGATCTGCTGTAGTTATAAAAGCTGTTTTCAAACGCTCTATTCAGGCGTGATTTTACCAGATAGCCCGCCATGCCGAAACTACGGGGCGGCCCGAGCGGTTCGGCATGACGCGCCAGGAAATTACTTTATATAAGTCTAGAGATGGCCCCCGGCAACTTGTTGGGGGCCATCTTACGTTTACGAAACAACCTACTCGTTCCACCATGTCTGACGCTTCACTGATCATGCGCTCCGTATACCCGTTTGAGCCGGATCTGCTGACTGAACTTGATCTGGTGGTTCAGGCCCGAACCGTCGATCCGGGAACAGTGCTTATCGAACCGGGTCAACTCATGCGGTACGTCCCGATTGTTCTAGCAGGGCGTATCAAAATCATTCGTCCCGATGAAAACTCGGGCGAATTGCTCCTGTACTACCTGAATCCAGCGGATTCATGCGCGTTGTCGATGGGTAGTTTGTTGTCAGGAGAAGCAAGCCCCATTATGGCCGTTGTGGAGGAGAAAGCGCAGATTCTGATGATTCCCGTTGAGCAAGCGGAGCGTTGGATGGGCCAGTACGCAAGCTGGCGAAAGTTTGTTTTTCAAACCTACCAGAAACGGTTCGATAATCTTCTTCAAACGCTCGATTGGGTCGCCTTCCGGCAATTGGATGAGCGTCTTCTGGCATACCTCCATCAGAAAGCTGCCCTCGTTAGCGGGCGCCATCTCTACGTTACCCACGAGACCATTGCCCGCGATCTGCACACATCCCGCGAGGTTATATCCCGGCTATTAAAACAGCTGGAACGGCGAGGATGGGTGAGTATAGCCCGCAATAAAATCAGTTTGACTAGCCCGTCTCTTCAGCAGCCCACTGTGTGATAACAGTCACACAACGAGTCGTTCGGGCGTGGTACCTTTGTTGCGTCAGGTATTAAAACAAGCGAATGACACCCCCGTGTTCCTTTAAAATGCACGGACCTCGTTCTGCACTTGGTGCCCCGACTGGCTCATGGCCGCTATATTTGCCGATTGGCAGGAGCCTTCATCCGATTTTGACAAAGCAGTAACCTGGCCGGACGGCACAACTACCCAACGAACGGGTTACGTTATTCCATGACATCAACAGAACTATTTGGGTATACATCAGCGGTCATTGTGGGGTTGGTTATTGGCCTGGCCGGAGGGGGCGGCTCGATTTTGACGGTACCCATTTTCGTCTACGTCTTTCATATCCCGGCTGTTCTGGCGACTACCTATTCGCTGTTTGTTGTGGGAGCCACCTCAACCATCGGGTCAATAAACCACACATGGAACAAGCGGGTCGATTTGCGGGTAACGGCAGCGTTTGCCCTTCCGTCGTTTATTTCGGTCTATCTGAGTCGCCGATTTCTGGTTCCGGCCCTACCCGACCCGCTGTTTCAGTTCGAACGCTTTACGTTGTCGAAGAGCCAGGCCATTCTTTATTTCTTTGCCATAGTGATGATCATTGCGGCCCGGGCTATGATTCGCAGTGATCGACCCGAACAGGGCGAAGCGGCTGATGGGCGTCCGCGGTATAGCAGTCTGGGACTGGATGGTCTGGCCGTCGGTTTGCTTACGGGCACCATTGGCGCGGGGGGTGGTTTTCTGATTGTGCCCATGCTGGTGCTGCTGGCCGGCTTACCCGTTCAGCGGGCGGTGGCCACATCTGTACTCATTATTGCGGTCAATTCAATCGTCGGCTTTTTGGGTGATATTCAACACACCGATCTGAACTGGAATTTTCTGTTGCCTTTTACGGGTTTATCCATCATCGGCATTTTTGCCGGCATGTATTTGGCTCAATTTGTTGCCCCCGACAAGCTTAAAAAAGGGTTCGGCTGGTTTGTGCTGGTCGTAGCCGCCTATATGCTTAGCCGGGAATTGCTGTAACACGGACAAGATGTCCGCACCAATATAACCCAAAAGAGCGGATAAGATGTCCGCATTATGTATGATCATCGAACAACTGTATACAGGTTGCCTGGCTCAGGGGGCTTATTATATCGAAAGCAACGGCGAAGCCGCCATCATTGATCCACTGCGCGAAACATCGCCCTATACCCGAAAAACCGAGAAGGCCGGAGCGAAAATCAAGTATGTTTTTGAGACGCATTTCCACGCCGATTTTGTGTCAGGGCATATCGACTTAGCGAAAAAAACGGGCGCGACCATTGTGTATGGTCCCCATGCCAAAACCAGTTATGAGGCCTACCACGCGGCCGATGGCGAAACGTTTGCCTTGGGCGATGTAACGATAAAGGTTTTACACACGCCCGGTCATACACCCGAATCGACAACGTACCTGCTCATCGACGAGACAGGCAGGGAACGGGCAATCTTCACGGGCGATACGCTTTTCATTGGCGATGTCGGTCGGCCGGACCTGGCAATCAAAGGGGAACTGACCGAACGCGATCTGGCCGGTATGCTCTACGATAGTCTCCAGAGCAAAATTATGCCGTTGCCCGACGACGTACTTGTTTACCCGGCCCACGGCGCCGGGTCGGCCTGTGGGAAAAACATGAGCAAGGAAACAACCGATACGCTTGGCAACCAGAAGCGGTTCAATTACGCCCTCCGGGCTACCTCCAGAGAAGAGTTTATCGGGAAAGTGCTTGACGGCCTGACAGCGGCACCCGCCTATTTTGCGGAAAATGCCCGGCTCAACAAAGAAGGGTACGAGCCCATTGACCGTGTCATGAAACGGGGTAGTCAGGCGCTTTCGCCCGATGCGTTCGAAGCGGCCGTTAATGAAGTCAGCGCGTTGATTCTGGACGTGCGTGATGCGGCTGATTTCGCCAACGGGTTTATTCCCAACGCGATCAATATTGGTTTGAACGGGCAGTTCGCTCCCTGGGTCGGTGCCCTGATTCCGGAGTTGACCCAACCTATTGCGCTGGTTGCACCCGCCGGTCAGGAGAGCGAAACGGTTCTACGACTGGCCCGCGTTGGATACGATCATTGTATTGGTTTTTTAGACGGCGGCTTTTCGGCCTGGCGGCAGGCGGGTAAAGAGTTCGATACCATCGAGTCTATTTCGGCGGAGGAGTTTGCGAAGCGCTGGCAGCAGAACCCGGACATTCCGGTTGTTGATGTGCGTAAACCAACTGAGTTTGCGAATGAACACATTAAAGGAGCCGAGAACTTATCCCTCGACGACCTCAACGACCATATGACCGAGATCAGCCGTACCGAACCCGTTTACGTTCACTGCGCGGGTGGTTATCGCTCCATGGTAGCCAATTCGATCCTGAAAGCCCGCGGGTTCGATAATGTCGTTAATGTAGCTGGTGGCCTGGCAGCCATTCGTCAAGTCGATATACCGGTTGTTACGGAACTACCTGCTAACCACTGATTCTGCGCATCATGCTCGATTTTATTACCCAACCCTGGCCCTGGTATGTCGCCGGAACGCTGATCGGTCTGACCGTACCGACCCTGCTCATTCTGGGCAATAAAGCATTCGGCATTTCCTCCTCGTTGCGGCACATTTGTGCGGCTTGCATACCCGCCAACATTAGTTTTTTCAACTACGACTGGCGTAAAGAAGCCTGGAACCTTTGGTTTGTCGGGGGTATTCTGATCGGTGGATTGATCGGCGGTACGCTGCTGAAAAACCCGGCAGCTATGGCTATTTCGCCAAACACCCTACACGATTTGCGGGATCTGGGCATCCACGATTTCACCAGCGGCCTGATGCCGACGGACATCTTTACCTGGCAGAACCTGTTTACGGCTAAGGGGCTGCTGTTCTTCGTCGTTGGGGGTTTTCTGGTTGGCTTTGGCACACGCTACGCAGGCGGTTGCACGTCGGGCCACGCCATTATGGGCCTGTCGAATCTACAATGGCCATCGCTCGTGGCAACCCTTAGTTTTATGGCTGGTGGTTTTGCCATGACGCATCTGTTTCTGCCTTACCTGATGCATTGGGTTGGGTTTTGAATCCCATTATGGCCCAACCAGCCAGAGCCTGTTTGAATCACCCAACTACCAATACCCCGAAAAGCAATGATGTCTATAAATCAAAAAGAGGATATAGAGACTACACCAAAACCTCCCCAACCAGCTAATTGGCGATTGGGCCTGGTAGGTATCTTCTTCGGGATCGTGTTTGTAAAGGCCGAAGTGATTTCCTGGTTTCGCATTCAGGAGATGTTTCGCCTGGACTCCTTCCATATGTACGGCGTCATCGGCACTGCGGTCGCGGTCGGCATGTTGTCCGTCCAGCTCATCAAACGACTAGCCATCAAAACGGTACAGGGCGACCCTATTTCCATACAGCCAAAGCAGTTTAACAAGGGTCAGGTATACGGAGGTCTTTTGTTTGGCTTTGGCTGGGCTATTACCGGCGCATGTCCGGGGCCACTTTTTGCCCAGATCGGGGCGGGTTACCCGGTTGTGCTTACCACCTTGCTAAGTGCTATTGGCGGCACCTGGGTATACGGAGCCATTCGGGATCGGTTGCCCCATTAACCATAAATAGCCAGTTGCCAGCAGTCATAAACGCCTTCGGCAACTGGCTATTCTATTTTACTACTTCTTCTCCGGCATGAGCACCAACCGGATCAGGTTTGGGCCGAAATACTGATTGGCGGCCGCTTTTGTACTCTCTACGGTCACCTTATCCAACTGCTCACTCTCGTGCAGAACCTCGTCTGGCGCATCGCCATTATAATACTGATTCTGAAGATACCCCAGCCAGAACTGATTGTCTTTCAGCTGTACTTCGGTTTCACGACGGGTTTCGGCCTTGAATTTGGCAATGTCGGCAGGTAACGCTCCCTTTTGCTTGAGGTCATTAATCAACTCCTGCGTTTTGGCAATGAGTTTGTCGACGTTTTCGGGGGCACAGCCAAAGTTAATACGAAAGGTGTAGCGCGGCACCGGATACTTGGCATACGCAGCATTAGCGCCTACACCGTATACGCCACTTTCTTCTTCCCGAAGTTTTTCGATCAGCTTGATTTCCAGCACTTCGGCCAGCGCATCCAGTTGTGTAGCGGTCTCTGGCGACCAGGCTACGTCGCCGGTGTAAATCAGTTGCACAGCAGCCTTCGGATCAACGCCCCTGTACACGGTCTTGCTGATCTGCCCTTTGGGTGCCCGAATGCCGAGGTCTGTAAATTTTTCTGCTTTGTCCGTTGACGGAAGTCCACCCAGGTATTTTTCAACCAGTGGTTTCAGCTGATCTTCTTTAACGTTGCCGACAAAGTAGAAGGTAAAATCACCCGCATTGGCGAATCGTTCCTGGTAAATAGTCAACGCCCGGTCGAGATCAATTTTATCAAGGTCTTCGGGTTTGAGCGGTTGCCGCCGTGGGTTGTTATTGCCCAAGGTAACGGTTACGGTATCCTGAAATACGCCTTGGGGTGTTGGTGTGTTGATTCGGTTTTGCAAAGCACTCCGCTGATTCGACAAGAACCCTTTCACTACATCAGGATCTTTCCGGGGTTGCGTAAAATAGCTATAGAGCAGTTGTAAGGCAGTTTCCAGATCTTTCGGGGCCGCGCTGCCATTGATGCCTTCGCTTAGTTCGCCCACGTAAGGAAATACGCTTACCTGCTTGCCCGACAGGAATTTACCCAGCTGAATTTGATTATACGCACCCGTGCCACCCATGGCCGCCAGCGTAGACGAGAACCGCGCCGATTGAAAATCATTCAGGTTATACAATGACGTGCCACCGAAACTACTCGCTGAAAACAGAATCTGGTCATTCTTAAAATTGGTGGGCTTCACCACCACCCGTACTCCATTCTTCAATGTCCATTCGGTCACGCCAATGTCTTTGATCTGCTTTTCGCTCACAATGGGCGAAGCAGTGGGTTGCGTTGCCAGTAGTGGACTATCCAGCGTTTTGTCTTCGTAAGCCGTTAGCCCTTTCCCCGCGTCATCGACATAGCTAATAATCTGTTCGACCGTTGGGAGTTTGGCTTTCTCTCGCTCAGGAGCCATGACAATAACGGCCCGGTTATCGTTGTGAATAAACTGATCGACGAGCGCGTTGACCTCGGCGAGTTTAATCCCGTCCTGCTCTTTTTTCAGGAAGGCGTAATAAAACTCGATGCTGGTATAAGGTGCTTTATCCGTGAAGTTTTGTACATACTCATTCACGTAATTAACCGAACGGGTTTTGTCGCGTTCGCTGTAGGCCTGTTCCACATTGGTCATAAACTCCTGTTTGGCACGAGCCAATTCCGTTGGCGTAAAGCCAAACTGCTTTACGCGGGCATTTTCATCGAGCACTGCCCGGATGGCCCGCTCAACGTTTCCTTCCTTGGCCACCGCAATGGACGTGAACGCATCCAGATTGCCCAGAAAATCGCTATAGTTGCTGTAGCCGCCCAAAAATGGCGGGTCGGCACGTTGCGTCAGCTCCTGAATCCGGTTGCCAAGCATGGTGTTGAAAAGCCCCCGCTTAATGCTCTCCCGTAGATCATTCAGCGTTTTTTCCTTGATTTCGGGTCGTTTGTAAATGACCTGCACCACCGTATTGGGCTGTTCGGGATCCGTCACGATGACTACTTTCGTGTCTTTATGCACTGGAATGTCGTATTCGGTGCGCGGCTTCGGTGTTTTAACGGCGGGAATTCGACCAAATTTTTCGCGGATAATTCCTTCAACCTGCTTCATGTCGAAGTCCCCAACGGCAATCACGGCCATCAGGTCAGGACGATACCAGTCTTTGTAAAATTGCCGCAGCACTTCAGGTTTGAACGTCGTTAACACCTGCTCGGTACCGATAGGCAGGCGCTTGGCATACTGCGAGTTGTTCAGAAGAACCGGAAAATAGTTATCACGCATCCGCTGACCCGCACCGCGCCCAAGCCGCCGTTCTTCCAGAATAACACCGCGCTCTTTATCAACTTCGGCGGGGTCTATGGTCGCGTTATGCGCCCAGTCTTCGAGAATCTGAAATGCCTGGTTGAAAACACGGGCGGAATCCGTCGGAACGGGCAGTTGGTAAACCGTTTCATCGAAGCCGGTATACGCATTCAGATCGGCTCCGAAACGCACCCCTGCCGACTGCAGGAAGTTAACCAACTCATTTTTAGGAAAGTTTTTCGTGCCATTGAACTCCATATGCTCCATGAAGTGGGCCAGCCCCTGCTGGTTATCATTTTCCAGCACCGATCCCGCCCGAATGACCAGCCGCAGTTCGGCCCGGTTTTTCGGCTCTGCATTTTTGCGAATGTAATAGGTTAAGCCATTGGGCAGCTTCCCCACCTTAACGTCGGGATCGAGTGGAATCGGGCTACTGAGATTGGGCGTTGTGGTCGTTGAGACAACTGACCGGGACATGTTTTTTTTCGCTACGGACTTAGCGTTGGGTGTGGATTGAGCCAGCACCAGGGTTGCACTGAACAGCAGGCTCAGGCATAAGGGGAAACGTACCATTCGGTCGCTTGAATTGGATTGTGGTCTTGACTAGGAACTATGGAACAATAACGCGCTGAAGCGGGGAATCGTTTAGTGTTTCCATGCCAGAAATACAGCGACCAGAATTGACGCAATCAGAGACAACCAGCAAAGCAAAATGACCTGCATCAGCGCATGAATCGTCCCGAATTCATCGTTAAGGCTAGCCTCCCGTAAAAATTAATGTGACGTCAGCTGGGGTGATCCGTAAAGCTGGTATGTGCAGTTTTACGAAACTGTGGCAGTGGGCTGTGTTCTCACCGCCCACTTATCCGGATGATGACCTGGTTGCTGACGCTCATTTAGGCTGTAAAAACACAACCCACGGAGAAGTACGTCGGAGCGCGCAACCGTCCGCTCGCTTTAATGTTGAGAAGCTGGCACCACCTCTACGGCGTGCATATCCTGTTTCGGCGCATCGCAGGTTGAACACACGTAGTCGGGAGGTAGCTGACTAAACGGTGTACCAGCCGGAATACCGCACCGGCTATCGCCATACTGTTCGTCATACACCGTGAAGCAGTGGCTACATTGATGGACAACCACAATATCAACGGGCACAGTAGGTTCAGATCGTTCTTTCTCCACTCGAACTGTTTCTACCCGCTCCTGCGACCGGCGCGCATTGAACTTTCGGCACAACCGGTTTAACTGATTGGGTACGTGCATCTTCAACAACCCTTTTTCGGCCAGGTGATAGACGCGGCTGTTGGGGTTAAAATTCTCCGTGTAGTACAAATCGTACACGCTGAACAGGGCCAGCTGGCCTATTTGAAGTAAGGGGCGCTGCCGAATCAAGACAGAGCCGAACACTTCTGACTTGGCGCGCGTCTGGATACCGAAACACAGGCCGAACGTTCGTGTATCGTTTTTCTCAAAGTTCCGGATCACGTAATTTTTCAGTTCCGTACCGGCATCCGTGTGGTCTTCCGTTTGCCAGGCTAACTCGTTGGCCGCGTGGCGCACGTTGATGTTGTGCTTGCCGAGGATGTACGACCAGGTAGCCCGATCTTTTTCTTCTATTCCTTTTATGATGAGCGACTTCCAGGGGGTAACGCACAACTCGCCGATGCGGGTTTTGAGACACAATGCGCAGACATCCAATAAAAAAGCAATCGAAAACTGCTCATCCCGGCGGTAAAGCCCTAACCACGAACGCTCCCCGTATCGGTTAAAGCCTTCGTAATACGGCAGCGAAAAATCAGGTAGTTCGACTTCCTCATTGGCGGGTTGAGTAATAAAATTCTGACCGGTCGTAACGAGTTTGTATAACGCTTCGTTGCCCGCGTACTCTTGTTGTAGCATGGTCTCTTCGACCGCTTTAGCCAGCCGACCGATGTCGTTGGTGTATACCAGCGCCGGCCATCGGAACAAGCTGTTGTGTTGTTTCGGACGAATGTAGAGGTACCAGAAATGAGGCTCGGGCGACGCAATGAAGTTGAGATTTCCGGTAAAGAAGGGCGTAAAGCTCTGGTTCGAATCAGACAGGTTTACTTTAAGCTGGGGCTGGTAGTCAAACTGATCCAGTACCGTATGATACTCGCTTTCCCGAAGCCAGGCCCCCGTCCGAAATACGTTTTCCCCGCAATAGGAGCTGATTATATTCGGGTACTGCTCCGAATTTAGCTCATACGCAATCTGGTGCTGCTTCAGATCTTTTTCCAGAAACCGCATGTCTTCGTAATGCACCGTCATCAGCAACTGCTGTCGGGAGCCAAAACGCACCCGCCGAACCTTCGCGTCATAGGCCAGCGACAGAATCGTTTGTAACGTGCCCGGCGAAGCAATGCCGGCAGGCAGGTTGATTTTTACGTTGTAATAGTCGCGCATTCTTTCATTGTTTCTAAAATACTACGCACTTCGGGTCGACACGAGCCACAACCTGTTCCAGCTCCCGTTTTCCGGCATAACTGCTGAAAATCAGTACATCCGGCCTGAATAGCCCGCTCCAGATTACCCTGACCAACGGTGTTGCAGGAGCAAACCAGCTTGCCCTCCAGCGGATCCACTTTTTTGCTGGCCCGCAGGAGCTGGAGTCGTTTTTCGGATAGTTCGGTACCATTGGCAATCAACTCCCGAAATTCGGCAAACTCGTTTTTGTCGCCCACCAGAATAGCCCCAACCAGTTTGTCGCCGTGCACGATGCACTTCTTATAATACCGCTTCGATTTATCGATAAAGACGATCTCTTCGTAATCGCGCCCGGCATTAACGGGTACTTCGGTCAGGCCCATGCTGCACAGGTGCAAGCCTTCCATTTTCAGAATACTGATGGAGAGGCTTCCTCGGTAAGGCTGCGAAATATCACCGGCAATGAAGCGGGCCGCCGTTTCTGCCTGTTGCTCCGCGGCCAGGGTAATGCCCCACATCTGGCCGTTCCACTGCGCCACCTCGCCAGCGGCAAAAATGTCGGGATCAGAGGTTTGCAGGTAATCGTTCACCACCACGCCCCGGTTGCAGGTGAGGCCAGCTTCGCGGGCAAGTTCGATGTTGGCAACCGTGCCAATGGCCATGACCACCACCTGACAGTTCAACTTTTTGCCCGACTTCAATTGAATGCCTTCAACGGTATCGGTGCCCATAAATGTCTGCACTTCTTCGTTGAAATAGACCTCAATACCCCGGTCAAGGAGTTCCAGGTAGAGTAGTTCACTGGCCAGCGAGTCGAGCTGACGTTCCATAAACCGGCCCGCCCGCTGAATAACCGTTACCCGCACCTGTATCTGACGCAACGAAGCCGCCAGTTCGAGCCCCAGTAATCCACCACCTATAATAACGGCATGAGGGTCGCTCTGATTCAGGAATGGCATGAGCGAATCCGCATCGAGCCGCGAACGCATGTTGAAGATTCCCGGCAAACGGGGAATCCCTTTGGGCATAAATGCCTGGCTACCGGTACCCAGTATGATCTTGTCATAGGTATGCTCCACCCCGTTGGTATCAACCACAACCTTCGCATTCCGGTCGATATGCGCAATGCCTACACCTTTATGAACAATGATCCGCGCTTCGGCAAACTGATCTTCCCGTAGTTTGACCAACTGATCCCACGATTGCGCACCACTGATGTAATCGGGCAGCAAAACACGGTTATAGAACGGGTAAATTTCTTTGGAGAAAACATGAAGTTCGTCGTTAACTGGTGTCGCCGGGCTTTCGATCCGGCCTGATTTCAAGGCTCGGTACGCATTAATGAAGCCCAAACCAGCCGAACCAGCACCAATAATGATGATTTTCTCGACGGGCTTGCTATACGGACTGACTTCCACCGCGGAGAACTTGAAATCAGGCTCTTTGGAGCGCGAATCAACAAGCGCGTTTGTCAAATTATTGGCCCGGTTCAGGTTGCTCCCCACCGACGATCCGGCCATTACTTTTCCCCAGTGCATGGGCAGAAAGCACAGACCCGGACGAACATCTTCCGTTAGTTGCGCTTTCACCCGAACCTCACCCCGGCGGCCCCGCACCTCAACCAGCTGTCCCTCTTCAATACCGCGCGCTTTTGCATCGCCGGGATGAATTTGCAGGAAAGGCTGCGGGATGTGCTGGTTCAGCTTGGCCACGCGTCCGGTCTTGGTCATGGTGTGCCACTGGTCGCGAATACGACCCGTGGTTAAGACGAGCGGAAAATCCTTATCGATTGGCTCGGAGGTATTTTCGTCGGGCACCGCATGGATTTGCGCCCGGCCATTGGGCGTGTAGAATCGGTTATTGGTAAAGAGCCGTTTCGTACCAACTTGATTGTCAAGGCTCCCCGCCGGAATTTTCGGTATCCGGCTTTCCTTTTCAGCTTTTGAATAAGGCCACTGGACGGTACGTTTTTGCTTGAGCAACTCATACGTTACACCCGTAATATCGACGTTCGTGCCTTCGGTAAGCCGGGCGTACTCATCGTACACGGCCGAGGTATTGGTGTAGGCAAAAGCATCGCCGTAGCCCATTTTCTGCGCAAATCGCCAGATAATTTCCGAATCGGGCAGGGCTTCGCCGGGCGCGTCTAGCACTTTAGGCAAGTATGCAATCCGGCGTTCGGCATTGGTCATCGTTCCTTCCTTTTCGAGCCAGGCCGCAGCGGGTAGAACCACATCGGCAAACTGCACCGTATCCGCCCGGTTCGATATATCCTGTACGACCACGAAACGTGCGTTTTTCAGCGCCGTCTCCGTAGCGTTGACATCGGGCATACTAACCAAAGGGTTAGTGTTAATAATCCAGATGGCTTTCAACCGGTCGTCGGCCAGCGCATCAACCATTTCGGTAGCCGTCAGGCCGGGCTTGGCCGCAATATTAACCGGGCTGTTCCAGAACGCTTCCACCTCGGCGCGGTGTGCGGCATTCACGACATCGCGGTGAGCGGGTAAACTGTTGGCCAGACCTCCCGTTTCACGACCACCCATGGCATTGGGCTGGCCCGTCAGAGAAAATGGGCCATTGCCGGGTTTACCGATACGACCCGTAATCAGGTGTAGATTAATGAGCGACAGATTTTTGTTCACCCCAACGACCGACTGATTCAGCCCCATTGTCCAGAGGGACAGAAACCCTTTTGACCGGCCAATCCAGTCAGCGACTGTTTGAATGGCTTCGGGTGAGATACCACAAATGTCGGCGGCTTCCTCTACCGAGCGCTGCATTACCTGCTCCTGGTAGGCGGTAAATCCATCGGCGTGGTTGGCAATGAAGTCAGCGTCGATGTCGCCATTCTCGATCAGTAACCGTCCGATAGCGTTGTTCAGTACGATATCGGTTCCCGGACGAATGGGCAAATGAAGATCCGACGAACGAGCCGTATCGGTTCGGCGCGGATCAACACAAATGATTTTGACGTGCGGATTGGCGGCTTTGTGAGCCTCGATCCGACGCCAGAGAATGGGGTGGCACCAGGCAGGGTTCGCACCCTGCACCAGAAAAACGTCGGCTTCCTCAATATCGTCGTAACAAACCGGCACCGAATCTTCGCCCAGCGACAACTTGTAGCCGACCACCGCCGAACTCATGCACAGCCGCGAATTCGTGTCGATGTTGTTGGAGCCAATAAAGCCTTTGATGAGTTTATTGACCAGGTAATATTCTTCCGTCAGGCATTGTCCCGACACATAAAACGCAACCGAGTCCGGGCCGTATTTCTGAATAAACGTGCTGAATACAGCGGCTGTTCGCTCCAGAGCCTCGTCCCAGCTTACCCGTTGCATAGGCCTGTTGCGATTCAGACGCATCTGCGGATAAAGCAGCCGATCTGACTGATCCATAACGGTATAATGCAGATTCATGCCCTTCGAGCACAGCATGCCCCGATTGGATGGGTGCTGTTTGTCGCCCTCAACGGTCAGTCGTCCGTTCGGTTCCTGTTTGACTACAATTCCACAGCCAACACCACAATAGCAACAGGTCGTTTGATGAGTCATGTTTTTGCAATTGATTGAAACACTGATTTTTAAGATCAGGAAGATTTTATTGATCTGTGAAAATCATCCTGATCTTAAAAATCAGTGTTCCATGGAGATCAAGCTGTTTGCAATTCGCTTTCGGCCGGTTCAACAACAACTGATTTACTGAAGTTTACCAGAAACAAAAGCAACCCTACGGCCGCCACGGCACAGCCAATGTACATGAATGCCTGCCCGTAACTGATTGATTGCGACTTAAACAGGAAGGCCATTAGCATACCGCCCAGGTTACCGCCAGCCCCCACTACTCCGGATATAACACCAACGGCTTTGGGATTCACGAAGGGGACAATGGCGTAGGTACTCCCGTTCGACATTTTAAGGAACAGGGCAAAGGTGATCATGGACAGAATCGCCATTGGCAAGCTTCCCGCCTGCGCGAACAACATGATACCGGCTCCTTCCAGCACCAGCATGCCCGCCAGTAGAATGCCCTTACCACGCATACCGTATTTGTTCCCAACTTTATCGGCAACAATACCGCCAAGCGCCCGGGCGAAAATGTTCATGCCCCCGAACAGCATGGCCCAGAAGCCAGCCTGTGTTTCTTCCAGCTTGAAGTTATCAAAGAAATAAAGAGCCGCTACTCCATCGAACGTGATTTCCATTCCGAAGCAGCAAGCGTAGGCCAGCGCCAGCGCCCACACACGAATATCGGCACAGGCTGCCCAGAAGCTTACTTTCTCACCGGTTGCAACCGAGCGCTCGATCTCATCGTAATTGCCCGTGGGGGTATCTTTGGTAAACCGGTAATAAATGAACGCCATAAGGAGCATCATCACGCCCGGCACGATCATCGCCAAGCGCCACGCTTCGGGTTTGGTATAGCCAAATCCAACAATGGCGGCCATGATCAGCGGCATGGCTAACTGCGTGATGCCACCGCCCAGGTTGCCCCAGCCACCGGCCACGGCATTGGCCGTTCCCTTAATTTTTGGCGCAAACATGATCGACGTGTGAAACTGCGTGATCACAAACGACGCTCCAATGACGCCAATGGCCAAGCGAAATAACAGGAAGGTCGTATAGTCGTGCGCCAACCCGACAAACATAACCGGCAACGAACCCAATACGAGCAATGCCGTATATGTTTTCCGGGGTCCCCAGGTATCGCACAACCGACCGATTACCAGGCGGGCCAGGATTGTAGCGGATACAGCCGCGATGATGGTGTTACCCACCTGCGGTTTTGTCAGCCCCAAGTCAGCCCGGATGGCGGGCATCAGCGGGGCCAGTCCAAACCAGCCGAAGAAACAGACAAAGAAAGTAAGCCACGTAATGTGGAAGGTCCGCATCTGCACACCGCTAAAACGAAAGATGTTTAAAGACTCCAGTGGTTTATTGGCCGATAGGTTCATGACGATACTATTTATACGTTTGTACGAAAGGAGATGAATAGATTGGTTATGTGTTGCTACCGTTTGGCAGCCAGAAAATCAGGACGGATGTTAATCATCAGGTAAGACCAGGTACCCAGTTTATTTTTCTCATCCATGGTGCCCTGCTTGGCGTATTCGAGGCTATTGGTACCCTGCATAATCGAGTAACCAAATTCAAGGCTGGTGAACTTACTGAGCGCGTAGTTTGCCACGAAGTCATATTCCATACCCAATTTGCTGGACAACAGCGCGCCAACGGGCGCATCGGGCATTCTGTTGTAGGTCGGTGCCGCCAGGGCGAAGTAATGCACGTCGAACGTGGTGGTCAGGCGGGAACCGGCGTACTTGACTTTCAGAAAGGCGTCCTGCAAACCACCCGCTGGTGATCCCGTTCCTACGTAGAAGTAATCCATGTATCCCCAGTGGCGGTGTGGCGTACCGTAAAGTGGGTCAAAACGGCTGGTTTCGCCCGATTGAAGAGTCGTGGCATCGTTGCCCGAAAGCACTTCATAACCGGGGCCAACACTTAACTGCCCTTTCTGGAACATGACGCTCCCCCCGTAGTGATACGCTTTTTTGAGACTGAGACCATCGCGGTCTTTACCGTTCTGTCCATACGCAAACGCCTGCCACAGTACTTTGCCCAGTTTGGAGGAGCCATCACCAAGCTGGCCGACCAGCATGGCCCCGTACGTTACCCGTGAATTGACACCCGCAACGTCATAACGTCTACCATATACGTAACCCGTCGTCGCGTTACCCAACGAATCGGAGCGGTATTTCTGAAAATCATCTTTAAAAAGCAGTGCCGAGAATTTTGTCTGGCCAGCCGCGCCAAACCGGCGGGTCAGGTACGCCATCTGAAACGACTTGAATTGCTGATTCTGGCCGTTCGTGCTCAGGGGCGTCGCCAGAACCGGAGCCCCGCCCTTACCGGCCGTCGGAATGAAACCCACCGGAATGGTCAGCGTTACATTCTTGCTCGACAGAGCCGATACGGGGACGTTACCCGGTGTATAATTATCGCCCACGACCCCAAACGCATCGGTGTTCTGATTAAACCCAACCCCGAGGTCGAGTGCCCAGCCTTTGTGCTGCGCTTTCAACAAAGCCGCATCAAATCGACGTCCCTGCTGGAGCCAGTCGAGGTTGCCCAATAGCCGTACGTCGTCGTATACCAGCTCCTGACGGCCAATTTTAAGCGAAAGATTGTCAATGGGTCTGAATTTGATGGTCGTGTCAGCGCTGTTAATGAGCGACACCTCGGCCCAGGCTTCGTGAACCATCAGGCGGTTACCATCGGCATTATTGATCGTAGCGGCATCCTGACCCCACACCCGAATGTCCTGAATGGACGTCTGAAACTGAATGCGCTCCCATTTGTATCCGAATGTCAGGCGGGTACGCTGGGAGGTAAAAAAGGCAGCGGGTGAGTCCTTGGGCGCCAGGTTACCAAGCCCATTGCGGAGTTCAGTCCGCGTACGAAGCTGCCCGAGTAACGAGAACTGCGCGAATAGAGTCGACCGGGTCGCCAGCAGCATAATACAGGCAACGGCCAATCGGTTGATTGTATACTTCATGAGAATAGGCAATCAGATTAAGAAGAAAATGAACAGCGAAGACGCTAGAGAGTAGACCTACCCGAAACTGGGTAAGGACGTGTGTAACAGACCAGGCGGGTGGTTCTGAAGGCGATGCAGAGCGAACTGACGGGCTACTGCGCGGTCAGTGATTGGAATACGCCGTTTGCTTTAGCTGCTTTTTTTCATTTTCTTTGAAGTGTTTGTGTTTTTCGCATAGACAACCCTGTTTTGGCCGATCCAAAGGTGCCCCCACACCGGATCGGCTTTTTTTGTGGTTTGTCGTTACCGACAGAGAACCACAAACTGGTTAGTAAGCCATAGAAAAGTTGCGCATCGACTCCGCCAGATACGACGGATGCAACGAAACGACTTCTCCGATGACCAGCACAGCGGGCGCCCCCACGCCCTGCTCTGCCGCCAACTGAGGCATATTCCAGACCTGACCAATTACACACTGTTCTTCGGCCCGCGTTCCGTTCTGCACAATGGCCATAGGCAAGTGTCCACGGCCGGCCGCGCAGAAAATAGCGCATATCTCGTTTACCTTACGCATGCCCATCAGCACAACAACGGTTGCTTTCGATTGAGCGGCCAGATACAGATCTTCCGAAAGTTCACCATTCCGGGTGGTGCCGGTAATGACCCAGAAACTTTCGCTCACCCCACGGCTCGTTACAGGAATCCCCTGCGAAGCCGGCACCGCAATACTGCTCGATACGCCCGGCACGACTTCGCACTGAATGCCATACTGCCGTACATACTCATACTCTTCAAAGCCCCGCCCGAATACGTAGGGATCGCCCCCTTTGAGCCGAACCACATGACCGTGCTCCTGCGCGCACCGGACAATCAACTCGTTAATGCCTTCCTGCGTATACGACGCCTGACCCGCCCGTTTACCCACGTAAATTTTCAGAGCCTGCTCAGGCGCAAACTCCAGTAATGTGTGGTTAGCCAGATCGTCGTATAAAACAACATCTGCCTGCCGAAGCGCCCTGATTCCTTTTAGTGTGATCAGTTCTCCGTCGCCCGGACCCGCCCCCACGAGTGTTAGCTTTGGCATCATTTGAGGTTATCGTTTATAGCGGAATAGTACTATTATACTATTGACAGGCGAATTGAACTATGCCCTATTTTCAGTTCAAAAGTAGAAATGAAATTCTTAAAAACAACTCTTTCTCAAAAAAATATGTTTAATATCAAGCCTATAGCCGAATAATAAGCTAGGATTTACAAAAAACACCTCTTACTTTTGACTTGCCTATTTTGGGAGGAAAAAGGCATATTTACCAGTAAAGTGCAATAATAAAACGGGGTTTTCATAATGATATAGTTACAATTAACTATGAACACAAACAAAAACACGCGTGTCGTCGTCATCGGCAATGGCATGGTAGGCTATAAGTTCTGCGAGAAGCTGGTAGCCAAAGAAAAAAATGGACAACAATTCACGGTAACGGTTTTTGGGGAAGAGCCGCGCGTAGCGTACGACCGGGTTCATTTGAGTGCTTACTTCGACGGCAAAACCGCCGATGACCTGACCCTTGCGCCCCAAAGTTGGTATGCCGAAAATGACATTACGCTCTACCTCACCGATCCGGTCGTTGATATTGACCGCGAGCGGAAACAGATTCGTTCGCACCACGGTCTCGTAGTACCTTATGACTATCTGGTACTGGCCACGGGATCGGGGGCGTTTGTGCCGTCGGTAACCGGTGTCGAAAAAGATGGCGTGTTTGTGTATCGTACCATCGAAGACCTCGACCTTATTCAGTCTTACGCGCGCAAAGCTAGACGTGGGGCCGTATTGGGTGGCGGTCTGTTGGGCCTTGAAGCCGCCAAAGCCTTGCTCGATCTGGGCCTGGACGAAGCCCACGTCGTTGAGTTTGCGCCCCGGCTGATGCCCCGCCAGATTGATGACGCCGGATCGGGTGTCCTGCAGCGGCAACTGGAATCGCTGGGGTTAAACATTCACCTGTCTAAAGTCACGCAGGAAATTACCGGCGATGAGGCCATCACCGGTATGCAGTTTGCCGATGGATCACACATTGATGTCGACATGCTGGTGATATCCGCCGGTATTCGTCCCCGCGATGAACTGGCCAAAGCGTCGGGGATTGAAACCCACCCGCGCGGGGGTATTCTGGTCGATAACGCCCTGCAAACATCCGACCCATCTATTTTTGCCATTGGCGAATGTGCCGTGGCGCACCACATGATTTACGGGCTGGTGGCCCCCGGCTACGAAATGGCCGAGGTAGTAGCCTCCCGCCTGACGGGGGTCGAAAAAGAGTTCAAGCCCTACGATATGTCAACGAAGCTCAAGCTGATTGGCACAGACGTGGCTTCTTTTGGTGATCCATTTGCCACAGAGTCGGATAGCCGCACGCCCAACTGTCGGACAATCGTTTACGAAAACAAGGCGAAGGGCGTTTACAAGCGGGTCAATATATCGTCGGATGGCAAGGAATTACTGGGTGGTATTCTGG
Source organism: Spirosoma lituiforme (assembly GCF_054776635.1). Classification (NCBI taxonomy): domain Bacteria; kingdom Pseudomonadati; phylum Bacteroidota; class Cytophagia; order Cytophagales; family Cytophagaceae; genus Spirosoma; species Spirosoma lituiforme. The sequence goes on from NZ_BAAHBO010000004.1 coordinate 330,705, forward strand.
TTGGCGATGCTGAACAGTATAATATGCTGCTCCAGACCTGCAAGAACAAAACTATTCTCCCCCCCGATCCGGAAGACCTGATTCTGGGTTCTCGCGGGGGCGAAGAAGCCGGGGGGGCTGGAGTTATGGGGTTACCCGACGATGCCCTGATCTGCTCCTGCGAAGCGATAACCAAAGCGATGCTTTGCCACGAAATTGGCGAAAATGGCCATGACACCGTCGATTCGCTCAAGAAAGCGACCAAGGCCTGTACGGGTTGCGGAGGCTGTACGCCGATGGTGAAAGACATTATTCAGGGTGTACTGAAACAGAAGGGCGTATATATCCGGAATGTTCTCTGCGAACACTTCGATTTCACCCGCCAGGAACTGCTGGATCTGGTCAAAATAAACAGCCTCAAAACGTTCGACGCCGTTCTGAATCACATTGGAAAAGGCGATGGATGCGAGGTATGTAAACCCGCCGTTGCGTCTATTCTGGCTGGTCTCTGGAATGAGAATATTCTGGAGAAAGGCCGGGCCACGATTCAGGACTCGAACGACCGTTTTCTGGCCAACATCCAGAAAGGCGGCACCTATTCGGTCGTGCCCCGCATTGCGGGTGGCGAAATCACCCCGGACAAGTTGATCGTAATTGGTCAGGTTGCCAAGAAATATGGCCTGTATACCAAAATTACCGGGGGTCAGCGCATTGACATGTTCGGGGCTCACGTCGGCGATCTGCCCGTTATCTGGGAAGAGCTCATAGCCGCCGGTTTTGAAAGCGGCCACGCTTACGGCAAGTCGTTGCGTACCGTAAAAAGCTGCGTGGGTAGTACCTGGTGCCGGTATGGCGTACAGGACTCGGTTTCGTTTGCCATTGAGGTCGAAGAGCGGTACAAAGGCATTCGGTCTCCGCACAAGATCAAATCGGGGGTTTCGGGTTGTGTCCGGGAGTGCGCCGAAGCACAGAGCAAGGACTTCGGCATCATTGCTACCGAAAAAGGGTGGAACCTGTACATCGGTGGTAACGGAGGTTCCAAACCCCAGCACGCCCAGTTACTCGCATCCGACATCGATAAAGAAACCTGCATTCGCTACATCGACCGGTTTCTGATGTTCTACATCAAAACCGCCGACCCACTCACCCGCACCGCCACCTGGATGAACAAGATGGAAGGCGGCATGACGTATCTGCGGGCCGTTATCGTCGATGATGTACTGGGTATTGCCGATGATCTGGAGCGCGAAATGCAGTTGCTGGTCGATACGTTCAAATGCGAATGGAAGGAAGTGATCGACAACCCGGCCCTGCGCGCGCGGTTCACGCACTTCGTTAATGTACCCGAGCAGAAAGACCCAACCGTTGTGTTCGAGTCATTACGCGATCAGAAGCGGGCTAAAGAATGGGCTTAATTTATCATGTTGCGTAGCTGCCTTGCTCATGCCGGAAAGCAGCTACGCAACCAACACTTATACAATCATGGAAACTCTCACAGTAGATACCAATAAAATTACGTGGTACGAGGCTTGCGAAACGAACCACATTCCTGAAGATGGCGGTGCCTGTGTGCTGCTTAATGGCCGACAAATTGCCGTGTTTAACTTCACCCGCCGGGGGGAGTGGTATGCTACCGATAACGAATGCCCGCATCGCCAGCAAATGGCCCTGTCGCGGGGCATGATCGGTAGTCAGGGTGAGGAACCCAAGGTGGCCTGCCCCTTCCACAAGAAGACGTTCTCGCTTAAAACGGGCACTTGCCTCAACGACGAAGGGTACGAAATAAACACGTTCCCGATCAAGGCGGTCGATGGTATTGTGTATATTGGACTGTAAGATTTGGTCTGCGGTTTATTTAGTGAAGGGAGGTTTCCGGAACGCCAGCCCGGTCAAAACCGAACTATATGAACCATTCGGTTTTGACCGGGCTGGCGTTCCGGAAACCCCTGTGGAGCAAATTTGAGAATCTGACTCCACAGGGGCCTGACCCCACGGGAATCTTCACAGAAAAATAGCGTTCCGTTCGCTTCCCAGATACCGCAAACTGTAAACCGACGTTTCATGACTCAACTCGATCAACAGGTAGCCAGTCGATTGACCCGGTTTTACATGATAGCGCTCGCTGTCATTGCTGTACTGTCATTGACTGGTCTGCTGTTTATCAAGCGAACGATCAGCACACATTATGATGATAGCCGGGTCGTAAACGTAGCGGGACGCCAGCGGATGCTGAGCCAGCGGTTAACTAAACTGGCTATTCTCCGGATACAGGGGCTTTCTACGGCCGATACGGTTTCGACCGACTCTTTACTCCACTCCTGGAGCCAGAGCCATATTCAGTTACGAAACGGCATCCTGTCGATGGAGAAGCAGTACACCGTTCGGAAAAGCCCCCGGCTCGATCGGATGTTTACCCGGATCGAGCCCCTGTTCCAGTCGATCTACCAGAGCTTTCGTCGCATTAACGACCCTAAAACAGCAACCGCGGAGAAACAGGCCGCTCTTCAGGTAATCCTGCAACATGAGTTCCCTTTTCTGCAACAGATGAACGACATTGTCTTTCAGTTCGATACAGAAAGTTTCGACCGGGTCCGTCAACTTGAACGAATCGAATGGCTGCTGACGATTGCTACCCTATTGACGCTATTAATTGAAGGCTTGCTTATTTTCAGGCCCGTAGTAAACCACACCCGGCATGTTATTCGGCGGTTGGCGCGGTCTGAAAAAGCCCTTCAGCTGGCAAATAATCACATGGAGATTACCAACCATGAGCTGGAAGCAACCAATCAGAACCTGATAGCCTCGAACAAAAAGCTGATGGATACGCAACAGGAGCTGGTTCGCACCACTCAGGAGAAATACCAGTTGCAACTGGCTGAAGACACGGTTCGGTCGGCCGCTTTGCTGGAAGGCCAGGAAGAGGAACGACGGCGCTTTGCCCGCGAACTTCATGATGGCATCGGCCAGATGCTGACCGGGCTGAAACTACACGCGGAAAAACTGAAGTCAATGGCGTTTGCGGACGAAAAACAGCGGCTTCGATTTGCTGAATTATGCGACCTCATTGCCGACACGATTCAAACAACGCGGCAGATTTCGTACAACCTGATGCCATCGACGCTCAGTGATTTCGGGCTGGGATCGACGTTGCAGCTATTGGCCGAGCAAACCACCCGATCGACGGGGATCAGTGTTGTGTTCAGTGGCCCTACGGATGCCAGTCGGTTAAATCCGGCCACGGAGATCGGCTTATATAGGATTGCTCAGGAAGCGTTGCACAATGCCGTGAAGTATGCCGATCCGCACCTAATTAAAATTATCTTACAACAGCAAGTAAATAAGCTGGTACTGACCATTGACGACGATGGCAAAGGGTTCGTGATGAAAACGGTCTCAACCGACGAAAACTCGTTACGCGTAGTCAACGGTCTAAACAACATGCGTACGCGCACCCGTTTGCTGGATGGCGTACTGACGATTACGTCGAAACCCAAAAAAGGAACGAAAGTCCGCGTAAGCGTCGATCTATCCGGTAACCTCAACTAGCCATGTCGATACGAATTCTGATTGCCGATGATCATTCTGTGGTGCGAAAAGGGATTCGAATGCTCCTGGAAGATGAAACCGATATACAAATCGTCGGTGAAGCCTCCGATGGTGACGAAGCCATCGACCTGCTCGCCAGCATTGACACGGACGTTTTGCTACTGGACATTACCATGCCCCGCCTGTCGGGCCTGGATGCGCTGAAGGTAATTTCACAGCAATACCCGTCCGTTCGGACGCTGATGTTCAGCATGCATAGCAACCCGGATTACATTCTCAAAGCCGTACAGCATGGAGCTGCGGGTTATTTACTGAAAGATACGGGTCTCGAAGAAATGCTGCGGGCTGTTCGTACTGTGGTTAAGGGCGACTTGTACTATCCGCCCAATGCCTCTTCGGTCATTATTCGATCGTTGGTCTTACCAGGCACCATCAATCGAACCGAAGCACCCACCCCCGGCTCAAAAACAGTCACCTCGATCTGGAGCCGAATAACATCGCGGGAAGCCCAGATTTTAACCTGCCTGATCGACGGCATGAGCAGCCCGGCCATCGCCGAACGTTTTGGCATCAGCCCAAATACCGTTGCCAACCAGCGCGCAAGTATCATCCGCAAAGCAGGCGTCAAAACCACGGTCGATCTGATTCGGATGGCTCTGGAAGAAAAGAACAGAAACTAAGTAACCAGACGGATTCTTCAGCTGAAAACCCTCGCCAGTTTCTTTTCCAGATCTTTCTCCAGTGCCTGCAATCCCTCCGTATTCGCCAGATAGGTCAGCGCCCGGTGGTGGCGTAAATCGAACGGAATATCCCCAACGGATTGCGTAATGGGAATAACGAGCTTGCCCAGCGTATGCGCGACGCCGGTTTCATAAAATACATTCGGATTCCGATCGGTGAAGTCGGTAATGACGGCTCTTGATGAAAAAATAAGATCGAATACGTCCTGGATCAGAATGCTGTTATCCCAGATATCATCGGCCCGCTTGCAATTAATACCGAGTCGGGCGCACACATTCCGAATGGCAGTGTAGGTTCCCGAAAACTTACTCTCGAACGGCATCATCACCGACAGACTATTTGTCTCGACGGGTTTTGCCGGAATCCGGAACACATCGGGAGCAAACGTGATGACTCGTTCCGGCACAACGGTTTGCACCGTCGAAATAAAATCCGGCACCTCTCGAACGGGGCGATTTATCGTTGCTTTTTTGGCTTCTACAAAGTGCTCGATCTCGTATAAATTAGCGCTACTTTCGCTGATCAACTTCGACAGAACCTGTAAGCTATTCCCCTCATAGTCATCATCTCTAAAGTCCAGGCTACGGAGTAACCTGGGGTGATCTTCGATCAATTCAAGGCTATCGGTCAGGTACGCCACTTTAATCCAGTCCGACTTGGTGAAGTGATCCTGAATAAACTCGTGCAGCGCAAAAAGCCGGAGCGTTCGTTGCTTGTTCTGTCTTGTCATACCGTTGAAATCAACTTATTATAATATAACTATTATATACCGATGCAATTATATCTAAAATCTATAGTATAATAAACAAGTATTTAACATTTTACGGATGATGCATTGATCATCGTAAATTATTGATAGGTTTTCCTCCCCGATGCGTGAGGACACGCATCGGGGAGGAAGCAAATTCCACAAAAAATCCCTGCATACACTTTCGTGTCATGCAGGGATTTTTTGTAATTAATATCGCGTAGCCCTTTCGTCAAACAAATGAAGAGCCGTGCCACGTTCCGAATCGTGGCACGGCTCTTCATTTGTTTGACGTCCTGTTGCAGTCTAGAACCGCCAGCGGACAAACGCTTCCATGGCTTCGTATTCGGCCAGACCAAGCCGGTTATACATACCAGCCGTAGTCCGGTTTCGCTCTTCGGCCCGTTGCCAGAATTCGCGCGAATCGGTACCCTGGTACACTACACCATCTTTCTGAGACTGGTGCTTGAAAATACCCAGACGCTTCTTCATCAGCTGATCAGGCGACATCGGAACGGCCATTTCAATTTCGTGAATATCCCACTCGGCCCAGGCGCCCCGATAGAGCCATACCCAGCAGTCTTTCATGAAGTTTTTGTGTTTCAACCGACGAACCGACTCAAGAATGGCATCCAGACATACTTTGTGCGTTCCGTGCGGATCGGCCAGATCACCAGCCGCGTAAATCTGATGAGGCTTGATTTCTTCGATCAGCGCCATCGTAATTTTAATATCGTCTTCGCTCAGGGGCTTTTTAGCGACAGTACCGGTTTCGTAGAACGGCATGTTCATAAAGTGCGCATTCTCGACAGGAATACCCACGAACCGGCAGGTCGCCTTTGCCTCACCCATCCGAATCAACCCTTTCACGTAGCGCACTTCGGCGGTGTCCATTTCGGAATCTTTCTTCTCCCGCAATGAGTCAGCCGCATCCTGGAATATGCGGGTAGCTTCCGGGCTTTTGATGCCGAATTTGGCATTAAAGTCAACCACGTAATCCGCAAATCGCAGCGCTTCATCATCGGCAACGGCAATATTACCCGACGTCTGATAACCAACGTGTACCTCGTGACCCTGATCCCGCAGACGCTGGAAAGTACCCCCCATCGAGATGATATCGTCATCGGGGTGGGGGCTGAAAATCAGACACCGCTTCTGAACCGGCAAGGCCCGTTCCGGACGATTCGTGTCGTCGGCATTGGGTTTACCACCCGGCCAGCCCGTAATCGTATGTTGAAGCTGATTGAAAACGTCGATATTGATATCGTAGGCCTGACCGTATTGGGCCAGTAAATCGCTCATCCCGTTGTCATTGTAATCGCGGTCGGTTAGCTTAAGAATGGGCTTACCCAGCGACGATGACAAGTACGTGACGGCTTTCTTCTTCATCTTGTTATCCCACTCCACAGAATCCACCAGCCAGGGTGTTTTCATGCGGGTCAGTTCCGAGGCAGCCGCTTCGTCAATAACGAACAGGGCGTTCGGATGCGTCTGCAAGTACGAAGCCGGGTTCAATTCAGTCACCAGCCCTTCAACCGCACCCCGAATAACGGGTGCCTTCCGCTCGCCCCAGGCCAGCAACACTACGCGACGAGCCCCCAGAATACTGGAGACACCCATCGTAATGGCTTTGCGGGGAGTTTTGGGCAAACCGCCAAAGTCGACCGATGCCGCAGCCCGTGTCGAGTTGTCGAGCATCATCAGGCGTGTGTGCGAATTGATCAGCGAACCGGGCTCGTTGAAGCCAATGTGCCCATTACCACCAATGCCCAATAGCTGAAAATCCAGACCACCAGCGGCTTCGATGGCAGCCTCGTACTGCTTGGCAAATTCGCCTACTTTATCCGTCCGCAGGGTACCATCGGGAACGTGGTAGTTCCCCGCCGGAATATCGACATGGTCAAATAACTGTTCCCGCATGAAACGCCAGTAGCTTTGCAGGGAATCAGGCTCCATTGGGTAGTATTCGTCCAGATTGAACGAAACAACGTTGCGGAAGCTCAGGCCCTCTTCCCGGTGCATCCGAATCAGTTCGGCATAAACCGTTTTGGGCGACGAGCCCGTTGCCAGGCCCAGTATGCAGGGCTTGCCCTCGCTTTGTTTCTGACGGATCAGATCAGCGATTTCCTGCGCCACGGCCCGCGATGCGTCCTTGGCATCAGCGTATATGTGGGTGGGAATTTTTTCATACGTGATGGCCGACTGGATGGGGCCACCGGTGAGTGCTGCACCCGGCGTTTGACCGTCCGAGTTATCGAGTAATGGAGACTCCGTAATCATGATGCGCTATGCGGAGAAAAGATGAGACAGCACAAAGGTCGAAAAAATTCAGGTAGTTTTCAGCTAATTTTCGCAAGTAAGCCAATATTAATAAAATTTTTTATTAATGCAGACAGACTTATTACTCACTTTTTTGCCGGGCCATCTTATCCGCAATCATGGCTGTCTCTAATGAATCCAGGCCATTCTGCTCCGTAATGATCCGGTGCGTACCCGGATAGTGGATGCCATTAACCTGATCCCGGAACATCAGGCGAAGCAATTCACCATACAAGTGTTGCTTTTCATCACCAAAACCGAAACGAAGCTCAATTTGCTGATAGGCGTCGAATTCTTTATGCCGACCGCGCAAGGGCAGGTCTTTCCCGCCGATGTTGGCCGTTACGTTAAGCTGTGCACCGGGAAACAAGCCCATAAGCGCCCGGGTCGTTTCTTCATCAACGACACCGCGCAGGATCATTCGGGTAGGCACCCATTCGAACAGGGTAATGTCTCCACGTTCAAAGACCAGCCGCATTTCCTGCCGATCCATACGCCCGGTCTGGGTAAATCCGTGGTAGAAATTGACCAGCTTCCGACCCGTTTCGTCATCGCCATATTCGACGGTGGCCTGAACCTGATCTTCAACATCGTTACTATCAGGACGCTTGACTATCTGGGCAGATTTCACCGTTCCTTCGCCCAGCCAGCCCGCAAACATGTCGAAAAAGTGAACGCCATGCTCGATAAAAATTCCGCCACTTTTGGTTCGATCCCAGAACCAGTGTTCGGGCGCAAGACCTTCATCTCCGGCGTAATTCTCGAAATATCCATGTAAAAAGTCGCCGAGGAGTTTCTTGTCAATCAGGTGTTTAACGCGGGCGAACATAGGATTGTAGCGCTGCATCAGGTTCGTCACCATCAGAAGTCCTTTTTCCTTGGCCAACGCCAGCATTTCACGGCCCTGTTCGGGATCCATAGCCAGCGGCTTTTCGCAGATGACGTGCTTGCCCGCATGAAGCGCCAGCATCGCCTGTTCGTAATGCAAAAAGGGCGGGGTAGCAATGTAAATAACATCCACGTCGGGATGGCTAACCAGTTCTTCGAGGCTTCCCAGTTGCTCCGCGCCGAACCGTTTGGCGGTTCGAATGGCTTCCTCCCGCTTCGATCCGGCAATGGCCACGAGCCTGGCTTTAGGCTGACCGGGCGAGCCGACCTGTAAAAACTGCTGTACGGCGAACAGGCCAAAGCCGCCCATACCGATAACTCCAATTCCGATTTCGCGTTCGGTTGTCGCGTTTGTGTCCATACTCTTGCGTGTTGTATCCGATAGAGACAACCGTATGAGCGGCTTTATGTTAGGAGAAAGTCATCCCCGAGTCCGATTGGGCGAAATGTCAATCAAGCTGTTTCGTCCAGTAAATCATAGGCTTGGCAGTGTCAACGGTCTCGTTTCGATCGGGCCAGCTAAATGTACTTTGCAGGGTATCATCACGTTGGTAGCCCCGCTTCGTCCAGAATCCGTCAAGCGGTTTGTAGTCATCCGGACGAAGTGGATGGTCGACCGGGCGCTGTACGGCACAGAAACAGGCCATCGTGTACTGGCTGAACTGGCGGGCGTGGGCTTCACGCTCATCGAAGAACCGGTTTCCCAATCCCAGACCCCGGTAGGCAGGCAACAAAATACTTTCGCCAAAGTAAACGATTGTGTCCAGTTCGTAGCCTGCCGCCAGGAAAGGAGCCTGCACCTCGGCCGTTTCGTCGCGCAGGGGCAAAGCGGTTGTGGCGCCTACTAGTCGTTCGCCATCGTATACGGCAAACAATAGTGAGCGCTCGGCGCGGGCGTAGGTTTCGAGATAGCCTTTTTCATACGCGACAGATCCCTCATAGAGATACGGAAAGTCGTGAAAAACGGCAATGCGCAAAGCAGCCAGATCATCGAAGACCGTTCGAAACGCTGACCCCGTCAGCCGAAGGAACGTAAGGGATGAAGTATCTGACAAGGTGCTATTGATTACCCAGCACCAAGGACTCCCACAATGGCAGATTGTAATACGTGGTGACGCGGGTAATTAACCCGTTCGCCACGTCCAGAAACGAACCCGCAGGCAACACATACGTTTGTCCGGTAGCGGCTGGCAGATCACCATCCGTTTTTTTGTACACGCCATTCACCACAAACTCGCAGGCCACCCGGCTCCCCGTCGACTCGGTCATCACAACGATGTCGGTTAGGGTTTCGTCGTAGCAATCATCCATGTGTTGCAGAAACTGGCTGAATACCTCTTTGCCGGTACGCGTAGCTCCCTGGTTGCTATCGTGGCGAACATCGGGATGGAGCAAACTGAGCATGGTTGCCCAATCTTTGCGGTTGAAGGCCGCGTAATACGTTGAAACAGTGTCGAAAGCAGTCATAAATGGGCTTTTCTAGTCAGAAATTGATGGTCAAAGATAACCGGTCAGCCAGAATTAGTAAGCGCAGAAGGCATAAAGACTTGCCAGCCGCTCTGCCGTCTGAGCTCAGCAGACGATCGGGTCTAGACAAAAATCAGATTTCCGTTGGTGAGCGCCTTCTGATAATTCCCTTTGTCGAACTGGTACAGGTAAGGCGATTTATGAGCGCCACCCGTCCGCCGTTCGTTTAACCGGGTCAGAATGCTCAGGCCCGTTATTTTCTTATGAAAGTTCCGGGCATCCAGGGCTCTCCCGAGTACGGTTTCGTACAGCCGTTGCAGTTCAGGAATGGTAAATTTTTCGGGCATCAGGTTCAGGCCAATGGGTTGCCAGTTTAGTTGCAGCCGAAGGGTTTGCAAAGCGACAGCAACGATCTGCTGGTGGTCGTACAGCAGCGACGGCAGGTTCGACACATCACACCAGGTACATTCGTCCGACATGAAATCGGCGGTAGGTGTCACTTTCGTATAATCGACCAACGCATAATAACCCATGGTAAGCGTACGGTCGGGGCAGATGCCAAACAAAACGGCGGGCATTTTCTGCCGCTGTAAGGTATCCGGCTGGTCGTACCGAACAGCATCACCGAACAGATGGAATTGCTGCAAAAACAATTGATTCAAGCCCGTCCGCTCGTGCAGTACCCGTTCGGCGGCCGTATCTACTGACTCTGCTCTATAAACAAACCCGCCCGGTAAGCTCCACTCGTCGGTGTCTTTCCAGCGCAGCAACAGTACGTTAAGCTTTGTATCGTGAAACCCGAAAATAACGCAATCGAGCGATATGCCCGGCAGGCATTCGGTCGCTATTCTTTGGTAATAAGCAATCAGGTGTTCGGTGTGTGTCATGCGGAGCGTAGTATTCTTTACACTACTATAACATAATAAAGGAAATCGTGTATAATTACTGGTATTTTTCGGCTTTGTCAATCGCAGGCCGTCGTGTTTCTTATCAACTGCATAAACTACTTACTCGATTGTCCGGTATTCTACCTTCTGTCGAAAGCCCTATAACGCGCCAACGATTTAATAATCAATAATGAATCCGCTGAAGTTACTGGGTTGATCGTGGACTCCGAGCCTGATAAGAATACTTATCCAGAGTGATACCCAGTTGGCAAACCGTTATTGACCTTATAGATATTATCTATGATTAGATAAAAACAATTAATAAAAATTATACTTCAACCTGACGTATTTTTGAATCGTCAATTAACGAAACTCCACCAGAGATGGAAAATATCGAAAAGCAAGATACGCAAGACCCATCCGTATGGGACGTCAACGATGACAGCAAAGTCAACACCGTTGGCCAGTGCCCCTTTTTGAACGGGGAATTGAACAAAAGTGCCGGTGGTGGAACGACAAACCGCGACTGGTGGCCGAATCAGTTAAAACTGAATATTCTTCGTCAGCACTCGTCACTATCCGATCCGATGGGCGAGAAATTTGATTATGCCGAAGAATTCAAATCGCTTGATCTGGCGGCTGTAAAACAGGACATCTATGACCTGATGACCACTTCTCAGGATTGGTGGCCAGCCGATTACGGTCATTATGGACCATTCTTTATCCGGATGGCGTGGCACAGCGCGGGTACCTACCGCATTGGCGATGGTCGTGGTGGCGCCAGCTCCGGCGATCAGCGCTTTGCTCCCCTCAACAGCTGGCCCGATAACGCCAACCTCGATAAAGCCCGCCTGCTTCTATGGCCGGTTAAACAGAAATATGGCCGGAAACTTTCCTGGGCCGATTTGCTGGTGCTAACCGGCAACTGTGCTCTGGAGTCGATGGGTTTCAAAACGTTCGGCTTTGGTGGCGGACGGGAAGATGTCTGGGAACCGGAAGAAGCGGTTTACTGGGGCTCCGAAACCGAATGGCTGGGCGACAATGTGCGGTACGCTAACCCACATGAGCGTACGCTCGAACAACCCCTGGGTGCCGCTAACCTGGGCCTTATCTACGTGAACCCGGAAGGCCCGGCGGGTAATCCTGATCCGATTGCCTCTGCGCATGACATTCGGGAAACGTTCGGTCGTATGGCCATGAACGACGAGGAAACGGTGGCACTGATTGCAGGCGGTCATACGTTCGGTAAAACCCACGGTGCAGCCGATCCAAGCAAATACGTTGGTTCTGAACCCGCTGGTGCAACCATCGAAGAGCAGAGTCTTGGCTGGAAAAACTCATTTGGTAGCGGTCATGGTCCAGATACCATCACCAGTGGTCTGGAAGTTACGTGGACCAAGACCCCGACCCAGTGGAGCAACGATTATTTTGACCACCTGTTCAATTACGACTGGGAGCTGACCAAAAGCCCAGGTGGAGCGCACCAGTGGCAACCGAAAAACGGAGCCGGAGCCGGCACTGTACCCGATGCCCACGATCCGTCGAAGCGCCATGCTCCCATGATGCTGACGAGCGATCTGGCGTTGCGGGCCGATCCTGCCTACGAAAAGATTTCGAGACGTTTCTACGAAAATCCGGATGAATTTGCCGACGCATTTGCCCGGGCGTGGTTCAAGCTAACGCACCGCGATATGGGTCCGATCGAGCGCTATCTCGGTCCGGAAGTACCAACCGAAGAGCTGATCTGGCAGGATCCGATTCCGGCCGCTACGCATTCATTGATCAACGACCAGGACATTGCAGCCCTGAAAGCGAACATCCTGGCTTCTGGCCTGACGATTCCCCAATTGGTATCAACCGCCTGGGCCTCGGCATCTACCTACCGTAACTCCGACAAGCGCGGTGGAACCAACGGTGGCCGGGTTCGTCTGGCTCCCCAGAAGGATTGGGAAGCGAACGATCCGGCACAATTGGCCAGTGTACTGAGCACGCTAACCAGTATTCAGGAAGAATTCAACAGCATCCAATCGGGCGATACCCGGGTTTCAATCGCTGATCTGATCGTATTGGGAGGTTCTGTCGGTATCGAGCAGGCTGCAAAAAATGCCGGTCACGAGATTACCGTGCCCTTTACGCCCGGCCGTGGCGATGCAACGCAGGAGCAAACGGATATACCGTCATTCGATGCGCTGGAACCAGGTGCTGACGGATTCCGTAACTACCTGAACGCCAGACATAAGTCACCAGCGGAAGACATGCTGATCGACAAAGCACAATTGCTGACGCTGACAGTTCCCCAATTGACGGTGCTGGTCGGCGGTATGCGGGTACTGAACACAAACTTCGACCATTCGAAGCACGGGGTGTTCACGAATCGTCCGGAAGCACTCACCAACGATTATTTCGTGAACCTGCTTGATATGAGCACGACCTGGCGGGCCACGTCGGATGCGCAAAGCATATTTACCGGCAGCAACCGGGCAACCGGCGAAGTTAAATGGACCGGCACCCGTGTCGATCTCATCTTCGGTTCAAACTCCGAACTACGGGCTATTGCCGAAGTATACGGCTGTGGCGACTCGCAGGAAAAATTTGTGCGGGATTTCGTTGCCGCCTGGACCAAGGTGATGAACCTTGGCCGCTTCGACCTGATCGCGTAATCGTAACATTAGTATTCCACGAAGAAGGGTGGCCTGGAAACGGGCCACCTTTTTTTGTGCACTTCGCCCAGAAACGGCTATCAGCCAGGTTGATCTAGGTATGATTCGCCAACCAATGGTTTCTGATTGTTACGTAAAAACCTTAATTTTAGTGAAACATTTAGTTCACCTGTACACCTGCTTGTCCCTTACCCATCCTTAGCTATGGCTCTAGTGAAATTAACCATTAACAACCAACTCCATACGGTCGATGTAGACCCGGATATGCCCTTGTTGTGGGCCATACGCGACAGGATTGGGTTGACCGGCACAAAGTTCGGTTGTGGTATTGCCCAGTGTGGGGCCTGCACCGTTCACCTCGATGGTGCCCCCATTCGTTCGTGCAGCTACCCGGCTTCGGCCGCTGCGGGGCATAAAATTACCACCATTGAAGGGCTCTCGAAAAACGCGGACCATCCGGTTCAAAAAGCCTGGATCGAGCACCAGGTGCCGCAGTGCGGTTACTGCCAGTCGGGACAGATCATGTCGGCAGCAGCTTTACTAAAGCAAACCCCAAAACCCACCGACGCGGAGATCGACACGGCTATGCAGGGAAATATCTGTCGCTGCGGCACGTACGAACGTATCCGCAAAGCCATTCATTCGGCCTCAGCCGATATGGCAGCTAACCCTAAAATGCCCAAGTCAACGCCTAAAATTGGTAAACGATGAGCCATACTCCCACCGGAACTGACAACGGCACGAGCCGCCGGAATTTTCTGAAAGCCGCGGGGCTAACCGGAGCCGCTTTTGCCTTGGGCTTACCTTCGGCCAATGTTCTGGCCAGCCCCATCCTGAACCTCAGCGCCCTACCTGATTCGGTTGAGTTAACGCCCTATGTGCTTATTGACAAATCGGGGCGTATTACGATCATGAACCCCCGCCCCGAAATTGGGCAGGGAACGTACCAATCCGTTCCGGCGCTCATTGCCGAGGAACTGGGTGTCTCGCTGGACAACGTCACGATTCAGCAGACCGGGGGCGAAAGCAAATACGGTGGTATGTGGTCGCAGGCAGTGGGCGGCAGCGGCTCCATTCGGGGTGGCTATACGCAGATGCGGAAAGTGGGAGCATCAGCCCGCGAGATGCTTCGGCAGGCCGCCAGCCAGCAGTGGAATGTACCTGTAATGGAGTGTATGGCCGAAAACGCGACCATCGTTCATAAACCCACCGGCAAAAAACTGACCTACGGCCAACTGGCCGACGCAGCGGCTAAACTTCCGGTTCCGAAAGAGCCGACCCTGAAAGATCCGAAGCAATTTACGATGCTCGGCAAATCGATGCCCCGGCCCGATGTTCCGCTCAAGGTTGCCGGGAAAGCACAATTTGGGATCGATGCGAAAGTGCCGGGTATGGTTTATGCCTCGGTTGAACGGTGCCCGGTCTTCGGCAGTAAGTTGGTCCGCTTCGATGCCACCCAATCCCTGAAGGTGAAAGGCGTGCAGAAGGCGATAAAAGTAGAGCGGATCGTTGGCAAAAACCACTACGAAGGTGTCGCCGTTATTGCCGATAACTACTGGGCCGCCCTCCAGGGTCGCAAAGCCCTCAAGGTAACCTGGGATCACGACGGGCACGACACATTTAACTCCGTCGACTTCGAGAAACAACTCCGCGAGTTGGCAAAAACGGACGGTGTAGAGGGTCATAATGCCGGTGATTTTACCACCGCCTTTGCCGATGCGCCGAACAAACTGGAAGCACTCTACGAGACGCCGATCGTGAGCCATTCAACCATGGAGCCTATGAACGCCCTGGCGCACTACCAGCCCGGCGAATCCGCTAAAGTTGAACTTTGGGTTTCTTCGCAGGGGGGCGACCTGGTCAGGGACGAAGTCGCTAAAGTCTTCAGCATTCCTGCCGATAATGTAACGGTTCATGTACTGTTCAACGGGGGCGGTTTTGGCCGACGATTGACCCAGGATTTTGCGACTGAAGCGGTATCGCTGTCCAAAGCAATTGGCAAACCCGTCAAGGTCATCTGGACGCGCGAAGATGATACCCGACTTGGCCCATTCCGGCCTATGACCTTCTCGGCTATGCGGGGAGCCTTATCTGCCGATGGGAAAGCCATTGCGCTTCAGCATAAAGTCATCTCGCCATCTATTGACGCGACGATGAACGCAACGTATGACAAAACCAAACCCGACGGGACTATGCTCGAAGCCACCAACGAGCAGAAGTACGAAATCCCGAACCTCAACACGCGGTACGTTCATGCCGACATTCATATTCCCCTTACCTACTGGCGGTCAGTAACCAGTTCGACGCTGGCGTTCTCGCACGAATGTTTTATCGACGAAATGGCTCATAAAGCCGGGCAGGACCCGCTTGCTTTCCGGCTGGCGATGCTCACCAAAGAGACTGATGCTAAGCGGGTGTTGCTCAAGCTGAAGGATGTTTCGGGTTGGGATAAACCGCTACCGGCAGGCAAAGGACGCGGCATTGCGCAGTGGGAGTTTTTTGCCGGGCTGGCTGGCCAGGTGGTCGAAGTATCGAAAGACAACAACGGGGGCGTAAAAGTCGATAAGGTTTACTGCGTCATCGACCTCGGCACGGTGGTCAATCCCGATACGGTGAAGGCTCAGGTTGAAGGCGCCATTGCGATGGCTCTGACAGCCGCGACCAAAGACGGCATCACCTTCGAAAATGGGCAGGCCGTTCAGGCAAATTTCGACGCTAACCGGATGCTGCGGATCAACGAGATGCCGTCCATTGAAGTTCACATTCTGGCCGAAGGTGGTCCAACCATTAAAGGTGTTGGCGAACCGGGCCTGCCACCACTGGCCCCTGCGCTGGCAAATGCCGTTTTTGCGGCCACCGGCAAGCGCATCCGGCGGTTACCTTTCGATTTAGAAAAGATATAATGCCCGGTTTTTGGTTTATAGTAGTATGAAAGAAATTACTCGCATTGTTGAGGTCTTCGAACAAATCGATTTCTCGGAACGCAAAGCGGCCCTGGCAACCGTGGTGTGGGTTGAAGGCTCCTCGTACCGCCGGCCCGGTGCGCGAATGCTCATCACCGACGACGGTCGCTGGGAAGGCGCCATTAGTGGTGGCTGTCTGGAAGGCGATGCGCTTCGGAAAGCCCGTCAGGTCATGCTCGACGGTCAACCGATTGTGGTTACGTACGATACAATGGACGACGGAGCCAACAGCTTTGGGGTAGGGCTGGGGTGTAACGGCATCATCGACGTATTGATTGAGCCCATTGCACCCGACAGCGATCAGAACCCGGTTGCCCTCTTGAAAGAATTTACGAGTAAACGGGATGTACGCGCCCTGGCAACAGTCCTGAAAAGTGACGAGTTGAGTGGACTAACGCCCGGCAACCGGTTTCTTCTGACCGAACAACCCGACGGATCGGTACCCGACTGGCTGGCGGATGACATTCATGACGTATTCAGTACGGGTAAACCGCTGACTCGTACGTATGCCGTATCATCAGGAAGTGCGGAGGTATTTATTGAGCGGATCGACCCCGGTATCGAACTGGTTATTTTTGGGGCGGGCTACGACGTTGTCCCCGTTGCGAAGATGGCTCGTGAACTTGGCTGGCAGGTAACCGTCACCGACGATTGCATTGCGCATTTGTCCCCCAAACGGTTTCCCGTGGCCACCTGCGTGCTGTATTCCGACCGGGAAGCGGTCATCGATAAACTGACCATTACCAACCGGACAGCGGCTGTACTGATGTCGCACAACTTTAATTACGACCGCGCCGTACTGGAAAAATTACTCGCTACAGATGTTCCCTACATTGGTATGCTGGGGCCCCGCAAACGGTTCGATAAGATGCAGGATGAGTTCCGAAAAGACGGCCTGCTCTTCAGCACAGCTTCACTGGAACGGGTGCATGCGCCCATTGGCCTGGATGTAGGCGCTGAAACGCCGGACGAAATTGCCTTGTCGATCATGGCCGAGATCAAAGCGTTTTTCACGAAGGGGGCCGGTGGGTTTCTGAAAGATAAACCAGGACCCATTCACGAGCGACTCTCCGGTAATTCGGCAGATCACCGTCGGCAAGCCGACTCAGTTGATTTAGGCGCAGGCTATGATGCGGTTAGCGCAAGCGCCGTTTGAGTATGATGGTTGCGACAATTATCCTGGCGGCTGGTGGTTCAACTCGGCTGGGCGGTGAGCCTAAACAGTTGCTCACCCAACATGGCAAAACGCTTGTCCGGCAGATTACGGAGGCTGCTCTATCACTGGAAGCTGGCCCTGTAATTGTCGTACTGGGCGGAAACGAGGACCGAATCCGGGCTGAATTGACTGACTTGCCGATCAGCACGCCCGTTAATGCCAACTGGCAACAAGGTCTGGCCTCTTCCATACAGACTGGCCTGAACCAGTTGAGCGACGAACCCGTCGAATCGTTTCTGGTCGTTCTGACCGACCAGCCTTACGTTACGGCGCAACTGCTACAGCGACTGATTACGACCCAGCACCATACGGGTCGGGGCATTGTTGCCTGCCGGTATGGGCCAATGGGGCATCTGGGCGTTCCGGCCCTGTTCGATATTCGTTACCAGTCGGAGTTCAGGCAGTTGTCCGGCGACACAGGGGCCCGTAAACTCATTCAGCAGTACGCCAATGACTGTAGTGAAGTTTTATTCCCGCAGGCAGCCATCGATCTTGACACCTGGCAGGATGTAGATGCCTGGCGTAAACCGTAGACGCTGAGAAATAAAGCGCTTAACCCATGCATAAGTCGGTTATTTTGCGCCGTTCCGTACACTCCTTGCCCCCTCCCTTCGTACCTTTGCCCCGAAATGGCACGACTCCTGGCAATCGATTATGGTATGAAACGCACCGGCATTGCCGTAACGGACCCTTTACAGCTTATTGCGTCGGCGCTGGAAACGGTGCCCTCACATGAAGTGCTGAAATTCCTGAAAGCCTACACCCTACGAGAGCCAGTCGACGCTTTTGTGGTCGGATTACCGAAAGGGCTGGATGGTGCAGATACGGATAACACCCCCAGAGTCAGGACGTTCGTAACGCATTTGCAGACTGCATTACCCGATATTCCCATTCACTGGCATGACGAACGATTTACGTCTGTTATGGCTCTTCAGGCCATGATCGCCAATGGCAGTACGAAAAAAGACCGTCGGGTAAAGGGTAACATCGATAAAATCAGTGCGGCTATTATTCTTCAGTCATACATGGAAAGCAGAAAAGAATGATTCTCCCAATTATTGCTTACGGTGATCCCGTTTTACGGAAGCGGGCTAAAGATATTGAACCGGGTAGTCTCGATGTTAAAACGCTGAGTGAAAACATGTTCGAGACGATGTACGCGGCATCCGGCGTTGGTTTGGCTGCGCCACAGATCGGGCAGAGCATCCGTATGTTTGTGGTCGATGGCGAACCATTGAACGAAGATGAGCCGGAAGAAGACGTTGACCAGAGTCTGATTGGCTTTAAAAAGGTGTTTGTCAATCCTGAAATCATCGAAGAAGCAGGCGACGACTGGGGGTTTGAAGAAGGTTGCCTGAGTATTCCGGGGATTCGGGGGGAAGTGTTCCGGCCCGAAATTATTGTGATTCGCTATTTCGATACGGACTGGAATGAGCACGAAGAGGAATACGAAGGCATGGCTGCCCGAATTATCCAGCACGAATACGACCACCTCGATGGCAAGCTCTTTACCGATTACCTGCCCTCCCTCCGCCGAACACTGATCAAGAAAAAACTATCCGACATTTCGAAGGGAAAAACGGATGCTGAGTACAAAATGAAGTTTTCGAAGTAGATACAGATGAACGTAACCCTCCTCCAGGCAGCCCTCTACTGGCACAATCCGGTGGCTAACATGGCCATGCTGGAGGAGCAGATTTTTACCCTGGCCGAACCAACGGATCTGATCGTATTGCCCGAGATGTTCACAACGGGCTTCACGATGGAGGCCCAGGCCGTTGCGGAACCCATGAACCTGACCACCTTTCGCTGGATGAAACAAATGGCGGCCCAAACGGGAGCCGCAGTTACTGGCAGCTACGTGGTGAAGGAAAATGGACAATTCTTCAATCGGCTGGTGTGGATGCAGCCGGATGGGCAGTTCGATACGTACGACAAACGCCATTTGTTCCGTATGGCCGGTGAAGACGCCACGTATACAGCCGGAACCCGCCGGATGGTGAAAGCCTGGAAGGGCTGGCGCATTTGTCCGCTGGTTTGCTACGATCTCCGGTTTCCGGTCTGGAGCCGCAATGCGTCGCCGGGCGACTCGCCAGCGTTTGACTACGATCTTCTGCTCTATGTGGCTAACTGGCCCTCCGCCCGACGCAATGCCTGGAATGTATTGTTACAGGCCCGCGCCATCGAAAATCTGAGTTACGTGGTGGGCGTCAACCGCGTTGGCGAAGACGGCAACCACCATCCCTACTCCGGCGATTCGGCCGTCATCGATTTCAAGGGCGACATACTGTTCCGGCAATCCGATGTTGAACTGGTGCATCAGCATACGTTGTCGCTCGATGAACTAAGAACGTTTCGCGCAAAATTCCCCGCCAATCTGGACGCCGATTCGTTTACATTAACGCTGTAATGTAACTTCTCTTCCCTGGTGAGGACACGCACCCAGGGAACAGCCCATCTCATTTACACCCGTTCTCCAACGTTTTCGAGCAAGGCCGACAGTTCCCGTATGCTGCCCAGCGTCGTGAATAGCTTTCCGGTCAATTGCTCATCCGTCACCATTTCGTGGGCCCAGGTCGTTTCGTACGGTATATGTATAGCCCGGCCGCCGATATGAACTACCGGCAACACGTCAGACTTCAGCGAGTTACCGATCATCAAAAAATCAGCGGGCTGAATCTGGTATTTTTGCAGAATACGTTGATACGTTTGCTCGTTCTTTTCGCTCACAATTTCGACGTGGGCAAAATAGTGCCCTAACCCCGACCGGGCAATTTTGCTCTCCTGGTCGAAGAGGTCACCTTTGGTCAGTACCATCAGTTCGAACCGTTTCGAGAGTGTATCCAGTACATCATGTACCCCGTCGAGCACTTCGATAGGAAAGTCCAGCAATTTCCGACCTACATCAATAATTTGTTGAATCTCGTTGCCGGTAATGGCTCCGTTGGTTAGCTCGATAGCTGTTTCGATCATAGAGAGCATAAAACTCTTTGCTCCGTAGCCAAAAACGGCCAGGTTTCGAATCTGGGAATCGTAAAATTGCTGCGCGAGTGTTTCCTGATCGACGTAGCGTGATAACAAATCGCAGAGCTTCTGCTTTACATTAATGTAGTTTGGTTCGTTCGCCCACAAGGTATCGTCGGCATCAAACGCAATCAATTTCATGAGCGGAATTACAAGATGGTTGACAACAATAAAGGTACACAGGTAACCATAATCTTATTCTATTGTCACTTTTTTGTCCTGATTTGATTTGCGTACCATTGCTGAAATCCGCAATTTGCCCCCCGTTCCTACTGTCATTATTTCCGTTAACCCTATGCAATTCACAGAACAAGATCAGGACCAGATTCTGTTACAGGGCGTTTCACTCGACCAGATTGACCAGCAGATAAAACACTTTGTTGATGGCTTCCCGTACCTGAATGTCATTAAAGCCGCTACCATTGGCGATGGCATCATTCGAATCGCTGAAGATCAGTTGCCTACTTACATTCACCGGTTCGACGAGGCTGCTCACGAACGCGACCTGGTGAAATTCGTTCCGGCATCGGGAGCGGCTACCCGCATGTTCAAGTCGTTGTTTTCGGCGCTGGATGGCAAATTTGATAAATCAGTGGATGAAGTATTTGCCCGGCTGACCGACTTTGCTTTTTACGACGATCTGAAAGCTGCTATGGCAGCCGACGGCCATGATCTGGATAAAGCCGTTGCCGAAAACGACCGGAAAACGGTTCTGACATTTTTATTGACCGAAGCAGGTCTTGATTATGGTAGCCTGCCGAAAGGATTACTGAAGTTTCACCAATACCCGGATGGCCCTCGCACACCGGTAGAGGAGCATCTGGTAGAAGGCGCTGCGTACGCCAATTCCGACGGGTTGGTCAAAATTCATTTTACCGTCTCACCCGAACACCGTAGCCGTTTTGAGCAGCTGATTCAGGAGCAGCAGGCCGACTACGAAGCGTGGCTTGGCGTGACGTTCGAGATAACGTTCTCCGAACAGAAAAAATCGACCGATACGATTTCGGTGAACCTGGACAATTCGCCTTTCCGCAGTGGTGAATCAGGCGCGTTACTGTTCCGTCCGGCGGGTCACGGTGCCCTGATCGAAAATCTCAACGACATTCAGGCCGACATCGTCTTCATCAAAAACATCGACAACGTCGTTCCTGACCAGATTAAGGAGCCTACTATAACGTACAAGAAGGTTCTGGCAGCTGTACTACTCGACGCGCAGCAGCAGATTGCCCGGTTGCAGGGTCTTCTGGAAGGACAATCCGGTGAATCGAATGATGTCAGTGACGGCTACCTGGCCGAAGCAGATGATCTTCTCCGACGGACGCTCTATACGTTACCGCCAGCGGGCTTCGATCAGTTGTCCAAAGTCGAAAAACTGGACTATCTCCGTCGTAAACTAGACCGGCCCGTACGTGTGTGTGGCATGGTTAAAAACGTTGGTGAACCGGGAGGTGGACCGTTCTGGGCCAGAAATCAGGATGGCTCCGTATCCTTGCAGGTTGTGGAATCCGCTCAAATTGAGCTGACTGATCCAGCCCAGAAAGCCATTTTCGATGAAGCGACGCACTTTAATCCCGTTGACCTGGTATGCGGTCTGAAAGATCACCGTGGCCGCAAATATGATTTACCTGCCTACCGCGATCCGCTAACCGGGTTCATTACCGCTAAATCGAAAGATGGAAAAGACCTCAAGGCACAGGAGCTGCCGGGTCTGTGGAACGGCGCAATGGCCGATTGGAACACAATTTTTGTTGAAGTGCCGCTTATTACGTTCAACCCGGTGAAGACGGTAAACGATCTACTGCGGAAGGAGCACCAGCCGGAATAAACCAGTTGGCAAAACGCCAATAGATGATGAGTGGCTGGCGCGCAGATAGTCTGTACGTCAGCCACTTATTCCGTTTATTAAGCAGTCATCCGGGTCGATGACGTATCGTGTACATCTGACCCATTCGTACCGATGGCTACTTCTTTTGTTTCAAGCGATCCCAGGTTCTGGAACGTCAGCAGGGTTGTATTTTCGTAAACGCCTAAGTTCGCATCCCGAACGCGTTCCATGATTGGCCGCAGCATGCAGGTTACTTCGTCGTTACAATCGTCGCATTTGACGTAGAAGTTAAATGATACGCAGGGCGTTGGCGCGATAGGACCATCAATCACCCGCAGTACCTGTGCCAGATTGACCCGAGCCGGATCGACGCGCAGCAGATAGCCCCCGCCCTTCCCTTTCTGGCTCTGCAGAATACCATGATTACGCAGTTCCAGCAGAATTGCCTCCAGAAATTTCTTCGGTATATTCTCTTTCGCTGAGATATAGGAGATCAATACGGGTCCTTTTCCGTACTCTTCAGTCAAAACCTTCAGGGCTTTGATGGCATACTTAGCTTTCTTAGAGATCATTCGTTACGGTAACTAGAGGTGAAATGGTGAAATGTCAGCCTATTTCCTGAACATAATAGGCATGTAATTGACGGGCAAATTAACAAGCGCCTAAGTACCAGCCAAAAAGTTGCCGCCTTCTACAGAAAAAATGGACAACGTATAGTCAATGCCCGTTCTGCTTATTTAACAAATATACTGCCAAACGCTTGTAACCCACCTAAAAGTTCATGGACTTAGTTGAGTACTAGACTCTATAGTAAGCTTTAGGTAACAACCAAGCCGGAACGGGCACACTACGCTAGCCTGCTGAACTCTGTATTGGTATTTTATGATAAGTTTAATTTAAATTTATTACACTTCCTAAAAGTATACATAGCCGTTCAGATGACAACAAAAAAAGCCGGAGCAAAGCCCCGGCCTTTTCTTGCGACACCAATACAAAACCTATAAATTAATTTATTTATCGTAGTTAGCGTTCTGAGGATCGAAGTTTGTCCAGCCAGCTATCCAGTTGTCTGTATTGAAAGCTCCCCGGTAAGGGGCCGCCGTGAAGAACGAATCGGCCAGCTTACCACCCGTTACTGCGTTGCCGGCAACTAACAGAGGGGAACCCGCCTGTGGCAGGAAGCTGGGAGCCGTCAGATTGAAGTTCTGCGCATTAAGCAGTAACGAGGTAATGTCTGTTCCAACAATCTGGTTCTTGCGGTCGGCCAGTGTAAAGTAAGTTTGAGCAGCGGCTGTCGTTATGTCGCCAACGCCACGAACAACCGTGGTTGAATTAGGCACTTCGGAGTTGCCAAATACGATTCCCTGTAATTCCAGGCTACCGTCGTTTATATTAGCCAGTGTACCAGCGGTTGTTCCTTCCAGACGCAAGCCTTCCGGAAAGCCGGTTAGCACCGAGTTATAGATGCTGATTTTTGTGTTCCGGCGTAGGTGCATGGCCGCTCGGTAAGCGCCTGAACCGCCCGACGTGTTGGCGTTGCTGGGAACACCGCCGTTAAAGGCAAAGGCACTCATGTTCGCGAAGATGGGAGACGTTATGGGCAGACCAGCCGTAACGGGTACACCCGGATCGAAATTGTCCGATTCAAAGGCTTCGGAACCCGACTGATCGGCCACGTTAGGGTCGCGCAGGGCAACACCAAACTGAACCTTGCCACTATAGCCATAGTCGGTGTCGAAGTCATCGTCGAATGTGCGGAGCGCCACCAGGTATTTCGCGTTAGCCGTACCACCAAACCATTCGAACGCATCGTCTCCACTGTAGGAAACCTGAATATGATCGAGGGTTGTACCCGAACCCACCTGATACAGCGTTAATCCATTGATTTCACTATTGGGAGTTGATGACAGCGCAACACCCGGAAACTCAATCCGAACATATTGCATCGTACCTGAATTGTCGTTCGACACGTTCAGCGTTGCATCAAATGTTCCCCGGATTCCCCCTTCGAAGGCCCGCGATGTCCCCTGGTTGGACGGTGCCCGACCAATCAGTACAACGCCACCCCAATCGCCATATTTCCGTGAACCGGCAGGCTGAGACGATGTAAATATAATTGGCTGAGTAGCCGTTCCTTTAGCCTCTATCCGCGAACCCCGGTCGATGATCAGCGTTCCCGAGTGGTTCTGTGCTTCCGGGTCCTGGCTGGCTCCGTACCCGCGGATGATGGTGCCTGGTTCTATGGTAAGCACCGCGTTGTTGGTCACATACACATAGCCCTTCAGTGCGTAAATGGTATTGGCCGAGAGTGTCCGGCTGGCCGTAATCGAACTAGGCAGCGTCTCGACAGGCCGATTGGCCAGTGTAAAGCTGGCCGTCGAAGGGCTTTGAACCGTTATACCACCTGACGTAATCGAAATCGGTCCGTTCTGCGCCGTTGCGGGTACAACTACCGTCAACGATGTTGTGGTGGCGGCTGTAACCTGTGCCGCTGCGTTGCCACTGAATACAACCGTGTTACTGGCGGGTGTAGCATTAAAACTGGTTCCGGTAATAACGATTGACGAACCTACCGGAGCCTGCGTTGGGTTGATGCTCGTAATGGAAAGCGGGTCAATGGTTGGTTCATCGTCGTTTTTACAGGCCGACATAGTTACGGTCAGACCAACGGCAAGCAGCAGCAGAGACTGATAACGCTTGATAAATTGCATAAAACGGATTTGGTTAAATTAGTAAGCTAATAATTGAGTATCTATCTGGTTATTAAGGCACGACAATTCGTCGACCCAGCGTGTATACGCCGGTTAGCGTTACATACTGACCACGGCGGTATTTTAAATAATCCTGGTCGGCATTGGCGCTGCGCGAGGTAACATCCTTACCAATTTTGCGATCTCCATTAAAATCCTGTGAGAACCGGAAGGGCGCATTAAAGATGTCCTGAATACCCAGGCGCAGCTCAAACTGCTTGTTGAATGATTTACTGATGTTGACATCCACCACATGGCGCGGCATTTCATAGGTGGTTGGATCTTCGATATTACCCACCAGAAAGATGCGCGGCCCCGCTACATTATACAAGGCATTGTACTGCCAGCCCGAAGTAGGGTTAGCGTAGTACAGGCCCAGATTGATCAGGTAGGGTGACTGGTTGGCCAGAGCCCGGTTCCGGTCGGTACTGTTACCAAATCGCTCGATGATACCGCTGGGTCCCGGCGCTTCAATGACATCGCCTGTCGTTACCCGGCTGTTTATGTAGGACGCGTTACCAACAACCTGGAGGTTTTGCAGAAAGGTACTGCTGGAGTTACTGAACCCTTTCCGGAACTCCAGTTCCAGACCGTAGTTACGAGCCGAGATGGCATTCGTAAACGTAAACGTGAAGGCTCCCGGAATAGGGATCAGGAACGATTCGATGGGATTGGTAAAACCTTTGTAAAACCCGGTTATCGAAATCAATTCATTGGGCGTCGGGTAAAACTCATACTTCAAGTCGAAGTTCTGAATGGTAGCCGTTTTCAGCCCGGTATTTCCCTGCACTTCAATCTGCCGGGCAAAATCATAATACCGGAAGGGTGCCAGTTCGCGTAGCTCAGGCCGGTTCACCGTTGATGAGTACGCCAGTCGGAGATTTTGCTGTTCGGTAAGTTTATAGGTGAAATTGACCGAAGGCAGTGGGCTGAAGATGTTATTGTTTACCAGCGGTTTTCCGGTAGGCGCACTGGCCAGCCGGAGGGTCTGGTTGTAGAACTCGCCCCGGAAACCAAGCGTTAGATTGGCCCGCGACCCAAAATTGATGTCGCCCGATACATAACCCGCGGCATAGCTTGTCTTTCCATTATACGAATCGTTATCGACCGTACCATCCTGAAGGCTGAAGCTACCTTCCCGACCCGTCACGTTTTCGGGTGCAAACGCCTGACCAACGCCCAGGCCGCTGATGTTGTTGATCAGTCCAACGCGCTCGTAGCCATAGAAACGGGCAGCAAAATCGCGGTTACGACCTTCGCCATACACCCCGGCCCGAATCCGATTCGGCTCCCGGTCGGTTGGATTGCCGAACGTGTGTTCGTAATTACCAATCAGCGATACGACCTGCTCATTCAGCTTGGAGTAAAAACGACCAACGTTGAGCGGATTGGGCTGTACCGGCACGTTGAGCCGGAACGGCTCCGGCTGCCCATCAGCCCCCAAAGCTCCCTGCGGACGTGTATACTGTGCGCGTTTCCAGTCGGGCTCCCACCGTCCGGAATACCCGTAACTGGCAATCCAGTTCACTTTTGATAGCTGGCTCAGCGAATGCTCACCCGATACCTGCGAGTTTAGGATACTCCGGTTCTCAAAACGCTCCGAGTAGCTTTGCACGTCAACACCATCGATCACAAAACTCCCGTTCCGGACAACCGTTTCGGTCGATCCTAACTGATTAAAGAGCGTTTTCCATTCCAGCGTAAATGTGGGCGAAAAACGAAACGTCCAGTTATGTAAAACACCTAGCCGGGTAGACCGGGCATACGTGGCATCATTATACTCTTGCTGAACGTCATTGGCTGTCGTGTTTTCGTACAGCTTGAGGTTAACGTCCGTAAATTGATTGGTCAGGGCATAGTTGATGCTGGTCAGGTTGCTCACCCGTACGTTTCCCAGGTCAAACCGGCGTCCGGTATTGAACGCAACCCGCACGTCGGGTGCCACATTCACATTGGTTAGCCCCCAGTTGTTGGGCAACAGCCGGGCATAGGTAGCCCGCCGAATGGAGCTTAGGCTATTGAATTCGCCCGCCTTCTGAGGAAAACTCGTTGGGATCTGCTGTTTTGAATCCCACAGTCCCAGTAAATTGAGGCCACCCCGGTTATGCGACTGTACATTTTGAAAGGTTGTGTTGGCCCGGTACCCTACGGTAACACCCACATCGGTAAAGTTTTGCTCCGGACGGCGCTTCGTATAAATTTTAATGACCCCTCCGGCAAAATCGCCGGGCAACTCCGCTGAACCGGATTTGTAGACAATCATCCGATCCAGGATGTTGCTGGGTACGATGTCGAATGAAAAGGAGCGGGATTCTACTTCGGTCGAGGGGGCGATGACATCATTGATCAGTACGTTATTGTACCGGGTGCCCAAACCCCGAATCAGCACAAACCGGTTGTCGACAAGGCTAACACCCGGCACCCGGCGAATGGCGGCAGCCGCGTCGCGGTCCTGCGATTTCTGAATCTGCATCGCCGAAATACCAACGGCGATTGGCTTCATTTGCTTGATTTCAGTAATAACGGCGATTTCGGTGTTGGTTGCCTTGTTGGCTCGCACCACCACTTCCTGAAGAGCGGTTCCTTCTTCGTCCAGTTCGGTGTCTATGGCTGTTGTGTTGCCTGATTCGACCCGAACATTGGGGATTTCTTTCGTTTTGTAGGAGACGTACGAGATGACAACCTTCTGTGTACCGGCGGGTACATTGGCCAGCGTAAAGTTCCCCTCAATGTCGGTCGTGCTGCCTAATTGCGTACCTTCTATACGCACAGTGCAGCCAATTAATGACTCTTTTGTTTTGCCGTCTTTGACGGTGCCCCGAACGGTGCCGGTCTGTGCCCACAAGGCCGTTGACAGTAGCGAAAAAAGGACAAGTAAAATGTAACGGTTCATTTATTTTAGTTTTGGTATCGCTTGTAGCGCTGCAAAACTATCCGTCCAATGTTACGTCAATGTTACACAAATGTTAACTTTTAATCCGGTTTTAATAATGCAAAACCCTGACACTCAATTTTGTATTGTATACTTTATTTGTATCCGTTAAAGCAGCCCGATTCCTTTCGATGGCGTATTTTCCCATAAAATACGTCCGGCTACCAAATAAAATTTGGCTCATTTGTTGAATTGAAAAAGTGTAATTTCATCATCATAGGCGATTAAACGCTTACTCTACAACCTACATACAGCAAATACACAAATTTACTAACTCATTAATATATAGACACTTATCTCATTATATAGGTTTTAATGGTATTTTAATCCCGGCATTGCATATCGTAATATTGGCGTAACAGCCCTCATCTGGATTAGCGTGAATTTTGTACCGGAAATCACCAATCTTCTAACAGATGAAATTTTTTCGTTCTACTTCATTACTTGTACTATTTCTAGTTACCGCTTTTTCAGCGGCTTGGGCGCAGGTCACCACCAGCGGTCTTAGCGGTCGGATCATCGACACGAAGAAAGAAGCGTTAGTGGGAGCAACCGTACAGGCTACCTATACACCAACCGGCACGAAGTATGCTGCCGTGACCGACGTGGAAGGGCGCTTCCGGATTAACAACATGAATGCGGGCGGTCCTTACGAGATCGTTGTTACGTACGTAAGCTACAAAACAGAAACCCAGTCTGGCGTTATCTTACAACTGGGCGAAACGACCAACCTGACCATTACGCTTCAGGATGCCAGTACACAATTGTCCGAGGTTGTAGTGAAAGGCAACCGCGAGGGAGAAAAACAAGGGGCGGGCATCAGCGTGAACAGCGAAACCATTCGCCGTTTGCCCACCATCTCCCGCAGCCTGACCGACATGACCCGGCTATCGCCACAGGTCAACAACCAGAACTCGTTTGCCGGTACAAACTTCCGGTACAACAACGTAACCATCGACGGAGCCATTAACAACGACGCTATTGGATTCAGCCCTTCGTTGGGTGGCTCTACCGGCACATCGGGGCAACCCGGTTCGAGTACCCGCACCAACCCGGTCAGCCTTGATGCCATTCAGGACATTCAGGTAGCCGTAGCGCCGTTCGACGTTCGGCTGGGTAACTTCCTGGGTGGATCGGTCAATGCCGTAACCCGCAGCGGTACGAACGAAGTAACAGGTTCGGTCTACGGATTTGGTCGGAATGCTGCCCTGACCGGTGCCTGGAACGGCGCGTCGAATGCCAAAGAAAAACTACCAAGCACGTTTCACGAATACCAGACGGGTGTTCGGGTTGGCCTACCGCTGATCAAGAATAAACTGTTCTTCTTCACGAACGAAGAAATTACCCGTCGGCAGGATCCAGTGCAGTTTCAGGCGGGTTCGCCCAGTTCGCTTATTAAGGATGCAGCCCTGGCGCAGCAACTTAGCGATTTCGTAAAAACCAACTACGGCCTCGATGCAGGCTCAGCCGGCGACTACGCCATTTATTCCAACAGCACGAAATTCTTCAACCGGATCGACTGGAACATCAATGCGAAGAACCAGTTCACGATTCGGAACAACACGGTATTCTCCGAAGCGACAAACCTGGAGCGCGACGCCCAGAACTTCCGGTTTGGCGGCATCGACTACAAACAGAGCAACAACCAGAGCAGCACGGTAGCCGAGTTAAAAAGCCAGTTCGGCGGCCGGGCATCCAACAGCCTGATCGTTGGTTATTCGAGTGTGCACGATTACCGCAGTACGCTGTCTAATGTCCGCACCTTTCCACAAGTGGAGATCGGGTACAACGGCGGAACGATTTTCCTGGGTAATGACCGGGAAGCCTCGGTGTTCAACATGCGTCAGAAGACGTTTGAGCTGACGGATAACTTTACCTTCTACCTGGGTAAAAACACGTTTACACTGGGTACGCACAACGAGTTCTACACCATCGATTACGGATTTGTTAATGCACCGAACGGGCGGATTTCGTACCGTAACCCGGCTGAATTTCTGGCGAAACTGCCCAACCGGGTACGTGGCTCGTATCCATTCTCTGATGCGACCAATAACTTGGATAATCAATTCAACAATCCATACGCACACTTCAACGTTAACCTGCTCAGTGCTTACTTACAGGATGATATTCAGTTGAGCGACAAGTTGAAAATTTCTCCGGGTGTTCGCTTCGACTACTCAGGACTGCCGACGAAACCAGCGCTTAGCCCGTTGGTAACGGGTTCGGCGGGTGACCCGACCAACATGGGTAACACCTACAGCTTTACGCCCCTGAATCAGATTACAAATAACTTCCTGAACAACGTTCAGATTTCGCCCCGCTTAGGCTTCACCTTCGATGCCAATGGCGACAAGAGCCTGGTTATCCGTGGTGGTACGGGTCTGTTCACGGGTCGGGTTCCCTTTGCCTGGCTGGGTTATGCTTTCTACAACAACGGCGTAGGCTACGGCGCGTATGACTTCAACAACAACGCTACTGCAACAAACAAACTGGTTGGTGATCCGCTGATCCCGAACGGTGGCCTGTTGATCAACAACAACACGGCAAACGGTGGCGTAACCCGTACGCAGGTTGACCTGATCGACAACAATTTTAAGATGCCGCAAATGTTCCGTAATAACCTGGCTGTCGATTATACGATAGGCGGCTATAAGCTTACGGTTGAGGGGTTGTATACAAAGGTGATCCATGACCTGAAATTCCAGCAGGTCAACACGAAAGATGTTGTTCGGTATTACAGCTACGATACACAGCAGCAACAGCCTATTTATGTAGCGGCCAATGGCTCTGCCGGAGCGCAACGGATTGACAATAACTTCGCAAACGCCTACATGCTGTCGAACACGAATCAGGGATATCGCTACAGCCTGACCGGACAGATTCAACGGAATTTCCCATTCAACTTCGGGTTCTCAACGGCCTATACCTACGGGAAATCGTTCGACATCACGAACGGTATTCGGAACTCGATGGAATCGAACTGGCAGCTTAACCAGTCGTTAACGCCAAACAACCCGCAGCTGGGCTACTCGAATTTCGATATTCGCCACCGGATTGTCGGTACGGTGAACTATCGCCAGATCTGGAATCCACGCAATGCAACCACGGTTACGCTGTTCTACTCGCTTCAGTCGGGTGCGCCGTTCTCCTGGGGTTATGTTAACTCGACCATTGACGGAACGGGACAGGCCAATAGTCTGGCGTACATTCCACGTAACCTGACCGAAGCGCAGAAACTGTTGCCGACCGGCACCCAGGCGTCTGACTTCATGGCTTTCGTTGAGTCGGATTCGTACCTGAAAACACGGAAAGGCACATTCACGGAGCGTAATGCGGGCCGTACCCCCTGGAACAACACAATGGACCTGCGTTTTCTGCACGAGTTTAAATTGAAAGGTCGTCAGTCGGTTCAGATCAGCTACGACATCATCAACTTCCTGAACCTGCTGGACAAAAACCTCGGGTATTCGTACTTCGCAGCCAATACCTTCAACTCGACGGCATCGATCGGTCTGGCACGGGCAACCAACCCAACATCCGGTGATCCAACGTTTACCTGGACGTCTCCATCCGCCCCGTATTCAATTGATCCACTGGGTTCGCGCTGGCAGATGCAGATTGGTGCCCGGTACACCTTCTAATTCCTCCACTTACTTTTCTACGCGAATGCCCGGCTAATGTAGCCGGGCATTTTTCGTTAATGAGGCCCCAACGGGCTCCGGCTGGTTGAGTGGATAGTACTCAGCCGTCTACTCGAACAGGTTGAGCCATAACCCGATTATCCATCTTTTCACAAAAGAAAAAAGCCAGCGCAATGCGCTGGCCTTTCGAACGACACCAATATGATTATAACGGATAGTTTGTGTGCTGGGACAAACTGTATAACAAAGGTACCGACCAGCTATTATGCAAACGTTATGACAGTATTACGGACAGGTTACCTTTAACCAGGCAACTCAATCCAGTATCCCATTACGCAGGAGACCCGCACTGTCTTGCCAAAACCCATTGACAAACGTGTATTTGATCTGTTCCCCTTTCATTAGCAGGAAAGTCGGAATTTGCTCCAGTTGAAGCGGGTGGGCCGGTAGATCTCCGCCAAGAAGCAGGTGCGCAGCCTGATTGGGAAATACCTCTTCGTCGGCCTGCCGGACCTTAAAGACCACGACCCCATCGCGTTGGAGAGCAGGTAAGTCAAGCTTGTCCAGATCGGCGGGCGATTCCAGGGTATCGGCGTACATACGAGCAGCAACCAGCGTCAGTCCCGTGGCGTCGATTTCGTCGATGCCGTGAAAGGTAGATAAATCACCAATGTCTTCAATACGGCTCCTGTACTGAAACTGCGTATTGGCTTTATCGTTGATCTCGTAGCGGTTAATCCCTACATCGACCATGACTGGCTTTCCTTCGTACTCAACCGTTGCGTTGCGAATCAATACGTCGAACAAAAGCCGGCCATTTTCCGGAATAGCCAGATAATCCGCGCTGGCTTCCTGCCTGTACGAGCCATCGGCAATTGC
Organism: Spirosoma lituiforme; assembly: GCF_054776635.1. Taxonomy (NCBI): domain Bacteria; kingdom Pseudomonadati; phylum Bacteroidota; class Cytophagia; order Cytophagales; family Cytophagaceae; genus Spirosoma; species Spirosoma lituiforme. The sequence continues at coordinate 363,170 of NZ_BAAHBO010000004.1, forward strand.
TTTCAGGGCTGATAGAATCGCAACAAAATTCAGCCGCCGGATCGCCATCTTTTCGGGATCGCCTTTGTACCCTCCCGATTCGATCAGCACCAGGGTAGTTCCCCACTTTTGGATGTTATCCCCAAATGCACGCGGTTCGAACTCATCGTCAAACCGGCCAATCTGGCCAGGAATGAATGCCTGCAACACACGGTTCATGCCCGCAATGAGCTGCATGGACCGCTGCCGGACATCGTTTATGTTCCGATCCTCGTCGTAGGCTGTTGCCAGAAACGACATAATAGCCTGCCTGCCCGTTTTCCCAACACTGTAACGAGGATTCTGGTCGTGAAGGTTAAAGCCAACCAGCGGTTGCAGCGTTTGCTGCATGTGTTTGAGCAAAGCCCCCTCCGGCGTTTGCAAACGAAGGGCATCCCGGTTCATGTCGATATCCGTTGCGGTCCAGCGTTGCCATCGCTCCGCGCCGTCCGGATTGAGCATCGGGATAAAATAGAGCGTCGTCTTCGACAGAATTGTCTGCCGAAACGCATCAAAGCCATCATCGTGAGCGCTCAGAAAGTTAAAAATATCGAACAGGGTCATGGTAGCGGTGGCTTCATCGCCGTGCATCTGGCTCCAGAGCAATACGCTGGTAGGGCCTGTTCCGGCTTTAACCTGATAAATAGCCCGTTTTTCCAACGACTCCCCTACCTGACTCACCAACAGGGGCCAGGCTACCGTCTGTAATAACGGCACGATATCGGCATGTTTGAAACGCCGGTGGGTAAGTCTGTTTTGTTGGTACGTCTCGTGAGCGTCATGTAGTTGACGGGCGGTTTCCTGAGCGGGCAAATGGGTCGAAATCATCAGAAATAAAGCGTTAGGCCGAACAACTTCCTCATAGTTTTTGTCCAAGCCAGAGTCCCCCGGCAGAAGCTACCAGGCATAAGATCACATTGAGGCCAATATTGAGTAAGGCTGCCCCGAAACGACCATGCTGGATAAGCACAATGGTGTCGTTGCTAAAGCTGGAAAAGGTACTGAGCCCTCCGCAGAAGCCGACACCGATAAGCAGTCGGGCTTCTTCGCCCGCCGACCGGCCAGTTGCCCAGCCAACGATGACGCCCAGCACGAAACTGGCCACCAGGTTCACGCACAGGATCGCCGTCGGAAACGGTGCATTCATAAGCGTGGCGGGTATCAGCCGACCCAGAGCGTAACGAAGTACACTTCCCAGACCACCACCCAAAAAAACCAGCATGTAGGGGTGCATCAGTAAGGCTCTCATGGTAACAAACTTACGAAAAACCGGAATGCCGGCAGGCAGACCCCTCATCAGAATCATCAATAGGCCATTTTTTCGCTATCATTGTAAAATAGCCCGGTCTGATATCTCCCTTTCTCCCGCCTGTTATGGCCCAAAATCAACTCAAAAAATTACTAGGCGTCGGCTTTGGCGTGGCCGTTACGATTGGCGGCACCGTGGGCACTGGTATTCTTCGAAAGCCCGGTCCCATTGCGCAGGACATTGGAAACCCGATCCTGATCATTGGCGTCTGGCTGGCCGTGGGCCTTTACGCGCTGGCGGGGTCGCTGTCCGTTATGGAACTGGGCACCATGCTCCCCAAAGCGGGGGGCTGGTACGTGTATGCCCGGCGGGCCTTCGGTAATTACGCCGGCTTCATTATCGGAATCAGTAGTTGGCTGGGCAGCGTGTCGGCAATGGCGTTTGGCGCGGCTGTTATGAGTGAATACATTGGCTTGCTGTCGCCCCCATTGGTGGCCTATCAGCAAAGCATGGCCATTGGTATCCTGGTTGCGTTTGTTGCCTTTCACTCGCTGGGGGTGCAACTGGCCAGCCGGGCGCAGGAAGTGATGAGCGTTTTGAAAGCGGTGGGTTTACTGGCCTTCGTAGTTATCTGCTTTGTGATCACCCCCGATGAACCCATAGCCGCCACCACTGTCCGCCCGCTGGCCGAAGGTGGTTTATGGCTGGGTATTCTGGCGGCTCTTCAGGCTGTTTTTTATACGTACGATGGATGGCACACAGCCGCTTATTTCACCGAAGAGGACGTTGACCCCAGCCGGAACCTGCCTCGCTCCATGATTCGGGGCGTACTGCTGATAATTGGTATTTACGTGTTGGTGAACCTGGCTTTGCTGTACGTACTGCCCATGTCGACCCTCGCCGGATCGAAATTACCGGCTGCCGACGCGGTTCAGCTTTTGTTCGGGCCGGGGAGCGCCAAGGTCGTTACGTTTCTATTGATGATCTCGATTATGGGGATTATCAACGCCCAGATTATGTTTAACCCGCGCGTCATCTTCGCCATGGGCCGCGACGGTTTATTTTTCCGATTTGTCACGCACGTCAATGCGGGAGGTACGCCAATCAATGCAACGATTCTGACCGCATTGGCCTCCATTCTGATGATTCTGACCAATACGTACGGAAAGCTGTCCGACATTGCTACATTTTTTTTCGTCCTCTGCTACGCGTCGTGCTTTGCCGCCCTGATTCGGCTTCGGCAAACGGAACCCGATCTTGAGCGACCCGTTTGGGCCTGGGGTTACCCGTTTTCAACCTGGACGTTGCTCATCGCTTCACTGGCTTTTCTGCTGGGTGTCGTTATCGGCGACTTTTCGAGCAGCTTGTACGCGCTGGGTTTCATCGCGGTGAGCTATCCGGTTTATCTGCTGATAAAGACCAAGTAAACAGACATCACATCCGTTCGTGAATCTTCGTTAATAACTCCGCCGTCCGTCGGCGCATTTCGCTGACGGGCTGGGTGAAATTATTGTGCATAATGCTGAAATAAAGGAGCTTGTTTCGCTTCGTCAGCAGGTAGCCACTCAGGTTGTAGACGCCTGTCATGGAGCCGGACTTAGCGAAAATGTAGGGCTTCCCCACAACGGGCACTAACGCAAATAGTCGTCGCTGAGGTACTTTGGCATAAATACGACCAAGCAGGTCGATCAATGCGTTGGGTGTAAACAGGTTATATCTGGATAAACCGGACCCGTCGACCCACCTGACCGAACCGCCTGTTGCAGTAGAATAGTGGAGACTATCGGCAATTCGGCGCCGTTCAGCCGTAGGGTTGAGCTGCGCCGTGTGCTGTTCGGCCGAAGCCATAAACAAGACCTGTTCAGCAAACTGGTTGTCACTCACGTGAAGCATCCGCTTGTACAGCGAGTCGGCAGACGAACCCCGTATGAGCCGGGCATCGGCGGTAACGGGTACTGTGACAACGCCCACCGGTCGATGAAGGGTATCGGCCAGCAGTTGAGCCGCCAGGGCTGCCGACCACCGGAACGGCACATCCTGTCGGGTACGTTTACCCGTTACGGAGCGAACAAACCGGTTATTAAATTCAGCCCGTCGTACACCGTTCGCACCGGTCAATGAGACCTGGATACTATCAGTAAACCGGCGCGGCCGGGCTATTCCTTCCGTAAAGCGAACCACATTGCCATAGATGGGCAGGGGAGCCAACTCCGGCGAGTAGTCGTCATTATAATCATCCCAGGCCCAGCCAGCCCCCAATCGGGGTCCCTCATAATTAACGGGTGAATAAAACAGCCGTTCGGGTCGGTTTCGCAGGAAAGCCAGTGCCGTCGTATCGGGCAAGTCAGGATGTAGCAGCAAGGGATTCCCCGTTCCCCAGAAAATCAGGGAGTCGTTTCGAACAGCGTAACGCAGTACCGGCAACGAGTCGCGCAGCGACAGCAGTCCGGCATAAAAGCTAAACAATTTTGTATTCGATGCGGGCGTAAACGGCTTATCGGCATTGTGCTGAATTAGTGCCCGCTGTTGTACAGGATCATATAGCGCAACGCCCGTGAAGTGATCGGTGTAAATAGTTTTTGTACCTAGTTCACGCGCCAGGCGACGCGCTGGCGAACAGCCGACAATAAGGAGTGCAAAGAGAAACGGGACGACTGCTTTCATACTTGCTTAAGCCAAACTGTTACGAAGAGCCGTTCTAGCGGGAACCCAATCACTTATTTTTAACCAGTTGCTCGCCCGGTAGCAGCCACACCCCCCGTGCCGATTGCCCGTAGAAACTAGTCCCGAAGGGAATTTCCTGCCGTCGTGTCCGTCCGTTTTTCAGGCGCACGGTGACAACTGTTGTCCGTACATCCACGGGACTAAACGTTTGCGGTTGCTGAACGGCAAACAGACGCAGAGGGCCCCGGTTTTCGGTTACAGCCAGCTCACAACGACCCTGCGGATTGGGAAAGCTCACCATGGCTTTGGCATTGCCGGGTACAAAGAAGCCCGACTGGCCGATTGTTAAGGGCAAAAAGCCACCTTTCCCATCGCCCTTCATAACCAGTCCGTTCAGGGCATCCATACGCCCGGCTACCAGGTCGCTGCCGTGATCATTGCCAACCAGCAGCGCGTCGAGGTTTCCGTCGCCATCTACATCCTGCGCCAGCATACCAAACACTGGAGCGGTCTGTGCCATGAGGGGCAGCGGACGAACGTCGAACTTCCCATTTCCTTTGTTTTCGATGTAGCTGCTTACCAAATAGTTAGCCGACAGTTTCAGCGCCTGACCCCGTTCTTCGTCGGTGAGTATCTGGTTCATGGTTGCTTCGCCAAATGGGGCATATTTAAGGAATCGGCGTTTGATACCGATCATCTGTTTCACCATATCATCCCAGCCGAAATACGGGTATTCTTCGTACTGGCCTTTGGCGTTCTTAAAATAGACCGACGGGAACGCATCGTAGAAACCGTTGTTATCGAAGTCGCCCGCGTACATGCGAACGGGATGTTCGGTGCTGGCCCGGAGCAATGTATTCTGTCCCAGGTTTCCCGCCAGATAATCGATGTCGCCATCATTGTCAAAATCGCCGGGAGTCAGCGAGTTCCAGAAACCCACTTTATCGGCCAAGCCACTGTTGTCGAGCGGTTGTAAATGACCTTTTACGTTTTTGAGCAGCGTTATAGGAGCCCATTCACTGGCCAGCATCAGATCAACGGAGCCGTCGTTATCGTAATCCGTCCAGAGCGCATCGCAGGTCAGCCCCACCTTGGTCAAGGCCGGGGCCACTTGCGCCGTTACATCGGTAAAGTGTGGCTTGCCTTTTTCACCCGCTTTGACAACATGGTCGTTGCGAAGCAAATAACTAGGTACGCCCAGCGGATACTTATACGGTTCAACCCGCCCCCCAACGAACAGATCGAGGTCACCATCGTTGTCGAAATCAGCGGCTTTCACGCAGGAGCCATTCACCCGGAAATCGGGCAGCGCGTCGGGGTCCAGGGTGAAGTTACCGGCACCATCGTTTACGTACAGGCGATGACGCATGGCTTCGGCCATTTGCTCGGGCGAAAATTCGGGACTGCCACTGGCGGCATACAGATCGAGGTCTCCATCGGCATCGGCATCGAAAAGCAGCAATCCGGTATCTTCGGCCAGTTTCGTTGGTAAAGACTTCAGGATGAACTGTCCGTTTTTTTGCTGCAGAAGCAGTTCCGTCGAATACTTGGAACTTCCGCCCACTACCAGGTCAGCCAGGCCATCGCCGTTTACATCTCCAACGGCCAGCGCCGGGCCATATTCGGTAAGTTTGTGCAACAGCGTTTTCTGGCCGTTGAAATCAATAATGTCGGTTTCTTCGTGTCGATAGGTAACCCCCAGCTCAGCCGTTACATCCTTCAGTAACGATTGGACAACCGGGCCGCTTTGTACGACCGATTCCTGCCGGGCATCGGCGGCTTTGAGCGTAAGAAGCTGGTCGGCGTTTACGCTCGGAACGACTTGGACCCGCCCGCCCGGCCAGGTCACTTTCAGGTTTTTGATCGTTGTTGTCGCGCCCAGGCCGAAATGGGCCACCGGCTCAACGCTGGACAGAAAACCCCGGTAAGGCGTATGTTCATAAAACTCCTTACGGCCATTGGGTAACTCATACTCGATGGTGGCACCGAGTCCCATCCGATTGGCTCCATCACCCTGAAACTGAACTCGCAGGTAATGGGCTTTGTCCGGTTTTTTATCGACCAGGGTATTGCGGTACACAAAGGCTTCGTCATCGATATTGTTGACGATGTAATCGAGATCACCGTCACCATCGAAGTCGGCGTAAGCGGCTCCGTTCGCAAAGTTTGGCTCACTCATGCCCCAGAGGTCCGTTACGTTCTCGAAGGCCGGACCACCCGATTGGGCGCTCCCCCGATTGCGGTAGGCGTAATCGCTTACCTTCACCCGCGGCATTTTTTCCGTCAGGCCTTTCCGAAGTTCATCACTCAGGTAGGTATTGACCGAACTGTAATAGTTTGTGAAGTCCCGGTCGGTAACGTCGCGCGGGAACCCGTTGGTAACCAGCAGGTCCCGATAACCATCATGGTCGAAATCAGCCAGCAAAGGCGACCAGCTCCACTCGGTTTCGGCGACACCGGCCAGCATACTGATCTCGCTGAAAATAGGCACGTTAGCCTGCGACGTATCGGAAGGCCGTACCCCGGTAGGCCGTATCCCCTGGTTGAGTTGCAGCGTGTTGCGGGCGTACTGGTGTTCATAGCCCATACGATCCCACTCCTGGTAGGCAAAATAGCTGCTTGGGCCCATCAGACTCTTTTTGCGAAGGTTGTCTTCGGGCAGCATGTCCATCACAATGATGTCAGCCAGACCGTCGCCGTTAATGTCGGCTACATCATTCCCCATAGCCGATGAACTGGTATGCTTGAAGGCTTCGTGCGCGCGGTTCGTAAATGTGCCGTCGTGATTATTGATGTACAGCACATCGTTGGTGGCAAAATCGTTGGTTACGTAAATATCTTTCCAGCCATCGCGGTTGATGTCGCAGATGTTCACGCCCAGGCCAAAGCCTTCTGCCATGGTACCGGCCTGCTTCGTTACGTCCGTAAAAAAGGCGTGCCCCCGTTTTGGATCGAAATCATTCCGATAGAGTCGATCGGTGTTGGGCGAGGTACCATCGTTGACCCGAGCGCGTAAGTTGGTCGGGCTTCGTGGGTCGGCGATCTGATCAACCAGCACAAACAGGTCTAAATCGCCATCGTTATCATAATCGAAAAAGGCCGAGTGGGTCGAGAAGGTGGTATCGGCAATGCCATAATCGGCCGCCATCTCCCGAAATTTTGGTGCGCCATCCGTATCGTTCCCCTGGTTAACATACAGCAGGTTGGTCCGCTGAGCCGCTTTTTTATGGAGTGTTGTGGATATATATACGTCCAGTTTCCCGTCCGCGTTAACGTCGACCACCGATACGCCCGAACACCAGCGGCCACCGCCCTCGACACCCGCCTTTTGGGTAACATCTTTGAAATGCAGGCTGCCGCCACCCGTTTCCGTTTCGTTGACGTATAGCCGATTGCTTACCTGGTTTCCAGCAAAAAATACGTCGGGTTTCTGATCCCCGTTGAAATCGCCCACGCCCACACCCCCGCCATTGTAGATGTACTGGTAGTTGAGAATGTTGAGTGTATCACTATCGGTAATGGTATTGGCAAATGTGATTCCCGTTTCCGACGAGTTGAGCCGTTCAAAGAGCGGCTTTTCGCGACAGGAGGAGAGTAAGAACAAAAACGCGACGGGCAATAACCAGGCGCCGTTTCGATGAGATCGTTTCATGAAAGTAAACATGCCTTTTACGGTGGCAGAATTAGCAGATTATCTTGCAATTTACCCACAAAAACTACCTGTAAAGATAGCTCCGTGCATTTTTTGTCTGTTTACCCGTGAAACAACAGATCCATCTACTCAGACCTTTCGCTCCGATCCGTGTTACAATTCAAATTTACAATGGTGCGAGAAGTAGCCGTGGCACGGGTCTGAGCGAAAGGCCTGCTACTAAATTACTGGCCGAGGTTGACCGGTTTGTTATTTCTGTTACGCAGCCGGGCCAGGGCTGGCTGGAACGTATCGCGCTCAACAAACAACATAACGCCTGCGAACAACCCGAACAGCGCCAGGTGAACGGGCACGGCTACCCATAAATTAGCAATCGGGAACTGCCAGGATGCGTAGATCAGTAGTCCCGCACTAAGCAGGTAGCCCACCGCCGATCGTACATGGTACGGAACGGGGTAATATTTTTCGCCCAGTACATAGCACATGACCATCATAATCAGGCTGGATACCGAAAAGGCAACCGCACAGCCCATGTAGCCAATTACAGGAATGAGCAGCAGGTTGAGTCCAATGGTTACTGCCGTTCCAATAACCGTAATCAGGGTGCCATACGCCGTTTTGTCGCTTAATTTGAACCAGAATGAAATGTTGTAATAAACGCCCAGCAGTAAGTTTCCCAGCAACAACAGCGGTACGACATCTAGCCCCACCCGATACGCTTTCGACCGGAGAAATACCTGGCCCAGCACGTCGAGGTTCAGGCTAACAGCTACCCATATGAGCACACAAACGATGATGAACCACTTGGTCACGTTGGCCAGCAGGGTTGGCGCATTTTTATCCTCGGCCTGGGAGAAAAAGAACGGGTCGGCGGCAAACTTAAACGACTGAATAGCCAGCGCCATAAACACCGACAGCTTCAGGCAATTGCCATAAATACCCAGTACGGCTTCGGACGATAGGCCTGGGTAAAAGCCCGGCGGCAGCAAATGGCGCAAAAATAACCGATCAGTCAGCAGGTTCAGCACGCTGGCCAGGTTGGTCAGCATAATGGGGAAAGCATAGGCGATCAGCGCCCGACTTTGTGGCCCATCGAGTTCAAACCGGAAGCCGGCAAAAGCACTCCGAATGATGATGAAGTACAGGGCATTTCCCAGTAAATTGGCCAGAAACGTGTACCCTGGCCCAATTTTCGGGTCGTAGATAAAATCAGCGACCGGCTGCAAAGCCGTTAAGTATTTGCCTTCGTAAACGTCCTTCGCAATAATCAGAAAGAATACATTCAACGCTACCACGATGATAATATTCGTCATTCTGGCCGTCACAAATTCGCGAACCCGGTTCTCAACCCGCAGCCGGGCAAACGGAATGGCCACGATGGCGTCGATGGCGACTAACAGGGCCGACCACTGCACAAACCGCTCCTGACCGGGGTAATTAAGCCAGTTCGTTATAGGTGTAGCTAGACTGTATAGGGCAATGGAGGACGTTACGCTGATCAGAACCACAATGCTCAGCGACTGGTTGAAAATACGGTTTTTCTCGGCAACGGGCTGATCTTTGGAACGCGCCATAAATCGAAAAAAAGCCGTTTCCAGCCCTAATGTATACACAACGAGCAGCACGCCGATCCAGCCATAGAGCTCCACATTCGAAGCCATAGCCGACGGTTTCTGAAAAGCGTACGTCTGAATGGGAACCAGCGCGTAGTTGAGTAAGCGGGCCAGAATCGTACTGATGCCATACAGGGCGGTGTCGCTCGCTAATTTTTTAAACGTACTCATGTAGAAAAGAAATACTTACCCGCCTGGTTTGGCTTTTGTGCGCCGGGCTGACAAAGTTAAGACCTTTGGTTATCTTTGCACGTCCAATCGACGCAGTTGCGTTACTGTTTTGCATAATTGGACAACCCAATAGTCAACAGCCGCAACGCTGTTCCAATCGACCTCATGTCCCTCAAAATCTCCTCCGCGCTGATTTCCGTTTTTTACAAAGACGGTCTCGAACCCTTAGTCCGGCTGTTGAACGAACAGAACGTCAAATTATACTCGACGGGTGGCACCCAAACCTTTATCGAGCAACTCGGCATTCCCGTAACGGCTGTTGAAGACCTTACCGGCTATCCCTCTATTTTTGGCGGGCGGGTAAAAACCCTGCACCCAGCCGTTATGGGCGGTATTTTGTACCGTCGGGATGTACCCGAAGATCTGGCTCAGGCCGGGCGGCACCAGATTCCACCGATCGACCTGGTTATCGTTGATTTATACCCGTTTGAAGAAACGGTTGCATCGGGTGCGTCGGACGATGACATTATCGAAAAGATTGACATTGGCGGTATTTCGCTGATCCGGGCGGCTGCCAAAAATTATAACGATGTTCTGATCGTTTCCTCGCGGAGCCAGTACACCGATGTTGTAACGCTGTTGAGCCAGAAAAATGGTTCGACCGACCTGGACGACCGTCGGCAATATGCCGGTAAGGCCTTTTCCGTGACGTCGCAATACGACACCGCCATTCAGGCTTATTTTGCCGGGAGTGCCCAACCATCGGAAGTAACCGGACCAATCTACGACTTCAAAGCCCTACCCGCCAACCACCTTCGGTACGGGGAGAACCCGCACCAGCAGGCTACGTTCTATGGAGACCTGGAAGCCATGTTCGACAAACTGCACGGCAAAGAATTGTCGTACAATAACCTGGTCGACGTTGATGCTTGTGTAAGCCTGATCGATGAGTTTGCGGACGCCGACGTTAGTGCTTTTGCCATCATTAAACACACCAATGCCTGCGGTATTGCCACGGCTCCCTCGGCCAAAGAAGCGTATCTGAACGCACTCGCCTGCGATCCGGTATCGGCCTTCGGTGGCGTAGTCATCACCAACAAATCCATCGATCTGGAAACGGCGGAGGAGTTGAATAAACTCTTCATGGAGATTCTGATTGCGCCCGATTATGCGCCGGACGCATTGACTCTGCTGAAGTCGAAGAAGAACCGGATTCTGCTGAAGCGTAACGCCATCAGCCTGCCCACCGTTATGTTCAAAACGGTTCTGAACGGCGTGCTGGAGCAGGATAAAGATAACCAGACTGAAGTAACGGCTCAGTTTAAGGTTGTTACGGAGAAAGCGCCTACCGAGAGCGAAAACCGCGCCCTGGAATTTGCCCTGAAGGTTTGTAAACACACCAAGTCGAACACGATTGTACTGGCGAAAGAAGCTGGTCCCATGTACGGCCAGTTACTGGCCAGTGGCGTCGGGCAAACATCGCGTGTTGATGCGCTGCGCCAGGCCATTGAGAAGGCTCGCTCCTTCGGTTTCGACCTGACGGGGTCGGTAATGGCTTCGGACGCGTTTTTCCCCTTCCCCGACTGCGTTGAAATAGCGGGTCAGGCAGGCATTACGGCCGTCGTGCAACCGGGTGGTTCCATTCGTGATCAGGACTCGATTGATTATTGCAATCAACACGGTCTGGCTATGGTTACGACGGGCGTTCGTCATTTTAAACACTAATATTTTCGGGCTGGCTGGCCAGCCAGCCCGAAACCTGTTCTATGCGATTACTGTATACAATCTGGTGCGCGACTTACCTGGTAGTTTTATACCTATTTCTGTTCCCGATCCAGTTTGTATTTTTGCAGCGTGACGCCTGGAAGCCACTGGCTCACAAGGTCAACTACCTCTGGGGTACTCTTTTTTTTGCCGGCATCGGTGTTCCCGTTCGGGTTGATTACCGATTCACCCCGGAGCCGAAGGTCGTGTACGTTTTCTGCGCGAATCACTTCTCGTATCTGGATATTGCGGTCATGGGCGTCATCGTAAAAAACTATTATGCCTTTGTCGGAAAAAGCGACGTAAAAGCCATTCCATTGCTGGGCTATATGTTCGCGAAACTGCACGTACAGGTCGATCGGGATCAGCCGAACAGCCGCGCGTATTCACTGGCTAAATCCATCAGAACGCTGGCCTCTGGACGAAGCATCATGATTTTTCCGGAAGGGGGTATTCGGGCGCCAGAGCCTCCACAGATGGTTCCGTTTAAAGATGGGGCCTTTACGATGGCCATTCAACAGCAGGTGCCCGTTGTGCCGGTTACGCTTTTGAATAACTACCAGATCTTACCGGATAAGAGCCCGGTTCGATTTCACTGGCATCCACTGCGGGCGGTCGTTCACCCACCCATCGAAACGAAGGGGATGACGCAGGAAGACGTACCTCGCTTAAAAGAAGAAACGTATCGAATCATAAACACGGAACTACTGAGCAGCAAGAACGCACTGGCCTCCTGATTCTTAACCGGGCCCTTCACTCTTTCACTCACTCGTTCATTCACTCATTGCGCATGAAAGTAGATCAGGAAACACTGCATAAAATTGCCCATCTATCCCGGCTGGAGGTGAAGCCAGATGAAGAGGCAGCCTTATTGACGAGCCTAAACGGCGTACTGACCTGGATGGAGCAGTTAAATGAGGTCGATACAACCGGCGTTGAACCGCTCACGCACATGTCGGCCGAAACGAACGTGCTGCGTAATGATGCCGTAGCCAATCACCTCGCCCGTGAACAGGCTCTCGCCAACGCGCCCCAGCACGACGACCAGTTTTTCGAAGTACCCAAGGTGCTGGAATAGACTGAAAGCTAGGGTGTTGCGCTCATTTGATTAATGTGATTGTGGTGTCAGCCGGGTCGCCGGTGCGATTCTTAAAATAGACTCCACAGACAGACATGAGAAGTAGCATGAACTCCAACAGCTAGCTTACATTCTCGTTCTCACTCCGTCGGGCTAACGAACTTCAGCCCGATAATACCGACCGTAATCAGGAGAATGAACAGTAATTCGCTCCACGACCAGCTTAGCTTGAGCCAGAAAACATCGGCGGCTTTCAGGAATACCAGCGTTAGCGCCATCCAGACCGCAAAAGCCGTTGTGGTTGGTATGGTACGCATGGCGATGGCCAGCAGAATGGTATTGACAATACCGAAGAGCACATAGGCAATCCAGGGCAACAGGACTGGCCAACCCACATCGGCGCGGTAAAACGTATCCCAGCGAAGGGCTTTCAGGGCATCCCACCGCAGGTATTTGAGTGAATACATCCAGGCCATCTCGCAGGCGGCTGCTCCAATCAGGTAAATCCAGGAAAGCGCGGTCTGAGTTGTCATGGCATCAACCAGTGATTAACATACCCGCAAAGGAACGCGCCGTAACCGCGCCAGGCAAGGTATATGACCAGGAACGCGATTAAGAAATTGTTGCCATTTCTCAGGCCAGTATGGGTTTAATAAGCTTACCGGCCACATCCGTCAGCCGGAAGGGACGCCCCTGAAACTGGTAGGTTAACCGGGTGTGGTCAAATCCGAGCAGGTGAAGAATCGTTGCCTGAAGGTCGTGAATATGCACTTTGTCTTTCACGCCATAGTAGCCAATATCGTCGGTTTCGCCGAACGAAAACCCTCGCTTAACGCCACCTCCCGCCATCCAGACCGTAAATGCTTCGAGGTGATGGTCGCGCCCCATGAAGGGAAGTACCTGCCCATCGCGGTTTTCCTGCATCGGCGTCCGACCAAACTCTCCACCCCAGACCACGAGGGTATCATCCAGTAAACCCCGTTGTTTCAAATCCTTCAGCAGGGCCGCTACGGCCTGATCAGACTCCTTACACTTGTTTTTGAGGCCAATTTCAATGGCACCATCGGCACTGGTACCGTGCGTGTCCCATCCCCAATCGAACAGTTGAACGAATCGAACACCCCGCTCAACCAGCCGACGGGCGAGCAGGCAGTTGCGCGAAAAAGAACCCTTGTTCAGGTCTACCCCATAGCTGTCGAGAATGTATTGCGGTTCGCTTTTAATGTCCATGGCATCGGGCACCGACATCTGCATTCGAAAGGCCAGTTCGTACTGGGCGATACGGGTCAGAATTTCGGGATCCTTGACATCGTCGTACTGCTGCTGGTTGATCTGGCTAATGGCGTCGATCGTTTGTTTGCGCACATCCCGGCTTATACCGGCCGGGTCAGAAGCATACAACACCGGGTCGCCATCCGTACGGCACTGAACGCCCTGGTACACCGTTGGCAGAAACCCACTCCCCCAAACGGATTTGCCTGCGTCGGGTTGCTTTCCACCCGAGGCCAGCACGATATAGCCGGGCAGATTATCATTTTCCGTTCCCAAACCATACGTCACCCAGGATCCCATACTCGGCCGACCCAGCCTGGCGCTGCCCGTGTGCATGAGCAACTGCGCGGGCGCGTGGTTGAACTGATCGGTATGCATGGCTTTCAGAAACGAAATATCATCGACAACGCCCTGTAAGTGGGGTAAGTAGTCAGATACCCATGCACCTGACTGGCCGTATTGGGCAAACTTCCCCTGTGGACCGAGCATTTTCGGAACACCCCGGATAAAGGCAAACTTCTTTCCTTCGAGCAACGCCTGTGGGCAGTCTTTTCCGTTGTATTTCGCCAGTTCGGGCTTGTAATCAAACAGTTCCAACTGACTTGGTGACCCGGCCATGTGAATGTAAATGATCCGTTTGGCCTTTGGCACGTAGTGCGCCGGATGGGGTGCCGTAGCGGATCCATCCATTGACGGGGCAGAGCCAACAACGGTATTCTGCGGATCTTGTTTGCCGAAAAATCCACAGCTTCCCAGCACCGAACTCAGGGCCATAGCCCCCAGGCCCGTTGAGCAGGTATGCAGAAAATGACGCCGGGTTTCGCGCTCGGCTGCTGCCTGTTGGAGTTCGTTAAGGAGTTTTTTCATCATGTTCCATGCCTAAAGCTCAGGCCTACTCTTTCGTGATCACCTCGTCCAGATTCAGCATGGTGTTGGCCGTTACGGTCAGGGCTGCCCGTTGGGGTGTAACATTCATACAATCCAATAGCTTTCTGGCCTCGTCTGGTTTCTGGCGGTAATACTGCTCCGTATTACGGTAAAGCTGGGTCAGGACAAGCAGCTTTTTCGGCGACAGATCCCGCAGCATAAGTTGCCGATAACCGGCCTGTATCTGGTTATCGGGCGATTTTCCGTGCGCCAGCATGTAACTGGCCAGGTGTTGAGCAGCTTCTACATAGACAGGATCGTTCAGCGTTACCAGCGCCTGCAACGGCGTGTTAGTCCGAAGTCGTCGTAGCTGGCAAAACTCCCGGCTTGGACTGTCAAACGTGACCATCGACGGGTAGGGAGCCGTTCGTTTCCAGTAGGTGTACAAAGCCCGCCGATGCAGATCTTCGCCCGTGCTCTGCTGCCACGAATCCCCATCGTAGGGCGACTGCCAGATGCCATCCGGCTGAACCGGCATCACACTTGGCCCGTACAGCTTATGGCTCAGCACCCCACTCACGGCCAGTGCCTGATCATGAACGGCTTCGGCCGACAACCGGACGCGCGGTCCTCTGGCCAATAATTTGTTGAACGGATCACTGGCCAGAAGCGCCGGGGTGGCCTTTGATTGTTGCCGATAAGTGGCCGACATCACCATTCGTTTCAGTAGTTTCTTAATATGCCACTGATCACCTTCCATAAACTCGACGGCCAGATAATCCAGCAGTTCCCGATGCGTTGGCGGAATACCCTGCGTACCCATATCCTCTACGGTTTCGACAATCCCCGCGCCGAACAATTGCTCCCAGAAACGATTCACGGCCACACGAGCCGTTAACGGGTGCTTCCGGTTAACCATCCACCTGGCCAGACCCAGACGGTTCTTGGGCAGTTCAGGGTCCATGGCCGGAAATGATTTGGGCACATCGGGGCTTACCTTTTTTCCTTTCACCATCCAGTTACCCCGTTCAAAAATATGCGTCTCTCTGGCTAGATCGCCGGACCCATCAAGCATAATCGGCGTCTGGTCAACGTCGGCATTGAGCAGGTCGAGCAGCTGTTTGTCCTGCTCACCGGGAAAATCGAGCGGCTGGCCCGGCAGAACTGGAACAAACGACACCCATTTTATCTGTACCCATTCTTTCGGTTTCTCCGGGCTGTTCAACGATAAATACAGGCTGTGTCGTCCCTGAATGGACGGCAACGGAATTATCTGGATAGTATCTTTTCCGGGCGCTGGGGTTGGAATCTGCGCTAAAATGACGCCATCAGGTTTATCCTGGCGCAGCGTGACCGTTGCCTTTGTCGCCTGGGTACCCCACCGGATCAACAAACGCGACCGACCCGTCAGGGTTACGTCTTTGATACGGCAGGACCCTTTGTCCTGAAACCCGAAATATTTAGCATCGAGCAGAGATGCATTGACGTGTTGGTCAAAATCGTGTGAGTTTATTTTGGGTTCAACCGTACGAAGCAAGTGCGTAACCTGGCGAATGGTATTCTGCGCCAGTTTCGGATTGGCGGCTGCGTGGGCAATGTACTGCTGCAGGGCAAGCATCTTAAGCGAATCGGCGGGTTTGTAGAAGCGAAGGGTCGGGGTATCGCTCGTTACATCCTCATCGCGTGTGTTGTTGAAAAAAGCGAGATATTTATAATATTCATCGTGGGTGAAAGGGTCGTACGGGTGGCTATGGCACTGGATACAGGAAAAAGTAGTGCCCTGAAACACATCCCAGGTAGTATTGACCCGGTCGATCACAGCCGCCGTTCTAAACTCTTCGTCCTGGGTGCCGCCTTCATCATTCGTCATAGTGTTCCGATGAAAGCCCGTCGCAACAAGTTGATCATCAGTGGGACCGGGCAACAAGTCACCCGCCAGCTGCTCTACTGCGAATTGATCGAATGGTTTATCCGCATTGAAGGCCCTGATCAGCCAGTCGCGGTAGCGCCAGATTTTCCGACCAGGGTCGCGCTCATACCCTTTAGTATCGGCATACCGGGCCAGATCGAGCCACATACCCGTCCATCGTTCGCCGTATGCGGGTGATTGAAGTAGTCGATCAACCACTTTTTCATAGGCTCCCGGCGATTGATCCGCGACAAAAGCCGCAACGTCTTTCTCGGCTGGTGGCAGACCCGTTAAATCGAGCGATACCCGCCGGATCAGCGTAGCCCGGTCGGCCTCGGGCGAAGGTTTGAGTTCTTCCTGCCTGAGTTTGTCCAGAATGAAATGGTCAATCTCATTTCGGGCCCAGGTAGTTTCGTCGTTGTCGACCAGCCCCAACCGGCTCCAGAACGTACCTATTTTGGGCACATCGGGGCGCTGAACGGTTTGGTACGCCCAATGATCACCCCACTCGGCCCCCTGGTCAATCCATTGGCGAAGGAGATCTATCTCGTCGGGTTTCAGGGGCGGATGATCGAGCGGCATTCGCTCATCAGGATCGGTCAGCGTTAACCGCCGGATCAGTTCGCTGTTATCCGCATCTCCGGGAATGATCGCCAGCTTGCCCGATTTAGCGGGGGCGAGCGCTTCGTGTTTGAAAAGCAGGGAAAATCCAGCGGCTTTCTTGACACCACCGTGGCAGGCGATGCAGTTTTTGTTCAGCAGGGGTTTGATCTGGGTATTATAATCCACCCGTTTCTCGAAGAAGCCGAGAAACGACGAGAGCACGAGGGCCATTCCCAAGCTCATTGACCCCAAAAGAATCCATCTGATTTTCATAAAGCACAGACACACAGCGATTCACTGCTACCAAAAGCATATATGCTGGTTTTTGTACTGAGTCTGTTCAAACTTTCTGAAAGAGCGTTTACCGAATCACATTTACCTCATTCAGATGGATTTATTACGAATGATCCGTTTACCTGACCCGAATGTCTACCTGGGCGGTATCGTCTTCCCCATTTGTTACGCCATTATTGGGCGTAGAATCAGGGTCGGCTACATTGGAGGACACAACCTGAGCCGTAGCAATACCCTGACCGCTGGCGGTGGTCCTGGCCCGGAAGCGTAGAGAAATACTGCTTCCGGCGGCTAAACTGCTCACTCCGCTTACCAACGATCCGCCGGAGGCACTAAAATCATCGCCCGGCACGAAAACCTGACCAGCGGGCAGATAAGCGGCCACGCTCAAACCCGTTGCCGACAAACCACCCAGATTGGTCATCGTTAAGGTATAGGTAAGCACATCGCCGATACCAGGGGCTCGGTTGCTCACGGACAGACCCAGGCTCACGTCGGCCTTGGCTGGATCGGGAGTGGGCTGGCTACTACTGACGCTTGGCAGCGGTACCTGGTTCGGGTTGGGCGAGGTAAACACGTCGGCACTGTTCTGGCGCGTCCGAAAATCCAGTTGAACGGCATCATCCTGGCCGTCGCCAGTGCCGGAGTTTGGCTGGCTGTCGGGATCAGACGTGGCAGCCTGAGAAACTTCGGCTGCGTTACGGTAGGTGCCCGACTGGGTTGGGGTTGCGATAAACGTGAGTTTTTGAGTTGAACCCGCAGTGATGTCGAGGGCGGCACTGGTCAGTACCGTTCCCGAGATCGCTAAATCGGAGGAGGACACAAAGGCCAGATTATCGGGTAAGCGATCCCGAACAACGATGCCCTTTGCCGGTCCCGGTCCGGCATTCTGAACATATAGGCTGATCGTGACGGGCGTATTGACATCAGGCGTTCGCTGGCTGCTGCTCATGGATAAACTCACGTCGGCCTGATTGGAAATCTGAAACAGATTGGACGGTACAGCCGGTCCGGCTGGTGAGGTAGACACGACCCGAATCTGGAAACGACCGCTTTTGAGATCGCTGGGAAGTGTCACCTGGATGGGACTGCTCGACCCGCTGCCCAAAACGCCCTTATACTGGCCCAGTGAATCCAGCAGTTGTACCTGCCATTGATTTCCAGCGTTAAACGTACCCAACGTACTGAATGTTACGGACAGCGTGGCACCCGGTGATACATACGCGGCCAGGTTACCTGTTACGGCAAACTGAGTTGGTGTGATGGGTTGAGCATTCTGAAAAAACGCATTGTTGAGGCTATTATTCCAGTTACGGGCAAACCTGGACAGGCCCATGTTCGTTGGAATAGGCTGATTATTCAGGTAATACTGAGGGTGGGGCGATGGCCGCGAGATATTGCGAAAGTGAACATCGACGTTCCCGGCGTTTCGGTTCTGAATGGTGTCATTGTACGGCCCCTGAAACACATTGAACCCAGACGTAGCAATCACGTTCTCCTGCTGGGCAACTACGGCGGGGGTTGCCTTTGTGCCGTTAAATGACGCCCGAGCGACCATCCAGGGCACATTCTGCCCCCCGAAATCCTGGCGCGTCTTTTGGATAACATCCCGAAGCCGGTCGGCGTATGTTGGAATATCGCTGCTGGCCACATCAGCTTCTGCTTCGCCCTGATGCCACAGAATAGCCCGCACACCGGACACCGAACCATAATACCGCAGCACGTTCTTCAGGTTTGTGTAGGGCTGCAGATTTTCCCAGTTTCCCCCCGTGCAGTAGTAGGCATTACAGGTTGGCGTGCCGTTTGCTGTTTTCTGCCAGTTATCGATGGTTGACCCATCCCAGCCCGCTACGAAAAAAGCCACCGGCACGTTGTACCGGTTTACGATATAGTCGCCCAGTTCACCCCACCCCCATGAGCTTTCAGCCATCGGGAATATGCGTCGGGCTGCGGTTAACGCCTTGAATCGGGCAACTGGCGACGGATCACCGGAAGATAGCAGCGCTGGTGCCGCCGGTGGTTGTGGATAATAGTGGTTGATGGAATCTATGGCGTTGACACGGTCTGTATTGGTACCAAGATCGTTGTCGCCGATGCCAAGCCCGCGCGAGTTCGATTGGCCCGCGGTAACGAATACCTCGCCGATACCAACGGGTTGAACGCTCACCTGCTCCTGTACGGCGCTGCCCACCATGGTGCGTACAGTAAGGACATACCAGCCACCGGCACCCGTAACGTATCCCAGAAAAAGATTATTAACGGGATTTGTCTGGACTGTTTGCCAGCCGGTAGCCACCCCCTGACCAGCCACAGCGGGCGTTAACTGAGCTTCTACCCGATCGACCGAGCCCGTGAAGCGCCCTGACAGATAAAGCCGTCCATTTCCATCGAGCCCGCGCTGTACCACCAGGCGTGCCATCGGATGAGAAATCTGAAGTTGTGCAAAAGCAGAAACCGGCCCGAAAAGAACTAGAAAAAACCACGTAACAACCCTGAACATGAACGGCGAAGAGATTAACTCCGCGAAAATACAGGAAAGTTGGTTACCCTTGTCTGGCAAGCGGCAAGAGAGGCTTTTTTATATACTAAAAGCGATTCTTTTTCAACAAAACAGCTACGTTTCGTACCTCTTCGTGCTGGCAGATCTAAGGATCTGCCGCGCGAGATTTCTCAAAACCTAAAAAAGGTGGATGTTGCCACCCACCTTTTTCGTACGCATGAACCAGTTTATCAGACTTTACCTTTCAAATACTGCGCGGTAAAATTACCATCCGTCAGATTTACCATCTCCTCGGGTGTGCCGGTGAAGGTGATATACCCCCCCGTTTCGCCCCCTTCGGGACCCAGGTCGATGATGTGGTCGGCGTTTTTAATGACTTCCATGTTGTGCTCGATAATAATGACCGAATCCCCCTGATCGACCAATGCGTTGATGGCCGAGAGCAGCTTGCGGATGTCGTGAAAATGCAGGCCGGTAGTCGGTTCATCAAAAATGAACAACGTGCTTCCCTTGTTTGGGTTGCCCTTTCCCAGAAACGACGCCAGCTTCACGCGTTGAGCTTCTCCCCCCGACAGCGTATTCGCCGATTGCCCCAGACCGATATAGCCCAGTCCTACATCCTGCAGGGGCTGTAGTTTATCGGCCATTTTGTTGTCTACTTTCCGAAAGAAACCAATAGCTTCATCGACCGTCATGTCCAGAATATCGGATACGTTCTTGTCGTGCAGCGTTACCTCCAGCACTTCCTGTTTGAAGCGTTTACCACCACAACCCTCGCATTTTAGGTAGATGTCGGCCATAAACTGCATCTCGATCTTCACTTCACCTTCACCCTGGCATACCTCACAACGGCCGCCATCCACGTTGAACGAAAAATGACTCGGCTTGTACCCCCGTGATTTGGACACGGCCTGGTCGGCCATTACCTGCCGGAGATAATCGTACGCTTTGATGTAGGTGACCGGGTTGGAACGACTCGATTTACCGATTGGATTCTGGTCGATCATCTCAACCGACGAGATCCGGTCCAGGGAGCCACTCAACCCATCGAATTTACCGGCTTCTTCCGTGCCTTCGCCCCGTTGTCGCATGAGCGCCGGATACAGTACTTTTCGGATCAGGGTACTTTTGCCCGAGCCCGATACGCCTGTTACCACCGTGAGCGTGTTAAGCGGAAACCGCGCATCCACGCCTTTCAGGTTGTTTTCACGGGCTCCTTTCAACTCAATGAAATTAGTTGCTTTTCGCCGGAATGAAGGCACCGGAACGGTTTCGCGGCCCGTCAGGAAGTCGATGGTGTGGGATGTACGCGATACGGTTGGCAATTGACCGGAGCCATTTTCCATTTCGACCTGTTCTCCGGCCCCATCGTGGTTTTGTACGCCTGACATGACATCATCCCACGTACCCTGAAACACCAGATGCCCACCCAGCGAACCCGCATCGGGGCCAATGTCAATAAGTTGGTCGGCGGCCCGCATCACTTCTTCCTCGTGTTCAACCACAATGACGGTGTTACCCATATCGCGCAACGATTCGAGAACACTCACCAGACGCTGGGTGTCGCGCGGATGCAGGCCAATGCTTGGCTCATCCAGAATGTACATCGACCCCACCAGAGCTGACCCCAGCGACGTCGCCAGTTTGATGCGCTGATACTCTCCACCCGATAAGGTATTAGTCAGGCGATTGAGCGTCAGATAGCCTAGCCCCACCCGCTCCATATAGTCCAGACGGTTACGGATTTCGATCAGAATTCGGTTAGCGACCTTCTGCTGGTGTTCGGGAAGGTCTATTTCGCGGAAGAACGTTGTCACGTGGGTAAGGGGCAGCAAGACGAGGTCGGTGATGGATTTGCCCGCAATCTTCACATAACCGGCATCCTTGCGCAGCCGGGAGCCCCGGCATTCGGGACAGGTCGTTTTACCCCGATACCGGGACAGCATGACGCGGTACTGAACCTTGAAGGTCTGACTTTCCACGAAGTTGAAGAAAGCCTGTATACCCTCAAAGTATTTATTACCCGTCCAGAGCAACTCCTGCTCGGCGGAGGTCAGGTCTTTGTAGGGCCGATGAATCGGAAAGTCGAACCGGATACCGTTTTTGAGTAGTGGCTTCAGAAACTCCTCGCTCATCTTCTCACTGCGCCAGGGCGCAATGGCCCCCTCGAATACCGACAGGTTTTTGTCGGGAATAACCAGATCAGGATCTATACCCAGCACTTTGCCAAATCCATCGCAGCGACGGCAGGCTCCGTAAGGGTTATTGAACGTGAACAGATTGACGCTCGGCTCCTCGAACACGATACCATCCAGCTCAAACTTGTCGGAAAAGATTCGGGACTCTTTACCGACTACATCGACCCGGCAGGTACCGTCGCCCTCGCTAAAGGCCGTTTGCACCGAGTCAGAAAAACGGTACTGGTTATCTTCGTCGGGGTTGCCGTTGTCGTCGTACAGCACCGTGCCCCGGTCTACCAGAATTTCCAGCGATGTGTAAGGTTCAGGTACATTTGCTTCCTCGCCGATCAATACGTCTTCGATCTGCAGAACCTGCTGACCCGCCGGACCGCCATCGGTCACGATACGGGTATAGCCTTTCTGAAGCAGAATATTCAGTTCGTACGCCAGGGTTCTGTCGTCGCGAACGCGCAGGGGTGCCATCACCATCACACGCTGCCCGGCATCAAACTCGTACATAAAATTAACGACATCCGTTACCGTGTCCTTCCGGACTTCGCGGCCCGAAATCGGGGAATACGTGATACCGGCCCGGCCAAAGAGCAGCTTCAGGTAGTCGTAAATTTCGGTGGAGGTGCCAACCGTTGAGCGGGGGTTGCGGGTTGATACTTTTTGCTCAATAGCAATAGCGGGCGACACACCTTTAATGTACTCAACCTCAGGCTTTTCCATACGCCCTAAAAACTGGCGGGCGTAGCTGCTCAGGCTTTCGACATACATGCGCTGGCCCTCCGCAAACAAGGTATCAAAGGCCAGCGACGACTTGCCCGAACCCGACAGGCCGGTCAGCACCACTAACTTGTTACGGGGTATGGCAACGTCAATTCCTTTTAGATTGTGTACTTTCGCCCCTTTAATGATAATAAACTGTTTGGGGTCGAGGTGATCAACGGAACGCTGTGGTCCGGCGGTCCGGCGTTCGGTCTCCGTGGTCTGAGTCATTCTAAGTTAATGAGGGTAAACTCTATCTAGATTTTAACGGTTTATTTCCGGATATGGTTTCTCTTGACCCTTATTGGTTTTTGAAACC
This sequence comes from Spirosoma lituiforme, assembly GCF_054776635.1. NCBI lineage: Bacteria > Pseudomonadati > Bacteroidota > Cytophagia > Cytophagales > Cytophagaceae > Spirosoma > Spirosoma lituiforme. The sequence continues at coordinate 386,094 of NZ_BAAHBO010000004.1, forward strand.
GACGAGGTTTTGCAACGGGACCGGGCAAATACCCGTACTAGCTACTACACGAGATGAATTTTGCGGAGGAAGACCTTATTCGACTGAGTATTTCGCTGGTCATCGGTGGACTGATCGGGGTCGAACGCGAGTATCATGGCAAGTCGGCCGGTCTGCGAACCATGATTATGATCTGTGTCGGGTCGGCTCTGTTTACCATGATATCGGGCCGAATTGGTGGTTCCGGCGACCGGATTGCGGCTAACATTGTAAACGGCATCGGTTTCTTGGGGGCGGGTATCATCTTTCGCGAGAACAATCGGGTAAAGGGCCTGACAACCGCGGCTACCGTATGGGCCGTATCGGCGCTGGGCATGTGCGTTGGGGCCGGTCATTACGATATTGCCCTGGTTGGGTTCGTCTTTATTCTGGGATCGTTACTTTTGCTGGTCAATCTGGCAGGCCGAATCCATAAACTGAACCAAACCCGTGACTATAAGATTGTAACAGCATTTCATAACAAGACGTTGAAACAGTACGAAGAGCTTTTCAACGAATTTGACCTGAAATCAACCCGCAATCAGCAGCAACGGATCGGCACCGAAATTATCGGTTACTGGCGGGTCAGCGGAGCCGAAGAAAACCACGAAAAATGCATTATGCGCCTGCTGAGGGACCCCGAGGTAAAAGAATTCACCTTTTGATTTCGTTACTGTATTAGCGTTATTTCTCTGAATAGAACACCATGAATTATCTCCAGAAATTACTGTTTATCACCCTTTTATTAAGTAGTAGCATCGCTTTCGGGCAACTCACCGAAGACCCTGACGACCGGAAAGATCAGGGAAAGGACCCCCTTCGTACGCAAACGCCGGAAGGCCGACCGTTGCCTTTCGGCCAGCGGCTCCGGTTTGGTGGCGGCATCAACGGCTTCCGGTTTGGTAATCCCTTTAGCCTGGGTGTTTCGCCAGTTATTGCTTACCAGGCTACCGAACGTATGCTCATCGGTATTGGCGGTACCTACACGTATACCCGCTACAAGGGCTATACCAATACGGGATCCACGGTGCCCGTTCAAACGTACAATCAATACGGTGGCCGGGGCTTTGTGATGTACGAATTCATTCCGTCTATTTTGCCGAATCTGTACCTGCACGGCGAGATTGAAAACAGTACGATTGCTGTCAAGTACGACCAGACAGGGCAGACATCGAGCGCCAGCCTGACGTCTCCGCTGTTAGGCGTAACTTATTCACAGCCCATTTCCCGGCGTTTTGGGGTCAATCTAACGGCTTTATACAACCTGAACTACAATGATAATTCGGGACTGGCCCGCGTCATTTACGGTAGTCCATTTGTCCTTCGGTTATCGTTCTTTTAATCATCAATCAAAACAAAAAAGGCGTTTCCCGACGGGAAACGCCTTTTTTGTTTTGATGGCCGGCTCATTGAACCTTAGCCCAGATCATATCCGCAATCCGCTGCATACCCGCATCATTCGGGTGAGCGGCCACACCAGGATTTGCATACTGAGTGGCAAAATACTGACTCTGCCCAACCATGCAGGAAAGATCAACCAGGGCGTGCCCTTGCTCGATCGTTACCTTTCGAATGACCGCGTCGGCCAGTGGCTGCTGCCAGAGGCCGGTTGTGCAGACAACCCTTACCGGCTGGCCGTACGTAGCCAACCCATTCAGCAACTGGCGTAGCTGGAACTCAAACCCTCGTTTCAGTACTTGCGAATCATCAATATTCTCGCCCAGCCGCACAACAATCAAATCGGGTTGAACCTGCTGCAGGGATTGGCTGAATTCGTCAGTGCTGTAGCCTGTCGTTCCGAACTGTCGCTCAAAATTACCCCCCGATTGAAGCGTAATGGTCATATCGGGATAAATCGCCCGCAGCCGACCCGTCAATAAATGAACGAAATCTTTTTCGGGGGCCGAAGCCGCCATTCCATTGTTGTTAAACCAGCCCAGATCGGGCGATGGTGCGTGGCTCATGATGCTGTTCCCGATCACCAGCATCCGCTTAAAGTAAAGGGTAAACGGGGCCGACGACCGGCTAAGCGAGACTTTACTGCCCGAACGAATTCGACTCAGCACGTTACCTCCCGTGACTAGAGTGAACTGCTTGCCCGCCGTCCAACTAAGGCCATTGTCCAGCGAGTATTCAATAACCGCTCCCGTGGGCAGCGTATCAGCCGTTAAGCTCACCTGTGTACGAATGTGAAACGTACCGCCATCTGGCGAAATAAGGGGGGCGGGTACTTTCAGGGTATCAATCTGGGGAGTGGGTGCTGGTGTACTGGTTGTTGAGGCAACAGGCGACGTTACCGTTGTACTCGACCCGGCCGATGTGGTACAGGAACAAGCGGTGGTCGATGCCGTACCTGTTGGTTCAGGAGTAGCTTTATTACCCACTGCAGCCGGGTAATCCTGTGTGCAACGACTACAAGTCAACAAAGCAGCCAGCGCGAAAGCGAATGCCCCTGTTATGCCGGATCGGCATTGGTACAAAAATTCGTCCAGGCTACACATGGAATCATCTGATTATATTCATACCATTTATGAGGCAAGGCAAAATAATTACTTTCGCCCCACAAAGTATATTTTTGCGCTAATCTGGCCCCATAAGTGACCTAAAATTGACTAAAGCAGTCAAAAACAGCACATTACTTTGTTAACTCCTCTACTGATGATGTGGTTTCCAAGTTTACGTTAATGGATGTTTTGAGTCGATTTATATAAAATGAAACGCTTACTTTTGTATCCATCCCACTAAAGTGAATAATTATGCTGTTCAGTTCAGCAATTTTTCTATTCCTGTTTTTACCTTTTTTTCTACTCGTATACTATGTACTGCCCAAACGCTGGCATAACGCTTTTCTGTTTGCCGCCAGCCTGTGTTTCTACGCGTGGGGCGAAGGGCTGGTCGTAGTCGTCCTGCTCCTGTCGGCGCTGATTAACTACATGGCTGGGCGTCTAATCGAACAGGGACGGCGACGGGCAGGTCTGTGGCTTTCGCTGGCGGGTAGTTTATCCCTGCTTTTCTATTACAAATATGCCAACTTTTTTGTCGACTCTGTCCGTAGCCTAGCCAGTTCTTTTGCGCTTCCGGTACCGGATAGTCTGGCATTATCCCACATTGCGTTACCCATTGGCATCAGCTTTTATACGTTTCAGGGCATTTCCTACACACTGGATATTTACTGGGGTCGCATTCGGGCCAACCGCAGTTTTCTGGATTACGGCACCTACGTGGCCATGTTTCCGCACCAGATAGCAGGTCCTATTGTCCGATACGCCGACATTGCTCCCGAACTAGCGGAACGCACAACGACTATTGAAAAATTTGGCGTTGGGGCCGAGCGGTTCATTTTAGGGTTAGCCAAGAAGGTGCTTCTGGCCAATACCTTCGCCAGTTTAGCGGATACCATCTTCAACGCCCCGATCGATTCGTACCCAACGGCAACGGCCTGGCTGGGCATTGTGGCTTATTCCTTACAGATTTATTTCGACTTTTCGGGCTATTCGGATATGGCCATCGGACTGGGCAAAATGGTTGGGTTCGACTTTAAAGAAAACTTCAACTATCCCTACGTAGCCCGCTCCATTCAGGACTTCTGGCGCCGGTGGCATATCTCGCTGTCCAGCTGGTTCCGCGATTACGTATATATACCACTGGGCGGAAACAGAGGCAGTAAATTACGAACGTACCGAAACCTGCTGATCGTCTTTTTCGTCACGGGCTTGTGGCACGGGGCCAGCTGGAATTTTATTATCTGGGGCCTTTATCACGGTGTGTTTCTGCTCATCGAACGGGCTGGGTTAGGCAGACGTCTGGAGCGGATCTGGCCACCTGTTGCGCACGCCTACACGATACTCGTTGTTCTGATTGGCTGGGTCTTCTTCCGCATTGAAACCCTTCCCGAAGCGATTCATTTTCTTCAGAAAATGCTTGGCCTGGGGGCGCAGCCGTTGTCCATTGTGGCGTATCCACCCGCCTATTTTCTGACCGGCGAACTGGTTGTGTCGCTCTTGCTGGGGTTCATACTGGCTACCCCGGTTTACCCCTCTTTCCAGCGGGGTTGGGAACGCTGGCTGGCTCGTCTGGTACTCATGCGCCCGGTTCTCAATTCGGTGTACGTTGTTGGTCTGTTTAGTTTGTTTGTATTAGCGGTCATGTATCTGGCGGCCGATACCTACAATCCGTTTATCTACTTCCGGTTCTAGAGACAAGCCCATTCATCCACAGCCTAATGGTACAGTCATCGCCCGTTCGGACTACACGTCAGCCGTTCCATCTCTGGACGCCCCCCACCAAACCACTGCCCTTTAAATCTACTTTGCTGAGTATTGGCTTTGCGTTCTTGCTAATTTTGCCAACCCTAGATCAATGGCTGGGTTTATCAGCAACGTTCAAGAGCCCGGAGAAACGGATTCTGTCTACCTTTCCGGAGGCCCGGTTTCCGCATGTGCTCACCTTCATTGCGCAGTTCAACACTTACTATAAAGAAAATTTTGGCTGGCGGAATGCCCTGTTCTATCAGTACAGCCAGTGGAAATACAAAGTTCTGAAAACATCCCCCCTACCCGATAAGGTCGTGATGGGGAAAAATAACTGGTTCTATCCGGGCAATAGTATGGGCCATGTGGCTGACCAGCATCGGAATCTGTACGCGTTACATCCGGATACGCTGGCGTCCATGGCGCGTCACCTGACTCACTTCCAGCGCCAGTTTAGCGCACAGGGAGCCAGGTTGTATGTACTGGTTGCCCCCGACTCGTACTCGATTTATCCCGAGAACTTACCCAATTACTTGCCGATCAACGCAGGCGTGTCTAATTTTGACCGGTTCAAAACCTACATGAGTCAACATACGACCGTTCCGATAATAGATGTTCGCCAGGCATTGATCGCGGCTAAAGCAGACCGGGTCACTTACTGCCAGACTGATACCCACTGGAATGAATACGGTTCGCTGATTGCCTCATTGACAACGGTGAATCGACTGCGGAATGATTTTCCTCAGTTACCCGTAGCCCGTCTAACAGATTATACTATTTCTCCGGTAAAAGGAGTTGGCGGTGATCTGGTGACGATGCTGGCGCTGAACCGTGAACTTGTTGACTCAATAGCTTATAAAATTAAACCAGCCAGGTTTCTGCTTGCTCAAAATACTGAACTAATTGACAACCTTAAGAATGGGTTGCCATCTCAACGATTTGTTACTTCCTCAAGCCAGTTGCCGAAGTTGTTGCTCATTGGCGACTCCTTTAGCTTCTCAATGAATCAGTCGCTGCCGGGTTATTTTCGGGAGTCGTATCTGGTTCGCGATCATACGTGCGATATGAAGCTGGTTAAAAAAGAGCATCCTGACATTGTCGTTTTTGAGATTGTTGAGCGAAACATTGGTTTTCTAGGCCAGTTATAGGCCTTAAAAACAACATGAATAGTAGCCGCACTCGTATAGTTGCTGTCGTTTTTGCCCTTGTCCTCCTCTTGCCAACCCTGGATCAGGTATTGGGGCTTTCGTCGCGATTCAGCAGCACCGAAAACCGGCAGTTGAAAGGCATGCCTCCGCTGAATTTCCCGCATGTCCGCAGTTTTGTCAAACAGTTTGATCGATACTACAAAGAAAATTTCGGCTGGCGAAACGCCCTGTTTTATGTCTACAGCCGCTGGAAATTCAATGTTCTGAAAGAATCCCCCTTACCCGAAAAGGTTGTTGTGGGCAAAAATGGCTGGCTGTATCTGGGCAACAGCTACAATAAAGTCGTTGATCAGCACCGGGGTTTGCAGCCGCTCTCGGCCGACTCGGCACGGCGTATCGCGAGTCATCTGATTCAGCGGCAGCAGGAACTGGCGGAACAGGGGGCTGCGCTGTATGTTTTTATAGCACCCGATTCGCACTCGATCTACCCCGAATTTCTGCCCGACCACCTGCAACAAAGCAGGGACTCCTCCCGGCTGGATGTACTTAAGCAGGCCATTGCTCAGACGAACCTGCGCTTCGTCGATAGCCGGGATACGCTTCGAGCTGCTAAACGCGACCATGTCGTTTATTACCAGACCGATACGCACTGGAATGAGTACGGCACCCTCATTGGTTGCGCCACGCTGCTGAACCGCATTCGGGAAGACCAGCCCGCCCTACCGCCGGTTCGTCTGGCCGATTACCATATTGAGCAGCAAAAAGGAGGAGCGGGCGATCTGGCCACCATGCTTACCCTGCAAAACGAGCAGAAGGACCCCGTTTATTATTATATCAAGCCAGCTCCTGAGCGTAGCGCCCACCAATTGGCGCTTATTCCCAACGAAGCCATCGGCTACCCGTCGACCCGGTTCAGTGGGCCGGGCCCAGGGCGACTGCTCTTTATCGGTGATTCATTCAGTCACGGCATGATGAACTACTTACCCGGCTACTTCCACGAATCGTATTTTATGCGCGGCAGCAAGCTGGACCCTGCTCTCGTGAAAGCAGAGCGGCCTACTGTCGTTGTTATTGAAGTAGTGGAGCGTAATATTTATCAGCTGGCCACCTTTTAACGGCGTTCCAGCAAGCTGTAAACGCCGATGAGTTGATCGTAACGAAAATAGGTCTCTACCTATCCATTACGATCAACTCATCGGCGTTCAGTACGTTTACGAAACCTCTTTAACTCGGTAACTCGGCAATAACGGTTACGCCCCCTTTAGTGACGTCGCCAATGCTGACCTTAATTTCAGCGTCCAGCGGCAGAAATACGTCTATCCGCGAGCCAAATTTTATAAATCCGAACTCTTCTCCCTGCTTAACGGGCTGACCTTCTTTTACGTACCAGATAATGCGTCGGGCTACAGCGCCGGCAATTTGCCGAAACAGGACCATCGTTCCGTTAGCGGCCTCAACGACTACCGTTGTGCGTTCGTTTTCGGTACTCGACTTAGGATGCCAAGCTACCAGATACTTACCTGGAAAGTACTTAAAGTAGCGCACCGTGCCCGAAATGGGGTTCCGGTTAACGTGTACGTTGAGCGGTGACATGAAAATAGACACCTGCCGACGGTTGTCCTTGAAGTACTCGCCTTCGATGGTTTCTTCAATGACGACGACTTTCCCATCGGCGGGGGCTATTACCTGCTTTTCGCCGGTAGTGAGCAGTCGGTTCGGAATACGAAAGAACTGTACGATCAGCACAAAAAGAATCAGACTTATTATAGCCGATAAGATAATTGCGGTCGAATTATCGGAAAATAAATAATAGTACGCTAACAGATTTATAGCCAGCAAAACCAGCCCTGTTGTTAGCATAATGGTGAATCCTTCGCGGTGTAAGCGCATAAATAAGTTATATGGTATACAGTAAACGATGTGTTTTTAATGCATCAAGTATGAGCAAAATTAACCATCATACCGTACACATCATACACTTTATGCAAATCAGTAACCGCCACGGTATTTATACGTGCTGGCTACTTTATCAATGGCAACAATATAGGCGGCCAAACGCATAGGCACTTTGTACCGCTGCGATGTATCGAACACACGATCGAAGGCGTCCTTCATGACCCGGTCGGCCCGACGGTTTACGCGATCAAGCGTCCATTTGTAGCCAATGCGGTTCTGTACCCATTCGAAGTACGATACCGTAACACCACCGGCATTGGCCAGAATATCTGGAACGACCAGAATCCCTTTACTATTAATGATCTCATCGGCACTGGCCGAGGTTGGGCCGTTAGCGCCCTCCACGATCATTTTAGCCTGAATCGAGGCTGCGTTGTCTTCAGTGATGACATCTTCCTTCGCAGCAGGCACCAGCACATCAACGGCCAACGAGAGCAGTTCTTCATTCGAGATTTTTTCGGCTCCCGTAAATCCTTCCAATGTGCCTTTGTTTGCATTTCGGTAAGCAACCGCAGCCGTAATATCAATACCGTGCTGGTTGTAGTATCCTCCCGAAATATCGCTCACGGCCACTACGGTCACGCCACGCTCGTGGAGTAGCTCAGCCGCAAACGAGCCGACATTACCAAAACCCTGAATAGCCGCCGTTGTTCGGTAGGGATTCATCCGTAATTTATCCATTGCGGCCAGCGCGGCCACTGTAACGCCCCGTCCGGTAGCTTCCGTGCGGCCGAGCGACCCCCCCAATACCAGCGGCTTACCCGTTACCACACTGTTAACCGTCATGCCTTTGGCCTTTGAGTATTCGTCAACGATCCAGGCCATTTCCCGTGGTCCGGTCCCCATGTCGGGCGCGGGTATGTCACGATCGGGCCCAATAACGTCGAGCATGGCTACGGTATACTGCCGGATAAGTCGTTCGATCTCGCCAGCCGACATCTCCCGCGGGTTACAGGCGATGCCTCCTTTGGCCCCCCCGTATGGAATATCGACTACGGCGCATTTCCAGGTCATCCAGGCGGCTAGCGCCCGAACTTCATCAAGATGTACCGCCGGATCGAGCCGGATACCGCCTTTGGCAGGCCCCAGAATATTGGAATGAATCACGCGGTAGCCTTCAAACACTTTGATGGCTCCACTGTCCATTGTAACGGGTAACCCAACGATAACCTGCCGGGCCGGCACTTTCAGAATGTCGTACATTTCGTCCGAAATTCCCACCAGTTTGGCCGCAGCATCGAAACGCGACATCATCGATTCGAGTGGATTCTCTTTGTCTTTTATCGGAGCTGGTTCAATATATCCCATGTCTTTACTTTTACTTCTTTCTTAAAACGAATTTGATTGTGAAGTGTCTTACAAACTTAACAAATGAAAACTGATGTTGTGAAATGCCTATTTTTTCTAAGATTAATGTAATATTAAGAAACCATATAATCATTCATAATTTGTTTTTATTACGATATACTTTGCCCATTACTGTAACTCAAACCGTAGATTAATTCGCGGAATTAGCAAACATCAATTTAGTAGATTTTCAAAAAAAACAGACTTCTGATCAATTGTTCATTGAATTAATGATGACAAAGCGTTAATTTTGTACCCAAATAAGGTACACACCATCTAATGTAGCACTTGATATGCTTCAGGAAGAAAAAAAGCGTTATTCAGAAGATGATCTGAAGGAATTCGAAAAGCTGATTGGTCAGAAGCTCGATGATACGCGTAGTGAGTTGAACTACATAAAAGAATCGCTAAGTAAACGCAACGATAGCGGCACCGATAACACGTCAGGCAATTCAAAATTATTGGAAGACGGTGCTGATACCAGCGAACGCGAAAATTTAAGTCAATTGGCTGCCCGTCTTCAAAAGTTTATTCAGCAGTTGGATGCGGCTATGGTACGCATCAAAAACGGAACATACGGTGTCTGCAAGGATACAGGTAAGCTGATTCCTAAGGAGCGGCTCCGGGCTGTTCCACATACCCAGCAAACAATCGAAGCCAAGCTACGACAGTCCAAATAACAACCTGACATTCTGACTGTTAGGCATAGCTAATTTGGTGTTCATAATAGGCTCTTCTCAAAATGGCTCCGATGCAGTATGCATCGGAGCCATTTTATTTTCCTCACATTCTTAAAACAAAATGAGCGTTTTCTGGTAATTACGGCATAAAGACATTTAATTATCTGAAACCATGTTCGAACGCCTGGAAGAAATTCGGGAAAACATATTCCGTTATCTGGAAGCCCGCATCGAGCTATTTACACTGGAAAGCCGGGGAAAAATTGAAGAGGGTGTTGTTGTGGCGGTTCACAGTGTTGTGTTGGCCTTGCTATCAACAATGACCCTTATTTTCGTATTTAGTTTATTAGCTGCTTACCTCAACGAAGTAACGAATAGTAAATACCTCGGCTTTTTAATCGTAGCCGGGTTTTTTCTGCTTTTGACAATTATTTGGTTGACCGCTAAAGACTTTGTCAAATCAAAAATCCGGGTACTTGCTTATAGTGCTTTGAAGAAAAATCAAGAGAAAAAAGTGGAAGAAAAATCAGAAGCGGTTGAAGAATTGATGGCGCAAACACGTTCCTCCACAAACAACACCGGTTCGGTGCGATAACCAAACTCAATTTTTCTGACAAACAAGTAGCCAATCCCAAACAAATCGATTCATTTTTTACGAGTCAAGGACGAACGACAATGGAAGATCCTAAAGTACCTTTTGCCGATACAACGGCTCGCCGGGCCCAGTTGATGGCCGCTACCGAACGCTTCAAAAGTTCAATTTCTGACAATGTCGAAGCGATAAAAGGCGACGCGACGGAAGTGGGTAAAACAACAGCGTTTGTAGCGGGTGCTGCTTTAGCCGTATATTTGGTTGTTAATGCTATTCTGCCCAAGTCTGACGAGTATCGTTATGCCGAAAAGTACGGCGAACCAGACGACGAGGATTTTGATTATGACGAAAGCGACGCAGACGGCGAACACCATCCGCGCCTGTATGGTCAGAAGTCAATAAAACAGAAGGCAGATAAAGCGCAAAAGTCAGCAGCCGCAAGCGGACTGATTGGTGGACTGATTACATCAGTATTAACCAATATCGCTCGCGAGCAGCTAACCGGATTTTTAGCCCGCATACGTACTAATAATGCCATCAATCCAACCGCCGAGCCAACCCAGTACCATAAACAGGCCCCCACAGAGCCTGTTAACTACACTACGGGAATATAAATTATCTGGCCGCAAAGCATTTGCCGTTCTGCTCGATCCTGATAAGATCGAGCAGAACGCATTTTCCGAATTACTTGTCCGCACGGCAGTTTATCCCGTTGATTTTTTTCTGGTTGGGGGTAGTCTGGTGACGGACTATTCGCATAAAGAAGTCATTGCGGCCATTCGCCGTCAGTCAGCAACGCCTATCATTTTGTTTCCCGGCAATCCACTGCACATCGAATCTTCGGCGGATGCCATCTTTCTGTTGTCCCTCATTTCAGGCCGCAATCCGGATTTTTTGATCGGTCAGCACGTCATTGCGGCCCCATTGCTCAAGAAGAGCAGGCTGGAAATCCTGCCAACGGGCTATATGGTGGTCGATAGTGGCACGCAGACGACAGTTTCCTACATCAGCGGTACGATGCCGCTTCCTCACGATAAGCCCGGCGTAGCGGCCTGTACGGCCATGGCCGGCGAAATGCTTGGCTTACAGCTCATGTATTTGGATGCAGGCAGTGGCGCTCGTAAACCGGTATCACCGGAGATGATCGCAGCCGTTCGTAGCGTGGTTGATGTTCCCATCATTGTTGGGGGTGGTATCAATTCGGGCGAAAAAGCGTATCAGGCCATGAAAGCGGGCGCCGATTTAATCGTTGTTGGCAACGGTATCGAGCAGGATCCGGATTTGTTACCGCAACTGTCAACAGTCGTTCGGGAGTTTAATCAGTCAGCTGTAAGAGCTTAATCTATGAAGCGTTCTGTCTCAACCTGGCTGCTGCTGGCAGCTATCGCCCTCTCACCCATCTTTTTTGGTACCAACGTTGCTGCCCAGGCGCAAAATGGCAAAGTGTATACCATTCCTGAGCGCCAGCCTGAATTTCCGGGCGGAAAAGCTGCATTAAGTACGTATCTGGCCGAAACCATTCGTGTTCCCAACTCGGTGGCCAAGAAAAGTTACGATACAGGCCCGATATCAGCGCGTTTTATCATCGATGAGTTAGGCTACGTACATGATATCCGAATCACGATGAAGCCGCTCGATAAGAAAACGCTGAAAAATCTGGAGGGCTTCATGACAAACATCATTTCGTCAATCGAGAAGATGCCGCGCTGGGTACCCGGCGAAGTTGGCGGTAAACACGTATCCGTGTTCTACACCCTTCCTATCGAAATAAGCCTGCGCTGATTTACGATCAAACCACAAACGAGAGAACGTCACAAACGGCCGACGCTGGATTACTCCTGCCTCCTGGCCGCTTGTGACGCTCTCTCGTTTATTACGATGCTCCTTACTTATACATTCATCAGTGATTCCCGACGGCGCATTTTCCCGGCGGGGATGCCAAACATCATCTTGAACCGACGGCAGAAGTAAGCCGTGTCTTTATACCCAACTTCGGCACCGATGGCCCGAATGCTCTTTTTGCTTGTGCGTAATAACCCAACGGCTGCTTCCATGCGCTGGTATTCGATGTAGTCCTGCGGGTTGATTCCGGTCAGCATCTTGAAATACTGGCCCACGTAATCCTCCGAAACGTTGGCTACGTTGGCAAGCACCTTGTTCGACAGATCGCCCCCGAGGTTTTCTTTGATGTAAGCAAAGATGTCGATCAGACGTGGATCCTTGAAATACGTACTGTTGGTAACGAGCTGCTCGACGAACAGGTGGTTTTTCAGAATGTACCGAACCACCTCAATAACGATCTCTTCCGTCTTGATCTTGATAATTCGTCCTTTACCGGCCAGATCGGTCATTTCTTCCGCCAGAATCTGATCAATAGTCGTTGCCAGATGCTCTTCCCGCTTGATGATAAACGGAGGAACATCGAGTGAGTTGAAGAAGTTGACTGAGTCAAAGACCTTGGCTTCAAACGATACATACCCAAACGAGTTCGGCAGGTGGCCGATCAGCTTTGGATCATGGTTACCTTCCCAATACGACTCCCGGTGCGTCATGAATTCTTCATTCGAGACGATTTTAGGGTTTGTCGGGTCGCCGTAGGTAACCGTAACGTGTTTGCCACCCGGAATAAACAACATATCACCCACATCTACCTTTATCTTTTCATCGCCAATGGATACGTCGCCATTGAATAAAATGAGTAGTGTGTTTTCAACATCATAGAAATTTTTGATGGTGATCGGTTGTAAAATCCGAATGTTGCGGGCCTTAATAAACTTCACGCCCAGCGATTCGATTATTTTATTATAGTCTTCCATAGCCGAAGGTGTGTCTCCCCAGATTGTGTTTGTGCACAAAGTTGCACAAAACTAATAATTTGTACAAAACTAATACAAGTATAAAAGTTTCCAAATAATAAAAAAAATAGTGCGTATTCGCATTGAACACGCACTACACCTTTAGAAAAATTCTATTTTACCAAGAAATTACTCAGCGTATCAGCTCCCGGGCTATTACTAATTTTTGTATTTCAGATGTACCTTCATAAATCTGAGTAATTTTTGCATCCCGCATTAACCGTTCTACGTGGAATTCTTTTACGTATCCATAGCCCCCGTGAATCTGTACAGCTTCGGTTGTGGCCCACATAGCTACATCTGACGCAAATAATTTGGCCATTGCCGCTGCCTGAACGTAATCTTTGTGCTCATCTTTCAGGCGGGCAGCTTTGTACACAAGCAGGCGAGCCGCTTCAATTTTGGTTACCATCTCGGCCAGTTTGAACTGAATAGCCTGATGATCAAATATTTGTTTGCCAAAGGCTTTCCGTTCCTGGCTGTACTTCAAGGCCAGCTCATACGCGCCGGCTGCAATGCCCAGCGCCTGAGCCGCAATACCAATACGCCCACCATTGAGGGTCGACATGGCGAACTTGAAGCCAAATCCGTCATCGCCGATGCGGTTCTCCTTCGGTACGTGAACGTCTGTGAACAGAAGCGAGTGGGTATCCGATGCCCGAATGCCCATTTTATCTTCTTTCTTGCCCACAACAAAGCCGGGCGTTCCTTTCTCCACGATCAGGCAATTGATTCCGCGGTGTTTCTTCTCCCGGTCCGTTTGCGCAATAACCAAGCAAATACCGGATGACCCACCGTTTGTAATCCAGTTTTTTGTCCCGTTCACTAAATAGTAGTCCCCTTTATCGTCGGCAGTAGTCGCTTGCGAGGTAGCATCGGACCCGGCTTCGGGTTCCGACAAACAAAACGCTCCCAGCGTTTCACCGGAAGCCAGCCGGGTTAGGTAGTGTTGTTTTTGCGCTTCGGTGCCGTACGCTTCCAGCCCAAAGCACACCAGCGAATTGTTGACCGACATAATAACGGAAGCCGAAGCATCAATTTTGGAAATTTCTTCCATGGCCAGCACGTACGAAACAGTGTCCATACCACCCCCACCGTAGTCGGGTGACACCATCATGCCCAAAAAGCCAAGTTCGCCCATGCGTTTGACTTGCTGAGCCGGAAAACGGGCTTCGTTATCGCGCTCAATAATGCCGGGTAATAATTCATGTTGGGCAAAGTCGCGGGCGGCCTCCTGCACAGCAAGATGCTCCTCCGACAAATTAAAATTCAATCCCTGTAAGTCCAGCGTTGCTGTTGCCATCTGAATTGCGTTTAATTACCATTAATCGTTTCTTGAGAAGTGAGTCAGACCAGAGAAATGAACGAACTTTCGTAAACATTAAACTCTATATTCATTGACTAGGGTAAAAATAAGAAAAAATAGGCAATTAGTATGCTTGCATACCATTTGCGTTATTTACTACGCGTAGCATACGCTAAATTAATGATGCTTATGATCGCGGGTGGTTTGACGAAGAAAAGATAAATGCCTGAACCGACGTATTCCCCTATGCTCGCAGCCGATGGTGCACAAGAATTTTTAATCGACGATAGTCGCATCACGTACCGGAAATACGGTAATGGGTTGGCGGTATTACTGGCGTTTCATGGCTTTGGGCAGGATCACAAGGCGTTTGGCCCACTCGAAAAAGCCCTGGATGGCCGATTCACCTTATACGCCGTTGATCTATTTTTTCACGGTAATAGCCAGTACACAGGATCGAGTCTGCTGACCAAAAGCAGGTGGAGCTACCTGATCGACTGCTTCTTAGCTACTCAGTCTATCGACCGATTTTCCATAGTGGGATTCAGCCTGGGGGGCCGGTTTGCGCTGGCAACCGCCGAAGCCTTCGCGGATCGGCTCGACCAACTCCTGCTGATTGCGCCCGATGGCATTACCCTCAATCGCTGGTATTGGCTGGCAACAGCCTCCCAACCGGGCCGCTGGCTCTTTCGGTACACATTGCGGCATTTATCGATGTTGACTACATTGGGGCATGCCCTCACGACGCTAGGTTTACTCAACCGGACAGTGATGCGCTTCGCCGAAATTTCGTTGGGTACGATTGACCAGCGCACACAAGTCTACAACAGTTGGACCCAATTCCGCCAAATTCATTCAGACATGAGCACAGTCGCGGAACGGCTGAATAACCAATCGACCCAGGTTCGCTTTTTTACCGGAGCCTTCGACCGGATTATTCCCGGTTCGTACATACTGCCCTTTACCCGGCAACTCCATCACTATGAGTTAACCGTGTTCAAAACGGGTCATAACCGATTGATTGACCTGGTGGCCGAACATCTCTGAGTGGCAGCCGACAGAACCGACAAATGCTACTTGAGCGACCGCTGAATGACCTGCCATAGTCCGGCAATGGAAACGACAATCAGGCCAATGATAACGATTTGCGTCCAGGAACTCTGGTTCGGATTTTCGAGTAATGCTTTGATTTCGCGGGCTTCGTGACCAGACCAGATCGCGATCAGGGTGCGGGGTGTCATGCCCAGAAAGCCCCCCAGGAGAATGTTTCTCAACTTCGCGCCCGATAATGCAAACAGCAGATTGGTTAAGCCAAACGGGAGAATGGGCGATAATTTGGCGAAGAAGATAACCTCCAGTTCGTTATTCAGGATACGGTCCAGCACTGACTGCGCTTTGGGATTTCGGTTCAGGAAAGCCAGAAACCGATCGTGGTCGAGCCAGCGTACCAGTAGGTTAATGAACAGAATACCGCCGAAATTGATCACAAACAGGGGTAGCACCGCATTCCAGCCCAGAAAGTAACCAAAAATCAGCGCCAGCATTGTGGGCGGGGTAAGTCCGGCGGAGGTGACAGCACAAATAACTGTTATGGTTGCCCACTGCCAGGCCGTAAAGCTGGCAATAGTAGCCTCGTGAACTACGGCATAGTAGGTCAGCAGGGACGTAAAAACGATAGGTGTTACCGATAACGCCAGACCCGCCAGGGCCGGACCAGTAAGCGATTTAGGAATGGCGAGTTTCACATTCTATCAAACGGGCAAATGGCACTTGTGGTTTGAGTTGTCGCAAAACGTACCATTCCACACGACAATCTTCGTTACATTTGAGTATGAAATTCGGAACCAAAGCCATCCATGCCGGTATTGAACCGGACCCCACAACGGGCGCTATTATGACGCCCATCTACCAGACATCGACCTACGTTCAGGAGTCGCCGGGTAAGCACAAAGGGTACGAATACGCTCGCACCCAGAACCCCACCCGAACGGTGCTGCAAAACAACCTCGCTGCTCTCGAAAACGGCAAGCATGGCATCTGCTATTCGTCGGGTCTGGGCGCAACAGATGCTATTTTGAAGCTATTCAAACCCGGTGATGAGATCATTGCCAGCAACGATCTTTACGGCGGCACGTACCGGATCATGGTACGGGTCTACCAGGAGTTCGGGCTTAAATTCACGTTCGTCGACCTGTCAGACGCGGCTAATCTGGAAGCCTTGATCACCCCGGCCACGAAAATGGTCTGGATCGAAACACCCACGAATCCGTTGCTGCGTCTGGTCGACATTTCGGCGGTGGCTGCCCTCACCAAGCAGCATCAGATTCAGTTGGTGGTCGATAATACGTTTGCTTCGCCTTACCTGCAAAACCCGCTCGATTTAGGGGCCGATATGGTCATGCATTCCGTCACCAAATACCTCGGTGGCCACTCCGATACGGTTATGGGTGCCATTGTTCTGAACGATGATGAAACCGCCCAGCGCCTGGCTTTCATTCAGAATGCGTGCGGAGCGGTACCCGGCCCACAGGATTGTTTTCTGGTGTTGCGCGGCATCAAGACCCTGCACATCCGAATGCAGCGACACTGCGAGAATGCCCAGAAAGTGGCGGAGTATCTGCAGCAGCACCCCAAAGTAAGTCAGGTGCATTACCCCGGCCTGGAGTCGCATGCCGGTCATGAACTGGCTAAACAGCAGATGCGCGGCTTCGGGGGTATGCTTTCCTTCGAATTGAAGGGCGATTCGATGCCCGAAGCGGTTCGGGTCATGGAGAGTTTTGAGGTGTTTTCACTTGGCGAATCGTTGGGGGGCGTTGAGTCGCTTTGTACACACCCGGCCAGCATGACGCACGCCAGCATCCCGAAGGAGGAACGGATCAGGAATGGCCTCAAAGACACCCTCATCCGGCTCAGCGTCGGCATTGAGGATGTAGAAGATCTAATTCAGGACCTGGAACAGGCTATTGGTTAGAACCGGGATTTATGTGATTTAGAGTTCTGATGGCGCAAGGCTAGAGCCTTGCGCCATCGCGTGGGCATTCCATAAGCTAACCTAGAAACGAATGCGCACGCCCGCCAGAAAATTCCGGCCAGCCTGCGGATAGTATCCATTGTCGGCGGCTACTTTTCCTTCCGAAATGTAGGCATACGTATAGCCGTTCGATTCGTAAAGTTCGTTCAGCACGTTGTTGAACAACACAGTGAACGCAATTTCTTGTGCGAATTTGGGCCTTACGGTGTAAATCAGGCGAATGTCGTTTGTAAAATACGAGTTCAGCTTGCGGTTTTCGTTGGCGGTATTGTCCATGTATTGCTTGCCGACATACTTCGACAAAAGCCCCAGCTCCAGCCCTTTCGCCGGCGTAAACAGCAGCTGCGATCCGGCAATTACGTTTGGTGAGAACGAAATATCCGTCTGGCCATACTGACGACTTTCCTGCTGTCCGTTATCAAAATTATCCAGGTACTCCGTAAAGTTTTTCACCCGGTTCCGGCTGAACGTTGCGTTAACGTTCCAGCGCAGCTGTCGGGCCAACCGAGCCCCGGCTTCCAGTTCGATACCAGCCCGGTAACTCGATGGAATATTCACTCGGTTGTAAGCCCCCACATCGTTTAACTGACCCGACAAAACCAGTTGATTGGTGTAGTTCATAAAGTAAGCATTGGCCGTAAAGGCCAGCTTCTCGTTCTGAACTTTATACCCCGCTTCGTAGTCGATCAACTTCTCGGACTTCGGTCGGCTTTCGGGGGTCGACTGTGTATAGTCGTTTCGGTTGGGCTCACGCTGGCCCACTCCTACCGACGCATAGACGGTACTACGATCGTTGATAGTGTAGGTAAAACCTGCCTTCGGATTGAAGAACGTCAGTTTGGCATCCTGCTGAACATTTTGTAACTGACTGTTGAACCCCAGAAATGAGTAGTTGATAGTACGAATCTGGGCATCGACAAAAGCGTTAAGTTTTGGCGTGAACTGATAAAAGGCTTTCGCGTATACGTTGAAATCACGTTTGGTTGCGTCGTCCTGGTAATACCGGTCACGAATATTCGTATTGCCAGCTACCCGCGACCAGATAATTTCGCCGTAATGAATGCCCTTGTACTGATTCCAGCCACCACCAATATTGGCCGTTAATTTGCCGAAGCTGTTATAATCGAAAGAGAAAACACCCCCGTAGAAGTCATTATCGAGCCAAAGTCGCCGAATCAGATCCGTCTGACGGATGGTTGAATCGCCAATACTAACGTTGGGCAGGCCATAACTACTGAATTTGGCTGCCGTTTTAAATTCCTCGTAATATCCTTTGCCTTTAGTATAAAAGAAGGACAGATTGGCCCGCCAGTTTTTGCTGAGTTCATGCGAGCTGATCAGTTGGTAATTGTCCTGCTGGTAGTTATCCGTCTGATTATCGTAGGTAAAAGAATTGTAGGTTCGGTTGGTTGTCAAAAACTCCTCCGGCACACCGTTCCAGGCCTGGTAGGTTTTTTCCTGACCCGAGAACACATTGAGCCGGAAAAAACTCTTTTTCGTGTAGTAGCCACCGGAAAGGTAAAGCGACTTCAGATCGGAGAATGCCCGATCAATGTAACCATCAGAATAGATCTTGGATAAGCGCGCGTCCAGCACAAAATGATTGTTGAGCAAACCCGTTCCGGCCAGGACGTTTACCTTGCGCGTTCCGAACGAACCACCCGACAGATTTACCTCGGCATAAGGCTTTTCTTCCAGCTTGTTGGTTTGAATATTGACCGATGCGCCAAACGCCCCGGCTCCATTGGTTGATGTACCCACACCCCGCTGAATCTGAATGGAACTGACAGACGAAGCAAAATCAGGCATGTTAACAAAAAACGTTCCCTGCGATTCGGCATCATTGTACGGAATACCATTGAGGGTAACGTTGACCCGCGTTGCATCGGACCCGCGAATCCGAATACCAGTATAACCTACACCCGCTCCGGCATCGGACGTAGTAACGATTGAGGGGGTGAAATTCAGCAGTTGCGGAATATCCTGACCCAGGTTTAGTTTGTTCAACTCCCGGCGCGTTACGTCCGTGTAGGCGATGGCCGATTTCTGGTTGGCCCGGGTAGCACTTACCACCACTTCGTCGACGGCAACGGCCGTTTTCGATAATTTTATCGATAATACGTCGTTTTGAGAAAGATCAATCGCCTGGCGCTGCGTCTCGTATCCCAGCATAGATATCTGCAGAGCTATAGCCGTGGACTTCAGATTGGTCAGTTGAAAAGCGCCGGTAGCATCGGTAAACGTACCTTTATAGGTGCCTTCAACAACAACAGCGGCTCCCGGCAGCGGGCCGCCATCAGCATCACTGACTTTACCGGAAAGGGTAAGCTGTGCCCAGGCAGGCAGGGTCGCTAACCACAACAGGGTTACACAAAAGGGAATATAGACCGTCGTTTTTTTCATTACGAAAAACTGCTGACGGTAGGCAAGGGGCCAAACCTACCTTTGATTAGGTATGATTTTTGCAAACACTCACAGACACGATCTGCGAATTCATTTCCCTTCGCAGCATTACCCGCGCAGGTTCAATGGGTATAATCTCAGCCCGTTAGGTTTGGGCACCCCTTAATAAGATTAGCGACGCAAAGTTAACTCAATTTTAACAAAACAAGATTTTGCGCTTGGTCGTTTTTATTTTCGAACTAGTCTATTGACGTATGAATGAGTTTGATTTAGTTGTATTACAGGAAGATATAGCCGGTGGACGCTTGAAAATGGGTGACGTTGGTACGATTTTAACCGTGTACAATGATGGCCAGGCATTTGAAGTTGAATTTGTCACGCTGACCGGCGAAGCCATAGCTATTGAAACATTATTAGCCCATCAAATCAGGCCCGTACGGTCGTCGGAAGTGCTGGCTGTGCGTGACATGACCTTGCAGGAGCAAAATGAATCGTAAACTTTTGAGGCATACCCTTTTCCGTGATTGTAAATATTCCTAATTTTGCACTCCAAATTGCAAAATCATGAGCAAGAAGAATCCAGGCCTGGACTTTTTAGAAGACCCGGACGCATTAGAAGGAAAATTAGAAGACGTTGGTGATTATTTCCAGCAGAACAAAAATATTGTTCTAGGCATTCTTGGCGGGATCGTCCTGCTGGTTGTTGGTTTCTTCGGCTATCGGTACTACATAAGCACCCAGGATGAAGCAGCACAGGTAGAACTGTTTCCGTCGGTTTATCAACTGGAAGCTGATTCATTGAAAAAAGCCCTCAATGGCGATGGCAAAAACCCTGGCTTACTGGCTGTTGCGGACAATTATGGCTCCACACCAAGTGGCAATTTGGCCGAGTTTTACGCCGGTGTCGGCTTGATAAAAGAGGGGAAGTACGATGAAGCCATTGATCACCTGAAAGGTTTCAGCTCATCGGATTTGCTAGTTCAGGGTCGTGCCTACGCACTCATCGGCGATGCTTACATGGAGAAGAAAAGCTTCGGTGAAGCGGCTGATTATTACCGGAAAGCGGCTGATTACAAACCAAACAAATTTTTTACGCCTGGCTACCTCATGAAGCTAGCCGTTGCCTATGAGCAGGCCAAACAGAACGATAAGGCCATCGAAGCTTACAACGAAATTATTGAGAAATACAGTCAATCCGCCGAATTGGGCAACGCGAAGAAGTACAAATCCGTACTTGAAGCAACGGTTGGCGAGTCATAAGCGTATTTGACTAAATCAGTACAGCAAAGGACAAAGCCGACCCGGTTTTGTCCTTTTTTTTTAACTTTTGTCCCGCTGGCGTTTCAGTAGACTAGGAAAGAACAACATGGCATCAGACTTAAAAAACCTCAGCGTCTTTTCGACAGACGAATTACCCGATATAACCGATCGGCGGTTTGGCATCTTAGTGTCCGAATGGAACACGGAGGTAACCGAAGCCCTCTTTGAAGGAGCCTATAAAACACTGCTTGAGCATGGCGCAAAGCCCGAAAACATTATTCGCGGTAATGTGCCGGGTAGTTACGAATTGAGTCTGGCCTCGCTGTGGTTTGCACAGCGTGACGATATTGACGCTATTATTGCCCTTGGCTGCGTCATTCAGGGCGAAACCAAACACAATGACTACATCAACCATGCGGTGGCGCAGGGACTAACCAACGTTAGTCTGAAGACAAGCAAGCCCGTCATTTTTGGTGTACTAACCCCGAACGACCAACAACAGGCTCTCGATCGGGCAGGCGGGAAACACGGCAACAAGGGTGACGAAGCGGCCATAACTGCGATCAAAATGCTCGGCTTACAACAACAAGTTTATAGTAAATTCTAATGAGTGAACGAGCGAACGAGTGAAGGAGCGAAAGCTTTCCAGACACTCCATCGCTCTGGCACTCATTCACTCTTTCACTCCTTAAACATGCACGTCTGGAAATTTGGTGGCACATCGGTCGGGAAGCCCGAGCGTATGCACTCCATCCGTACTCTGATTACCAGTGACGATACCCGTAAAATCGTCGTTCTGTCGGCTTTGTCTGGTACGACCAACGCCCTGTTGGCTATTGGCGAATCACTGAAGGCCAATAATGACGCCGAAGCCAACACGAAAATCGACGCCCTGAAAGCGCATTACGACGAGTTTTTGGGTGAACTGTATAAAACGAACGAAGGAAAATCCGCCGGTCAGCAACTGGTTGACAGCGAGTTTTCGTTTATCCGGTCGTTAACGGGTATCAAGCCATTTACGCTCAAGCAGGAGAAGGAACTGGTGGCAGAAGGTGAATTGCTGAGTACACAGATTTTTCAGGCGTATCTGGACGAGGAAGGTGTTCGTTCGGCGCTGTTGCCGGCGCTGGAGTTCATGCGGATTGATGCCGATAACGAACCTGAAATTCAGTATACGGAACAAAAACTGGGTGAACTGCTGCCCCCCCACAACGACAAGCAAATTATCGTTACGCAGGGTTTCATATGCCGGAATCCACGGGGCGAGGTCGATAACCTCAAACGGGGTGGTTCAGATTACACGGCGTCTCTGATTGGCGGTGCCATTCGGGCGGAGGAGATCCAAATATGGACCGACATCGACGGGATGCACAACAACGACCCGCGTATCGTTAAAAATACGTTTCCCGTTCGCGAGCTGACGTTCGATGAAGCCGCTGAACTGGCTTATTTCGGGGCAAAAATTCTGCATCCGTCGACCATCACACCCGCTCGGATGTTTGGTGTACCGGTACGGCTGAAAAACACGATGGACCCCGTTGCGCCGGGTACGCTTATTGCCGACCGTACATCCAGCGAGGTATTCAAGGCAATTGCGGCCAAAGACGGCATTACGGCGTTGTACATTCACTCGACCCGTATGCTGAATGCGTATGGGTTCCTGCGCCGTATTTTCGAGATCTTCGAGAAATACAAAACGCCGGTCGACATGCTGGCCACGTCTGAAGTGTCGGTATCCGTTACGATTGATAATACCGAGCGGCTTCAGGAGATTACAGACGAGTTAAATACGTTCTGTACGCTCGAAGAACCAGACCACGATCAAACGATTATCTGCATTG
This sequence comes from Spirosoma lituiforme, assembly GCF_054776635.1. Classification (NCBI taxonomy): domain Bacteria; kingdom Pseudomonadati; phylum Bacteroidota; class Cytophagia; order Cytophagales; family Cytophagaceae; genus Spirosoma; species Spirosoma lituiforme. The sequence goes on from NZ_BAAHBO010000004.1 coordinate 408,781, forward strand.
TTGGCAACTTCAGCGCCGATAACGAAGGGGTTGCCGTTCGGGTGTTTAATGCCATGAAAAACATCCCGATTCGGATGATTTCGTATGGTGGTACGGAGAGCAATCTGTCGCTGCTGGTTCACGGCCGTTATAAAGCCGAAGCGCTGAATGCCCTAAACGAGGGGTTGTTTGCTGTCTAGTATTATAGCCTGGGCCCTAAATGGTTTTAAAAATCCTTTAATTAAAAATAACCATGACTGACGAGCAATTTTTACGGGAGGTCAAACGGTACGTCCATGACATAGAACCGAAGGCGGAAGTATGGTTATTCGGTTCGCAAGCTCGTAAGGATGCTCGTAAGAACTCGGACTAGGATTTTTTAGTCTTGACAGATGCCATCGTTGATCGAGCCTTCAAACGGCGGATGCGCGATAGTCTGTTTTATCTTGAATTGGATAGTGAGCGTGTCATAGGAACCGTTATCCAGAATAAGGCAGACTGGAAAAATTTGGAAGTAACGCCCCTCTACAAAAATATCAGACAGGATGGCCGTGCATTATGAGCATAACGAAAGATGAAATTGTTGCTTTTCGACTAGAGAAAGCTGATAAAGACTTTTGAGTTGCCAAAACATTGATTTCAGCTCAGGATTGGGAAGTTGCTATAAATCGTTTGTATTACGCTGCTTTTCATGCGGTATCTGCTCTGTTATTCAAGAATGATATAAAAGTAAAGGCGTATTCTGGTGCAAAAGCGATGTTAGAGTTGCATTTTGTTAAAACGAGTTTGCTGTCTGTAGAATGGGGAGGTTTTATGCCCAGCTGTTTAATGAACGCAATGATAGTGATTATGAAGACTTTGCCATTTTCACGGCAGAAGACGTTCTCCCCTTACTACCGCAAACTGAAGAATTCATTGGCGTTATTAAACGCCTAATCGACATAGCGTAATGTTACAACTTAATTTTATCCGGGAAAACAAAGAGACCACACTGGCAGGCCTTCGTAAACGAAATTTTGCCAATGCCGAAACGGTGGTCGATGATGTGCTGACGCTCGACCAGAAACGGCGCGATACCCAACGGGAGCTTGACGATGTGCTGGCGCAATCCAATGCGAAAGCAGGCCAGATCGGGGCGCTGATGAAAGCCGGAGACAAAACCGCGGCCGAAGCGGCCAAAACAGAAACAGCGGATTTAAAAGCTCGCTCGAAAGACCTTGGTGACGCACTTCGCCAGGTAGAAGCTGATTTGCAGGCTGTTCTGGTTACCATTCCCAACCTCCCCCATAGCAGCGTTCCAGCTGGCCGCAGTGCCGACGAAAACGAAGTAGTGCTGGAGCATGGTGAAAAACCTACACTCCATGGGGCTGCTCAACCCCATTGGGAGTTGATCAAAAAGTATGACATCATTGACTTCGAGTTGGGTGTAAAAATTGCAGGAGCGGGCTTTCCAGTCTACAAAGGCAAAGGGGCCAGAATCCAGCGGGCACTAATCAACTTTTTCCTCGACGAAGCGATCAATGCTGGCTATTTTGAAGTACAGCCGCCCATTGTGGTCAACGAAGATTCGGGTTTTGCTACGGGACAATTGCCTGATAAAGAAGGGCAGATGTATTTTGCCACCGACGATAAGCTATACCTGATCCCAACGGCGGAAGTACCCATCACGAATATGTACCGCGATGTGATTCTGCCCGAGAATCAGCTACCGGTGAAGAATGCGGGCTATACGCCCTGTTTCCGGCGGGAAGCCGGGTCGTGGGGGGCGCACGTTCGGGGGTTAAATCGATTACACCAGTTCGACAAGGTGGAACTGGTTCGCATCGAGAAACCAGAAAACTCATACGCAGCTCTGGAAGAAATGAGCCTGCACGTGCAGTCGCTGTTGCAAAAGCTGGAACTTCCTTACCGGGTTCTGCGGCTTTGCGGGGGCGATATGGGCTTTACGTCGGCGCTTACCTACGATATGGAAGTCTGGTCAGCGGCTCAGGAGCGCTGGTTGGAGGTCAGCTCGGTATCTAATTTCGAAACGTATCAGGCAAATCGACTTAAACTACGATCGAAGCTTGAGGGAAAAATGCAGCTTCTCCATACGTTGAATGGATCGGCCCTGGCGCTGCCGCGTATTCTGGCTTCGATTCTGGAAAACAACCAGACGCCGGAAGGGATCAGAATTCCAAAAGTACTGGTTCCTTACTGCGGCTTTGACATGATCGATTAATCTATATCTTACAATACTAAAAATGGGTGCCACAGTGAAAAAACCGTGGCACCCATTTTTAGTATTGTCTATCTGAGTTTTAGTTCAACTCCCGTGTGGTTTCGAACAGGAACCAGGTACGCCGTTCGGTTTCGTCGATGTACACTTCGATCAGGCTAGCCGTCGCTACGTCTTCGGCATCATCGGCTATCTTGTGCGCATCGCGCATGTTTTTCGCCATCTTTTTGTTTTCGTTCATCAAATCGACCAGCATATCTTTTGGCGCAACGAAATCTTCATCATTATCCTTCACGCGTTGTAACTGGGCGATGTGAGCGACTGACCGGATCGTGTTTTCGCCTAGTTTACGAACCCGTTCGGCAAGGGGATCAATGGTAGCAAAAATCTGGTCTGCTTGTTCATCCAACAGCAAATGGTAGTCGCGGAAATGGCGACCCGACATGTGCCAGTGATAATTTTTCGTCTTGATATACAGCGCAAAGGCATCAGCAACCAGACCATTAACAGCCTCGGCAACCTGTTGTATACCTTTCTCCTTGAGATCGGAAGGAGTATCCAATACGTCGATTTGATTCGTAGCTTTCATAAGGGTAATCAGTTAGTAAGCCAGAGAGCTTATACACTGAAAAAACCCTTGTTGCAGCTATATTGTTTGTTAAATACAGCTTAAAATCGGGCAAGAACTTTCTCGGAAACTGTTTGGCCGATTGACAGCGACGATGTGGCCGCCGGCGATGGAGCGTTGACCACATTAATCGCTTTATCCGTCTCCAGAATAGCGAAGTCATCCAGCAAACCGCCCGTTCGGTCGCACGCCTGCGCCCGCACCCCTGCGCCCCCTGGCTCCAGATCAGACTCCTGAACCTCGGGAATGAGTGCCTGCAGCGCTTTTGTAAAAGCCGCTTTCGAGAAGGACCGGTACATTTCGCCCAGACCCGTTTGCCAGTACTTGGCCGCCACTTTCTGAAACCCCGGCCACGAGAGTGTTTCGTACATTTCCTTCAGATTGATATCCGACTTCGTATATCCCTCCCGCTGAAATGCCAGCACGGCGTTTGGTCCGGCCTCTACGCCCCCGTGAATCATACGGGTAAAGTGAACCCCCAGAAACGGAAAATTTGGATCGGGTACCGGGTATACCAGGTTTTTGACGAGGTATTGCTTCTCCGCTTTAATTTTAAAATATTCACCCCGGAACGGCACAATTCGAACATCAACCGCTTCGCGCTGGGTTAGCTGGGCAATTTTATCGGAATACAAACCCGCGCAATTGACAACCAGCTTGGCTTCGTAACGGTCTTTGTTGGTTACGACGATACTCAGGCTCGTTCCCGGCGTAACCTGTTCAACGCGTTCACTGAGCCGTATTTCGCCCCCGATGGCCAGAAACTTCTGAGCGTATTTATCGGAGACTTCTTTATAATCGACGATTCCTGTCTGCGGCACAAACATGCCCGCCACGCCCGTTACGTGTGGCTCAATCTCGCGCATCTCCGCCAGCGTAAGTTTCTTCAATCCGCCAAGGCCATTGAGCTGACCCCGTTCGTAAAGTGTATCCAGTTGCGGAAGCTCTTCCGGTTTGGTCGCTACAACAATTTTTCCGCAAAGGTCATAGGAAATGCCTTCCGCGTTGCAGAAATCGATGAGCATGTGATAGCCCCGTATGCAGTTTGTCGCTTTCAGACTACCGGGTTTATAATACAGCCCCGAGTGAATGACCCCGCTATTGTGACCCGTTTGATGACGCGCTACGGTAGCCTCTTTTTCGATCAGAATAACCTTCAGAGCGGGGCGTTGCTGTTTTAACTGGAGCGCGGTGGCTAACCCTACGATTCCTCCACCAATGATTACTACGTCTGTCATAAATGTATTCGACTGCCAATGGGCCAATGGCAGAAACTGCTTTCGACAATCCCGAATCGGTGGCCCGTTTGCGGTCGGATCGGTGAACCACAAAGGTACGGCTTTCGCGCTAATCAGCCATTATCGCAGTTGCGCTTCAATCCAGTCTAAACCCCTGCCGTAGAGCGCGTGGGCAAAGCGAACACGATTGTCGAAGTCAGCATTCGGAGTCTGGCCTTCGGTCATGAACTGCCGAACAAGACGGGCATTATCGAGCGCCTGGGGTTGCTCATACTCCGGCTCCGTTTCCGTACGGAAGGGGGCAAAAGCAGGCGCATCGCCCTCAAAGTGCTGAAAAAACAAATGCCCTTGTGGGGTACGAACGGCGCATAGAATACCGGTCGCCCGGCTTGTCGATGGGGCCAGCGTACCTTCCAGACCACGTTTCAGTACAATCACGGCATCGTATCCGGCCAGCACCGCCAGCTCAGCCATTTTCATCTGATAGGTAATGTGAAATACCGAGGTGACCAGAATCCGGGCGTGGCAGGGGTTAAGAACCTTTTCGAGCGTCGCCAGAAACGGCCGTTTTATCATCGCGTGGCGCCGTTCTATCCACCGATTAAGGGCTGGGGAGAGCGCTTTCTGATCGAGCACCCAGCCATAGGAGTCCAAAGGGGTGTCGAACTCGTGGTTACTCTGAAGAAAACGGCAGCCCAGATTCATGTACAGATCGAGGGCATTGAGCGTAAATTTAGGCCCGCCCGAACGCCCAACCATAGAGATAGCGCCGTAGCCTCGCTTCTGGAAAAACTGCGCCAGCAGGGGCGTAATCAGGTAACTGTGCTCAACACCGTCAAACGGTTCAGCGATTTGTATCAAGGGCCGGTCAGCGCAGCTCATCGGCCCAAAACCAGGCGAGAATGTCCGTTCGGCGGCTCGCATCAAGCCTTGGTATTCCTCGTTCGTTTCGTGCCGAACCCGCATAATGCTGGCCGCCATCCCCCGAAATGTTTCGCAGGTACCATCGCTAAAGAGATAATCGCCCAGTTGCTCCGCTTCGGCCACCTGTAAGTTAGCGCCCCGCACCAGCTTGATTCCAATATGCAGTAACCCTTCGGGTAAATCAGGACAGATTTTGTTAACCAGAAAGGCCGGGTGCGAAAAAGCTTCTTTGCCAATCACGTCTTCCAGCGTACGCTCTTCGGGAGTGGGGCCTTTGGCCAGCAGCGCCCCCAAAAAAGCCCCTCGTTGCAGCGGATGAGCATTCGGATCGGCCAGGGCAGTCCGGCACTCAGCCAGCAGTTCGGGGGTAAGCGGCTTACTGCCATACTTACCGATACCAATGTGTTTGATACCGCGGCCAAGCGCGGTACTGGTAGCAGGTACGTCCAGAACCATAAGTATAACTGGTTTAACTGATAAATAGGGAGTAGGTAAAGTACGTAAAAAAGACCGACTTTTTTACCGTTAAATCATCCGAAATCAATAGGCTATGCAGCCAGATGACTCATTTGCAAGTATAATCTCTTTCAGTAACGCTGTTGTCCAATTCCTGCCTGTATCTATTTCGGTGGTTTGTGCCCTCATGAACCACCGAAATAGGCTCAACCAGAAAGCTATCGTGCCTACACGCGCGACGAACCAACTCTTTTTTCTCGTCTACAAAGACAACTCACTACGCTGATTAGGGCTGGAAACCCTATTTTTGACAAACCAGTCGATGGTTGTACCCGTTTTCTTGACGAATCTACCCTATGGCTTCTTTCCGACTTTTTCTCACCACAAAAACGCTTTCATTCATTTTTCTGACGGCCCTTCTCATTTGTGTTGAAGTGGCCATTACGCAAACCACACAGTTTAGCCAGCATTCGTCGGTTGTGTCGGTGGGTATTCTGTTCGATTTAGTGTTCATAACAGCGGGCTTGTTCTATTGGCTTATCGCTCAACCGCTCGGGTTGGCCCGCAGCCGAACCTTGTTTTGCGCATTACTTATGCTACGGGTGTCGTTGTTTATTCTACCCACATCCTTTCCTTTTCAGAACCAGATTTTGCCGATCTTGTTGGCTTCCGCTGAAGCAACATGCCTGCTTATTGCTGGCTGGCGCATCCGTTCCCTCATCCGGGCCTACAGATACATACGCCCGCTGACAGACGCAGAAACAGCCTGGAGAGGTAGCCTGGCCACTGTATTTGGCGAAACAGTAGCCGAAATCATCCATAGTGAAGGTATCACGCTGTATTATGCACTGTTAGGCTGGAGACGTCAATCTGATGTTCCGGCGGGTACAGTCCCCCTAACTACTCACCGGCAATCTGGCTACGTAGCCCTGCTCATTAGCGTATTGATCGTTGGGCTGGTTGAAGGAATAGGCTTCCACCTGCTCCTGGTGCGCTGGAATCCATCAGTAGCCTTCTGGGTAACGCTGGTTAGCGCCTACGGTCTGTTGTTTTTCGTTGCAGATGGTGTAGCAACCGTAAAACGACCTTCGTATCTGACCGATAGTCATTTGCACCTACGTTTGGGAGTTCGCTGGCGGGCTGTGATTCCCCGTTCGGCGGTGGCCAGTGCTGTGCTTATCCATGAAAAGCCCGTCAGGCAGTCCAGCCAACTCAATGCCGCCCTGCTAATAGCGCCTAATGTTTTGCTAACCTTTACTGAGCCGATTTGCCTGACTGGTTCTTACGGGCGACAAAAGCGGGTTAGCCGACTTTCTTTTTTTGTGGACAATCCGCTTACGTTCGTTCAATTAGTAACAGAATGCGCCTGATGCCGGGATGCCAGTAGGTCTACCAACGGAACCCATATCCCCGGCTGACTGGTTAATCACTTAGTTTTACGGCGGAAATATCAACTGGGTAGTATGGCGGAACGAATCACCTATGGCAAGACATGGTGGGGACAACAGTGGCTCAACGCGTTAACAAGCATTGACATGGCCAATCGATTGCCGCGCGGGAAAACCTACGCGAATAAAGGAGCCGTGCAGGGGTTGTCTATTGCCCAAAATCAGATTAGTGCTTCGATTAAAGGAACGGCTCCGCGCCCCTACAAGTCCAAGTTATCGGTGCCTTTATTGACGGATAACGAAAAGACGGCGCTACTCACCGAAATAAACGAAAATCCGGCAACGTTGGCCCAGCTCCTTAACCGGCAGTTACCCCCTGAGTTAATGGAGTTTGCCGAAAAAAGCGGCATTCAGCTTTTTCCCCGGTCTTTCCGGGATTTGACAATGGGCTGCTCCTGCCCCGACGAAGCGATTCCCTGTAAGCATCTGGCGGCCGTCATTTACACGATTTCGAATGAAATTGACCGGAATCCGTTTCTGGTCTTTCAACTGAAAGGGCTGGATATACTGGCCGAAATCCAGAAAGGCCAGGCCGATGGTATCGCCAGTACGCTGGACACCGTCTTGTCGTTCAGAGACATTGGTACGGATGAGCTGCCCGACGAAGACGAAAACTGGCGGCCGGATGAAACCGTTCGGGCCAGTCTGGACTTCGCTACCATTCCTTCGCTGGCCGACCAGCTTTTAGGGCTGCTGTCTACCGACGTTACGTTTACCAAAGGCGATTTTCATAAATCGTTGAGCAGAGCGTACAAATTATTCAGCAAACCCATTGACAAGGAGTTAGTTACTAACAAAACCCAGCCCAACAATACGCCTGCTTTCAGCGACAGCATTGAGTTGCAACTCGATGAGCTGATGGCGGTCAAGAAAATAAGTATGTTCAGCGAACATGGCGAACCCCGGTCCATCAGCGGGTTCGACATGAGCGATCTGATCAACTGGCTCGATACGCTAACGGAAGCCGACTGGGCCGAAATGAGCGATTCCGTGCGGGCGCTCTACCTGACCCAGCAATTCTCGGCGGCACTGCTTCGCCGGGGCGCGGTCGTACCGCAACTGCTGCGCGTTGGGCCTACCGAAGAGCAATACCGGGTACGCTGGCTTCCGGCCACGCTCAACGAGAGCGTCAAACGCCTGACCGATCAGCTCGCCACCCAGCTTCCGCCCACGTTGCTCACGGTTCGCTGGCAAAAGGAATGGCTGGCCCTGCCGGACGAACAACAGGTTTTAACATTATGCTCGCTGTTTCTGCGCCGTGTTATCAAGCCCGCTACCATCGAACTTTGGGAACGATGGCCCCTCGAAGACGCCGATCGGCTGTTTTTTGGGGTCGAAACAATCCGGTTCGAGGGCTTTGGCCGGAAGGAAATGCCGCTGGCCATGCAGCTCTGGGTCAATGATTTCTTTTTGACCCATAAGCGATTTGTTCCTATTCTGGCCGTGGAAGATAGTGAGTCCGGCGTGGATTCGCTAGGTGACGAATTCCGATTAAGTCTGCTGATTCGCGACCGGGAAAGTCCTCTGGTGAACGGTACACCAACCGCTCCCATTCCATTACCCGATTTACTAGATAAGAAAACGCGCGGCTTCGACCTGTACGAGCGTATCCGGATGGATGTTCTCCAGGACCTGCTGATTCTGGCGCGGCACTTTCCTGATCTGGCTAAACTGACAAAAACCGGCGGACCAGCTTACCTCACGTATTCGCCCGAGCAGTTTGTGAAGATTCTGCTCGATACGCTGCCCCGCATGCAACTACTTGGGATTGCGCTTTGGTTGCCGAAATCGCTTCGGCACTGGGTACGGCCGCAGGCGGGTGGGCGGCTCAAAGCGAAAGTGACGGCCGGAAACGCCTTTATGCGGCTGGATGAAATGCTGACCTTCGACTGGCAGGTAGCGCTCGGCGACGAAATGGTGAGCGTGCGGGAATTCCAGAAATTAGTGGGCCGCACCACGGGCCTGGTCAAAATTAAAGACCAGTACGTGCTGGTTGATCCAAACGATCTGACCAAGCTGTATAAACAACTCGAGAGTCCGCCAGAACTGACCGGTACAGAATTACTGCGAGCCGCCTTGGCCGAAGAGTTCAGAGGTAACCGACTGGGCTTATCGGCCGAAGTGCGGGAGTTGGTCAGGCAGTTTACCGAAAGTGCCGCTCAGCCCTTACCTGAATCGCTGGACGCTACCCTTCGGCCCTACCAGCAACGGGGGTACGATTGGCTCATTAAAAATACAAGTCTCGGCATGGGAAGTTTGTTAGCGGATGACATGGGACTGGGTAAAACGCTGCAGGTCATTGCCTTACTCCTCAAATTCCGGCAGGAAGGTCGTTTCAAGAAACAGAAAGGGCTGGTTGTTCTGCCCACTACGCTCCTAACGAACTGGCAGAAAGAGATAGCCCGTTTTGCCCCCGACCTACAGGCCCGTATCTACCACGGTTCGAATCGGAAGCTACCCGACGAGCGCGCTGGCGATTACGACCTGTTGCTGACTACCTATGGCGTTATTCGGAGCGACCTCGAAAAGTTCAGGAAAACGACCTGGGCCGTGGTGGTTATCGACGAAGCGCAGAACATCAAAAACGCCGATACCGACCAGACAAAAGCAGTAAAATCCTTAAAGTCCCCTATTCGGATTGCCCTGAGCGGCACACCCGTCGAAAACAGGTTATCCGAGTTCTGGAGCATTATGGATTTCGTGAATAAGGGGTACTTGGGCGGATTGACCAAGTTCAACGAAGAGTTTGGCAAACCGATTCAGCAGGAGCGCGACCGCCAGAAACTGGATCAATTCCGGCGCATAACGAGCCCCTTTCTGCTTCGTCGGATCAAAACCGATCGTAGTATCATTACCGACCTGCCCGATAAAATCGAGAACAACCAGTTTTGTACGCTCACGCCCGAGCAGGCGGCCCTGTATCAGAGCGTGGTGCAGGAGAGCCTGCGGGCGATCGAGGAGAAAGACGGTATTGCCCGTCGGGGTCTGGTGCTGAAGCTCATGACGGCTCTCAAGCAGATTGGCAATCACCCCCGGCAGTACCTCAAGCGCGGGTCGGACCTTCCGGCTTTATCGGGTAAGGCCGTGTTGCTGCTCAATCTGCTCGAAACCATTTATGCCAACCACGAGAAAGTCCTGATTTTCACGCAGTACAAGGAAATGGGCGAATTACTGGCCCAGTTTATCGAGCAGGCTTTCGGCAAACAACCGTTGTTTTTACACGGCGGCACTTCCCGGTCTGAGCGTGACGAAATGGTCGAGCAATTTCAACGAAACCGCAGCGACCATACGTTTATTCTGTCGCTCAAAGCGGGGGGGACGGGACTGAACCTGACCCAGGCGAACCACGTCATTCATTATGATTTGTGGTGGAACCCGGCCGTCGAATCGCAAGCCACCGACCGGGCATTCCGTATCGGGCAAACCAAAAACGTGTGGGTGTACCGGCTCATGAATCAGGGAACGCTGGAAGAGAAAATCGACGCGATGATCCGCTCCAAACGTGAACTGGCCGATCTCAGCGTGAAAACCGGCGAAACCTGGCTCGGCGATCTGAACGACGATGAATTGAAAGAGCTGGTAAGTTTGGGGTAGCGTGGTGTCGGTTATTAAGTAACCGACACCACGCTACCGACAGCGCATACAATCCCAAGAAATAGATTATTACACCTTTTTCGGGTCTGGGTGTGTGTACGGCGACCGGTAATCTCTAGCCAGCATTCTGGTTGCTTCCTTATCGCCCACCACCTCGCGCTTCACGGGGTCATAAACCATCGGCCGGCCGGTTTTCATCGCCATATTGGCCAGAATACAGCTCGCAGTTGAGATATGGCCTTGTTCGATGTCGGCGATGGGACGGCTGTTTTTATCGATGGCGTCCAGAAAATTGAGCATGTGCAAGCGCGTTGCCGGTGCCGCATTCAGTTCGATCTTCGGGTTTGTATCTTCCGTAACATCTTCGGGATACTTCTCTTTTTCATAGACAACATCGAGGTGTATTTTTTCGCCTTTGCCGTCCGGAATGAAGTCGCACTGCATGGTACTGCCCCAGAGCGTTCCTTTTTCGCCGTAGAGCGTGAATGACCAGGGATAATCCGGGTTGTTGGCCGTTCCCCACGTTTTGTGGTGCCAGACACAGTTCAGATCATCGTATTCGAACAGGGCCGACTGCGTATCCGATATATTCGATTTTCCCTCTTTCTGAACGTAGATTCCGCCGTGCGAGCTAATCCGCTTGGGCCAGCCGAGGTTCATCATCCAGCGAACGGTATCGAACATGTGTACGCACATATCGCCCGTGATGCCGTTTCCGTATTCCATAAATGTCCGCCACCAGCGCACGTGCGGCAACCCGTCGTAGGGCCGGAGTGGAGCGGGCCCGGTCCACATCTCATAATCCAGAAAGTCGGGAACAGCCTGTACCGGCGGATTCCCGTTGTTACGCATGTGCAGATCGCAGGACATTTCTACGTGCGATATTTTGCCCAGTAACCCGGCATCAACAATTCGTTTCTTGGCTTCGATCAGGTGGGGGGTACTTTTGCGCTGCGTACCAACCTGAACTACTTTGTTGTATTTCCGCGCGGCCGCCACCATGGCCTCGCCTTCCATCACATCGACGCTGATAGGCTTCTGTACGTACACGTGAGAACCCGCTTTTACGCAATCGATCATTTGCAGAGCGTGCCAATGGTCGGGGGTGCCGATGAGCACAATGTCCATCTGGTTCTCGGCCAGCATTTTTTTGTAGTCGCCGTAGAGCTTGGGCGTCTTACCCGACTTTTGTCGCTGACTCACCAGTTTTGCAGCTCCGGCCAGCATATTTTTATCGACATCACACAGGGCAACAACTTCGACAGGAGCCACCTGAATGAGACGAAACAAATCACTTTTGCCATACCAGCCCGTACCGATCAGGCCAACCCGGTAGGCTTTGGGCGGATGAATAAGGTCCATACCCCTCGCCCCGAAGGCCGAAAGAGCGAGTGAGGCAGTAGTGCCCTGAATGAAACGACGACGGTTAATACTGAACATATCCATTCGAGTTGACAATTTTGGCCGAAAAAGCCGGGTTTAGGGGTATGATCTTGTATGCTTTGCACTGACCTGATACAAACTCGATCAGGCAACTACCTCTTGATCTATTCTTGTTGAGCAACACTTACTTTAACAACGTAAGCACAGCGGCATCGCCCACAACGGCACGGGCAGGACGCGGATGAGCCGCATCGAAAGCCATCAAAGCGGCTGGTTCCAGCAATGTGTTGGGACTTTCGTCGATGTCGCCATTTTTGAGAATCCGGTTCAGATCAAGCTTTAGTTCTTTAGCCAGAAACCGATAGGCAGCTATTCGTTTACTAGGGCCGTAATCATGGCCTTCGGCGGGTAAATGCACGTTTTCCACCCGATCTTTCGCGCCGTAATAGCCATAAACGGTTTGGATATACGGAAATTCAACATCGGGCGTATTCTTTGTCCAGTCTTTGCCATCGGACACCAGCAGCATGGGTCGGGGAGCGGCCAAAGCGGCTAACTCCACATTACTGGTCTGGTGCGTGGGGCGCTTATGAATGGGCATACCACTCTCGCACACGCACCCGCCAAAAAAGTGAGCCGACACCATAACGACGGGCACCGACACCTTGATCCGTTGATCCAGCGCCGTGAGCAGAAACGTTTGCGTTCCCCCACCCGACTCCCCCGACATGGCCACCCGGTTTTTGTCTACTTCGGGTAAACTCAGCAGAAAATCGAGGGATCGTATACCGTTCAGGGTTTGCAGCTTTAATGCTTCAGGAATCTTGTGCGACGTTTGTTTTGAATCGCCATAGCCAATCATGTCATAAACGAACACCACGGCTCCCAGGCGGGCCATGGTGGCGCACCGCTGCTGTGTCTGCTCCACGAAACGGGCATCGGCATTGGCGGTGTGCCCGTGCGGACAAAGAACCGCAGGCACTTTCCCGCTTACGTTCAGGGGTTTGTAGAGATTTCCCGTCACAAAAAAGCCTGGTATACTTTCAAACGCTACATTCTCGACCGTATAGCCATTCAGTTTCTTCAAACTGTGCCGGATGGGTTGAAGAGGAGCAAATTTCGGTTTATCGGGCAGTTGCATGCCATCGCGTAGCCCCTGTCGAATCAGGTTGGCCCGCGTTTCCCAACTGGCACGGTCATGATACGTCCGGGCAAACGTCTGCAAGGCGGCCGCTCCTTCTGCTTCCGTGAAGTAAGCCCCCTGGCATAAATCAGGCCGCGCCGGATTCGGTTGCGCGACAACGCCTGTGGTGGTCAGGAGACAATAAAGAATGGCAAGTCGTACAGTCATGGTTCCTTTGTCAAGCCTTTAGTCGTAGGGATCAAGTTACTCGATGTGCTTTTGCCCCGTCTAGTCTCCCACTTTTTCCAGATCAGCCAGTGTCCAGGCTTTATTCCGGCCAGTGGTTTGTTCGCGAATGCGCTTCACATCCTCCGCTTTTACAAGGGGCTTAAAACTCCGTCGCTTCTGAATTTCTGGGGGTGTACCGCCACCCGCGGGTCGGGGACCGGGCGGGGGTGTATAAGGCGGGAAATTGCCCGTGTAGCCAAACTCATAGCGAATATAGCTTAGTACGGAAGCAATCCACTCATCGTCGTTAGCCGCCATGGAGGGCATAACGTCAGGGTAGGTTTTCTCGTCGACCGGGCCGGATAAGCCATTGAGCAGGATTTTAATCAGCACATCTTTATCGCCCACTACTCGTTTCGACGCAAACAGCGGGGGCGCTACCATGCTGCTACCGCCAACGGCCAGCCCCTTTCCATCGGGTCCGTGACAACTGGCACAAAGGGTTTTGAAGGTATTGGCACCCGCCAGAACCATCTTCCGGTCTTCGGGTTCGAGCCGACCCAGACGCGACCCGTAAGTTTTGACCGCATCGTTTTTCAGCAGGCTTTTTTGGGCACTTACCAGCATCTCATTGTTGGCGCTCTGCTCAATAATTTCGCTCGCGAGTTCGTTGGCTTTTGCCGATTTACCAGCGTGCAGGGATAAGACTAACTGCGTTCTGACGTCGTAGCTGGGATCCGTTTTAAGCGACCGTAAAGCTTCAACAACCTGATCATCATCCTGCTTGATGTATCGTTCGCTGATCAGGACAGCCGCCCGACGAACCTGCGGATCCGTGTCTTTCAGTGCCGTGAATACAAGGTCTTTATCGATAGCTTCCAGACCTTCCAGCGTCCACAAGGCATGCAAACGACCGAGCGCCGATGGCTGTTTAACCGACGAACCAGACTGACCCACGGCCATTTGCTTCAGCGCAGGTACCACCGACTTATCGCCCAAAATAACGAGTTGTTTCTGGGCATTATCGCGCCACCAGCCATTCGAATGATCGAGGTAAGTAACAAGTGTAGCGCTGGACTCATCGAGCATATGCGGTTTTGGCCCCGGTTTCATACCATCGTGTACCAGCCGGAAAATACGGCCATGCTGTATGTTTTTGTCCAGCCCCAACCGCTCGATCTGGGGCCGTAGGTAACTGCCTTTCGGTGTCCACTGCGACTCCTGAATGATACCCCGGTTCATGTCTACAATGTACAGGCAGCCATCGGGTCCGGTATAGGTGTTTACCGGCCGGAAATTCATATCGGTCGATGCAATAAACTCCCGTTGCTTATAGGCATTTTCCAGACTCAGCTTTCCATTTGTGTTGATCACTTTGGCACGGCGGATGATCCGGGCAACGGGCTCGCCGATCAGGTAATCACCCACTAGGTCAGCGGGGAGCTTATCGCCCCGAAAAATAGACTGTCCGTTGCTGGCAGTGAAGTGATTTAATGTACTGTCTGTCAGACGAAGTCGATTTAGCCCACCCTGAATATCAGGCGTGGACATAACGGGCCAAACGGCGTTAAACTCTTCGCTGTACTGATCCGGAAATTCCAGACCGCCATAAATGGGGTTGATCTGAAAGCCCGATGCGGGAATTTCGCCACCCGCCCGCGAGAAAAACAACCGGCCATAGTTATCGTGGGTAAGGCCCCACTGCCCATTCGAGCCGCTGGGAAGCGAGTCTGCTTTAAGGCCATTTTTAGTGTAGCGAAACCGGACGGGATCAACCGTTACGTAAATCCAGTTGTCCAGGTTCCAGTCCAAGCCACTGCGCTGGTGTTCCAGATTACCGGGCGCTTTTTTACCAATCTGGTAAACGGCCTTTTTCTGGTCGGCTACCCCATCGCCGTTTGTGTCTTTATAACTGTACATGTCGTAGGTATCCGTCTCGTTGACCAGCAGTTCATGGTCTACGCACAGAAGCATGCGGGGCAGCAGAAGCTTATCGATGAAAACGGAGCTCTTGTCCATTTTGCCGTCGTTATTCGTGTCTTCGAGAAGCATAACCCGACTAATCGGATCGTGCTCACCGGAGCCATCAGCGTCCTGCATGTAGGTATCCATTTCGGCTACGTACATTCTGGCGTTGCCGTCCCAGGCAATAGCCACTGGCTCCCGAATCATCGGATCGCTGGCAACCAGCTCCATATGATAGCCTTTGGGCACCCGGAACGCCTTGAGGCTTTGCTCCGGAGTGAGCTGAGCGGGTGATGGATTGGCAATGAAGGCCGGAACGGTATCTGCGGCCGCCGTATTTGTGGCGCTACCCGGCGGGGTTTGCTGCACGACCTTACAGGTAACGACCAGCATCGAGAACGAAAGCAAGCCTGGTAACCAGAGCTTATTTTTCATGAGCGTACGTTTAGAACAAAACCAAAAGATAATTGTACTAAACTCTTACTCCATTCCCCGTATGCCTATCCCGTATTTTTTACATTTTGACTGGATGAGCAAAGTTAGAGTGTGGTACTTTGCTCACTTCGTAACGATAATTTTTCTGGTCAGTATGGAGTCGCCAACAGAAAGATGAAGGAAGTAGACTCCGGACGGGAGATGGCTGAGGTCAAGTTGCTGACTTATTGTCTTGTTTTTTACCGGCACGGTCTGCTGCCGCAGTAACTGCCCTCCGGACCCGGCAATACGCAGTTGAACGCTGGAAACAGCCATGGCCAGATCAGCCTTCAATTGGACTATCCCGCCAGTGACCGGGTTTGGATAAAGCTGAAAGGTGCCTATCGTAGTTGGTTCGTCGGCCAGAACGAGTGGCGCAGGGGCTGCCTGAATACGAAGGTTATCGATCGCCCAACCCCAGCCGTGCGACAGTTGATCGGCCAGCAGCCGGAAACGAATCAGAATTTGATCGCCCGCCCCAAACAGACTTTGCTGGTTCAGGAGGGGTATGTCGCGGTGTCGGTACAGGGCCGGAACCCCTGCCGTCGTTGAATTTTGTTCACCTCCCGTAGTTATTACCGAACCACTCGCATAAGCCTTCAGCCAATCGGGATTATCGGCCGAGCTATAGGCATCCAGCAGCGGCTTCCAGGTCGATCCGTTATCTCGGGAACCCTCTACGACAACGTAATCAAAGAAATTCTTATCGCCCAAACGGCTTCCTACGCCCCCCGGCTCCACAAGCACCACTTCATCAAACCGAATAACGGCGCTATCTGGGTTCGGGTTAATT
The DNA here is from genome assembly GCF_054776635.1 of Spirosoma lituiforme. Taxonomy (NCBI): domain Bacteria; kingdom Pseudomonadati; phylum Bacteroidota; class Cytophagia; order Cytophagales; family Cytophagaceae; genus Spirosoma; species Spirosoma lituiforme. Next base: position 425,232 of record NZ_BAAHBO010000004.1, read on the forward strand.
CGAATAGGCGCCAGCAGTACATAGTCAAAACTGCTTTGGCCCTGAAAATCAGCGCCGTTGCGATACGGGTGCTCGGAATGAATAGCCGGACTCCCAAACCCGGCCGGGGTAGTCAGGCTAAACCCGTTCCCCACGAAGTCGGTCGCCGTTGCGGCATCGTCGAAGGTATTGATGTACCGATCCCGGACCGCCAGCGGAGCTACCACGCGAAGTTCGTAAAACCCGGTGGCGGGGTTAAGGGTCTGATTTTTCGTTCTTGCCGAATCGCGGGCCACGATGCGGTAAGTGATCCTGTCACCCGACTTCAGTGAGTTGGCCGGAAAGTTGATCCGGCTTGTGTAGAGGCTATCGTAGGTACTGTTGGCGATGGTTTGACGGGTATAGCGCAACGGAAGAGCAGGCTGAGTAACCCCATTGATCTGGTACTCGACATAAGCCGCGCTGATACGACTCCGATCATCGGCGATGCGGGCGTAAATAGGCAAACTATCCGCGACTGATGTCGAGAAGATCGTGTTCTTTGCCGGACTGTATTGAATAATCGGAGGGGTGTTGTCGGGGCCAACGCGGATGTGGTGCCAGGTTTGTGCTCCGTTCGAGAGCTTACCGGGGTTCGAAAATAGACGCCCCGTGGCATCCTGTGCCTGAAAGTAATACCAGATGTCGCCCTGAGCCTGTGCGGCTGGCAAGGTGTACTGATACGTATCTGTTGTACCGACCCGCGCAGGCGATACAGCCGTCGACACCGAATCGGTAGCGGTAGGGGCCGTTTTCCGGTAAAACAACCGAATCGAATTGGTAACCAGATTAGTGTCGCTGATAACCCGAACACTGAACGCAACGTCGTTTATGTCTTCCGAATTCAACACGGGCTCGTGGAGAACCGACGTCGTTTTCCACTCCATATCCGAAAAGAACGCCAGCACCATATAGCCCGGTGAATGAATGGATTCGGCCTGGCCCAAATAGGCGCTCATCAAAGAATTGAGATCTCCTTTCGGATAAACATCGTCGTCCAGATGGTAAATACTGGACGACCGGTTAAATGTTGCTTTGGCCTGCAACCGCAGCTTTTGCAGGGATGTCTGCTTCAGCATAGCGCCATTCAGAAATAGATCGTTGCCGGTCAGCTGACGATTCAGTAAGATCGAGTTGTTCGGGTATTCGGCTTGTGACGTTACCAGCCGCTTCCGTTGGCCGTTTTCAATGAAGTGATCATAAATAGACGGCAAACCAGCCAAATAATACCCATTACCCTGATCGCCCTTACCGCTTTCGACATTCAGGAAGCCAATGAAACCCAGTCCGTGCGCCAGTTCGTGTAAAACTGCCGTAACCAGGTCGGTCTGACCGCTGGGCGTTTTTCCGTCCGTACCGAAGTACCAGTCATTGTTCCGATTAAAGTCAGCAACAATGTCGGCTTCGGCCGGGCTGTTCAACTCGCGACGGGCAATTTTCTCGGCCAGGGCAATTGGGTAAAAAGCGCTGGCTTTCTGCCCCCCGTCGAAGTTGTAACGGTACGAAGCGGGCCCCGCTGACCCGAGCAGATTTGGCTCCTGCGATACCCAGTTCGCCTGTATCCGGATCGGTACCGGCGACACAATCAGCGTCGACCAGATATCAACGGCGTACTGAAAGGCTCGTTTGGCATCCGCCGTAAAGTTGGTATAAGTAACAATGAATTGAGCCGTTGGGGCCATTGGGCGGCCGTTGGGACTCACCCGGTTCAGAAAACCAGTGGGTGCCGGTATGCGCGACACAGCATCGTAACCCGTTGAGTAGTAATTACATTTGGTCCCTGCCAGCGACAGGCTGACGGGCTTTTGCAGCAAGCCATCTGACGTTGATTCCGTGTTTTTCTGCGCCAATACACTCGTCGTACCCAGTAGTCCGATAACAATGATTAATCGGAACACATACCCATAATTCATATAAACGTGTCGCGTTTGGGCCAAGTAGCTTTCATATAAGCTACGTCAACAAAGCTCCATACTAATCGATAACAGACAATATACAAAAGGCCGTTTATTTCTAAGCGGCCCTGTACAGTATCTAATGAAGGCTTATACGACGACTTTCGCGAAGCGAGACTGAATTTTATACGGAGTCGGCAGTCCGCTTTAACACCAGCGATACCGAGTTCAGACAATAGCGGAGACCGCCGGGAGGAGGGCCATCGTTGAAGACGTGCCCAAGGTGTGCATCGCAAACGTTGCACAACACCTCAACCCGAGACATGCCATAACTAGTATCTTTCTCCAGCCGAATCCGGTCTGGCTCAACGGGTTCGGTAAAACTTGGCCAGCCCGTACCGGACTCAAATTTTGTTGTCGATTCGAACAACTCGGTACCACAGCAGACACAGGCATACAGGCCGGGATCGTGCGCTTCGCAGTACTCACCGGTAAATGCCCGTTCAGTGCCTTTACCGCGCGCTACCCGGTATTGTTCCGGCGTCAGTTGCTGCCGCCACTCTTCGTCTGTTTTACTTACTTTCTGACTCATAAATAGCTTGTCGTTTTAGCGTTTGTTGTTTGTGGGAACCAACTGGCGTCACTTTGTTTTGCTAGATAGCCGGGTTCGCTAATCAATTCCGGTAGAACCGTATTAACATAAACACACGAGTCTGCTAATTTGTCTTCTAAGACCGTAAATTTGCACTCAATTCGGTTTATGAATGAAGCAGGCATCAGCCACCGTAACCGTGGATTGCCCAAATCCGTAAACCGTAAACCACAAGCGCATTGACCACCCGGCAAATCTTACAGCAATTTTGGGGTTACTCCACCTTCCGGCCCATGCAGGAAGACGTGGTCAATACGGTGCTGGACCGGCAGGATGCCCTTGTTTTGATGCCAACCGGGGGCGGGAAGTCCGTTTGTTTTCAAGTACCGACGCTGGCCATGAAGGGAGTTTGTATTGTCGTTACTCCCTTGATTGCCCTCATGAAAGACCAGGTGGAGCAGTTGCGCCGGCGGGGTATTCCGGCAGCAGCCATTTATTCGGGGATGCACTACCGCGAGATTGATACCACCCTCGACAACTGCATTTACGGAAACACCAAATTTCTGTATGTCTCGCCCGAGCGGCTTCGTACTGAAATCGTCATCGAACGGGTAAAACAGATGGTGGTCTGCCTGCTGGCCGTTGACGAAGCGCACTGTATCTCGGCCTGGGGGTACGATTTCCGGCCACCTTATCTGCAAATTGCCGAGTTTCGCGAGCTTATTCCCGACACGCCCATTATTGCGCTGACGGCTTCGGCAACGCCCGATGTGCAGGCGGACATTGTTGAAAAACTAGCCCTTCGAGCACCCCAGATCTTCCGGCAATCGTTTGCGCGGGCAAATTTGTCTTACTCGGCGGTTCTCGAGGAAAATAAAGACGCCCGATTGCTTCGTGTTCTCCAGAATGTGCCGGGTTGCGCTATTGTGTACGTTCGGAGCCGGAAGCAGACCCAGCACATCGCGCAGTGGCTCGGGCGGCAGGGCATCTCGGCCGACTTTTATCATGCGGGGCTACCAACCCTGCAACGGGCCGAAAAACAGGATGCCTGGATCCAGAACAGAACGCGGGTAATGGTAGCGACGAATGCGTTTGGCATGGGCATCGACAAACCCGATGTCCGGGTAGTGGTGCATATGGACGTACCCGATTCGCTCGAAGCGTATTATCAGGAAGCAGGTCGCGCCGGGCGTGACGGGCAGAAGGCGTATGCCGTTATGCTCTACACCAACAATGATCTGGAGAATCTGCGGTTTCGAACGGAGCAGCTTTACCAACCGGTCGAGATGCTTCGCCGGGTGTACCAGGCCATTGCCAATTACACAGCAGTGCCCGTTGGCGGTGGCGAATTTACCAGTTACGATTTTGACCTGAGCGCCTTTACCAATACCTTTAACCTGCCCCCTCAGGAAACGCATTACGCGCTCAAGCAGCTTCAGTTAGAAGGATTTATTCAGCTTAACGAGAATTATTACCATCCCTCCCGGCTGGCCTTTGTGCTGGACAATCGCCAGTTGTACGAGTTTCAGGTGCTGAATCCGCGTTTCGATTCATTTCTCAAATTGCTTTTGCGGCTGTATGGGGGCGAGTTGTTCACGGACTTTATCACCATTTCGGAATCGACGCTGGCGCGCGCCTTTCTGCTGAATCAACCTGAAATTGAGGAACTGCTGGAACAGCTGCATCAGCGCAATGTGGTTATCTACGAAAAGCAGAAAGACAAACCCCAGCTTACGTTTCTGACACCCCGACTCGATGCGCCCTCGCTTCCTGTCAACGTGCAGGAGTTGAACCGCCGGAAAGAGTTAGCCATGCGAAAAGTGCAGGCAGCTATTCTTTACACCGAACACCCGACCCAATGCCGCACCCGACTTTTGCAAGCCTACTTCGGCGAAAAACCGGGCGTCGACGGTCTGTCGACAGACCGCGCCTGCGGGATTTGTGATAACTGTATTAAGAAGAAAAAGAAAGCCGAAGCGGCCTCCTCGGTCGTTCGGGAGCAGGTACGCGACTATGTTGCCCTGGCTAACGGCCCCGGCGTGTCGCCCAAACAACTCTCCTACCATTTCGCTCAAACCGACTCGGATACGCTGGCCCAAACCCTCAAGCAAATGCTAGCCGAAGAAGAAATCCAATACAACAAAAGCGGCAACCTGACGCTGAAATAAGTTACGCTCTGCGTCTCTTTCTCCGGGGTTCGTGTCCTCACCGACCGTACCCGCGTAAGCAACGCCATCTGGATAAAAGGTTTGTAAAGACACGAACCCCGGAAGAATCCCCGTCGCTCCCATGGCTGAAGTGACTTATTTTTCCAGGCTATAACAAAAGGGGTAAACAGCTGTTTTTGTCTACATACCCAACCAAGCTAGTAAGCTGACTGAATGGGTATTTACTTAACGACGACATGGAAACAACTGAATTTCGCCCAAAATCGGAGGAGATCTCCGGTCAGCAACTCCCCTATCCAGCCCGGCAGTCAGACATGGACCCGGCCCCCGACAGCGACTTATCCAATTACAAACCAGCCGGTAAACTAACCGACAAGATCGCCATCGTTACGGGTGCCGATTCTGGAATCGGGCGGGCAGTAGCCATTGCGTTTGCCATGGAAGGTGCCGATGTAGCCATTGTCTACAACGAAAATACCGACGATGCTAAATATACAAAACGACTAGTCGAAAGCAAAGGACGCTCTTGTCTGGTCATTCAGGCCGATGTTCGGAGTTCGGCCGCCTGTAAGGATGTCGTTCAGCAAACGGTCGATCATTATGGCAAACTGAATATTCTGGTTAACAATGCGGCTTTTCAGATGGCGCAGGAAAAACTGGAAGACATCACCGAAGAGCAGCTTCGCCGTACTTTTGACACCAATATTCTCGCCTATTTCTTTATGGCGCAGGCTGCTCTGCCACATCTGCACGAAGGCGACGCGATTGTGAATACGGGCAGTATAGTTGGTATCGTGGGCAACCCAATTCTGGTTGACTACACGGCGACCAAGGGTGCCATTCATTCATTCACCAAATCGCTGGCCATTCAGTTGGGCAAACGAAACATTCGGGTAAACTGCGTTGCGCCGGGACCCGTCTGGACACCCAACATTCCGGCGACGATGCCCGAAGACGAAGTCAAGAACTTTGGTCACGAGGTTGCGCTCGCCCGACCTGGTCAGCCCGAAGAGTTAGCCCCTGCTTACGTACTCCTGGCTTCCAGTGAAGGTAGTTTCATGACCGGCAGCATCGTTGAAGTAACCGGCGGTAAACTGGGATAAGGAACTACGCATGACGTATGCTATAGGCTGTACGACAAACATGCACTACACACCTTACAGCATACATCATACATAACCTACTACCCATTAAGTCCCCTAACACGTATTCATGCATCCCCAATACCCACCCAACACGGTTCGTGAGTTGCTCCGTACCGAGCACGTAACCGATGCCACACGACGGGCACTTACGGAGCGCCTGCAATCGTCTCCTCATCAGCCTGTGTTCTTTTCGGCAAGTGAATTTTCGCTTCTGCAAGCTGTGTGTGATCGTCTGGTTCCACAGGATAACCCTGCTGGCCGGATCGATATGGCGAGCAGCATCGACAAGCGGTTGAGCGACCAAAAAGGCGACGGCTGGCGCTATGATACGATGCCAGCCGATCAGGACGCTTACCGCCTTGGCTTGCAGGGCATCGACGAAAGCGCTCAACTGACATTTCACCAGAATTTTCAAAACATTTCTGCTGAACAACAGGACTTTATCCTGAAAGCCGTTCAGCAAATGGAAGCGCCGGGCGACACCTGGAAAAAGCTCCCTGCCGATCGATTCTTCGAAGAATTGCTGACCGAAGCCACCGAAAATTACTACAGCCATCCACTAGCGCAGGAAGAAATTGGTTACGTCGGTATGGCCGATGTGCCAGCCTGGAATCGCATTGGTCTGAACAACCTGGAAGACCGAGAACCAAAACGCATTGGGTAAAGGGCCTGGGGTGGCGGTTCATAAAAACCGTTGTATGTATTGACACTACCCCGCTCTGTGTCCTTTGACCTAACCATTATGCAAACGTACTCAACTACAGAAACCGTTGACGCGATCGTTATCGGCACAGGAGCGGGTGGTGCACCCCTGTTAGCCCGACTGGCCAAAGCTGGCCTGCGCGTTGTTGCCCTTGAAGCAGGCACCCACTGGAACCCGGCCCGTGATTTCGCCACCGACGAAAAAGATCAGGAGAAACTCTTCTGGAACGATGAACGACTGAGCGCGGGCAATGACCCCATACCATTCGGAAGTAACAATTCCGGTACGGGTGTTGGCGGCTCCACGCTCCATTATACGGCTTATACCCCCCGTGCCCAACCCGATGATTTTCAGATTCATACTGATTTCGGGGTAGGACATGACTGGCCGATTGGGTTCGACCAGATCGAACCGTATTACGATGAGGTAGAACAGTTTCTGGGTGTATCGGGACCGTCTTCTTACCCGTGGGGGCCGTCCCGGAAACAGTCCTATGCACTGGGACCACTCCCCATCAACGGCGCTGGCCAACTGATGGAACGGGGCTGTAAAGAACTCGGCATCAAGACATCTCCGGCAGCCAATGCGGCCCTGTCCGCGCCTTATTACCAGGAAGGTGTAGGCATGCGCCCGGCCTGCACCAACCGTGGTTTTTGCCAGGCGGGCTGTAATATCGGTGCCAAAGCCAGTATGGATGTAACCTATATTCCGCTGGCTATCCAGTATGGGGCCGAGGTACGCCCGGAATGTTTTGTGACACAGTTACCTAAAAACGCGGCTGGCAACTTGAGCGAGGTGGTGTACATCCGCAATGGTCAGGAAGAACGCCAGCGTTGCCGATACGTATTTCTCTGCGCTGGCACGGTGGAAACAGCCCGGCTTCTGCTCCTCAACGGCCTCGCTAACAGCAGCGGGCAGGTTGGCCGGAATGTCATGGCGCATCCGGGACTACAGATCTGGGGGGAGTTTGACGAAGACGTCCGCCCGTACAAAGGCATTCCCGGTGCGTTGATTTCTGAGGAAACTCACCGTCCGAAAGACCGCAACGGCGGACCCGTCGATTTCGCAGGCGGGTACCTGCTTCAGTCAATCGGGGCCATGCCAGTTACGTACCTGACTCAACTGGCACGGGGCCGTGGATTGTGGGGAAACGCGCTGAAACAGGCTGCGCTGGCTTATAACCACATGGCGGGCATCAATATTCTAGGTGACTGCCTGCCCCACGAGCACAACTATATGGAGTTGTCGGACGAGAAAGATACCCGGGGTATTCTGAAACCCCGCGTCTACTTCACCAACGGCGAAAACGAAAAACGCATGACCGCTCACGCCGACAAACTTATGCGCGAGATCTGGGTAGCCGCCGGAGCTAAAAACATCTGGGCTTTCCAGCGTAATGCGCACGTTATCGGCACCTGCCGTATGGGCAACAATTCTGAGACGGCCGTTGTCAACGCCGATGGGCAGTCGTTCGATATTCCGAATCTATACATCAGTGACAATTCAACATTTCCTAGTGCACTAAGCGTTAATCCAGCCCTGACAATCATGGCGGTAGCGCTTCGAACAGCCGACCGGTTCTTGGCGCACAGAGGAGCAAAAATGCGGTCTACAGCCGCGTAGTGATTTACCCCAACTCCACCTTATTGCTTTTTAACTAGTATGAGTTTTTTAGATAAGATTAAAAAAAAATACGGCGACGGTAACTACGACGGCGATCAGTTTGGTGGAGCCGGTGGCCACGACGGCAGCGGCCTTCCGGAGAACGAAAAGTCGAATTTTATGTTCGCCACCGGAATCGAGTGTTCGTACCCTACTATCCAGAAAGGTAAAATTCGTCGAGATTTATTACGCGAATGCGGCCACTACGACCGCTGGAAAGAAGACCTGGGTTTGGTGAAAGAAATGGGCCTGAAATTCCTGCGTTACGGTCTTCCTTACTACAGCATTCATAAGGCACCCGGCAAGTACGACTGGAGTTTTGCCGATGACGTTATGGGCGAAATCAAACGGCTGGGTATTACGCCAATTCTTGACCTGCTTCACTTTGGCGTTCCGGACTGGCTCGAGAACTTTCAGAATCCGGAGTTGCCTATTCACTTCGCCGATTACGCTGCGGCCGTTGCGGAGCGGTATCCGTGGGTTCGCTTCTACACCCCCGTCAACGAGATTTATGTGACAGCCCGAATCAGTGCTAAAGACGGCGTCTGGAACGAGCAACTCAAAACCGACAAAGGATTTGTTACCGCCATGAAGCACTGCGCAGCCGCCAGCATCATGGCTAACCACCAGATTGCCAAGCGCCGACCCGATTGCGTCATTGTCCAGAGCGAAAGTGCCGAATTTACGCACGAGGTCTATGCCAAACCTTCGCCTGACATAGCCCTGGAAAACGAGCTACGCTTCTTATCGCTGGACCTTCTGTATGCAAATCCGCCGTCGGCTACGGTTGGTATGTACCTGATGGATAACGGCATGACCCGGAAAGAGTACGACTGGTTCATGAACGGAAAGCCACCGGGCTACCAGATTATGGGTAACGATTACTACGGCCGGAATGAGCGCATTCGACTGGCCGATGGTACGATACAAACCTCGGTGGATGTGCTGGGCTGGTACGAAATCACGAAGGAATATTATGAGCGCTATCGGATGCCGGTCATGCACACAGAAACCAACGTTTTTGAAGCCGATCAGGCACCCATATGGCTGCACAAACAATGGGTTGGCATCATGAAAATGCGTCGGGATGGCGTCCCCGTTTTGGGATTTACCTGGTATAGTCTGATTGATCAGGTTGACTGGGATACGCAACTGGGCGAACTGAATAACAATGTGAATGAGTGCGGTCTGTATGACATGGATCGTAAACCACGCCCTGTTGCCGAAGCCTACAAAAGTCTGCTGAAGGAATTTGGCCAGATTACCATTGTTCCTCATGGCGAAGTACTCGAATTAACGGATCGCCCAGCTCGCTTAAAAGTCCAGGTATAATGAAACATGAAGTCAATGGTGTTAACCTGAACGTACTGGAGACAGGGCAAGGAACTACGGCACTTATTTTCCTGCACTATTTTGGTGGCTCGGCTCTGGAGTGGCAATCGGTTATGGACTCGCTGGCCGACAACTACCGATGCATTGCCATTGATTTGCGCGGTCACGGCGATTCGGAGGCACCGGCAACCGGTTATTCCGTCGCGACCATGGCCGACGATATTGCCGGATTGATCAGCTCGCTGGGCGTTCAGGATTTTGCGCTGGTAGGTCATTCGATGAGTGGGAAAGTAGCCCTGGCCCTGGCCGCACGCCAGCCCGCTGGTCTTCAATCCTTGATCCTTGTATCGCCATCGCCCCCGGTTCCGGAACCCATTCCGGATGATGAACGGCAGAAGCTTTTAGAGGGGCATGGCCAGCGCTCGGCCGCCGAAAAAACGCTCAAAAACATTACGGAAGCGCCGGTTTCGGAAGCGGTTCGGGAGCAAATCATTGCCGACGATCTACGCACGGCCAAACCAGCCTGGGAGGCCTGGCTGCTGGAAGGCAGTAAAGAGGACATCTCGGATCAGATGACTTCCATACTGGTTCCGGTCCATATCGCGGTCGGTTCTGAAGACCGCGCCTTACCGCCCGATGTGCAAGCGCGGCTGGTCGTGCCTTATCTGCCAAGCGCTACCGTTGAGGTAGTAGACCAGGCAGGGCATTTGCTGCCATGGGAAGTTCCGGGCAAGCTGACAACATTTATTCAGAAAAAACTGGATACGCTTGTTCAAGACAAAACAAACGCTTTATCTTTGTAGCCGTAAGGCGGGGCTGTGTTTAATACGGCCTTGTCACGGTTGCAAAAAGACATGAATAATTCGGTTAACAACATGATTTGGTGGTGGCACTCTTCTCAACAGGGATGAGGTTGCCGTTATTGTTGTTTACCAACAGATATACAAAGGCTCACCGCATCCCGGTGGGCCTTATTTTTTTGCCTTTTCTATCATCGTACTAAAAAAAGCTATGCCAACCCTAACAGCCCCAACCACTTACCGCGTTGTCAGCCGTCACAAACGGATGCTGGCCGACATCATTACTCCGGTTAGCATTTACCTGCGTATCCGCGATCGTTTTCTGAACAGCATTCTCCTGGAAAGTTCTGACTACCACGGCAACGACAACAGTTTTTCGTATATCGCGTTCGATCCCGTTGCCAGTTTCTCCTACGAATCCAAGCTGCTGACCGTCCGAATGCCGGGTGACAACGAGCAAACAAGGGCATTGGCCGAACAGGATGTACTGGGTGCTCTTCAGCAGTTTAAAGATAGTTTTGAGCACGAGAAAGCCCCCTTCCCATTCATCTCCAATGGCTTGTTCGGTTACTTCGGCTATCAGGCTGTGCAGAGTTTCGAGGATATTTCGCTGCACGCACCCGTACCACCCGAAAACCAGATGCCGGCGGCAGTCTTTACCGTTTATCGATACGTTCTGGCCATTAACCATTTCAAAGATGAACTGTACCTGTTTGAGCACAGCTACCTGCGCGATGGCGAGACTCAGCCCGACAGCACATTAGACTACATCAGCGATCTGATTACGGGCCGTAATTACCCGACTTATTCGTTCAGTCCGGCAGGTCCGGAACAATCGAATTTCACGGACGATGAGTTTCGGGGGGTCATTCAGAAAGGAAAGGACCACTGCCAGCGGGGCGATGTTTTCCAGATCGTTTTATCACGCCGGTTCTCCACCCCTTTCGTTGGCGATGAATTCAACGTGTATCGGTCGTTGCGCTCGCTGAACCCTTCTCCTTACCTGTTCTACTTCGATTACGGCAACTACAAGCTGTTCGGCTCTTCGCCCGAATCGCAGATCGTCGTCAAGAACCGTCAGGCTACCATCTACCCGATTGCCGGCACTTTCCGGCGTACGGGCGACGATATCCGCGACGCTGAACTGGCGCAGAAACTCTATGACGACCCTAAAGAATCGGCTGAACACGTCATGCTGGTTGATCTTGCCCGCAATGACCTGAGCCGCAACTGCGATGTCGTGAAGGTCGAGACCTTTAAAGAAGTACAGTACTATTCGCACGTCATTCACCTCGTTTCGAAAGTTGTCGGCGATCTGACCGAAACGGCTGATCCGCTTCAGATCGTAGCCGAAACTTTTCCGGCCGGAACATTATCCGGTGCGCCCAAACACAACGCCATGCAGCTGATTGACCGGTACGAGAACATAAGCCGTAGTTTCTACGCCGGCAGTATCGGCTACATGGGTTTCGACGGTGAGTTCAACCACTGCATTATGATCCGCACGTTTATGAGCAAAGACAACACGCTCTACTACCAGGCGGGGGCCGGTGTCGTCGCTAAATCGGTCGTTGAAAGTGAATTGCAGGAAGTTCACAACAAGCTGGCTGCGCTGCGGACAGCGATTGAGCAAGCCAAAACGCTGTAACGCGGACCGTACGGGCAACCCCGATCCTGTCTGCATTGATATCCATTACTAATGGCGGACTTCCCGTCCGCGTTACTCATGAAACTACTCGTCTTAGACAACTACGATTCTTTCACCTACAACCTCGTCTACATTCTGCGGGAGTTAGGTCATCGGCCTGACGTGATCCGGAATGACAAGATTACTCTCGATTCAGTCGAGCAATACGACAAAATCCTGCTTTCGCCGGGGCCGGGCATTCCTTCCGAAGCGGGCATCATGCAGGATCTGGTCCGGGAGTACGGCCCAACCAAAAGCATACTGGGTATTTGCCTGGGTCATCAGGGCATTGGCGAAGTGTACGGCGCCACCCTCGAAAATCTGGGCGATGTGCTCCACGGCGTCGCGCATAAGGCCGCCATTGTGGATCGTTCGGAGCCAATTTTCGCCAGTATTCCCGAAGAACTGACCGTTGGCCGGTACCATTCCTGGACAGTCGTTCCCGATTCGATGCCCGCTGATTTACGCGCAACGGCCCTAGACGAGCAAGGTCGCATCATGGCCCTATCGCACACCCGTTTCGACGTAAAAGGCCTTCAATTTCATCCTGAATCGGTTTTGACCGAGAACGGCGTCAAGATGCTGGAGAACTGGTTAACCATTTGATATCACGTGTAGAGACGCGACCCTTCGCGTCTCTCAGTCACCGGCTGATATTGCTGACGCACAGGAGACGCGAAGGGTCGCGTCCCTACACATATAAACACACATGAAAGCCATTCTCAATCACCTTTTCGAATACAAACACCTCACCAAAGACCAGTCGCGGGAAGTCTTGCTGGGTATTGGGCGGGGCGAATATAATCCGGCGCAGATTGCCTCATTTTTAACGGTTTACATGATGCGGAGTTTGCGTCTGGAAGAGCTCGAAGGCTTCCGGGATGCGATGCTCGAACTGTGTTTACCCGTTGATCTTGACGCGTATGACCCCATGGACCTTTGCGGCACGGGGGGCGACGGGAAAGATACCTTTAACATCTCAACGTTGTCGTCTTTTGTGGTGGCAGGTGCCGGTCAGTGCGTTGCTAAACACGGTAATCATGGCGTATCGTCGCTGGTGGGTTCATCGACTGTGATGGAAAAACTTGGGTATCGGTTCACCAATGATGTTAGTGAGTTACAGCGCAAAATGGATACCGCAGGCATCTGCTTCCTCCACGCACCCCTGTTTCATCCGGCCATGAAAAACGTTGCTCCCATCCGGCGCGATCTGGGGGTGAAAACCTTTTTCAACGTACTCGGCCCCATGATCAATCCGGCAAAGCCTGCCAAACAGCTTGTTGGCGTGTTTAATCTTGAATTGGCGCGATTATATGCGTACCTTTATCAGCAAACCGACAAGCGGTTTATGATTCTGCACGCCCTGGATGGGTACGATGAAATTTCACTGACGGGCGCTTTCAAGGTTATCAGCAATACCAGTGAGCAAGTCCTTGAGCCTGAGCAATTAGGGCTGGATGTACTGACTCCCGAGTCGCTGGCGGGTGGCCACACGCTGGATGAATCGGCGCAGATATTTTTGAACGTGTTGAATAACGAAGCCACGTCGGCCCAGAAGCAGGCCGTGTTAGCCAATTCAGCAATGGCCCTGCTGGCGGCCGGCAAGGCCGAAACCCGCGAAGAAGCCGTTGCCATGGCGCGCGAGTCGTTGGAAAGCAAACGGGCGTTAGCGTGTTTTAAGAAGTTGATAGCATGACAATTCTCGACAAAATAATCGCCCAAAAGCGCATTGAAGTAGAACAGCGTAAAGCTGAAACACCCGTGTCGGTACTGGAACAACTCCCCGACTTTAAACGGATCTGTCTCTCCTCACGGGATGCCGTACAGGATCTACACTCGACGGGCATCATTGCCGAGTTCAAGCGCAAATCTCCCTCCAAAGGAATCATCAACGACCAGGCCGACCTTGTCACGACGACCCAGGGTTACGTGAAAGCTGGCGCTGCCGTGCTGTCGATTCTGACCGATGAGTCCTTTTTTGGCGGAACGCCGGCCGATTTGCAGGCCGCTCGGCAAGCAAATCCCGGAACACCAATTCTCCGAAAAGACTTTGTGGTTGACCGGTATCAATTGATCGAAGCCAAAGCCTGGGGTGCCGATCTGGTGCTGCTCATTGCGGCCTGCCTGACCGCCGAGGAAATAGCCGAGCTCAGCCTACAGGCCCACGACCTGAGCATGCAGGTGTTGCTCGAAGTACATGACGAAGAGGAACTTGACCGCTCGTTGACATACAACATCGATCTGGTGGGGGTCAATAACCGGGATCTTAAAACCTTCACCACCTCAATCGACACGTCACTGCGATTGGTGGAGCGGATACCCGATTCCTTCGCCAAAATCACCGAGAGTGGCCTGGACAATGCCGATACCATGCTAGCGCTGTTCCGGGCTGGCTTCGATGGTTTCCTGATTGGTGAAGCCTTTATGAAAACAACCGATCCAGCAAAGGCACTAGCCAGTTTGGTAAACCAATACAATTCTACCCTGTCAATTTAACTTGTAAGCCATGAAAATCAAAGTGTGCGGTCTGCGTGATGCCGACAACCTGAAAGAGATTGCCGCCCTTGGTCCTGACTTTGTTGGATTCATTTTCTACGATCAGTCACCCCGCTTTGTTGGCGAAGAGTTGGATGCAGATGTCGTAAAAGGGTTGCCCCGCTCCATTCGAAAAGTGGGGGTATTTGTCAACGCCAGCCCCGATTTGATTCTGCGATCGGTTAAGAAATACGATTTTCAGTATGTGCAGTTGCACGGCAACGAAACGCCGGACTATTGCCGGAGCCTGCGCAATCGGGGCATCAATATCATCAAAGCGTTTCGGGTCGACGAGTCGTTCAATTTTTCGATGCTGAACAACTTCAAAGCCCAGTGCGACTTTTTCCTGTTCGATGCTAAGGGCGATCAACCCGGCGGTAACGGCCACACCTTCGACTGGAGCATTCTGAGTCGGTACGATAACGAAAAACCATTTTTCATCAGTGGTGGTATCGGACTCGACAACCTCGACCAGTTGGCGGATTTGAAAGGCATGAAGTTGTACGGTGTCGATGTAAACAGCCAGGTTGAACTGTCACCCGGTGTGAAAGACGTAAACAAAGTAAAAGAACTCATTACCCGGCTTCGGCCCGTTGAAGAAGAGGAAGCCGTGTGATGATCTGGCGAGTTATCCTGTTCTGGAATTCTTTTCGTTAAAATCCGACTGGGGTATTCAGAAAGTGGAGTTCATGCTTGACATGATAGCCCGCTATCCTAGTGTCGATATCACACGGGCCTTAGTACGATACTATGCGGAGTTGGATGCATTCAGTCAAGGTAAACTTAGAACGGCTCCACTCAAATCCTCCGCCCGGAATATGGGCAAAAATGATATTTGGCGGTCCGCCGTCGCGGTTGCGGCCACGGCACTATATCTAGATATGGAACTACACATCAACGATAATGATTTTGACCATCTCCCAGCGTTAGAATTACGATTAGTAAAGCATTAGTATCATGCAAACAACAACTCTTGAACCACAGACCTCTTTCGAGGTATCAGATAAAGGCTTTTATGGCCACTTCGGCGGAGCATTCATTCCTGAAATGCTTTACCCAAATGTTGACGAGTTACGGCAGAACTACCTGAACATCATTGCCGATCCGGCCTTTCAGGCTGAGTTCTGGCAGTTGCTCGAAGAGTATGTTGGTCGGCCAACGCCGTTGTTTCTGGCTAAACGCCTGTCGGCTCACATCGGGGCTACGATTTACCTGAAACGTGAGGATCTTTGCCATACTGGCGCGCACAAAATCAATAACACCATTGGTCAGATTCTGGTGGCGCAACGATTAGGCAAAAAGCGCATCGTGGCCGAAACGGGTGCCGGTCAGCATGGCGTGGCTACTGCAACGGTCTGCGCGCTGATGGGACTGGAGTGCATCGTTTACATGGGCAGCATCGACATGGAACGTCAGAAGCCAAATGTCGACCGGATGCGGATGCTGGGCGCGACGGTTGTTCCGGCCACATCGGGAAGCCAAACCCTCAAAGATGCCACCAACGAAGCCATGCGCCACTGGATCAATAACCCGGTCGATACGCATTACATCATTGGCTCGGTGGTGGGTCCACACCCTTATCCGGATATGGTAGCGCGGTTCCAATCCGTTATTTCTCAGGAGATAAAGAAGCAATTGGCAGCCAAAACCGGAACCGAAAATCCCGATTACGTTGTAGCCTGCGTGGGTGGAGGCAGTAATGCCGCCGGTGCTTTTTATCATTACCTGAATGAACCATCCGTTCGGCTGGTCGCGGTCGAAGCCGCCGGTCAGGGGATTACCTCGGGGCATTCTGCCGCAACAACGGCACTTGGCAAGCCAGGCGTACTGCACGGAAGCCGTACCATTTTGATGCAGACCGAAGATGGTCAGGTAACGGAACCGTACTCTATTTCGGCGGGTCTGGACTATCCGGGCATCGGTCCGTTACACGCCCACCTGTTCGAATCGGGACGGGGCGATTTCTACGCCGTTACGGATGATGAGGCTTTACAGGCCGGTTTTCAACTGAGCAAACTCGAAGGCATTATTCCGGCTCTGGAAACAGCGCACGCCCTGGCTGCCCTTGAGAAAATGAATCTCAACCCCGACGACGTCGTCGTCGTGTGCCTGTCGGGCCGTGGCGATAAAGATTTAAGTACTTACTCAAAGCATTTGTAAATTATAAAACGGATAAGGCTACCTGCGCGGTGGTACTCCGTTTTACATGAACGATGAACGAACACCTAACCTACCCTGAAACGGTCGACGCTGCGGCCAACCGGATTGCCAGCCTGTTCGCGCAGAAGAGCGAGCGATTGCTGAATGTCTATTTTACGGCCGGATACCCGAATCTACTTGACACGACAACCATTCTGCGTGGTTTACAGGAAGCGGGCGTCGATCTGGTTGAAATTGGTATGCCCTACTCCGACCCCGTTGCCGATGGCGAAACGATTCAGCAAAGCAATGAGCAGGCCCTCAACAACGGAATGTCGCTTAAAACGCTTTTTGCTCAGTTAGCCGGGTGCCGGACCGATGCGACCAACCCTATTACAGTACCTATTCTGCTGATGGGCTATATCAATCCGGTACTTCAGTTCGGTATCGAAAACTTTTGCCGGAAATGCCAGGAAGTAGGCGTCGACGGGGTTATTTTACCTGACCTGCCACTGGATTTATTTCTAGATGAATACGCATCGACTTTCCGGCAGTATGGCCTTGTTAATGTCAATCTGATTACGCCCCAAACGACCGAAGCGCGTATTCGGCTTATCGATGCTGAATCAGACGGATTTATTTACATGGTTTCCTCCGCCAGTATCACCGGTTCGGTGAAAGGCGTCAGTGATACCATGAAGGCCTATTTTGACCGGATTCAGAGCATGAACCTGCGGAACCCCCGCCTGATTGGTTTCGGCATCAACAACCACGACACCTTCAATACGGCCAGCCAGTACGCGAACGGGGCCATCGTTGGCAGTGCTTTTATCCGGCATCTGGGCGAAAATGGAACATCGGCCGAGAGCATCCGGGCGTTTGTAGAAACGATTCGGGCGTAACGACTACCTTTGCGGCATGAATTCCGAGATTAACTTTGACAAGTCCCCCGACGGTCTCATTCCGGCCGTCATTCAGGATGCCGAAACCGGTAAAGTCCTGATGCTGGGATATATGAATCGCGAGGCTTACGACAAAACCGTTGCCGAAAACATCGTCACGTTTTTTAGCCGAAGCAAGCAACGGCTCTGGACCAAGGGCGAAACCTCCAGTAATTTTCTGCACGTTCGGGAAATCCTGGTTGACTGCGACGGCGACACGCTGTTAATTAAATCGACTCCCGATGGGCCAACCTGCCATACTGGCGCCGACACCTGCTTCGATGAGGTGAATCAGGGACGGGGACAGTTTTTAAACTATCTGCAAAACATCATTCACGATCGGAAGGTAAACCCCTCTGACAAATCGTATACGACGAGCCTGTTCGGGCGGGGGGTAAACAAGATTGCGCAGAAAGTTGGCGAAGAAGCCGTCGAGCTGGTCATTGAAGCCAAAGACGATAACGACGACCTGTTCAAAGGGGAAGCGGCCGATTTGCTGTTCCATTTTCTGGTCCTGCTGGAACAGAAAAATATGGATTTAGATGATATTGTTGCTGTGTTGCAGACGCGTCACGTCAAACAATAGAATCCGGTTTCATGTTCAAGATTCCGTGCTCCCTGTCAAATGCAGGCCATTCTGTTACAGGCAGCATTCATCATTGACCATTTAAACCTATCATTTATGGGACTCATTATCCGTATTCTTATTAGCGCAGTAGCCGTTTGGGTAGCTGCATACTTTGTTCCGGGTGTTTCTGTGTCGGGTGGTGCCGGCACTTACCTGATCATCGCCATCGTGCTGGGCTTTCTGAACGCCTTCATCAAGCCGATCCTGACGGTCTTAACCATTCCAATTACTATTATTACGCTGGGTCTGTTTTTGCTGGTACTGAACGTATTGATGGTTTACTTGACGGCCTATCTGATTCCCAACTTTCACGTCACCGGCTTTATTGCGGCTTTGCTCTTTAGTATTGTCGTTTCGGTTGTGACGGCCCTGATTGATGCTATTGTCTAGTTAAGACACGGGTATATAAATCATCAAACGCCATATCGTCGAGATATGGCGTTTGTCATTTTAAGCTTATTCTACATCAACGTTTATGACATTCATCAATACGCCGAATGCCCCCGTACCGGGCGGTCATTACTCGCAGGCCGTCGTCCACAATGGCCAGATTTATCTGTCGGGTATTTTGCCCATTACGCCAGCCGGCGAAAAGCTGAGTGACGCCACCATTGCCGAACAGACGGAACAGATACTAGCCAATCTGGAGGCTATTTTACAGGCAGCCGGTAGCCAACGTGCCAACGTCCTGAAAGTAACCGTTTTCATCTCCGACATAGCGGCCTGGAGTACGGTTAATCAAATCTATGCCCGGTTCTTTGGCGACCACCGGCCCGCCCGTTCGGTCGTGCCCTGCTCCACGTTGCACTATGGCTTCGGCATTGAACTGGAAGCCATCGCGATCGTGTAACATAAGTCGTT
The DNA here is from genome assembly GCF_054776635.1 of Spirosoma lituiforme. Classification (NCBI taxonomy): domain Bacteria; kingdom Pseudomonadati; phylum Bacteroidota; class Cytophagia; order Cytophagales; family Cytophagaceae; genus Spirosoma; species Spirosoma lituiforme. The sequence continues at coordinate 444,338 of NZ_BAAHBO010000004.1, forward strand.
TATACTACTTCACCTTCACCCGTTCTCCGGCGGAGTGCGCCGAAAATTCGGGAGCATAAAAGCACTGAACGGTAGCCACTCCCGCCGAGAAATCGCCCGTTTGGGCCACCCGCAGATCGTATTCGAACACGTGCGTACCAACGGGTAAATAACTCATAAAGAAATCCGTGCTGGCATCGCGGGGAGCCTCGTAATAACCCAGGCCGTTCTGGTATTTGTAGCCCGATAAAGCCGCTACCGGCTCAAAGCCCGACGCCCGACCATCTTTGAGATGAACATATTCCATAACCCGGTCGGTTTTGAGCACCAGCCGTACCTTGATCAGATCGCCTGGTTTGATGGTCGTTTCTGACGCTACGGGCGTAATGACCGGACCGCCCGGCGAGTCGTGCTGCACATAAAGCGTTTTCTGAACGGACAGACCCGCGCTACCCGGCATTACCCGGTCGAGGGGTTCAAGATGTTGCCAGTATAAAGCGCCCCAGGCCGGTCCTTCGCCGGTTTTGGTGATCTGAATCGTACCCATCTCCGGTTTGATCTCACTGGCGGCATACGTTACGTTCTGATATCCCGTAATTACATCCGATTTTGTTACGCGACTGTCTATCGACTGCCCACCCAGACCTACGTGTGTGTTTACGCCCGTACTGAGCCAGTCATTTCCCCGTAGCAGAAGCGCATAAATAGCTTCCGTCGTAGCCTTGGTCGATGACCACGATTGCGTTTGTTTCTGCCGCAGTAACCAGCGTTTCATCGCATCGACTGAGGGCCCGTCCTGCCTTATTTCGCCGAAGGCTTCGATCAGATAGGCCTGGGTTTCGATGGGTGTCTGGTACCAATACAGCCCGCTTTGGTTTTCCGGCCAATACATACCCAACTCGTCTGACTCCCGCGCCCGCTCGCGCAGCGAACGCAGAATACCATCCGCCGTTTTGGTATCACCGAAACGATTGAGTGCCATAGCTGACAACGCCTGTCCTTGCAGACTCTGGCTCAACCAATCGCTGGCCACCCGCTGTTTCAGATAGGCCAGTACGGTTTTGTCGACGGGTACGTTCGGGTAGAAGCTACGGGCATACAGGTATTGGGTAGCCGAGAAGTACCAGGAAGGCACCTTTTTCCCTTTCTTCTGCTCATCATTTTTTTTCTGCTCGTTGACCCACTGCCTGATTTCCGCATCGGCAAACTGGATAGCCTGAGTTTTCATCTCATCCAGATCGGCCCGTATCTCCGCCGGAAACGCAACGCCTAATGTCTGCAAATGGCCGAACCCGCTCAGGATATGCAGGGTCATGGTCAGATTTGGCTCCATGCCCCCAAACCAACGGAAACCACCCTGGGCTGGAGTGCCCCCGGCTATTTGCAACTGCTTCAATTTTTCAAACGCCCGAATCTGCTCGCTTTCCATCCGGCTGGCATCCAGCAACTGGCCCAGTTTCGCCTGCCGATCGGCTTCTGAACGAGCATCGGCCAGCCAGGGCGAATTCTCCAGCATGACGGCTTTCAACGCTTCGTTCGACTGAAGAGGACTCGTTGGGGGCGTTTTTTGCCATTCAGCAATCACCTGTCGGAACGCAGGTTTGCTGTTGACGATGTGTGCGGCAAGGCTATTGGCGTACAATCGGCTGAATAACTGCTCGGCACATTCATACTGATAGTCCATCAAATAGGGCAACGACTGTAGCGCATACCAGCTGGGGTTGCTGGTTACCTCTACGGTCAATCGCTCGTGCTGCACCGGTAGTTCGGGCGAGAGAGTAGTCAGTTCCTTTAAGGTGAATTCTTTTGTTTTCGTTGCTCCGGTCCCCGATCCATTAATCCAGAATGGTTTAGTATCGGTCACCAGCATTCGGTTGGGCAATACGGGAATCGTAAACTCTTCCCCATCGGTAAATAATCCCGATTGCGCCGTCAGGCGACAGGTAACAGCATCGAGACCCGTTGGCACAACCAGCGTCCAGCCAACAACCTGCCCCGCACCGGGATCAATGCTGACGGTCGATTGCAGGCTGGCGTTCGTCAGTTTCTGATTGATGGGCTCACCGGTCAGAGCATCCAGCAAAGAAAGGCTTGCCAGCGCAGAAAGGGGTTTTTCGCTTAGGTTATTCATGCGGGCCGTTAGCCGGATGGTGTCGCCTTCGCGCAGGAAACGGGGTGAATTGGCCGTGATCATCAGTTCTTTCTGGGTAATGATCTCCCGTTCCAGCGTACCGGTTTTCAGGTCTTTCGTATGCGCGAATGTCAGCAACCGCCAACGGGTAAGCGCTTCCGGCATGGTAAATTTCAGGACAACCCGCCCCTCTTTGTCCGTTTGGGCCTGTGGAATGAAAAAAGCGGTTTCGTTAACATTACGGCGAAGGTTGATGATGGGGGATGGGGTTTGAGACGCAAGGGAGTGCGTCTCTACGGCATACCGGTTCGATTCGTTCGCATCACTCTGCATGGGCGCAGCCATTTTTGCAACGGCTCCGCTCACACTACGGCGCATTTCTGTACCATATCCAACCACAGCTACTTCGCTAAGGGCCAACGCATCGGGCATTAGCTGAAATGACGCCGTTTTTTGCTTGAGAACCCCTTCACTGCTAACGTAACCGACTGTCGAAAAGATCAAGGTAACCTCTTTAGCGCCTGATTGATTCGTCAAGGAGAACTGCCCTTTTTCGTTTGATGATGTGCCTGTCGCGGAACCTTTTATTGACACGTTAACACCGGGTACGGTTGAGCCGTTTTTAAGTTTCGCCGTCCCGCTAATGACATTACCCATCCGTCGGACAGTTATCTGTATAGCATCACCCGACACGCCAAATGAGCCGATGGGGATGTGCGAAAATGGACGATTTCCGTACGGGGAGAATCGATAGCCTAACCACCCTAATTTGTCATATCGGCGCTCTGGAACAGGTGGCTCAGGCTGATAGTGGTAAAAAAGCGCACTACTTCCCTGTGCATTGAAACTGTTGGTTTGCCATCCGTAGAAATTCGTTTGATACGGCTCGTAGAAGGCGGTGGGCCAGTCGAGTCGGGCAAACGCATCCAGCGACGCATCGTAAAGCGTAGCCACCAGTTCGGCAGGTTTCTTGTCCAGCCCACGAATGGCTAACGTCCACTCTTCACGTTCGCCGGGCTTGAGCTTATTCCGGAAGGTTTTTGTCTCGATGGTTAGTTGCTTGTTGGTGAAGGGTACCACAACGACCTGCGATTCCTGATACAGGCGTCCGTTCTGGATCACGGCAAAATGAATAGCCAGGCCACCCCGTTGTTTTTCGGTAATGGGGAAAGTTACCCGCCGGGGCTTTCCCTCGGTCTTTACCCATTCCTGCCGCACAACCTTATGGTTTTCCTCAACGGTCATCAACACCCAGCCCGGTTGACCAGTACCTACCCAAAAGATGGCCTCTTCACCGGGTTCGATGGTAGCTTTGCGAACCTGTACCCAGCGATCGGCCCGAGCCGAAGCCACTGGCTGGTTATCGTCTACGACGGTGAAGAAAGCCCGCTCCTTGATCGTCTTTCCCGAAGAATCGACAACCGTTACCTCGGCAACATATTCTCCGGGCGTGTATCGGCTAATATCTGGCTTGATCAGTGAATCAGCCGGTGCGTTGATGACCTGCTGCTGAATGATGTCTCCTTTGGGCCAGGTTCTTGGGTCCAGTTCATTGGCATACACATCGTTCGGAAATAGCTTCTCAAATTCCGCCCGACTCAGCAATTGCCGGTCAGGACGATTCCAGAGTCGGTTTCGTAACGGTCGGCTGGGTGGTTGCAACCGATACACGGTAAGCTGCCCTTTGGCCGCCACTTTTTCGCCCGATTGATTGGTGATTTTTATAGGAAAAGAAACCGGTTTGGTTTTCTCTATCTGCTCCGGAATAGCCAGGCTGACCTGCAAGGCCGAATACCCAATGGCAAGCGTCTGGGTCGTACTGCGCGTTTCGCCCGCCTTGTCCGTCACGTCGATGGCTATATCGAATTCAAAAACGGGGTTATCCTGACGTGATTTTTCAAGGTCAGGCGTGGCCGCAAAAGTGATTCGGAGCGCCCCCTGTGCATCCGTCGCGGTAGTTCCGCTCGCAATCTCACGCTGGCTGGTATTCCGGAAGCCTCCTCCGATCCGAGCCGTAGACCACTCATACCACCGTTGCCGAACCCTACGCGTTACCCGATAACGAACAGCAGCTCCGTCGACAACCGCCCCCGAAAACGTTTTGGCCAGTGCGGCAACAGTTATCGTATCGCCCAGCTTAAACGACTGTTTTATTGGATTGGTCTTTACCTCGAATGTAGGTCGCTTGTACTCTTCCACCCGAATGCTGGTACCGCCATGACTGGTTTGAATGGTCATCATGCCTGTAAGCCTACCCGCGGGAGCGGTAAAGGTGGCCGCGAACGTACCGAATTCGTTGGTCTTGAGCGTCTGTTTAGCGATACGTTCTCCGTTTTGGTCAAGCAGTTCGACATCAACGGCTTCGTTGGCGACAACGTCGAACTGGTTCGTTTTGCCCTCATACAACAGACCTTTCGCGTAGATCAGTTGGCCGGGCCGATAGATGGACCGATCAGTGAACAGCTTGACGTACGTCTGTGGTTTTTCGCTCTCTTCCTGATTGTTGTTCCGGTAATAACCCTGTGTTCCCGAAAGCAACGTATCCTGTCCTGACGTAATCAGGTACTGAAACGTAGCCTGTACAGGCATAGCACTGGCGGGTATTTTCAGTCGTCCATTAGCGTCCGTCTGAGCGGTGGTAAGACGGCTGAGGGCGTTGAGCGTTTGGGCAGTCACCAATGACACCGACGCCTTATTCACAGGCTCACCGGTAAGCCGATTGGTTACGTAAAGCAATTCATCAGCGTTGTTGCCAGACGAGGCAATGTAACCCAGAGCAGATACCGTAAAAACGGTGTGTTGTACCAACTCCAATTCCAGCCGAAATTTTTCCTCGTTGGTAGCCAGCAACAGATATTGCCCGGAGGATAAACCCGACAGGGGTATTTCTACAGAATGCCTGTTCAGATCACCATCGTTGGGTAGTGCGACCGATTCCTCTCGTACAGGAGAGCGTTTGACCATTGTCTTAAAAAACGGATTAGGCTGGTTTCCATTATTAACTCGGTTCCAGTACGTCTGTAATTCGGACACGTTAATCTTGATGATCCGATACCGTATTTTACCAATATTCTGGTAATTCACCAGTACCCGGAAAGGTTGGTCAGGGGCATTTATGTGCTCTGCCTCCAGCGAATAAGACGGTTTGATTAATCGGCTCAGCAACTGATCAGCCTGTTTAGCGGCCAGCGTTGCGGGAAAGCGACGAATCAAATCCTGACAGATATCGGCGGCTTGCTTATTGTTCCAACGCAGCGGATTCGGCCGATCTGAGTCAAGCGCATCGTCATCGAGTGGCCGAACGTCGTTACCCACGTTTGCCAGGAACGACGCTAGCTGAAACCCGTAGACCGCTTCGGCAGGTTGGTTTTTATACCGGCCAATTTGTTTATCAAGCGTTTGCCGATAGAGCGAATCCTTTGTCGGAACGACACTATTTCGGTACACAAACTGCAACCGGAGTACATCGACATCGGCCAGCGCGTTGGGTGCTGCATCCGACAGATGAAATGTCAGTAACTGCTGATACAGCTTCAGCGCCTGAAAACGTCCCGATAGCGAATCCCGGCTCTGAATGGTCAATTTGGCAAACACATCCGGGACAGCCAGGTAGTTGGCCTGATCCAGATCAAAGTTGAAAACCGGTTTCAGCAGATCAGGCTCTGTATTTTGAAAGAAATCAATGGCTCGGTGCGCCAGTAAGTCGTAAAGGGTGGGGCGAAGCGGGCGAGCATCGGCATCGCCTTTTTCGAGCAGAACGTCATAAGCGGCAATGGGCGTTTTCTGCAACAGTTCGCGAGCTTTCAATGATTCCAGATAGGCGCGGGTTATCGCTTCCACAAGGTGAGGAGCGTCCCAGGTTCTGAAATCGGCGGTTGTATCGGCTGCTTTCTTTGACTCAGTAGCGGTAGCGCCAGGCTTAGCTTTTCCACCTCCACCGGTACCTTTTACAGCCTGCCCTACGGTGGTTCTGTTGTAAAATTTTTGGCGGTTTTGCTGAAAATAGCGCCAATAAATATCTGCCTGTACCGATTGCAGAACGGATTTAGCCGGTTCGGGCGTTTCTGTAATATCCCGTTGCAGCGAGTTGATCAGTTCTACGTAAGCATCTTCGTCCGAGTAAGTCCGAAAAATCATGCGTGCCATAGCTGCCTTCGCCACCTGCGGGTAGTTATGGGCGGCTCTGGCTTCCTTATAAATCCGGTTGGCGATCTGCAGCGACGATTTAGGCAACCCTTTGGAAGCCAGCGAGTCGGTCCGTTTCCAATCGGAGGTATACGTCGGCTGGGGTTGGTTCTGGGCCGATGCAGCCATGGCCATCAGCATCAGGAAAAGAGAAAAATAAGCGTTCATTGTGTGTAGCACAGGTGGTTCGTTGTGGTAGATGACTATGTTTCTATTTTTCCACAACACTGGTTACTATGACTCTGAATGACGAGGAAGGGTTTAATCGACGTGCCGGACATTTTGCCCTGGGTTACGGTTCCTTGCCTATATTTAAGCGTATCATTCCCGTTTATCTCTATCACTATGGCGAACATTCTACTGGCTCTAATGTACCTTGTTACATTCTCGGCCCCACCCACACCACCGAAGACCTACCCAGTCGGGCAGATCAAAACAAACAAGGGAGAGGTTCTTTTCTGGCTATACAACGAAACGCCCAATCACAAAGCCAGTTTTATGAAGCTGGCCGACAAGGGATACTGGGACACCCTGACGTTCAACCGGGTCATCAATAATTTCGTGGCGCAGGGTGGCTGTCCTGATACACCAGCCGGATTTGCTGGTTCACCTTACCTGCTGAAACCCGAGTTCGTTCCAACGATCAGACACGTGTATGGAGCCGTTGGGGCCGGGCGTGATGATAATCCGCAGATGCTCTCGGCAGGTTGTCAGTTTTACATCGTTCAGAATCGGAAGGGACTCGCCCGTCTGGATGACAAATACACGGTGTTTGGTCAGGTTTTCAAGGGCATGGATGTAATCGACGCCATCGTTGCCGTTAAAACCGACTCTACCGATACACCCCTGTCTCCGATTAAGCTCGACGTAAATATCATTAACCTAACAGCGGCCGAGCTCAAAAAACAAGGGTACACGGTTAAGGAGTAGTTTGAGCTGGTGGGGGCAGGTTTGAGAACGCCAGCGGGCGACCGTCTGCCCCCACCAGAATACTAAGTGGCCTTACTGTTTCAACAGAAAAGCCGCCAAATCAGCAAGTTGCTGATTATTTAGCCCCATCGAAGCAGGGTCGGGCATGAGGCTGCTCTTGTACTGGCGACGAGACGAAATATCGTTGGTTGGAATGGCGTGCTTCTGGCCTTTTATTCCTTTTACAACGACCGCCTGCTCACCATCACTAACCAGAAAGCCGTAAAATGTCTGGCCTTTCTTGGTTGTAATCAGCCAGGGTTCATACCCAAAAGCGATAGCCGCACTCGGGTGAATAATCGCATCCAGCAAGCCATTTTTATCGAACTTCTGGTGAATTTTCGTTAACTCCGGACCAACATCGCTACCCTGCTGACCGTAGCGGTGACAGGTTGCGCAGTTGGCGCTAAACACTGTCCGGCCCGCTTTTTCACTACCCGATAGCATGGCAATCTGCGTAACGAGTGGGTCAGAACTGGTCGTGGCGCTGGGAGTAATTGCAACGGGTTTAGTAGGAGCGGGGTCAGCCGCAACGGGTTGAACAGCAACTAGCTGAACCGGTTTTGAAACGACGGCTGTTGTTTCGGCAACCAGTTGAACATCCTGTTTTGGTGAAAAATAGTCTTTCGCCATGACCCGGACGTTCTGATCCGGGTTTTTCAACATGGCTGGCGCGATGGATTTTATCAGTTTATCCGACAGCTTTTTGTCAGCAGCTAAGCCAACCAGAACCCGACCACCCTCTGAACTGCGGGCCATTTCCAGGGCGACCTTCCGCTTTTCAGCATCGGATTTGGACTCATCCAGCAGAATCTGCCGGTTAGCCAGCGTTTTCTGTTCGCTTGCAGACATCTTTGTCGGCATTAGTTCTTCCCAGTTCAGCAACTTGGCCCAGTCGTTATTCCTCCGAAAACCCATCCAGTAGGTTGCCTGATCGGCGACGTCTTTGTCAGCCGACTTGGATAAGTCGATCATGGCCAGCGCAGCAGGTTTACTCTTAATGAAACCAAGTGTCACAATAGCCTGTTTGCGGGCGTTGGCCGTAAGCGACGGACTTTCGGCACGCTTTTTCAGCAAGGCTACGGCCGATGGCGGATGCAGTTCCCAGATAATGTCGGCGGTTTTCTGATCCCATTTCGTTGGGTCTTCGGGCAGGGTCTGGCGAAGTTCCGAGAACAAGGCCTCTTCTTTTCCGTCGGCCGCTTCACCGAGCGCATCCAAATACCACCGATCCTGCCCATCATAGCCCTTCACCAGATTTATGAGCATGTATTTGCACTCATCGAACGGCACATCACGCAGGGCAATAGCTACCTCACGACGAACAGCGGCACTCCGATCGACACTTAGGTTTCCCATCAGCGGTAACAGCGCCCGTTGGGAAGCGGTCAGGGCCGGAATGGATTTGGCGTTTTCGGGGGTGATGCTCCGTAGAGCCCGCAAAGCCGTAACCCGGACGGATGCATCGACAGCCTTCAGCAATCGTTCGACTTCGAACTGCCCCTCGGCACCCAGTTGGGCCAGCAAAAAGATAGCCCGCGAGCGATGGTACGGATTTGGCGAGGCCAGCAACGCCATAACGGGCTCCACCGCTTTTTCGCCCTGTTCGGCAAGGGCCTCGAAGCCAAGCATCCGGACGTTTACGGCGGGGTTTAGGAGGGCGGCAATTTGCCCCTGCGTTGTTCGTAGATCTATTTTGGGTGTTTTCAGTTTTTTACCTTTCGGCGTGATGCAGTAAATACGACCATAGCCTTTGGTATCCTTCATTTGATGCCCGCCTACCACCGGATCATACCAGTCAGCTATGTAGATAGCCCCATCGGTACCCACGGTTATATCGCTGGGGCGGAACCACTTGCGCGGATCGTTCGCGACCATATTCCATGTATAATTGGCGTCTACTTCAGGCAACGTGCTGATGAAATCAGTGCGGGCCAGTCGAAAGCCTGCACCCACGGGTTCGGGCTTGTAGCTAAAAATAACATTCCGCCCCGCTTCGGCGCTTAGCAGCATACCCCGGTATTGCGGTCCCAGTTCATCGCCTTCGTACATAACTAGTCCTGTAGGCGAACCGGCTCCCGTAATATCGCCAGCAGGCATAACACCAGGATCTTCCTGATGCCAGTGAGCCACAGGAACCGATTGACCCGGCCGTTGATCGCCCTGCCAGTAGCGGGTACCGTCGCTGCTGAAATACCCGGCGTTGGCTCCTTCCATCAGAAAGCTGGTGCGGCAGGCCATTACCTGGTCGTCGTTGTCGTTCTGCCACATAGTACCATACGAATCGAGCGCGGTTTCGTAGCTGTTACGAAAGTTATGGGCCATTACTTTCAGGTTTGACCCGTCGGCATCGATGCGCAAAGCCAGACCACCCGTCCAGACACGCCCATCGTCGCTTACTTGGTTGCCGTGGTTCCGTTTATTGTAAGGGCTTCCGCCCACGAACAGGCTCCCTGAGCGCAGTGTCCAGCCATCCTTGTCCGTTACCGTGTGTGGACCGGCGTTTCCAACGTTGAAGTAGTATTTACCGTCGGGACCAGCAACGGCCGCATGAAGCGAGTGATCGTGATCCAGTCCCCCGAATCCGGCCAGCATAATCTCTTTCTTATCGGACTTGTCGTCGCCGTTTTCGTCCGTATAAACGATCAGATTGGGCGAACAGGATACGATAACTTTGTTGCCAATTACGGCAATACCCAGGGGCGACACCAACTCCGGATCGGTCACGAACACCTTGCTCTCATCCGCTTTCCCGTCTCCGTTGGTGTCTTCCAGAATAACAATGCGTTCTCCATCGGGTTGATCCCGGTCTGGCGAGTTAAGTGCGGCCTTATTGTTAAATTTTCGGTAATGAACGGCCTCCGTAACCCACACCCGCCCTCTGGCATCTACGTCCATACTGGTCGGGTTGTACACCATGGGCGATTCTGCCCAGAGCGTTGCTTCGAGGTCGTTGGGCAGATAAAGCTTGTTCGAATCGGTATCGACAACGATGCGTTGCTGCCGGGTCGGTTCATAATTGGGAGAAGATCCCACAAACTGGTCGTCTGGCCCAAACGTGGTACCCGCTATGTATAAAAAACCAAGTGTTGTTAAGGCAATTGGAAAAGGATTCAGCGAAAAAATTGACTTCATGATTTTTATCAAACATTCATTTGTACCCTATGATCCAGAGCGGGTCCACTGACTAACTAACCAAACAAACGACGGATGGTCTTATTATTATTCATATAACTTTCCAATGCAGACAGCCCATGACCACGACTCGATCTGTTGGACGAACTCTCTGTGAATGAGTAACAGCCGTTTTCCAACGGGTTATAAGAACAACTTATTAGGCTCTCAAAGATACATATCTGCAAAGTATCCAACATTAATGACATAAAAACTCCTGCTACCCTTTTCCATGTCGATGGAAGTGGCAGATGCGTTAATACTGAGTGAACGATACAGTCGCTGACGAGGTAGCCATAGAGCGTTACGAAATTTTTTTCAGAAGACTTGCAACGGTTTAACGATAGATGAGGTCATGGAGAAGTCAACGTTGCTATGCAGGATGAATACGAATTAGTTGAAGGGTGCCGACGGCAGGACCGAATTGTGCAGCGACAGCTCTATGAGCGGTTTGCCGGGAAGCTCTTTGTTGTTTGCAAACGATACATCCGTGACCCCGACGAAGCGGAAGACATTTTGCAGGATGCCTTTGTAAAGATTTACCGGCACATCGACTCATTTCGGTTCGAGTGCCCCCTGGAAGCCTGGTTAAAACGGATCGTTATAAATACAGCTCTAAAAGCCATACGTAAACAGAAGCCGTGGGAAAACACCGCCGATGTACAGGAACTGGCCCCTATGTTACCGCAAGCTGACGAAAGTTTGCCCGCCCTGAACTACCAATACCTGTTGCAACTGATTCAGGAACTGCCCCCCGGTTGTCGGGCCGTTTTTAATCTGTACGCGATCGAGGGATACAATCATCCAGAAATTGCCGAGATGCTCGATATAGCTGAGGGAACCTCCAAATCGCAGTATTCCAGAGCAAGGGGTCTTTTACAACAAAAAATACAAGCTGACAAACGGTTGGCCGATGGGCAGTCCGCCCAGGGCCGCCCACGTTGAACGACAATACTGAAATGGATGAATTAGAGAAAAACTTACCCGACGAATTTTGGCGGAAGACCTTCGAAGAAGCGTCCGAAATGCCGCCACCACGCGTCTGGTCCAGCATTGAGCAGCATCTGGATGAGTCTGGCGGGCCGAAGGTTTTGCCGCTCTGGGGAACAGGACTGGCCTCGTCGCGGCCGTTACTATGGGGGTCAGGTATTGCGGCTGCAGTAGCGTTACTTCTTGTTGGCTGGTGGGCCCTGAATACCCCGTCGGCGACACGACCGCTGGCCCAGGTGCACTCCCTGAACCGGACCAATGAGGTAGCGGATGCTCGTCGCCAGCCGTCAGCAGCAAGTGCGGCCTTATCGAAAAACAATGTTCACCGCGTTCAGAACGAAGCAGTTGCTGCGGTAAAAACCCGGTCGCTAACGAAGTATGTTCACCCGATTGGTGGTCTGAGCAATCGCCAGGCAACGACCAACGACGCACAGGCACTCGTTGCTCAGGCAGAATCGAGATCTGATCGTAGATTTAATTCGGCAGACGCCTTACAAGCGATGGTAGATGCCTCAGTAGCCATGCACAAGGCAGAGAATCCGAAAGCGAGTTTCTCATCAATGACAACGGCATCTTATGCACCGGCTAGTCGCTCATCCACGACTAACAGCACAGTAAGTCAGAACGCCGTCGCGGCTATTGTCCTTTTCGATAAGCTGAATGGTAAGCCATTACGCATGCGTAGGCCTGGTTCCATTCAGCGGATTGTCTGGGTCAGACCGGTAGACGCCATGAACGAACCCGAGATCAGTAAATCGAAGCGGCAGCCAAGAGAATTGTGGGCATCGGTGAGCATGATGCCGGGCTCGTTTAACCCAATGGTATCGGTCCGGTCCGTACAATCGTCTTTTTCAAATACAGCGCTGGCTCAGGCGAATGTAGCTACCCAGCCAGCGGTCAATAGCCGGGCGAATTATTCGGTAGCTTATCAGGCGGGGGCGGGTGTGCAGCTAACAGAACGCTGGTCGGTTGAGTCGGGTATCGGTTATTTATCAGGACACGCCACTGTCGAGACGCCGGGACAACCGTTGGCAATGGGTCAGATGGATATAGTAGCCAATCGGAACTCAACGAGCGGTAATGCCTACGTCGATGCCCTTCGCAACAGTTCGCAAAACAGTAAGTCAGCCAGCAACGCCCCTCAGGTCAACTACAACAGTGTAGCCTCGTACGCGCCCGTATCGAATCAGAATCTGCAAACGATCAATAATGACTACCAGTACGTTCAGGTGCCCGTTCAGGTGGGTTATCAGTTACGGCCGCGCAAGAAATTGAGCATGGCCGTAATTGGGGGCTTGTTGACCAACATCTTCGTTAAGAATACCGTTGGTGACGCGCTGGTTGTGACGAACAACGATGGTGTTTATCGCCCGGTTTCCTTAGCCGCCACCATGGGGGCCCGCTTGCGGTATCGGCCATCGCGCCAATGGTCGGCTTCGCTGGCGGGTATGTATCAGCCTTCGCTGGAATCGAGCACGAAAGCCGATGCTCAGGTACAGGGCCATCCTACCGCTACGGGAATGAGCGTTGGGGTCGATTATCATTTTTAGCCGTTGACAACCATGAAACTGACGAGTATTATCTTCCTGTTCCTGATGATCATGGGCCGCTGCAATCCAACCCGCGTCTCGTCGGGCGAGCATACATCGGGCGATCCATTGACTATTCGTACCGGCACTTCGTTTGGCATGTGCGCTGGCTACTGCGTTAAAGAGTACGTCATCAACGGAGCAACGGTCGATCTGACCATGTTTAGCCGCGATAAAGCGCAGACGTCGCCCAAAAGCTGCCAGAGAACAATTGACCAGGCCAGCCGGGATTCATTGAATACGCTGGCCGATCTGGAAGCATTCAGTAAACAACCCGAAAGGCTGGGTTGCCCCGACTGCGCCGACGGCGGTGCTGAATACATTGAGCTACAACGCGGTGACCAGAAACATCGGGTAACGTTTGAGTATGGTCAAACGATTCCCGGTTTCGAATCGCTGGTCAGTGCGCTGCGTAGCCAACGCAAAGCCTTTGACGAATGCCCATAAGGCGTAGACAACTCAACGAACTATCCCTATGAAACGGACTCTTTTTTCCACATTGACGGCGGCTGCCCTTGGCACAATGCTAATGGCGATCAGTTGTAATACGGCACCGGTCGATCTTACGCCGGGAATAAATACACCCAGTGAGTTGCGGGTATCGGCTCCCTTTGCCGATCAAACAAACCAGTTCGCTTTTGATCTGGCAAAACAGGTAAATACCGAAGAAGGTCAGGCCAAAAATATAGTCATATCGCCCCTGAGCCTTCATGTTGCCCTGGGCATGATTCTTAATGGAGCCAATGGCCAAACGGCGCAGGAAATTCAGAAAACGCTGCACCTGGATACACAAACACTGGCCGAAGCCAATGCGACGTATAACAACCTGATGACAAATCTGCCTAAAGCTGACCCCAAGGTTACGCTTACACTGGCAAACTCAGTTTGGTACCGAAACACATTTTCGGTTGAGAACGCCTTCCAGGATTTGCTAAAACAGACGTTCTACGCTGAACTATCGGCGCAGGATTTTACCAACCCGGCCACCGTGAACACCATCAACAACTGGGCAAGTCAGAAAACGAACGGAAAAATTTCGAAGGTGATCGATCAGATACAGCCCGACAATGTCATGTTTTTGATGAATGCCTTATATGTCAAAGGAGATTGGCAAACCCGGTTCGACGCAACCAAAACCATTGACTCTCCCTTTAAGCTGGTGTCTGATGCCACGACTAATGTTCGCATGATGCGGCTTAATAGCCAGCTGAATCGCGCTTTTCGATCTACTTATACAGCCTTTGAGCTACCCTATGGCGCTGCTCGTACCGATGGGCCCGCTTACGTGATGACGGTGTTACTTCCTGCCCAAAGCACAACGGCTGATGCCGTTATTAATAACATGACCAGTTCCGAGTGGGCTCAGCTGCAAAAAGAAATGACGCCGGGCCTGTTCGATATTGGTTTGCCCAAGTTCACGCTCAATTACGAAATTAACCTGAACAAGGCACTCACAACAATGGGAATGCCGACGGCTTTTACGGATCGAGCCGATTTTACGAAGATCAATAGCAAAGGAGGCCTAACGCTGAGCTTTGTGAAACAAAACACGTTTGTGGCTGTAGATGAGCAAGGAACCGAAGCGGCCGCGGTCACAACGGGGGGTATTTCAACCACATCGGTACCACTGCCAACGCTCTGCGATCGACCCTTTGTTTTTGTGATTCATGAAAAGAGCACAGGAACCGTGTTATTTATCGGTAAAATTGCGGATCCAACTCAAACCAGTTCGTGAAAAATAGACCGATTGTTTTCTTGCTGATTCTGTTCCTGGCCAGTCAGTGTAGCCAGAAAGAAGCCATAGTAGCGCCGAAAATAGCAACCCTGATTGGCACCTGGCAACTCATCGATGCGAACTCCTCGTATGCCGTGACCCTGACGTTTGCGTATGATTCCGCAAACCCACCGCACGACATTACGCCCTTTCTGGCGAACGGTAAGGCAGCGGTAAACACCTACACGTTGCGGTTATTTGCCACCCTGGATGGCGTACTGGTCGCCGATAACCTGGCCAGCACGTATGTGTCAGGACCACCAGAAGCCATGGCGTTTGAACAGGCTTACCTGACAAATCTGAAGGCAGCGGTGCGGTATGACGTGACAAAAGACGATCATCTGCGCGTGTACCATGCCGGAGCGCAACCGCACGTGATGGAATACAAACGAATAAATTGAATGTGTAGGATTCCGAACGGTGGTTCACCGCTTCCGGAGATTCGCACCAACGGTAATAATTGCTAACTTTTTGTGTAAGATCAACATTGCCCGGCCGTAATCAGGACAGCCGGGCAATTTTTTGTACTGATTTACAACGCTTTCACGGTGTACAGACTCTTAATCACAAACCCTATCACATCGTGTCTATGAAATCGAACCGTCTACTACTTTTCTTCACGCTCCCGTTTTTATCGCTGGCGGGTTGCACCGACAACTGCCAGGAAATCCGAACCTACCGGCGATACTCTCCGGTTTCCTTTACGGCCAGTCAACTCAGGCAGGGCATTCAAGTTGTGCCGCCCCAGGCCTTGGTAAATCCAGGTAAGATTTACACCAAAGACCAGTACCTGTTCATCAATGAGTTGAAAGAAGGAATTCACATTATTGATAATCGTAATCCGTCGGCCCCGACACCCGTTGCTTTTGTTCGCATTCCGGGCAATGGGGATATGGCTATCCGCAATAATATCTTATATGCCGATAGCTACATGGACCTGGTGACATTTGACATCAGTAATCCATCCTCTATACAGGCCATCAACCGGGTGCAGAACGTATTTCCAAACGGCTCATTTGAGGGCGGCTGGTGGAGTTTTGACAACGCAAATCAGATGGTCTACGACCAGAAAGTCAGCTACGTAACCGAAACAACTGATACCAATTGTGAAGAAGGCGTTAATCCAAACAGGGGAGGCTGGGTAACGAATACATTCTTCAACGCGCAGGCAAGTTCAGCGGGGTCCGACAAAGCATCCGGAAGCTCAACGACAAATGGAGTGGCGGGGTCAATGGCCCGCTTTGCGCTCTACAGCGATTACCTCTACACGGTCAATCAGTCGACGATGCAACTGTTTGACATTAAAAACCCGGCTCAGCCAAAAGTTGGTAACGCCATACAAATGGGCTGGGGCATTGAGACGATTTTTCCGTACAAAGACAAGCTATTCATTGGTTCGCAGACGGGTATGTTCATTTACGACAACGCCAACCCGGAAAAACCCCAGCGTTTATCGGTGTTTCAGCATGCGCGTGTATGCGACCCAGTTGTGGTGCATGAGAACCTGGCCTACGTAACGCTACGTTCAGGTAATCAGTGCGGTGGATTTACTAACCAACTTGATGTCGTTGATGTCTCCGACCTGACGAATCCACGCCTGCTCAAGAGTTACCCAATGCGCAACCCGCACGGGCTGGGCGTTTCATACCCCAACTTGTTCATTTGCGAGGGTGTCTACGGCCTTAAATCGCTCGACGTGGCCGATGCTATGAATGTCAACGAATTGCAGCACATCGAGAATTTAAATGCGTATGACGTCATTCCACTGGAAAAATCGTTACTCCTAATTGGTAAAGATGGTTTCTATCAGTTCGACGCCAGTAACCCGCGTCAGCTGCGCCCGTTGAGTCATATCCCGATCAGTCGTCCATCCTATTACTAAGCATCAGTATGAAGCCACTTTATTTGTTGCTTGTAAGCCTGTTCGTTTTCGGGAACGTCCGGGCTCAATCCGGTTCTCATCCGCTCACGTACGTCAACTATACGGAAGTGGGCGGGCTGTTCGGTCGGGTAGCTTCCGGGTCATCGGCGGCCCAGCTTGTCGAAAACAAACTGAGCTTTACAGCGCAGACCTTCAATGGTGTTCAGGTAAGCCGACGGTTAGCTGTTGGTGGCCTGGTGGGTATTGACTGGTATAAAGCCGCGCTGGTTATGCCCGTTGGGGCCGGACTACGTTTCGATTTAGCCCGAAATCCTTACCGAAATGTTCGTGTACTGGCCATCGCCGATGCTGGTTATGGCTTCACCTGGCTTAACAAAAGTTCTACCGGTTACGAACTAAAGGGTGGATTAATGCTCAATCCGGGCCTAGCTTTGCGGGTCGGTAAGCCATCGACAAACGCCTTTTTGCTGTCAGTTAGTTACAAACGGCAAGTCGTTGACGTGCAAAAACCTCTTTTTGGCGCTGATATTCAACGGGATGAGCACAGAATCTACAATCGACTTTGTTTCAGAATAGGCGTCTCTTTTTGAAACAAATTTATTCAACATCAGTTATTAGCAGTTGTAGACACATCATTTATGAATTCTACTCAATACACTATGAAAAAAATTGCACTATCAGTTATCGGCGGTTCGCTGTTTGTAGCTGGTTATTACCATGTTCATCGGCATTCTGCTTTTGTGGATACCAAGCCGACACAAACAGCCCTTGAAACCTCTGCAAAACCGGCCACCACATTTCAGTTCAAATCGTTGCCTGCTTTTGCTTTCCGAACAGATAAGTACTTTACATTCTGAAGAGTAAACTAGTTTACCAACAAACAAAGCCCCGCCTGATTGCTCAAGCGGGGCTTCGTTTGTTATCGAAAAAGACTTGTCCGCTATTCGCGAATTAAGCCATTGCGAATTTGCTCTGATTGCGTTTACGCTCGTTTTCGTCAAGATAAATTTTACGAATCCGCATCGACTTAGGCGTTACTTCCAGGTATTCGTCCTTCTGGATGTACTCCATATTCTCTTCGAGAGAGAACGAGATCTTAGGCGCAATTTTTACGTTGTTATCCGAACCCGAAGCCCGCATGTTCGTCAATTGCTTCGCTGTTATTACGTTAACAACAATGTCATTCTGACGGTTGTGCTCACCAATTACCTGACCCGTATAAATTTCGTCGCCGGGTTCGATAAAGAACGATCCACGATCCTGAAGTTTATCGATCGAGTAAGCCGTAGCTGAACCGCTGGTCATCGAAATTAATGAACCATTGATCCGTTCCGGAATTGGTCCTTTGTATTCCTGGTATTCTTTGAACCGGTGGCTCATAACCGCTTCCCCGAAGGTTGCCGTCAGTACATTTGACCGCAGGCCGATCAGACCGCGCGATGGGATATCGAACTCCAGGTGTTGCAGATCGCCTTTCGGTTCCATGATCAGCAATTCACCCTTACGCTGGGTGGCTAACTCAATAACCTTACCGGCTGTTTCTTCCGGAACGTCAACCACGAGGGTTTCGATAGGCTCCAGTTTATGCCCGTTATCGTCTTCTTTGTACAATACCTGTGGCTGACCAACCTGCAGTTCATACCCTTCACGACGCATGGTTTCGATCAGAACGGACAAGTGAAGAATACCCCGACCATAAACCAGGAATCGGTCTTCGCTATCGGTCGTTTCTACACGTAACGCCAGATTCTTTTCAATTTCTTTGTAGAGCCGCTCACGCAGGTGGCGCGACGTAACGAACTTACCTTCTTTACCAAAGAAAGGCGAGTTGTTAATCGTGAACAACATATTCATGGTTGGCTCATCCACCGAGATGCGGGCCAGTGCTTCGGGTTGGTCAGCGTCGGTCAGCGTATCACCAATCTCGAATTCTTCAAGACCTGTAACCGCGCAGATATCGCCACATGCCACTTCACCTACTTTCAGTTTGCCGAGGCCTTCGAAAGTCTGTAACTCTTTGATTTTAACTTTTTTAACTGAACCATCCGCTTTTATAAGGGCCATGTTAGCTCCTTCTTTCAGCGTTCCGCGGTGTACCCGTCCGATAGCGATCCGGCCTACGAAGGCTGAATAATCCAACGACGTGATCTGCATTTGTGGCAGACCTTCGTTCATGGGGGCTGGTGGAATGTTGGCAACGATCGTGTCGAGCAGATACGTGATGTTATCGGTTGGGGTTTTCCAATCCGGACCCATCCAGCCCTGTTTCGACGAACCATAAACGGTTGGGAAATCCAATTGGTCTTCCGTAGCGCCAAGATTGAACATCAGATCGAAAACTTGCTCGTGTACTTCGTCAGGACGGCAGTTTTCCTTGTCGACTTTGTTTACGATAACGATTGGCTTCAGACCCAGTTGCAGGGCTTTGCCTAATACGAAACGAGTTTGTGGCATGGCCCCTTCAAAGGCATCAACCAGCAAACAAACGCCATCGGCCATTTTCAGAACCCGCTCAACTTCACCGCCAAAGTCACTGTGACCCGGTGTATCGATGATGTTGATTTTAACATCCTTGTAACGTACCGATACGTTTTTGGAAACGATTGTGATACCCCGTTCACGTTCGAGGTCATTGTTGTCCAGAATCAGGTCACCAAATTCCTGGTTATCCCGAAACAGTTTGGACGCGTGAATAATCTTGTCAACCAGGGTCGTTTTGCCGTGGTCAACGTGAGCGATGATTGCTATATTGCGAATTGATTGCATACAGATGTTGTCTGAACCAGGCCCAACCTGATTCGTTTGATTTTCATGATTTGATTGTATCTGTCTGAACCCTATTGTGAGCAATCATGAAAATCATGAAAAATCAAATAAATTCTACCAGTTTGTTGGAGCGGCTCAGATATTTCAAGCCGCAAAGGTACGAATTTTTACGCTGAAACACAGATTTTTACAAGTAATTTAACAAAAAAAGGCCCACTAAAGGGCCTGGTTATGATATTAGTACAATTTCTTAACAATTGCTTAATGATTCGGACAGCCACACCCGTTTTTCTTGCGAAAAAGGCCGGTATTGAAGAGTCCTCCGCGCTTGGGTTTATACCCTTTTCGCTTGCGCCCAATCGCCGTTTGCTCCGTTGGGGTTTTAGACGCCATCGTTTCCAGCGGCACGTTGATCAGCACCAGCGATGCCGCCATCAGTAGAATGATTTTTGTCCGTTTCATAACCCGTGCATTTCTTATCTAACGCCAAATACCCTACTTTCGTCGCGTGGCCGTCCATTTTTTATTAAATGACATACAATCCTGACTTTCTGATCGTTTACGGAACCCTCCGTCCTCCTTTCGACAATACATTTTCTCAATACCTGCGCCAACGGGGCCGCTACGTGGGAGAAGGCTCATTTACAGGACAGTCGTTCGATATGGGCAGCTACCCAGGTGCTGTTTACCAAGCCGATAGTGCGACCCACGTACATGGATCGGTTTTCGATATCAGTAACCAGAAAGAAGCCATTCTCACCTACCTCGATTACTATGAGGGCGTAGGTGATCAGTTCGAACAGCCGACAGAGTACATCAGAGCGATCGTTCCGGTTCAATTTAATGGAGATACGACTGATTGCTGGATCTATCTGTATAATTTACAGACAGACGATAAACCGCTTATTGACTCCGGCGATTATTCCATTCATATCGGCAAGCCTTTTAGCTGGCCCGCCTAACGGGCGTCTACGTTCCTGAAAACAGAAAGGGCAATATCATCTTTAAATGATATTGCCCTTTCTGTTTTCAACTATTTATGCGTTTATCTTGGTCCACGGGAGCGTCCACCACCGCTGAAGCCACCACCTCCGCTGCGACCACCATTATAGCCACCCCGGGGGCTCCCGCCATAATAGCGGGGTGCCGGCGAATAGTAGCGGGGCCGAACAACAACTGGAGGATTAACAATCACAGGGGGTCTGTAATAACCGTATGGCCTGTATCCGTAACCATAGTAAGGGCGTGCTCCGTAATAGCCGTTGTTATAGCCATAACCACCCGTACTTACATAAGAAGGTCCACAGCTAGTCATTAGTACAACTAACAAACCAGCCATCAGAAAGGGCAAACCTTTTATCGTTTTCATGATTTCCGTTTTTTACGATTGATGCATTAACTCACTACGTTTTATCGAGAAAGGCCACTAACCAATCTCACACACTCAACCTTTACTCACCAGCGACGGATATCACCAAACCTGTACTTGCTAGGCTCGCCCCAGATAAAGAAAGAAAATCTGGCGGAACCTGATAGCTTAGCAAGCCCGGATGGTCTTTCACTCAACTCTGTCATTTTCGCGGCTATAGCCGGTTTTCAACCGATTTGTTGGTTAGACAGATCACGGGCCGTAATGTTTAATTAAAACGAGCAAATACCGGTTAAAGTTTTATTAAGAACCCAATCGGCTGATACCCAAAAATGGCTGATAGATGCATGTTGCATCTATCAGCCATTTGTCCTATAACCGGTAAAAACTGGTACGTTTCTGCTATGCTTTCAGCTTGTTCTTCAGATAAGCCAGGGCCAGTTTGTAAGCGTCGGCAGCGGCTTCTTTGTTGTAAACGGGGTTGCTCGGGTTAGCAAAACCATGACCAGCGTCATACATTTTTACCGTTACCTTTTTACCAGCTTTGCCCATGTTTTCTTCGAACGTCTTGACCGACTCCGGCGTGATGCCTTTATCCTGACTACCAAAGAATCCAATTACATCGGTATCAAGCGTCTTCAGTTTTTCGATGTCCTGCTCTGGACGACCGTAGTACATCACGCAACCCTTCGCCTGTTTGCCTTCCAGCATGGCCGACTGAAGGGACAACATACCCCCAAAACACCAGCCAACACTGGCAAACTCAGCTTTAGGGCCTGCGTAGGCAATGGCTCCTTTCTGGATACTCATAAGCCGGTCTTTGCTGGCTGACTGCATCAGTTTACCTGCTTCGGCTGGCTCGGTAGCCACTTTGCCGTCGTACATATCAAGCGCCAATACATTTACGTCTTTGAGATCGTTGTAAAACGTTTCTGACTGTTTCTTGATATTATCGTTCAGGCCCCACCATTCCTGATAAACCAGGAGCCACTTGTTCGATGGCTTCGAGGCTTTTAACAGAAATCCGCTGGCTGGCTGACCATCCGGCGTCGAGAATTTGACCATCTCGCCCGCACCCGTGTAGGTAAAGGGTAGGGGAGCTTCGTGAAGGCGTTGGAAAGCAGGATCAGCAGCCATTGCCGACATGTCGTTCCCCGGCGAATCTGTCGTGTGGCAAAGTGGAATGGCTGTTTCCTGGGGCTGTGCTGATTTCAGATACGAAAACAGCGACATGAAAAAGGATAACCCGGTAATAAAGACGATTTTCATAGCGTATGTGATGATTTATCAATCAGTGTAACTGCATGGGTACGCAATTGGTTAGCCGATCAGGCCTGAACCAGTTCGAAAATTGTGATCTCCGGCAAAATTCCGACCCGGCCCGGATAGCCTATGTAGCCGTACCCACGGTTCACATACAAGCGCTGGTCACCTTCCTGGTACAATCCCGCCCACTGCTTGTAGAAATACTGAGCCGGGCTCCATTTCACATCGCCAAGATCGACGCCGAATTGAGCGCCATGTGTATGACCGCTAAACTGAACGTCGATGTCCGAATAGTTCGGCCGAACTTCGGCATCCCAGTGCGTAGGATCGTGAGACAATAGTAGTTTAACCGGGTATTCTTCGGTGCCTTTGTAGGCTTTTGCCAGATTACCCGCCCGCAAGGCAGCTGGTCCAAAACCGAGATTCTGAACGCCGATCAGCGCAATTTTATCGCCGTTCTGCTCCAGAATCTTATTTTCGTCCAGCATGATGTTCCAGCCCATTTGCTTGTGGGCAGCTATCACATTCAGTACGTTCTGACGCTCGGCCTGGGCGCTCGGCCACTGCACATACTTGCCATAGTCGTGATTACCCAGGGTCGAGTAAACACCCAAAGGCGCTTTTACTTTATTGAATATATCGATATAGCTGTTCACTTCATCGGCATGGCTGTTGACCAGATCACCGGTAAAAAACACCATATCGGGTTTCTGGCCGAGGAGCATGTCGACGCCACCTTTTACCGCCGTTTTATTGAAGAAGCTGCCCGAATGGATATCCGAAATCTGGGCAATAGTCATCCCGTTAAAACCGGAAGGCAGGTTCTTTAGCGGTAACTTAACACGCCGAATGCGGTAGTCATGCGCCCCCGACAGAATACCCCAGCTGAACCCTACCAGCGGAACGGCACCTATGACCAAAGCGGTTTTCATCAGAAAATCGGAGCGGGTAATGGTATCTGTAGCGGGCATGGTTTCACGGGTTGTATCCTGAACGGCTTCGCGAACTTCGGGCTTGTAGAAAAGCGAAACTACCCACCGAAAAAAGCGGCCAATATCATCGATCAGGATAACCAGCACGGCAAAGACCTTCGAAAAATAGGGAATAGCGATAAAGGCCCACAGAAACGTACGGGTAGTCCGGCTAATGGAGTCAGGGGGGAGTAGTTGCATAACGATGTACACCAGCAGCGAGATCGCGGAAAAGCCCCAGAAGGCAATAGCGATTATACGCTGTGTACTTTCTGTGGCCGACCGGCTAAGTGTTTTCACCGCCTGAAAAACATACCAGTCGATCAGCAGCAGAATAGCGGGGAGAATGAAAATTAGGGTAGTCCGATTCATACGTAAAAAGCGAAAGAGTGAACGAGCGGCTGATGCGTTTAACTCCCGCTCGTTCACTCCTTCACTCTTCAACAAAAATTATACTAATTCCTCTTCTAATTCTTCTTTACGTTCGAGGGCGGGATCTTTCTTCCCGAACCACTTCATCCGAATGCGTTCGTTAATCCAGTACATACAGGGCACGATAACGAGCGTCAGGACGGTTGAGAAGGTTAGCCCGAAAATGATTGTCCAGGCAAGAATGTTCCAGAATACCGAACTGTCACCACCGACGATTACGTGCGGATCGAAATTACGGAACAACCCAACAAAGTCGACGGTAATGCCCAGGGCCAGCGGAATCAGGCCCAGCACGGCTGCCGAAGCAGTCAGCAATACAGGCGTTAACCGAATACCACCCGCTTCGATAATGGCCTCACGCAATGGAACACCCCGTCCTCGTAATTCTTCAATGAATTCGATCAGCAGAATCCCGTTTTTCACCACAATACCGGCCAGGGCAATAATACCAACCCCCGACATAATGACCGAGAAGTCTTTGTGAAAGACAACGAACCCAAGCAATACGCCGATGAGTGAGAACAGGATCGTAACGAAAATGATCAGCGGCTTCACTACCGAGTTAAATTGCGTGGCCATGATCAGATAGATCAGCAGCATAGCGATACCAAAGGCCGATACGAGGAAGTTCATCGATTCCTGCTGGTCTTCCTGCTCGCCACCCATTTTGAGTGTATAACCGTTCGGCACCTCAATTTCCTTGATGACATTCTGAATCTGGGCTACGATCTCATTGGCATTGTAGCCGGGCACTACGTCCGAACTCAACGTAACGAGTCGTTCCTGGTTTTTCCGGTTGATCTGGCTGAAGGTTGTCGAGTAGCTGATGTTAGTAACCGATGTAATCGGAACCTGCCGCAGTTGCCCGCCCATAACCATATCCCGGTACACTACGTTTAGGCTCAGCAACCGGTCAATCTGACTCCGATCATCGGGTTTCAGACGAACCATGATTGGGTATTCATCTTTGGCATCCCGGAATTTAGACACTTCCGTACCAAACAGAGCGGTCCGGATGGCCATAGCGACCTGACCGGATGAAATACCTTCCCGCTCGGCTTTCTCCCGATCGATGTCGATAACAATTTCAGGCTTGTTAGTGATCAGATCCGACTTCAATTGGTCGATGCCTTTGATACCAGCCTGCGAAATTTTCTGGCGAACCTCCTTTTCCAGCTTTTTGAGTTCATCGAATTCTTCGCCCGCAATTTCAATCGCAATGGGTTTACCCGTTGGTGGTCCGTTCGATTCGCGTTCTACCGAAAGCTCGCTACCCGGTAAGCCGCTCACGGCCACCCGAACTTTACTCAATAGTGAATCGGTTGAAATACCATGACGCTCTTCATTCGGCTTGAACGCAATCGTAACTTTCGATTTCTGTGGCGTGGCCGAGCGGTCAGGATTCATCGGATCGCCCGCGTTTTTACCAACGTTGGAAATAACTGAGTTTACAATGTCCGTTGCTTTGTTATCGGCCAGTACCTTAAATACCCGCTTCTCGATAACTCTGGTCACCGAATCGGTTACGCGGGCATCGGTACCAATAGGCATTACGTTGTACACGTAGATGTAGTCCGGTTCACCGCTTGGGAAGAAGAGGACTTTCGGCTTGGCAATGCCCGTAATAATGAACGTCAGGATTAACAATCCAAAAGCGCCAACGATCGCCAGCACAGGCCGCCATCCGGTTAGTATCCACGAGATCAGCCGACGATACCCGTTTTTGAGCGCAGGCAACATCCGTTCCTGAAAAGGCACAATCAGTCTGGGTGTCAGCACATAGTGATTAAACACGTACAGAATGATGAACAGGACGAACAAATTACCGATGCCCCGGTCAATGACATAGCCAACACCCGCTAACACAGTCATGATCATAAGTGGTCGTTTGATTTCCTGGAAGCTTTGTTTGTCTTCGTGGTGATCATCTTCGTGCCGTTTCATGAACGTGACGGCAAAAACCGGGTTGATCACGTAAGCAACGAATAGCGAAGCAAACAGCGTCAGGATGAGCGTCAGGGGCAAAAACTTCATGAACTCACCCACAATACCCGGCCAGAACAAAAGAGGAAAGAATGGCGCAATGGTTGTCAGCGTACCCGACAATACCGGTACGAATACCTCACCGGCAGCCGCTTTTACCGCCTGCTTGATATCCCAGTCCTTGTTCTCATTGAAGAGTCGGTGGGAGTTTTCAATAACCACAATGGCATCATCGACAACGAGACCCAGACCGAGCAGGAAGGCGAAAAGTACCATCGTATTCAGGGTAAACGATGCACCCACAATGGGTCCTAATACGGGCATGAGTACAAACGCAACCAGGGCAGACAGAGGCACCGACAAACCGACGAAGATAGCGTCGCGAACCCCCATGAAGAACATGAGCACCAGTACGACGAAAATGAAACCGAGCACAACGGTGTTGATCAGGTCATTGACGTTCTCGCGCGTCCGTTCCGATTGGTCAGCCGTAATTTTAATATCCAGACCTGCCGGAAAACGAGTTTCCTTGTATTCTTCGATGGTTTTTTCGATGCGGTCAGCGGCCGAGATCAGGTTGGCACCAGCCCGTTTGATAACGTTCAGGGTAACCACCGATTTGTTGTTCAACCGGGCAAAATTCTGTTGTTCTTCAAAATTGTCGCTTACGTCGGCAATATCGCCCAGCTTAACGGTGGCGCCCGTAGCTGTGCGAATCTGCAGGTTTCGAAGCTGTGCAACGTCCGTAAATTCCCCTTTCACCCGCACGGTACGACGAACACCGTCAATCGGTAATTCACCACCTGATACGTTGATGTTTTCGCCCTGAATAGCCTGCTGAATATCCGAGAAAGCTAGTCCCGCCGACTGCATACGCGGCAGATCGACATTGATCTGAATTTCGCGTTCCAGCGCGCCGATAATATCGACCCGGCGGATTTCGGGCATTCCCTCGATCACATCCTGCAGATCTTCGGCATACTCTTTCAGTTGTTTCAGCGAAAAGTTACCGGCCATATTCACGTTCATGATCGGCATTTCGGAAAAGTCGACGTCCTGCGCAGTTGGGCCTGAATCAAGCTCTTGCGGCAGATCCGGCTTCGCTTTATCAATGGCGTCCCGAACGCGTTGTAACGCATCCGACGACTGCACATCGGGGTTAAACTCAACCAAAATAACCGACACATCCTGCAACGCATTCGATTTGATGCGTTTTACGCCCGAGATGGACTTTAGTTGCTTCTCGATCTGCTTATTGATCGTATTCTCGATATCGGCCGGCGCAGTACCCACGTAAACGGTGTTGATATACACCTGCGGCACCTTAATGTCCGGAAACTGCTCTTTAGGCAGGTTATTGTACACGAACAGCCCACCCAGTGTAATCAGGAAGGTGAAGATGTAAATCGCCGTTCGGTTCTCAACGCACCAGTTGGTGAATCCGAGGGTTTTGTACTGTTCAAATTTCATAAGTAAGATTTGTTAGTCACCTGTAGAGACGCAACCCTTTGCGTCTTAATCCTAATCCGCAACCCCTTGCGTCTGATTCTGATTTCAATTCACAATCCCTTGCCCCTGATTCAACTCGCTCTGATTCGCATCAGCTAGGCCATCCGGAAAGGAGACGCAAAGGGTTGCGAATTAAGATTAAGACGCAAAGGGTTGCGTCTCTACTAATAATTAATTGCCTGTCCGTCAACCAAATCCTGATAGCCAGCCGTAACAATCTGGTCACCCGCCTGCAAACCCTGCGTAACGGCGATCTGACCGCCATACGACTGACCCGTTTTTACGGTCCGCGCTTTTGCTACCTTTTTGCCGCCTTCATTTACGGCCACATACACCAACTGTCCATTCTCCGTGCTCTGGATCAGATTCTGGTTGATCACAATCGCATTGGCTTTCGTTTCGTCATTGATTTTAATACGAGCCAGCATATTCGGCTTCAGTGCATTGTCGGATGGGAGAGGAGCCTCGATCGTGAACGTCCGGCTCAGCGGATCAACAGTGGTGGCCACAAATGAAATATGCGAGTTCAGCGTCTTTTTCAAATCTGGAAATTCAATCAGCACTAGGTCACCTTTCCGAACACTACCCGAGTACGTATCAGATACTTTCGCAACCACTTTAAGCTGCGACAGATTAACAATCCGGACGAGTGGCATACCCGGTGCCGCCGACTGCCCGATTTTTACCATCACCTGATCAACAACTCCCGAAATGGGTGCCGTTACCGTCGACTGACTCAACTGCGCATTAAGCGTAGACATCCGGCGCTCCAGTGACTCTTTGTTGTTCTTAGCCTGCAAATACTGAATTTCTGTTCCGATCTGCTGTTTCCACAGAGATGCCTGCTTTTCGTAAATTGTATTGACAAGCGATAGCTGCGTTTTCAGTTCCGCCATCGACTCCCGTAGAAGCTGATCATCAACTTTTGCAATCGCCTGACCGGCCCGTACCTGATCGCCTTCTTTGACAAAAACCGTTGTAACAACCCCACCCGATTTGGGCGATACCTGTACGTTATTTTTCGCGTCGATCGTACCCTGCAACTCAACGAAATGTTTGAACGTAGAGGCCGATAGGGGAGACACCGATACATCTTTTACCCGCTCGTTTTCCTGATTCTTTGGCTCAAGCTTGGCCAGATCCGCTTCCAGCGTTTTGATTTTCGTTGTCAGTTCGGTTTGTTGTGCCTTTAGGGCGGTTAGTTCTTCCCGTTTACCTTGTGCATCTGACGCAGTCCGGTTTTTCTCCTGCGAACAAGCCGTTAATAGGCTTACCAGGGCAATTGCGTAATATACTTTCATGTTACTGCGTATGTTAAAGTTTTTAGTTTCCCACGTAGAGCCGACCGAGCGACCTGTCCTGATCAACTTTTGTGATTAAGAAATCATACAAGGATGAAAAATAGTTGGTTTGGGCTTCGCGGTAAGAGGCCTCAGCATTGAGTACTTCGATGCTGGAACCAACACCTTCTTTGTACTTGATTTGCGTTACCCGTACAATCTCCTGGGCCAGATCGCGGTTGCGCTGCTGGGTCTGGAGCGTTTGCAGACTATTTTTGAGGGTAATGCTCGACTGACGAATTTGCAGATCAATGGAGTTCCGGAGCAATTCGCCATTATTCTGTGCCTTTTGCAGGGTAATCCGCTTCTGAGCAATCTGGTTGCGCTTCTGAAAACCGTCGAATATGGGTACCTGCAAGCTTATGCCAATCGTCGCGAAATTGAACCAGGGATCTGTTACAAGTTGGCTGAATGCGTTTCGGCCGCTGTTATACCCGTAATTAGCAAACCCGGATGCTGATGGTAAATAGCCCTTCTGTGTTAATTCAATATCTTGCTCGGCCAGTTTAATCTGCGTCTCCAGAGTCGAATATTCAATCCGGCTTTGGTACTGAAACGTGGGGTCCGGTGAAATCAGGGGCCGTAGATCATCTGCGCTTCGGTCCAGCAGCCGCTCCGACAGCGTAATTTCGTCGTTGACCCCCAGACCCATCTGAAACTTCAACAGCGTGTAACTTAGCTCAATCAGGTTCTGAACATTCTGCCGCTCAGCGCGCAGATTATTTGCCTGTACTTCCAACCGTTGCACATCAAGTTTCTCAACGAAACCCTGCCGATTCAGCGCTCCCGTTTCGTTCAGCAGCGTATCGAGCCGACCAATGTTATAATCGAGCAATTTAGCCCGCTCCACCGCTACCAGCACGCCATAATAAGCCTTAGCGACCTGCTCAGCTACGGTCACTTTGGTTGATTGCAGGTTGCGTTGAGCCAGTTCCCGATAGGTAGCGGCCGCCCGCAAGCCAACATTCAGACTGGCGCTGTAAATAACCTGGTTCAGGTTGACGGAGGCATTACTTGAGTAAGCAACCCCAAACTGAACTGGCACCGCCGGTGCATCAGGAGAAGCATTCGGATTAAAAAATACCGCTGGCAAAAAAGCCCGCTGAATAATCAGGTTGTCGGTTAGTGACGCGCTGGCGGCTACTTGGGGCAGCCCCGACGCTTTGACTTCCCGAATACGGGCTTCAGCACTCACAGCATCCAGCTGACCATTGCGCACATTAACGTTCTTCTGTAGCGCAAAATCAATGGCTTCCTGTAGCGTGAAGGCTTGTCCGTTTCCCGTTTGACCTGAAGGTTTTAATCCCGTTGGTGCCAGCCCCAAACCCGAGTTGAATGAGGTAATAACATTGGGCTGAAGGTTTACCGGTCCTTCTGAGGGGCTAATTGATGGCGTTCCGCCCGTCGAATTAATCCCCGGCTGTGAAGGAATAGACGTGCCCGTACCGGGTGTTGTGCCCGGTTGAGCAACGATAGCGCCTGTACCGGCCGCTTGCTGCGCTCCTGGCTGCTGACCGCTTGCCGCAGCGCCCGTGGGTTGCTGCCCAACCGAAGGCTGTGTAGGCACTTGAGCTGACGCTCCCGTTCCCAGCCAGACAACAGGCATCCAGAGTGCTGCAATAAAAAGTATACTATTTGTTTTCATAAATAATTGGTTGTACTCCTTTGGTCAAAAACTGATTGTAAATGGTGAATCCTTCTTCAGTAAGCATGCCGCGTACGAAGTGATGCGTTAATTCTGACTGAATGGTATGCATTGAATACTGGTCTGTCGGGAAGATGTCGTCATCGAAAGCTAGCTCGACCTGTTCGACCCGGAGACGGGCTAAAATGGTTGGATTTATGTCCGAGCGGTAAAGCCCTTCCGCAACACCTTTTTGTATATTTTCAAGAATAGACTTCATTATCTGTTCTTCTTTATACTTCCTGAAAATGGCGAACGCCTGGGGATAGTATCGTTTTATGTCGATGATCAGATTCGGACTAACCTGATCCGCATTTTTCTGCATCATGCCCAGCACGCTGAGAAGTTCCTCAACCGGATTGGTGGTGTCAACGACCATACACTCCATAGCAAACTGATCTCTACCGATTTTATTCTCAATTACCTGATACAGTATCTGCTCTTTATCCGAAAAGTGCTGATAAATGGTCTTCTTGGATATGCCAAGTTTACGAGCAATATCCTCCATCGTTACCGAGCGAATACCATATTTCCAAAATAGCCGTTCGGCCTCCTCAAGAATCCTTTCCTTCATCAATGAATAGTACTTTTGCTTGATGAACTTCGGAAACTCAAATATAGTTCTCGGTTTCCAACCTATTTTTAATTAAGTGATGAACGGCTGGAATAAGGGCGTGAACCAACGCAAAAGCCCGACGAACCTAGACGGACATCGGGCTTTTCAAGTATATATATTTATACTATCGATCGGAGTTTTTCGATACAGTTGTATCAGTTGGTTCCTACTTCGAAGAATCGAACGTCAGCTTTTACATTAGTCAGTAATTCGCGGGTGCGTTCGGGGCGGGCATCGGTAATGAAAAGCTGACCAAACATACCTTCGTCCATTTGCTGAATCAGCTTGCCAATACGCCGGTCATCCAGTTTGTCAAAAATATCGTCTAGCAGCAAAATGGGCTTTATTCCTTTTTCCGTCTGCAACTGATCGAACTGGGCCAGTTTGAGCGCAATGACAAACGTCTTCTGTTGCCCCTGGGAGCCAAACTTTTTCAGCGGCACGGGTGGCTGACCGTTGCTTCCACCGATCATGAACGAATAGTCGTCTTTATGAATGCCCATCGTGGTTCGTTGCAATACGGTATCGCGCCGACGAAAGTGCCGAAATTCACTGGCAAAATTCGGGTCGCTCATTTCCGATTCATAGACAATGTTCACCTCTTCGCGCTCGTCGCTCAGAAAGGCGTAATGAATCCGAAAGTTGGGCAGAAACTCGTCAATAAATTGTTTACGACGTTCGTATATTTTTTGACCCAGTTCCAGGAGCGGCCCGTCGTATGTATCCAGCAGATCATTATCAACCTGGCGGTCAGGTTCGGCAAAAAGCTTGAGCAGGCTGTTTCGTTGTTTAAGCACCTGCTGGTACATCAGGTAATCGCGCAGGTAGTTCGGATCAAGTTGGGAAAGCACACCATCGAAAAAATGCCGACGATCTTCGCTATGTTCCCGGACCAGATCGGTATCGTTGGGGGCCACCAGCACCACCGGGAACCGGCCAATGTGCTCGCTCATTCGCTCGTACGGTTTTTTATCCGCCATTAACACTTTTCGCTGGCCACGCTGCAAACTAATCGTAATCTGTACCCTGCCTGGATGGTTCCGACCTGAATGATCGTCCCGGTCGTCATGCTCCTCAAAAATGCCATCAATGATAAAATAGTCGGCATCGTGTAAAATGCTCAGTGCATCTTGTGCCTGGAAAGCGCTTTTGCTCAGTGACAGAAAATAGACAGCATCCAGCAAGTTTGTTTTACCGCTGCCATTGGGCCCTACAATTACATTCACCTGCTGCCCAAAGGTGTACAGGGCATCTTCATAATTCTTAAAATTGGTCAGGCTAAGCTTTTCGAGGTGCATAGGTGTAGGGTGTAACGCGATAATGCTTAATTTCGCGGGAGTTTATTACCCAATTGGTTACTATACATAATCGGGCAACAAACTTGGCAACAAAGATACGGTCGGTTTGTTAGGTAAACAGCCCCCGGCCGGTTGTCCCGCACCGGCTGCCCAGCGTAACGGCAGAGCGCCAGCGACAGCTCATTTTATCGAACACATTCCTCATGGCAAGCGTCAAAGAGAACCCCAAACAGAATGGTAAGGCTTCGGAAGCCCAGTCGGCCGTTGCCACGAAAGTACAGCATCCCAAAGAGCGGTATATGTATTGGTATGAATCCATGCAGCTGCAACGGAAGTTTGAAGAGAAAGCCGGGCAACTTTACGGTCAACAGAAAATCCGTGGATTCTGTCACTTATATATCGGTCAGGAAGCCTGTTCATCCGGTTCATATACAGCCCTGACGAAAGACGATAAATGGATCACGGCCTATCGTGACCACGGTATACCACTTGCGCTGGGTTCTGATCCGAAAGCAATTATGGCCGAGCTGTTCGGCAAACAAACGGGTTCGTCCAAAGGCAAAGGCGGCTCTATGCACATCTTCGATAAATCCGTCAATTTCGTTGGCGGACATGGTATCGTTGGTGCCCAGATCCCAATGGGGGCGGGCATTGCCTTTACAGAGAAATACAACAAAACAGGTAACCTGTGTATCACCTTTATGGGTGATGGGGCCGTGCGTCAGGGCGCGTTACACGAAGCCTTCAACATGGCGATGCTCTGGAAAATACCCGTCATCTTTGTTGTCGAAAACAACGGTTATGCCATGGGAACGTCTGTTGAGCGTACGTCGAACGTAACCGAATTATACACCCTGGCCGAAGCCTACGATATGCCTGCGGAACCCGTCGACGCGATGAGCGTTGAAGCCGTTCACGAGGCCGTAAGCCGCGCTGCCGAGCGGGCCCGTGCCGGCGAAGGCCCAACCTTCCTGGAATTTCGCACGTATCGGTACCGGGGTCATTCCATGTCCGATCCGCAGAAATATCGCCAGAAAGACGAAGTTGAAAAATACAAACTTCGTGACCCAATTGAACAGGTAAAAGCAGCCATCCTGGAAAAAGGATTTGCTACTGAAGAGGATCTGGCGGCTATCGATCAGAAGATAAAAGGGATTGTTGACGAGTCAGTTAAGTTTGCCGAAGAGTCGCCGTATCCGCCTGCCGAAGAAGCGTACAAAGATGTTTACATGCAGGCTGATTATCCGTTCCTGACGGAATAGATAAGCTGGCTATCCAGTTCATCGGAACAGACAATTAGCACAGTTAGTACCAGAAAAAAAAAGCGTCTCGGCTATATGGCCAGACGCTTTTTTTATTGAACGTTTTCTTCTATTTAAATGTATATACATTAAATACATAAACATTTAAACCTTTTCAACCAATAAACTCTTATAAATTGTATGGAAACGCTCATAAACGGCTTACATCACGTCACAACGCTGGCCAGTGATACACAACGGAACGTCGATTATTACACGGATATTCTGGGGCTTCGGTTGGTCAAAAAAACGGTCAACTTCGATGCGCCCGATGTCTATCATTTGTACTACGGGAACGAAACCGGTTCGCCCGGTACGATTCTGACGTTCTTTCCGTACGGTCAATTACCTCGCGGCCGGAAGGGGGTTGGGCAGTTAACCTACACCGCTTTCTCGGCACCGCTGGCGTCGCTGAGTTTTTGGATGGATCGGCTCCACGAGCGCAATGTTCCGTATGCAGGACCCTATAAACGGTTTTCGGAAACGTTTGTACGCTTCGAGGATTTTGACGGCATGGGTATTGAACTTGTCTTTACGGATGAGGATCAGCGGCCGGGTTGGGACAATGGACGTATTCCGGCGGAGTATGCCGTTCGTGGTTTCCATACGGTTACGTTAAACGAATTGAATCCGGACCGGACGATCAAACTCCTGACCGAAACGATGCAGCACACGCTGGTAGGAGAGGAGGAAGGCCGGTTCCGGTTCAAAGCGGGGTTGGGCGGTTCCGGCAATTTTGTTGACGTGCTGTATTCACCCAAAGATGTTCATGCATTACAAGGTGCCGGTTCGGTTCACCACGTTGCGTTCTCAACCGATTCAGACGAGACACAGGCCATCATTCAGGAAAAGTTAGCTGAAAGCGGATACAATGTAACGCCCGTGCAGGATCGTAATTATTTTAACAGCATTTACTTTCGGGAACCAGGCGGCATTCTGTTTGAAGTGGCGACGAATCCACCGGGCTTTGCCATTGATGAGTCGGTTGCCGAACTGGGAACGACGTTGAAACTCCCTGCTCAGTACGAGACCCGTCGGGCAAGTTTGGAGAAAGCCTTACCTGAAATTGTTTTGCGCTAGGCAGGTGCTAAGTTGCTATTGATTACTAATTAGTCGACAGGATTATCAGGGACTCATTTTCGGACTAGTTCCTGTTAATCTTGTTAATCCTGTCATACTCTCTTCAGCATGATACACAATCCGAACAACATCCATACGGCCGGCAAGTCACTTGAGGAAGCAACCAAAGTCATGATAATGGTTCATGGCCGCGGTGCTTCGGCAAGGGATATATTGTCTCTTTCGACGTATATCCAGGATAAAGATTTTGCCTTCATCGCGCCCGAAGCCCAGGGCAACACCTGGTATCCGCAATCCTTCCTGCGCCCCATGGCCGAAAATGAGCCGTACCTGTCGTCGGCCCTGGAGGTATTGGCTAGTCTACGCGCTCGGCTGCAAGCTGATTTCAATTTTAAGCTGCCCCAAATTTACTGGCTGGGCTTCTCGCAGGGAGCCTGTCTGATGCTTGAATTCGTGGCCCGTCATGCCGCCGAATACGGGGGCGTGTTTGGCCTGAGCGGTGGATTGATTGGTCCTGATGGAACCCCTCGCCCTTACGAAGGATCGTTTGGTAACACCCCCATTTTTCTGGGCTGTAGCGATCAGGATTCACACGTACCGAAAAAGCGGGTTCTGGAATCTGAGGCCGTATTTCGGCAGATGGGCGCTGATGTAACAGCGAAATTGTATCCAAATTTTCCGCACTCGATTAACGAAGATGAATTAAACATCGTTAATTTGCTAGTAACCGGAAATCGGTAAGGTCCGGCTGTTACCTAACAATAATGCCTATGAGCCAATATATGGTTGAATTTGATCTTCCGACCGTGCTGGATGAAGGGTTCGAGAACCGCATACCTGCCCAACGGCTCAAGGTGGAGGAATTGATGGAAAAGGGATTTCTGTTGTCCTATTCGCTTTCGGTTGATCGCCACAAGCTATGGTGTATTTTCAAAGCCGATTCGGAACTGGAAGTGATGGAATCCATTTCGGAGTTTCCGCTCATAAAATATATGACACCTATGATTACTGAGTTGATGTTTCATAACATGGTGGCGGCCCGGATTCCTCTCTTTTCGCTGAACTGATTTTACGCTAAAACCCTCCTGACAGGAGGGTTTTTTGTTTCGGCAAATTGTACTTTTGCAGGTACCATCTACCCAAAAACGCTTAAGTAACCAGGTTCAAACTGGTTACATACGATTATAACTGCTTGATTTTCAGTTTCACGTGGAAACATCTTTTCTCGTCTACTCAGCTGAATCATTTTCATAAAACACATGACACCTAACTTCCTTATCTGCCAGTCGGAACGCGAACTCGAAGTTCACTATGCCCAGGATTTCATTGCCAATGTAGACGGAAAACACGCGCTCACCCTTCGTCAATTCTACGAAGAGATGGCCGATTTACTCGAGATTCCAAACTTCTCCTTCACGCTCGAAGCGCTGAATGATGCCTTGAATGATTTGCAATGGCTGGAGGATAGGCGAGTTGTTCTCTACTTTACCAACACCAACGAGCTGATCAGCAAAGAGCGCGACCCGGCCAAACTGGCCAGCGTGCTGAACGTACTAGATGCTACCGCTGAAGATTGGAAATGGGTAGAGGATGACGAATCACTGGATAAAAAAGAAATTGTCGTTGTGTTCGAAGACAGTCCGCGTATCCGAAAAGCGCTCGATGCGGAGAGTATCGACTACGCCCTGATGTCAACGTTGAAATAAATCGTTAACGCAACAAATTTCTGAAACCTGCTGTTACTCTAACGTGCCGCCGGAATACGCTTCCAGCGGCTTTTCGCGCTTGACATACAACCTGATTTTCGCTTGAAACCTGAAGAATTAATCGGCCTTTATACCGGTGACAATTTCATAAAACTGCTAACGGAACCGTTCACGCGAAAGCCCGCCAACGACCCTCAGCGTTTACAAATAAAAGGATTGGCGGGTAGTCTGGATGCCGTACTGGCGTCGGCGATCTTCACATCTACCGGTGGCAATCATTTATACATTCTCACGGATCGGGACGAGGCCGCTTACTTCTTCAACGACTTGCAAAACCTGCTGGGTCGGGAAGTATTGCTGTTTCCCATGTCCTACAAAAAGCCCTATCAGTACGAAGAAGTGGAGAACGCAAATGTACTGATGCGGGCTGAAGTACTGAACCTACTCAATCCGGCTCCTAAAGATGGTTTGCTGATGGTAACATACCCGGAAGCCCTATCGGAGAAAGTGATCAACAAGCGATCTTTACAAGCCAATACACTCACCATTCGGGTAGGCGAGAAGCTGGACACTCATTTTGTGTCGGATCTTTTGCAGACATATGAGTTTGAAAAGACCGATTTTGTGTACGAGGCCGGGCAGTTTTCGGTACGCGGTGGAATCATCGATGTTTTCTCCTTCGCCAGTGAATTTCCCTTCCGAATCGATTTGTTCGACGATGAAGTTGAAAGCATTCGCAAATTCAATCCCGAATCGCAGCTATCTACTGACTCCGTTGAGTTTATCAATATCATTCCCAATATTCAGACGAAACTCACGCAGGAAACCAGGGAGCCCTTTTTCGATTTCCTGCCCGATGCCACAACCATTTGGGCAAAAGATGTTGAGTTCACGCTGGAGATCATTGAGAAGTGTTATGAGAAAGCGGAGCAGAGTTTTACGTCAGTCGTCGCATCGAGCGGAGGCATTCAGGTGGTATCCGATCCCAACGCTTTGTGGGAAACCCGGCGGTCGTTCCTGAACGAGTTGAAACGGTTTCGCACTGTTGAGTTTGGCCGTAAGTTTTATTTCAAAACCGAAGGGAAGCAGCAATATGCTTCCAAGCCACAGCCATCATTCAATAAAGATTTCAAGCGCTTAATTGATACATTGGGCGATAATCAGGCGAAAGGGTATACCAATATTATTGCTGGCGAGTCGTACAAGCAACTGGACCGCCTGCGAACAATTTTCGAAGAGCTAGACCCCTTCGTTACGTTTCAGCCTATGAATGTCGGCCTCCGAGAAGGATTCATGGACGAAAGCTTGAAAATCGCCTGTTTTACAGACCACCAGATTTTTGATCGGTACTACAAATACCGCGTTCAGGACAAGTTTTCCAAATCGAAGGCCCTGACTTTGCGCGAGCTAAAAACCCTTCAGCCGGGCGATTACGTAACGCACGTTGATTATGGTATCGGCCGATTTGCGGGGCTCGAAAAAGTAGATCATGCCGGTAATGAACAGGAGGCCATCCGGCTCATCTACCGCGACAATGATATTTTGCTGGTCAGCATTCACAGCCTGCACAAGATTGCCAAATACAGTGGGCGGGAAGGCGGACCGCCAACCATGAGTAAGCTGGGTTCGCAGGAGTGGGAGCAGAAAAAGTCTCGAATTCGCAAACAGGTTAAAGACATTGCCCGCGAGTTGATTGCGCTCTACGCCAAACGACGAACCGCACCGGGTTACGCCTATAGCCGGGACAGCTTCCTCCAGACCGAGCTGGAATCCTCGTTTATTTATGAGGATACACCCGACCAGGCTAAAGCAACGAATGATATTAAAGACGACATGGAGCGGCCGCACCCAATGGACCGACTGGTGTGTGGTGACGTGGGTTTTGGTAAAACGGAAATAGCTATTCGGGCTGCCTTTAAAGCAGTAACGGATAATAAGCAGGTAGCTGTACTCGTCCCAACAACAATTCTGGCGATGCAGCACTACAAGACCTTTGCCGACCGTATGGCCGATTTTCCGGTCAAGATCGAATACATCAATCGGTTTCGGACGGCAGGTCAGATAAAAGAAATTCTGAAAGGCGTGGCCTCGGGTGAGATTGGTATCCTGATTGGTACCCACCGCATCGTTAATAAAGACATCAAGTTTAAAGACCTGGGTCTGCTGGTCATTGACGAAGAGCAGAAATTTGGGGTAAAAACAAAAGACCGGCTGAAAGAAATGCGCGTTGAAGTCGACGTACTCACGTTAACGGCAACGCCAATTCCCCGTACACTGCATTTTTCGCTCATGGGCGCACGCGATTTGTCGGTTATCGCTACCCCGCCACCCAACCGCCAGCCCGTTACAACGGAGGTCCATCCGTTCAATGAAGCGACCATTCGGGATGCAGTCAGTTACGAAATCCGGCGGGGCGGGCAAGTCTTTTTTGTTCATAACCGAGTTAACGACATAGAATCCATTGGCAATCTAATCATGCGCCTGGTACCGGAAGCCCGCATTGGGGTAGCCCACGGCCAGATGGAAGGAGACCGGCTTGAGCGTGTCATGACGCGCTTCATTGAAGGCGAATTTGATGTACTGATCTCAACGAACATTATTGAGTCGGGGCTGGACATCTCCAATGCCAATACAATTCTGATAAACAATGCCCATTATTTCGGGCTCTCAGATCTGCACCAGATGCGCGGTAGGGTAGGGCGGTCCAACCGGAAGGCGTTCTGTTATTTATTGACGCCCCCGCCCTCAGTGCTAACGGCCGATGCCCGCAAGCGACTCCAGACGCTGGAAGACTTTTCCGACCTGGGCGAAGGATTTAAGATTGCCATGCGCGACCTGGATATTCGGGGGGCGGGCAACTTATTAGGTGCCGAACAGAGTGGGTTTGTCAACGACCTGGGCTTTGAGATGTATCACAAAGTACTCGACGAGGCCATTCAGGAGTTACGTGAAAACGAGTTCAAGGACCTGTTCGAAACGAAACCGGGCGACCTGAAACTGGCCTTACCCGATACAGTTATTGAAACTGATTTACAGGTTGTTATTCCTGAACGATACGTTTCTAATATTTCCGAACGACTGGCGTTATATACTCGCCTGGATAGCCTCCAGAATGTAGAGGAAGTACAGGCATTCCGTCAGGAAGTGATCGATCGGTTCGGGCCATTGCCGGAAGAAGTCGGAAACCTCATAAAAATGGTGAACGTTCGCTGGAAAGCAGAGAAGTTATACCTTGAAAAACTGACACTTAAGAATAATATCCTGAAAGGATACTTCGTTTCTAACGGGAACGATGACTTCTTTAACTCCGATCAATTTGGCAAGGTAATTGACTACATAAAGCGAAACCCAACCAAATGTTCATTGAAGGAATCAAAAGGACGACCCATCATTACCCACACCGACGTATATTCGGTTGAGCAGTTAGATGAAATTCTGGGCGCACTGACAAATTAATTACGATTTTTGTACCTACGTTTTACACAAAATAGAGCAATGATTCAAAAGTATCACCTGCAACAAGCGGCTTACGTGTTGTTGGCAATGGCGGCCCTTGCATCTTGTAAGTCCAAGCACCCGACCAGCGTAAAGCCTGGAAAGCAAAGTACAGCTACGGGGATCGCTTACAACCAGAAAGATGGTTTTCAGGTAAAGAAGTTTGCAGGACAGAAAGCTGGTCCGAACCTTGTTTTCATTGAAGGGGGCCGGTTCACAATGGGCGCGCTCGAAGAGGACGTCATGAACAGCCGCGATAACCGCGAGCGCACCGTTTCGATCCAATCGTTCTATATGGATGAAACCGAGATGGCTAACGTTCACTACCTTGAGTACCTGAACGCCATTACGCGTGATTCTTCCGAAGAGGTTGTCAAAGCGGCTTTACCAGACACCACAGTTTGGGCAAACCCACTTTCATTCAACGATTCGTACGTAACACAATACCTTCGTTATCCTGCTTTCCGGTATTATCCTGTCGTAGGTGTATCGTGGGTACAAGCCAGTGATTACGCTGTTTGGCGGTCGAATGCGGTTAACAACGAATTAGCCAAAGGGGGTGCTCCGAAGAAAAAAGGGGGCGGTTTCTCGCTTAAGCGGAAATCGAAAACAGTTGAAGAACCTGCTCTGGCCGAAGCAACAGCTTCTACGGCTCCGGCAAAACCAAGTCTGGAAAGCGGCATGATCCTACCTGATTATCGCCTGCCAACCGAAGCCGAATGGGAGTATGCCGCCAAGGCACTCATCGGAACACAATACATGGACGAGAACCAGATAAACCAGCGGATTTATCCATGGGATGGCTCGTCCGTTCGTAACCCTAAGAAAGGCCGGAAACAGGGTCAGATGCTGGCCAACTTCAAACGCGGTCGTGGTGATTACGCCGGTATTGCCGGTCGTTCGAATGACGGCGCTATTATTACCGCAGAGATTTATTCGTACCCAGCCAACGACTTCGGCCTGTATAATATGGCCGGCAACGTGAACGAGTGGGTGTATGATGTTTATCGTCCGTTGTCCTATCAGGATGTGAACGATTTAAACCCAATCCGTCGGAATGGCTACTTGGATGATTCCAAAAATTATGATACGAAGAACAAACAGTCACTGATTGATGATAAACTTCGGGTCTATAAAGGTGGCTCCTGGAATGACGTAGCGTACTGGTTGTCGCCCGGTACACGCCGGTTCATGGACCAGGATTCGGCAACGGCTATGATTGGTTTCCGTTGCGCTATGATCGGTGTTGGTCGTAACAAATAGAGCCGATTTTACTTCATAAAATAAGGCGGTCACTCATCTGAGTGACCGCCTTATTTTATGGTGTTACTTATAAAAACAGGGGTAACTACTCCGTGTTTCAGGGTAAAGTCAGAGCCGATTGATTCATTAACGCACAGTAGCCAGCGTCAGCACGCTCACTGATTTGCAACCCGCCCGTACAAGCTGAATAGCACAAGCCTCAATCGTTGCACCAGTTGTCATTACGTCATCAACGATGACCACGTTCTTGTCACAAATGGCGAGTTGGTTCTCAACCGAAAATACTGTGCTCACATTCTCCCAACGCTGCAACCGGTCCTTACGGGTTTGTGATTCCTTGAACCCCTTGCAGACCAGAATATCTGTCCGGCTGGGCACATCAAGTGCCTCTGAGAGCCCTTCCGCTATCCAATCAGCCTGATTATAGCCCCGCTGCTGAAAGCGACTCTTATGCAATGGAACGCCCACGATCAGATCTATTTCTTTCACCAGATCACTCTCAGAACGTAACTGATAGCCATACCAGCCTGCTACCTCTTTGGCTACTTCTTTCCGACTCTTGTATTTTATGCTGTGAATAAGCTTTTGTATAAGTCCTCCTTTCGTGAAATAAACGTAGGACGCCACGAATTGCACCGGCACTTTTCCGGCAAACTTATTGAGGAGATTACGGTCATAAGGCTCCTTATGCTGATTCGTTTCCGGCATACTGATCCGGCATTTTGTACACAGGATTACTTCGTTTTCTCCCAGCGAATTTGTACACCCAAGACAGAGGACAGGGAAGAGAAGATCGGCAAAGTCAGCCAGTAGTGAGCGAATAAACCGAATCATGAAATGCATTCGTTAGGTAAGATAAAACGTTGTAATTTAGAGAGAAGAATAAATGGATGAGCGCCGTGAACGAAAAAACTATAGATAAATCGTGGGAAGAGTTATTGGATCAACTACAGGCACTCGTTGGAAAACGGCCTGCTGATCTGAACGCGGTTCTCTTTTTAATAGGTGTTCAGGAATTGGGCTCTGGTCCCAAACGCTTCTCCAAAGAAGCCAAGCAGGACCTTATGCACATTGCCGTCTGCCGGATATTGAGCCGGGATGGTTACTACACATTCGATGGGCACGACAAAGACGGATGGCCCCAGTGGACGCTGGTCAAGGCCATTCCACATGGAGATTTGCTGGCTCAGGAAGATTTTTTAAAAAAACATGTCATTCAGTATTTCGAGTCCATTTTAGTTTAACTGCTCAATCTGAATTTTTATGCAAGCATCAACTTCTTATTCAACGTTGCTTCAACGCATTGATGAGTATAAAAAACGCTATTTTCAAAATCAGCTCGTGAAAGGTAGCCTGTTCTTTATTGCTCTGTTAGGCAGTGGCTACCTATTCATAAACACGGCAGAATTTGTTGGCCGTTTTAATTCGATTGGCCGTGGCGCTTTGTTTTTTGGCTTTCTCCTTACGGTCTTTATCGGCTTATATCTGCTCATCATTCGGCCTTTACTGAATTTATACGGGCTCAGTAAACCGCTGTCAAATGACGAGGCTGCCCGACAAATCGGTGCTTTTTTCCCTGAGGTAGGGGATAAGCTACTTAATACACTGCAGTTACAGCGTATCGCCAACGACCAAAGTGACTTGCTTCAGGCCAGCCTAGATCAGCGGTCGCAGCAGCTATTGATCAATCGGTTTGCCAACGCCATTCAGATCAGCCGTAACCGCCAGTTTCTGAAATATGCCATACCACCTCTGGCCTTAATTTTACTGATTCTGTTACTCAATCCATCGTTTTTTGCGAAGTCTTCAACCCGTCTGGTTAACTATAATAAAGAGTTTGTTGAAGAAGCCCCTTTCCAGTTTATCATTCAGAACAAAGCGATGAAGGCCTTCAGGAATGAAGATTTTCCGTTGTCGGTTAAACTGGCTGGTGATGTCATTCCCCAGGCCGTGTATGTAGTAGCGAACGGGACTCGCTTCAAATTAGAACAGACGGGTAATCAGTTCACGTACAATTTTGATAACCTGCAACGCGATCTGGATTTCCATCTGGAAGCCGCTGGGTATAATTCACCCGAGTACAAAGTCTCATTACTTGACCGTCCGTCTGTTCTCTCATTCAACGTAAAGCTTACTTATCCTGGCTATCTGAACAAGCCATCAGAGCAGCTTTCCAACGTCGGAAATTTGCTTGTTCCACAAGGAACAGTGGTTAACTGGGAGTTCGCGGCCGATCATACCGATTCACTTTTGTTCCGATTCAATACGGAGACAAAGCCAACCGCAGCTCGCCTGGTTGACGATAATACCTTCGTTCTGAACAGACGACTCATGCAGAATTCGGGGTATACGGTATCCCTGAAAAATGGGCAGATTGCTTCCCCATCTACTATTCAATACAACGTGCAGGTTATTCCGGACCGGTATCCACAAATCTCGGTTGATCGGATTCAGGATACGGTGACGTATAATTACATAGCCCTCTCCGGTCTTGTTTCTGATGACTATGGCTTCTCTAA
This sequence comes from Spirosoma lituiforme, assembly GCF_054776635.1. Lineage (NCBI taxonomy): Bacteria > Pseudomonadati > Bacteroidota > Cytophagia > Cytophagales > Cytophagaceae > Spirosoma > Spirosoma lituiforme. The sequence goes on from NZ_BAAHBO010000004.1 coordinate 487,609, forward strand.
ACTTCGACTGAACTATAAAATCAACCGGAATGGCAAACCTTCGCCTTTGTATAGCAGGGACATTCCAATCAATAAGTCGACCACCTCCCAGAACTTCGTTTACAATTGGTCGCTCGACAGTTTGAAGCTAGGGCAGGAGGATAAGTTAGAATATTACGTGCAGGTGTGGGACAATGACGGTGTAAACGGAGCAAAGTCAAGTCGATCCAATCAGCTGAATTTTGCCGTTCCGTCGAATGCAGAAATACAAAAGCAGGTCGACAAATCGGCGGAGAAAACCGAGGAGCAGATTGATAATGCGCTAAGCAAAACACAGGCGATTAAGAAGGAACTCCAGACGATGGAAGACCGGATGAGAACTAAAAAGTCATCCGATTTCCAGGACAAAAAACAGCTTCAGGATATTCTACAAAAGCGTGAAGAGTTAATGAAAGAAGTTCAAAAACTGCAGGAACAGATGCAGAAGACGAATGATACGCAACAACGGTTTGCCGAAAAAAATCAGGCAATGCAGGACAAGATGGAGCAGTTGCAGAAGCTTTTTAAAGACCTTCTTGATCCAGAATCCAAGCAACTGTACGAACAGTTAAAGCAACTTCTGGAGCGTAAGCAAGACGAAAAAGCATCTGATATGCTCGACCGCTTGACTCGAAAGGAGAAGAATATGGAGCGCGATCTGGACCGCGCGTTAAAGTTATTCAAGCAGATGCAACTAGAGCAGAAGGTCAATAACATTGCCGAGAACCTGGAGAAACAAGCCGAGCAGTTGGAAAAACAAGCGGAGCAAAACGAGAAGAAAAATGAGACATCCAGTGAGCAGCAAAAGCAACAGGAGAAGTCGCAGCAGGATTTCAAGAATACCCAGGAACAGCTGAAAGAGATCGAAAAGCAAGCTGAGAAAGATGACCTGAATAAGCCCGAATCTTCGGAAAAGGAGCAGCAGGAAATTGAGAAAGATATGGAAGAAGCCACTAAAAATATAAAGAGCGACCAGGGCAAGCAGGCCTCTTCCAAGCAGAAAAAGTCGGCTAAATCCATGAAGGCCATGAGCAAGGCCATGAAGGAATCCATGCAATCATCGGAGATGGAAGAAATGCAGGAGAACATGGATGACCTCCGTAACATTCTTGATAACCTCATTACACTGTCGTTCGGCCAAGAGCGTGTCATGAAAGACTTTCGGGGTATGAGCCTGCAAGACCCACGGGTAATAAAACTTTCACAGGAGCAGCTCAAGCTACAGGATGATGCGAAAATCATCGAAGACAGCTTGAATGCGTTGGCAAGCCGAGTGGTTCAAATTCAATCGTTCGTTACCCGTGAACTGACTAACATGAAGTTTTACATGGATGAGAGTGTACAGCAACTACGCGACCGTCGACTAAGTATGGCTTCGTCTAAACAGCAGTTTGCGATGACATCCATTAACAATCTTGCGTTGATGTTGAGTGATGTGCTTAAAAACATGCAACAGCAAATGAACGCAATGGCAATGCCTGGGAAAGGAAAAGGTGGTAAGAAAGGCCAAAATCCTAATGGGATGGGTGAGATGCAGAAACAGCTAAATGCCAAAATGCAGCAAATGCAAAAAGGGGGTAAAACGGGTAAGGGATTATCCGAAGAGCTTTCTCAAATGGCCGCTGAGCAAGCCATGATTCGCCAATTACTGAAGAAGATGGAGGAGAGCGCGAAAGGTACGGAAGCTGGCAAGCAACAGGAAAAACAGGTGAAAGAGCTGATGGAGAAAATGGACGAAACCGAAACCGATTTGGTAAACAAGCGCGTTAATCCAACAACTATTAATCGCCAGAACGAAATCCTTACTCGTTTACTGGAATCTGAAAAAGCACTGAAGCAACAGGAAGAAGACCCCAAACGGCAGGCTGAAGCAGCGAAGTCTGACAAGCGTAGTACACCTGCGTTCTTCGATTCTACTAATTTTCAGCAGAAAACAAAACAGGTTGAAGTGCTTCGGTCGGTTACCCCGAACTATAATCTATTTTATAAGAAAGAAGCAAATCAGTATTTACAAAAGGTAAGTAAGTAAGTTTCGTCCTGTATAAAACCGCTGGCTTTGCACTAAGGTCAGCGGTTTTTTGTTTATTCATTATTCTACTTCTATCACGTATACCTTTTCAACAACTTTTAACAATTTTGTGAAAAGTTTCCACGTGAAACATTTTTCAAAAAATATAAGAAATGTATTCTTCATACGATGTCATTGTAGTCGGGGCTGGTCATGCCGGGTGTGAGGCTGCAAACGCGGCTGCCACAATGGGTTCTAAAGTTCTGCTTATTACAATGAACATGCAGACGATCGCTCAAATGTCCTGCAACCCAGCCATGGGGGGCGTAGCCAAAGGGCAAATCGTACGGGAAGTCGATGCACTAGGGGGGCTCTCAGGTGTTATCAGCGATAAAAGCATGATACAATTTAGAATGCTGAATCGGTCGAAAGGTCCGGCAATGTGGAGTCCACGTTGCCAGAGCGATCGTAATGTATTCGCCTGGGAATGGCGGAAAGCGCTCGAAGAAAATAAAAATGTAGACTTCTGGCAGGACTCGGTTAACGAAGTTGTCGTGAAAGACGGACGAGTTGCGGGTGTGAAAACAACGCTGGGCGTTGAGTTTTTTGCGAAAGCAGTCGTATTAACCAATGGTACATTTCTGAACGGACAGATGTTTATTGGCGAAAAAGTGTTTGGTGGTGGTCGCACGGCCGAACGTTCGTCAACCGGGTTAACCGAACAACTTGTTCAACTTGGGTTCGAATCCGGCCGGATGAAGACCGGTACGCCACCGCGAGTAGATGGTAGAAGTCTGAACTACGCCCTGATGGAGGAGCAGTTAGGCGACGAAAAACCAGGTAAATTTTCCTATTTGGATACGCCTGCTTTAACGAAACAACGAAGTTGCTGGATCACCTACACAAACCAGGCAGTACATGATGAACTGAAAACCGGCTTCGATAAATCGCCCATGTTTACGGGCCGGATCAAAGGGCTTGGCCCACGGTACTGCCCATCGGTAGAAGATAAAATAAACCGATTTGCGGATAAAGATCGTCACCAGATTTTCGTAGAACCCGAAGGATGGGATACGGTTGAAGTTTATGTAAACGGCTTTTCAACATCACTTCCGGAAACTGTGCAGTACAATGCCCTGCGTAAAATTCAGGGATTTGAGAATGTGCGCATGTTCCGTCCTGGTTATGCCGTTGAGTATGATTTCTTTCCGCCCACGCAGTTAAAGCCCACCCTTGAAACACAATTGGTAGCTAATCTTTTCTTTGCCGGGCAGATAAATGGAACTACTGGATACGAAGAAGCCGCCTGTCAGGGGCTGATGGCGGGTATTAATGCTCATCGGAATTCAAACGAAGAGGCTGAATTTACCATCAAACGTTCTGAAGGATACATCGGGGTTTTGATTGACGACCTGATCACGAAAGGGACAGAGGAGCCTTATCGAATGTTTACGTCAAGAGCCGAGTACCGGACACTACTGCGACAGGATAATGCAGATTTGAGGCTTACTGAAAAAGGGTACGCCATCGGTTTGGCCTCCCAAGAGCGTTACGATTTAATGATTGGTAAACGTAATGGCATTACTCAACTAACAGAAGCTATTCGGTCGGCGCGGGTAAAGCCGGAGTTAATCAATGATTTTCTTGAAGCAAAAGGAAGCGCTCCGCTACGGGAAAAAGGTAGTTTATACACGCTTCTAAAACGCCCTGAAATCGATCAGACCGACGTAAAAGACATTTTAAAAACAATACCGGAAATACCAGGTGGGGTAGGGGAGGAGATCATCGAACAAACGGTCATCGAAATTAAGTACGAAGACTACCTGAACCGGGAGAAACAGAACGCTGAAAAGCTGGATAAATGGGAGAACCTGTCGATCAACGCCAATTTCGATTACGATCGACTGAAGGCACTTTCGTTTGAAGGTAAAGAAAAACTTAAACGGCTACGGCCTTCAACCATTGGTCAGGCCTCCCGAATCAGTGGGGTAAGTCCTTCCGATGTATCGATACTTCTGGTCTATATGGGCCGCTAATTTCATGAGCTCTGGTTGTTTATTCAAGAATAAGCTATCAGAGCTTTTTTGTTTTTACTCATTTCTGATACCCACTTGGAAACCCTACATCAATGCCCCGTTTGTGGCAACAATACATTCAGCCTATACTTGACCTGTGAAGACTACCTGGTCAGTCATCAGAAATTCTCTATCCAGCAGTGTCAGAAATGCAGCTTCCGCTTAACGAACCCTCGCCCGGATGAGCAGTCGATCGGTGCCTATTATAAATCCGATCAGTACATATCGCACAATGACAAAAGTGGTGGGCTGGTGAACACAGCTTATCGATTAGTGAGAGATTACACATTACGCTCCAAACTAAATCTGATCAATGAACTCAACGGGGAGCCAGGTCGCATTCTGGACGTGGGTTGCGGAACAGGCGCTTTCCTGGAGAGATGTCGGACAGGTGGTTGGCAGGTGACGGGTATGGAACCAGACCCGGATGCACGAGCCGTAGCTATAGAAAAATTAAAAGCCGATATAAAACCGAATCTTAACTTGCTGGGCGACTATCAACCGTTCGACATTATCACACTTTGGCACGTACTGGAACACATTCATAGTCTGAACGAATCTGTTCAGTTACTCCACCAGCTATTAACAAAGAAGGGAACAATACTGATAGCCGTTCCAAATTCGGACTCCTATGATGCGAACTATTTCAAACAGCACTGGGCTGCTTATGATGTTCCCCGGCATTTGTATCATTTCACCCCGTCAACGATAGAACCCCTTTTTAACAAACACGGCTTCACCTTAGTTGATAAGAAACCGATGGTCTTCGATGCTTTCTACATTGCTATGTTGAGTAGCCGATACCAAACCGGCAAGACAGACTATATTGACAGCGTACGGACCGGGATCGTCTCTAATGCAGAAGCAAGGCGTACGGGCAATTCGTCCAGTCTGATCTATCTCTTCCGTAAGGCCTAACAGCCGCCACTCTCTCCACCTTTTAAGGCTCATTTTAACTAGTCGGGTAAAGGTCTATTCTAAATTAAAAAAGTGAAATTTTTATGTGAATAACCCTGTGTATAACTCCCATACTTCGGTGGATAATTTGTTCACAAGGTCAGAGGGGTATGTGGATTACTGGTAAAGTAATCCACAACGGTTATCAACAATCGCGTTTCTGTGGAGAACGTCAGACATATACCCTGTGGATCCACAATTTTTCCCCACGCAAAAATGTGCATTGAATTTATACACTAATCCACAATTGTTGACCCTATGAATTGTGGATAAAATGTTATTTACTTAGTTATAAAGTAGTTGCAAGTGGATAACTATCAGTTGATTAGTGGATAAGTTGTGATTTTTATCCACATTAGCTATATTGATTAGTGGATAACTTATTTATTAACATTTCCACATAGCTAATAGGAGTAATAACGTTTCTTTAAAAAAGCTTTTCTATAAAATGTTAATAAGGTCAAAAGTCATTATTGCATTGCTATGGCTGATGTCTGCTGGGCTAGCCTGGGGACAGGGTGGGGCAACGTTGGCCGAAGAATACTACAAGGCCGGCGATTTTGAAAAAGCCGCCAATGAATACGCCAAGCTGCTGAAAACAGACGTGACGTGGATAAAGCTATCTCGTTATGTGTATAGTTTACAAAAAACCAACAAAACAGAGGAGGCTGTCAAATACCTGCGGAAGCAACAGCGCAGCGATGAGCCCAACCGGTCCTACTACGAGTTGCTTACCGGACAACTGGCCACTCAGCAGGGGGATAGTGTACTGGCAAAAACGCAATTCACCGCAGCTATACAATCGAGCAAATCATCGGTTGCGAAGCTGGAAAAAATTGCAGCAGCCTTTAGTGAAGTCGGAGAGAGCCGCTGGGCGATCCGCTCGCTCGAAACGGCCCGTGAGGTCGGTAAAGAGCCAACGGCTTACAGCGAAGAATTAATGGCCATGTACCGGGCAACGGGTCAGACCGAGAAGGCGATAGACGAAATCATTACAACTAGTAAACAAGCCGACAAAAAAGAACCTGTCTTGGCCGCTTTACAACGGTTTATCAACACAAAGGATGAACCACTGGTGGAAAAGGCGCTGTATACGCGAATTCAGCAGGAGCCGAATGAATTGGCGTATAACGAACTCCTGATCTGGTACTTTGTCCAGAAGCAAAAGTTTAGCCGGGCGTTGTTACAAGAGAAGGCAACTGACAAACGGGTAAAATTGAGCGGGAGCCGTGTGTATGATTTAGGCATGTTGGCCATGAATAACAAAGAGTACAAGACGGCGGCCGAAGCTTTTGAATACATATCCACAACTTATCCACAAGGTCAGCTTTATCCCTTTGCTCGCCGGTTAGTGATCAATGCCCGCGAAGAACAGGTAAAAAATACGTATCCTGTTGATAAAACTGAGATACGAAAACTGATCGGCGATTACCAGCGGATGCTTCAGGAAGTGGGCACGAATAATAAAACGCTCGAAGCGTTACGGAGTACTGCCAATCTGTACGGAAACTACCTGGATAGTAAAGACACGGCCCTCACAGTGCTGGATCTGGCGATTGACTTGGGTAAGACGGATAAAAACTTTGTTGATCGCTGTAAACTCGATAAAGGAGATATATACCTCCTGAAAGGGGAACCGTGGGAATCCACGTTGCTGTACTCGCAGGTGGAGAAATCACAAAGGGAGGAACTGATAGGTTATGAAGCAAAACTAAAAAATGCGAAGCTTCATTATTATAGAGGGAATTTTGCGGTATCGAAAGATTTATTGGATGTATTGAAACTGGCTACATCGCGCGAAATAGCCAACGACGCTGAACAATTGAGTTTGTTAATTGTGGATAACACAGGTATGGACAGCACGGAAGCGGCCATGCGTACCTACGCTGACATTGATTTGCTGCTGTTTCAAAACAAAAATGACGAAGCATTAGCGGCTCTCAACCAATTGTTGATAAAGTACCCTGATCATAGCTTGGCCGACGAAATTCTTTGGCTAAGAGCAAATACGTATTTAAAACTGGGTAAGAATGTGGAAGCACTGGAGGATCTTAAGAAAATAACAACGACGTATCCCAATGACATACTGGGTGATGACGCCATGTTTACACAGGGGAAATTGTATGAAGAGCGTTTGAAAGACAAACAGGCGGCTATGGATGCTTATCAGAAAGTATTGACGCAGTATCCGGGAAGCATTTATGGCGCCGAAGCGCGTAAACGATTTAGAGCGTTGAGAGGGGATACGCTCAACTAGCATATACTTGACGAAAAAGAAAAGTTATCCACAAAAAAAGCGCATAACCAGTAGTTATGCACTTTTTTTGTGGATAACTATATTAAACAGTAAGCAGGAAAGACTCCTTGAACGCTTCGTAAGTAGCCGGAATGTGAATACTTTGTTTAGTCCGGTGCGATAGGATGGCTAACCGCTCCGGTACGTCAACTGGTGTAGCAAGAATCTCTTCAACCAAGGGCTTAAACTTAGCGGGATGAGCGGTGGCCAATGCTACACCAATGCAATCATCGCTCCTGCCCGCCAGATAAGCCTGCACACCCATAATGCCAATGGCCGTATGTGGACAAGATACGTACCCATACTGTTGATAAATAGCTCTCATGCCAGCTCTTGTCTCGTCGTCGTCGAAAAAATACCCCGTTACCTTCGATGTAAATTGATCGAACTGATCGTCATAAAGATGAGCCAGGCGAACGAAGTTACTGGGGCTACCCACATCCATTGCATTCGATATAGTCGCTACAGAGGCTTTGGGCGCGTAATCACCCGTTTTCAGATAGTTCGGCACAACCTGATTCAGGTTTGTAGAGGCCACAAAATGGGCAACGGGTAGTCCCATTTTCTGCACCATGGCACCAGCACTCAAATTGCCAAAATTACCGCTGGGCGTCGAGAACACTACCGGCTTATTATACTTCTGCACTTGACCATATGCGCTTACGTAATAAAATCCCTGGGGAATAAGCCGAAAAATGTTGATCGAATTTGCCGAGGATAACGAAAGATGGTTATTTAACTTCGCATCAACGAAAGCCTGCTTTACAATAGCCTGGCAATCATCAAAAGTACCATCGACCTCAAATGCCTGAATATTTCCGCCTAGCGTTGTCAACTGCTTTTCCTGCAATTCACTGACCCGGCCGCTAGGGTATAGGATGGACACGCGAACACCCGGAACGTTGTGGAAACCCATCGCTACGGCGCCACCCGTATCACCCGATGTAGCTACTAAAATATTAACTTCTTTATCGGTGCGCTTGGAGAAGTAAGACATCAAAGCCGCCATGTAACGGGCACCAACATCCTTAAAAGCCAGAGAGGGGCCATGAAACAATTCCAGTACGCTCGTTACACCGGGATCGAGATCAACAACGGGTGTTTCGAACGGAAAGGCCTGATGAGTCAGCTCTTCCAGGTCAGCTTTACTGATTTCATTGCCGAACAGGGCATGACTGATAGCGAAACCAATATCAGCTAATGACCGACTGGCAATGGCTGAAAAAAAGTCAGCACCCAGATAAGGAAGAGGAGTAGGCATATAAAGCCCTTTGTCAGCAGGCATACTCTGAAAGAGAGCTTGCTCTGTAGATACAGTAACCGCTGGACTATTTGTGCTGTAGAAACGCATGGATACGATTGAAATAAGAGAACAAAGTACGGTAAATCAGCTTAATGAATGGAGTACTACTGGTTAAATGTGGAAAACTTATGTGGATTAGTGGATAAGTTTAGCAATACGTAAATTTGTAAAAATTCAGACACTTCATTATGTCATTTGCCCAATTCAATGTACCAACGCCGGTCAACGAACCGGTAAAAGAATATCGCCCGGGCTCACCAGAGCGAGAAGCAGTTAAAAAAGCGCTGGCAGCCTTTCGCGCCCAGGAAACGGATGTTCCCATGTATATAGGAGGAAAGGAAGTTCGTACGGATCGAAAACTTCGTATCGCCCCCCCGCATGATCACCAGCACACATTAGGTTATTTCTATGAAGGCGATGCATCCCATGTAGAAAAGGCCATCGAATCGGCCTTGAGCGCAAAGGATGCCTGGGCTGCGCTTTCGTGGGAACACAGGGCCAGTATCTTTCTGAAAGCTGCTGATTTGATCGCCGGACCTTACCGGGCCCGGATTAATGCCGCCACTATGTTGGGTCAGTCGAAAAATGCTTATCAGGCAGAAATTGATTCAGCTTGCGAATTAATTGATTTCTTACGCTTCAATGTACACTACGCAACGGATATATATAGACAACAGCCAGCTTCCTCATCGGGTGTATGGAATAGACTGGAATATCGTCCACTCGAAGGGTTTGTCTTTGCTCTGACGCCATTCAACTTTACAGCCATTGCCGGGAATCTACCCACATCGGCGGCTCTGATGGGTAACACCGTTGTCTGGAAACCAGCCTATACACAAGTATTATCGGCTAAGGTTATCATGGAAGTCCTTCAGGAAGCGGGCTTGCCCGATGGCGTTATCAACCTGATTTACGTGGATGGCCCTGTAGCCGGTGAGATTATTTTCAATCATCCCGATTTTGCGGGAATACATTTCACGGGTAGCACAAGCGTATTCCAACAAATCTGGAGTACAATCGGCGCAAACATCCACAAGTACAAAACATACCCAAGAATAGTTGGTGAAACTGGCGGGAAAGACTTCGTCATGGTTCACGAGTCGGCTAATGCTGACGAAGTGGCGGTTGCCTTAGTGCGGGGTGCTTTCGAATACCAGGGGCAGAAATGTTCGGCTGCTTCCAGAGCGTATATACCGACAACATTGTGGCCTGCCATTGAGCATAAAGTAAAGCAGCACCTGAGTGAAATGAAAATGGGCGTTACGGAAGACTTCACAAACTTCATCAATGCCGTCATTGACGAACGGTCATTCGAGAAAATCACAGCATATATAGAAGAGGCTAAAGGAAACGCCGACGTGAGCATAGTGGCGGGTGGAAACTATGATAAGACGAAGGGGTATTTTATAGAGCCCACTGTATTAGTTGTCAAAGACCCTGGTTATCGGACCATGTGTGAAGAAATCTTTGGGCCCGTCTTATCAGTCTACATTTATGAACCGACTGAGTTTGAAAAGATGCTCCAAGTTGTGAATACAACGTCGCCTTATGCACTAACAGGATCTATATTTTCAAAGGACAGGTATGTTGTGGAACAGGCTGCTCATACCCTTCAGAACGCTGCTGGTAACTTTTACATCAACGATAAACCTACCGGAGCCGTTGTTGGTCAGCAACCATTTGGCGGAGCCAGAGCATCGGGCACTAATGATAAAGCAGGGTCAGCCCTGAATCTATATCGTTGGGTATCAGCGCGTACGATAAAAGAGACATTTAACCCGCCGAAATCATACGAATATCCATTCTTACAGGCTGAATAAATAATTGAAAAAAGTTTTAAACAATGCTTGCATAAAGGTTTTCGAATACCTAATTTTGCACTCCCAAATAAGGAAAAAGGAAATGATCCAACGGTCTAATCTCCTTTTTATCAATTAGTTACAATTTGGGTTTGAGAAAGTTGTTAAAAAATAAATTTCAACTTTTTCTTGACAAGAACAAATGAGTGTCGTACCTTTGCACTCCCAAATATAAGGAAGGCCAACAACGGTTGGCCACAATCACTCCTCCGAAAGGAATGTGAGACAGTTCTTTGACGTATTGACATTATAGGATAGCACTATTCAAGGCTATAAACATCGTGATCCTATTTATAAGATCACACAATTATTTACGATGGAGAGTTTGATCCTGGCTCAGGATGAACGCTAGCGGCAGGCCTAATACATGCAAGTCGAACGGGTCGCAAGGCCAGTGGCAAACGGGTGCGTAACGCGTAAGCAACCTGC
>NZ_BAAHBO010000005.1:0-442364 GCF_054776635.1 Spirosoma lituiforme
GCAGGTTGCTTACGCGTTACGCACCCGTTTGCCACTGGCCTTGCGACCCGTTCGACTTGCATGTATTAGGCCTGCCGCTAGCGTTCATCCTGAGCCAGGATCAAACTCTCCATCGTAAATAATTGTGATGAACCGAAGTTCATCTGTCTTGTTCAACCGACGACCGAAGTCGTGAAGTTGAGTTGTCTTGTGCTGACCGTTTGTCAAAGAACTTGGCGCCTGACCCGTTGGTCGAAGCGTGGTTGAGTAGTAGACTAACCGTTGTTAGTGTGTGTCTCGTTGTTTGGGAGTGCAAAGGTACGCCTTATTTCCCGATTGTCAAGTAAAAGTTGAAAAATATTTTTTGTTTGTTTTTCTTCTTTTCCTCGGTAACTGCTTGATGGTAAGTTTGTTACGACTCAGCGATCAAGTTCCCTCATTGTTTGGGAGTGCAAAGGTACGAGACTGTTTTTGGTTTGTCAAGTAAAACTGAAAATAAATTTTGCAATTGATTGTCAGGGTATTGCACGCAATGGGTTGATTGTCAGGGGCTTTCGCTTGTGGTATCAACTCATTCCCGATGTTTGGGAGTGCAAAGGTAGGTGCTTTTTGCCCCCCTGTCAAGCCCTATCCCCAAAATAATTGGCGACTTGCTAAACAGTGATTTGCAAGTCGCCAATTATCAGTGATTTAGCCATTGAAAAATGTTTAAACTTTTTTCAATAGGTGGTTCTTTTTACCCTTCGAAATGAGCACATAGCGGCCCTGTAGCCATTCGAGATCGACTGAAGAGGCAGGATCAGTAATTTTCGTTTTGTTGATACTTACCGCATTTTGTGAGATGGCTCGACGAGCTTCACCTTTCGAAGCATATATTTCGCCCCTGCTGGCGACAGATAACAGGTCTGTGATGTCTTTACTATTCGCTAATTCGTCAGCCGATACCTCCGTTTGAGGAACTCCTTCAAAAATAACGTCAAATTCATCGGTCTGGATAGAGCGCAGCGTTTCGAGCGTTGCTTTCCCAAATAGTACCTCCGACGCTTTAACGGCCAGGTTGTACCCAGCTTGCGAATGAACGCGCGTTGTCACATCTTCTGCAATTGCTTTTTGCAGTAATCTCGAATGTGGTGCTGCGTTATGCTGACGTTCCAGTTCCTCGATCTCCTCTCGTGTGAGCAGGGTGAAGACTCGAATCAGGCGGGGACAGTCGGCGTCGGTAGCGTTTAACCAGAACTGATAGAATTGGTAGGGAGATGTCATGGCAGGATCGAGCCAGACGTTCCCTCCAGCTGATTTACCAAACTTAGTCCCGTCGGCCTTCGTGATTAGCGGAGTGGTCAGTGCGAAAGCGTGGTGCTCCTCCCGAAGATCCGCCTGACCGCCTTCTTTGCGCCGAATCAGTTCCGTTCCTGTTGTAATATTTCCCCACTGATCAGAGCCACCCATTTGCAGGCGTACATTCCGGTTCTTATATAGCCAGTAGAAGTCGTATCCCTGCAGAAGCTGATACGAGAATTCCATAAACGATAAGCCGGTATCCAGCCGCTTTTTTACCGAATCCTTAGCAACCATATAATTGACAGTTATGTGCTGACCCGCTTCCCGTAGAAAATCCAGAAAGGTCATCTCTTTAAACCAGTCATAGTTGTTGACCATCTGCGCAGCGTTCGCCCCAGCGCTGAAGTCGAGGAAACGAGAAAGCTGGGTCCGGATACCTTCCTGATTGTGTCGTAGTGTTTCTTCCGACAAATAATCACGCTCCGTCGAACGCCCTGATGGGTCACCGATCATACCTGTAGCGCCACCAACCAGAGCAAATGGTTTATGGCCGGCCCGTTGCAGATGCACCAGGAGCATGACCGTGGCCAGATTGCCAATATGAAGTGACGCTGCCGTAGGATCGAAGCCAATATAGGCGGAAGTCATTTCTTTCTGAAGTTGTTCTTCAGTGCCGGGTGTCATGTCGTGCAGCATACCACGCCAGCGGAGTTCTTCGATGAAATTCATGTTTGTAAAGAGTGAAAGAGCGAGAGAGTGAAAGAGCGAGAGAGTGGTTTACAGTCATGTTTACGGACCGCTCTATCGCTCTTGCACTCTTTCGCTCTTTGAGTTCGCAAAAGTAAAATTTTATGGCAAAAGCAGGGACGAATCGCCGTAACTCAGGAAACGGTACTTATTTTCCAGCGCTTCGGCGTAGACGCGTTTCCAATCGTCGCCGATGAGGGTAGCAATCAGCAGAATTAGCGTTGAGCCGGGCTGGTGGAAGTTCGTTACAATGCCTCGGCACAACCTGACTTTATAGCCGGGTGTAATATAGATACCCGTCTGTGCTACGACGGACTCTTCGTTTTTAGTACGGAGATACGTCAGGACGGCATCTAGTGAATCGGCCACGCTCGGCTGTTGAGCCACCGGAACCTGGTAAGCATACTGCTGGTCGAGCCGAAAGGGCTCTGCTTCCTTGCGGATCAATCTGGCTCCCATCCAGTACAGACTTTCCAGCGCCCGCATGGAGGTGGTGCCAACAGCAATAATGGTGTCCTTGTGTTCAAGCAAGTGTCGAATGGTTTGCTGCGTGTATACGACCTGCTCCGTGTGCATATGGTGTTGCCTCACGTCGTCCGTTTTGATCGGTTGAAATGTACCCGCCCCCACATGCAATGTCAGGTAGTCATGGCTGATCCCGCGCTTGCTGATTGCCTCGAATACGGCAGGCGTAAAGTGCAGTCCGGCAGTGGGTGCAGCTACGGCTCCCTCCTGCTTTGAATAAATGGTTTGGTACGTATCTCTGTCGGCATCAGTTGCGTCGCGTTTGAGGTAAGGTGGCAACGGAATTTCACCCGCATACTGAACAATCTGAGCAAAGGTAAACGCGATCGGTTGCCAGCTAAGCCGAACAGCCGACTGATCATAATCGTGCCAGGAAGCCGTTAACGTAACCTCGCCGAGGGGTGTCGATAAGGTGGTTTCCAGCGTCTCGCTCGGTCGCCATCGCTTACGGTTGCCAATCATACCCTGCCAGATGGCCGAACCTGTGGCTTCCATAGCCAGTGAAATTGGTTGGTCGGCAGGGAAAGGGTTGAGCAGAAATAATTCAATGACCGCTCCCGTTGGTTTGGTGAAATGCAGTCGGGCCGGAATAACCTTCGTGTTATTGAAAACCAGAAAACTATTCTCGGGTAGCAGTTCCGGCAGATTCGAAAACTGTTGATGGCTGATGTTCCCGCCCTGATACACGAGGAGTTTTGAGGCATCGCGCCGGGCTAATGGAAAGCGCGCAATACGGTCGTCGGGAAGATCGTACTGAAACTGACTCAGCAGCAACGACTCATTCTGTTCAGTCATCTTTATCGGGCTTCATGGACAAACGAACGGGCAGCGAAACCAGCACGATAATAATGAGGGCTGTACTGAGCGGTAGCAACCAGGCATGTTCGATGGCCCGGATAGGGCGGTCAGATCGGTTAAGAAACGAAAGAACCAGCAAACCCAATCCCAGAATTGTATTGACAGAAGCGGTAAGGGCATTGAACCAGTTCTTGAAAACCTTATTCAGCTGAGGACGATCAGCCGCCCAGGCGGCCTGGTTCGGTATAGGAAGCTGGGCCGTCGGCACCTTAACGAATAACCGGGCAATAAGGTCAAGCAGCGTATTATTGACAATAAAAATGCCGATTGCCAGATAAAAAATAAACTCCCGATCGAGTGTTTGAACGGAACGGTTCAGCTCGTCGAAACGAACGGTAACCGCATCCGGATACGAAATATAGCTGCTGAATAAAGCGAATAGGAATCCGGCGATTGACACGATGCGCCAGACACGTACGAAAAAAGTACCTACTTTCATGTAAATGATTAGAATGTGCGATTTAATGGGCCATACCAACTAGCTGCTTAAATCAGGGCGCAAAGGTAAGGCTCGAACGCGGTAAATCCGTTAGCTTAGCCACTTGTTGAGCATTTAGGTTTAAGTACGTACTATGAAGATTTACACAAAAACAGGCGACAAAGGACAAACGGCGTTGATTGGTGGCCGTCGGGTAAGCAAAGCCGATTTACGGATTGATGCGTACGGTACCGTAGATGAACTTAATTCATGGATTGGACTGGTTCGTGATCAGCCCGTTAATCACGGACGAAAGGAGTTATTGAAAGAAATTCAGGACCGGCTGTTTACCATCGGGGCTGAACTGGCCACCGATCCCGAAAAAGCACCGAAGCGGGCTATGCCCGCCATTACGCCATCTGATGTCTATTTACTGGAAGAGGCCATGGACGCTATGGACGCCGAACTGCCCGAATTAAGGGCCTTCATTTTGCCCGGTGGCCATCAGGCCGTATCGTTCTGTCACCTCGCCCGAACGGTTTGCCGCCGGGCCGAACGCCTGATCATTGCCCTCAATGATACCACTGCACAAGCGGGTACCGGCGTCGACGAGTTCGTCTTGCAGTACATAAATCGCCTGTCTGACTACCTCTTCGTTCTGGGCCGTAAAATGGCACAAGAGTTGAGCACAGAAGAGGTTACCTGGCTGCCGAGAACCTAGTGTTGAGCCCGTTGCAAACCTAATTCTGTCGGACAAAGTAGTCACTAAAAAAAAGTTGTCTTGACAATTAACTTACTCAATCTAATTTTTTAGCTTTGCCACAGCCAGTTCAAAAGCGGGCTAATGTATTAACCACAAGCTGTTATGACGACGGACGTATTGCAAATTGAACTACGGAAGGCGGAACGCTCCCGTATTCAGGAGGTAGATTTTAATCACCTGCCTTTCGGAAAACATTTCTCGGATCACATGTTTGTGGCCGATTTCATAGATGGTCAGTGGCAAAATCAGACGATTGTACCGTTTGACAATTTCACGCTAAGCCCCGCTCTGTCGTCGCTGCATTATGGTCAGTCTATTTTTGAAGGCATGAAAGCGTTTAAAAACGAGGCCAACGAAGTATTTCTGTTCCGTCCTTACGCCAACTTCGAACGGATCAATGAGTCGGCCCGCCGTATGTGCATGGCTACACTGCCCGAAGAGGTGTTTATTGGTGGTCTTGAAGCGCTGCTGCGCGTGGATGCCGACTGGGTACCGGGTACACCGGACAGTTCACTGTATGTGCGTCCGTATATGTTTGCGACAGATACGTACCTGGGTGTAGCTCCGTCGAAAACGTATCGTTTCTGCATTTTTACTTGCCCCGTAGGTGCCTATTATACAAACCCACCAAAACTTAAAGTCGAGACGGAATACATTCGCTCGGCACCCGGTGGCGTTGGCTATGCCAAATGTGCGGGTAATTATGGTGGCTCGCTGTACCCGACGATGCTGGCTCAGCAACAGGGATACGACCAGCTGATCTGGACGGATGCCCGCGAGCATAAATACATTGAGGAATCGGGTACCATGAACATCATGTTCGTCATTGATGGCAAGCTGGTGACCCCGGCCACCTCCGATTCAATTCTGAAAGGTGTTACCCGGGATTCGATCTTGCAGGTTGCCCGGAGCTGGGGCATGGAGGTTGAAGAACGCCTTGTCTCTATCGACGAAATTATTGGTGCTATTGAGTCCGGTCGATTAACCGAAGCGTTCGGAGCCGGAACCGCGGTAGGGTCCTCCCCTTATTCGCTTATTGGTTACCATGGTAAAGATTACATGCTTCCTGAGTTCGCTCCCGAAGAGTCTTTTGCTGCTCGTATCAAGGATTATCTGTCCGACCTGCGCACGGGTAAAGTAGAAGACACGTTTGGCTGGATGCACCAGGTATAGATTGTACGTAACCCTTACGCAAAAGCCCCGACCAGATGGCCGGGGCTTTTGCGTTTTCAGGATTTTCCAGCTAAAAAATCCTTTTACGAAATTATCTTATTTTATGATATTATTGATTTAATACGTTATTTAGCCATACATATTCTACCTTCTTTTGCGATCAATTTTCTGCTATGTCTCGGTTCTATGTACTGATCTTTGCCTTGGCGATGTTTTACCTGACCAGTCAGGGTCAGATTCTCGTCTATCAGGAAAAGGACGGGCACATCTTTACCACCATGGACACATACGGTGCGTCCAGCGCGAATGCTACACATCACAAAATCACACAGTTGGGTAGCCCTTTTCTGACCTATCCCGTCTGGCAGGCAGGACAAGTCAGGCTAGATAGGTCCGGCAAAGTGCTTCCCTGCCAGTTGGCCTATAATCTGAATACAAACGAGGTGTTATGTCGGTTTGCCGGAGATTCGACCGTACACACCATCACTCCGGAAATGTTTACTATTGATGGCACCGAGTTTATACGAAAACGAGGTGAAATTGCCGGGATGGCTTATCAAACGTATTATTCGATCATTCATAACGGCCCAACGAAACTTCTTCGAAGTGTAAGCAGTCAATTAGATGTGTTGAATAGTGCCGAATCAATCAGCATCAGGCAGTACAAGGATCTGAATGTTAGAGACAAGTATCGGGTCATAACAAAGTACTTTATTCAGAAAGGAGAAGCCGCACCCACTCTTGTTACCCTGTCAAGAAAGTCACTTTTAGAGGCTCTTGCTGATCAGTCGGCTGGTCTGGACGCAGAAATTCCTGCCCGGCAACTGACAACAAGTGATGTTATTGATGTCCTGAATACTTATGATTCTTTGGTCGCCGTAGCCCGCAAAAACCCTCTCCACCTGAGTAAAGAGGAGGTTTTCAAACAAATTCTTCGAAATAAGATCACTTATCCAGTCTGGGCCGGCAATCAGGGAATTTACGGGCGAGTCTATGCTGGATTCGATGTCGACTCCCTGGGCCTGATCAAAAATGTGTCGATCCTCAGCCCGGATAATATTGGCTTCGGCTTTATCGCTGAAGTTAAACGGGCACTGGAAACACTGCCCAATGTCGATCCCAACTTTTGCGGCACGTATGCCCTCCCGATCGCCTTTACACTAACGAATTCTAAAGAAAACTCGGGGCCACACGCTCCCACCAATCACTTAGTCGATAACCGTCTTCAGCATCGAACCATGCTGGAAGAGGTCATCGTTCCCTTCATTATCGCTAAATCGTCGGTTATTCCCAGAGAGGTTTGGGGTTATTATAAATGAAGAGCTGCCTCGCAGCGAATCAACGCCCAGGCGGCCAAATCCATCCGTAAAAGGATAGCGCATAACTTTATCCGCCTGGGTATTGTGCGAATTCTATTTCGACGAGGCCGTTATTGCGCCTTGCGTCGGAGCGATCTTGATCGTTAAGCCGAAATCTTTACCCTTCGAAACGTCTTTTAACCGAACGGTTTCGCCTTTTTTTCCCGTCCATCCGGTGCCGCCTGCCATGGGTTTGGAAACGCCGTAGCGACTTGAAAAATAAGCGCTCAACTCCTTTTGTAGGGCCGTCACTGACTGCCGAGTGTTCAGGAACAAATCGACATCAATAGCCGACACTCTCTTATCCGTTTGATAGTAGAGTACATCAGCGGATTCGAGGTTAGTTAGTTCGACTGTGTAGCCCGTGTGCTTGGCATCGCTCTCAAACGGCTCTCCTTTTTCGGTAGCTTTGACCTTTGTAAAATCGTCGCCGAGGTTAATCCCCCGCCAATCACTATCAGGCGTCAACCCAAGCTCAGCCAGATGACCCGTTATGACCGGCGTTGAAACTGTTTCAGAACTGGTCTCCCTACTTGTTGAATCAGCCGTTTGCGCGGTCGCCTGCTGGCGACTCCGACAAGATTGCTGAACCTGCGAAACGAGTACTAGTATGATCAGTAGAGTTGTTGGCTTCATATAATTTGCAAGTATTAATATGGGAATAAAGGTACAAGTAGCCGATGATTTTACCTCACTTAACCATCTAAGCAGAAACCCTCATTCCCGTAAGCGAATTAGCCAATAGAAGCACGACCTTCTATCTGTCAACCTGTTTAGCTACGTGACGGTACGTTATCCGGCTTACTTTTTTTTGCCTGGCCGGCGGCTGTTTTTTTATCTGTTCCAGTAACTGTAATCCCGTCAGGCCATTTCCGCCCCCCCAGTGCTGTTACCTGCGTGCGTCTGCACTAACATAAGAAAAGGCAGGTCGAGTGAACGGTCAACTGTAGACGGCACCGTGTGTCATCGAACCGGATCAGGATAATTGATTACCTAGCGGCTACTTTGTGCACGAAATTTAATGAGTGGAAGACTACAACTCCTGCGCTAAATTGAAAAAGAAACCGGCTTTCCCCTGGGCGTTGATTGTTCCACTGAACCGCATCACCAGGTTGTAGAACGTTACCACATCCAGGCTCATACCCGTACCAGCCAATACTTTATTGGCCAACAGGCTTTGGTACTGTTCGGCGTAGGTACTGCTCACGTAGCCCGCATCGCCGAAAACCGTTAGGTAAGCTGAAATAGGAACTGTATTGAATTGGCGCACGTGGAGCCAGTTAAGCTGTTTTCGAACGTTAAAAAGCTGATAGCGAAGACTGTTACGCCAGATAAACGTTCGTTGCCCATCGATCACGTAAAGCTCATAACCGCGCACCATATCGGCCGAACTTCCCAACCCCCGCAGATTAAAATAGGGTTGCCGGGTAGGCCAGGTGGAACGGGCACGCAGGTTACCCGCCAGGTAGAAACGTCCGCCCAGTGACCAGTAACGAGTGGCCGATGCGGAGAGGTCCAGAAAATGAAAGTCGTCTTTTGGCAATATGCCTGATACGCCGATACCAGCCGCCACCAGCGTGCCCTGCAACGGGTACACAACATTATCGCGCCGGTCGTATCGGTAGCTGTATGACATTGCCAGAAAATGCTGCTCCGTTCGCCCATTCAGAAAATAATCCGGGTTGAGCCGGGCCAGGGTATCGGCAATGGTATTCCGGGTGTACCGCGTATCGAGCGTGTGGTAGTGGTAAAGTCCACGCCGGTGCGTTAGGGTTACCGCCCCATAAACGCGTTCCCGAAGCACGTCTTCCGATTTCGTATATACCCACTTATCAAACTGCGTCCGGTAGGGAACTTCCTTGTTGGTTACGTAACCAACATCAACGCGCAGACCAATCTTCTGGGCCAGATCAATGTAAGGCTTTGAATAAGAAAGAATTGTTCGCTGCAAAAAGCCCCGCTCAATGATAACCTGAAGTCGGTCGTTGTTGCCTGTAACGTTGCGGTAACTCAAATGAGCGCCGTAAATAACCCGACGCAAATCGCGCCCCCGGTCATACCACCATTCATTGAGATTCCGATCCGCCAGATCGAAAACGGGGTAAGCAATGAAGTACCACCGCTCTTTCATGGTGATGGTCAGATCGACCTGGGCAAGCTGCGTTGAATCGACCAGCGACGTGATCTGGGTGGTTGCATCTACCGTGATAAAGAGGGTTGTGTTGTTGATATTGCGCTGATCCCAGGCTACCCGCCCCGGCAAATCGCCCAGCCGAACGGAGTCTCCCATGCGGAGGGTCATTTCACGGAGAATAATTCGGTCGCGGGTGCGGTAGTTTCCTTTGAGGGTAATAGACCGAATAATGACTTTTCGGGTCGAGTCAGCTGTCCCGGATGCAAGAGCGGTTAAAGACGATAAGGCAAAAAATACAAGCACCGGAATCAGGATCGGCCACCTTTTCGGAATCATGCTCAAAAGTACGGCTTTTCGAAAAAATAAGACAAGAATATCTCCGTATCCTGCAAATCAGTACGTATTATTGTTGGCTCTTGACAAGGATAACCCCCGACTGTTAAATATAATACAATCCATGCAAACTGGAAACATTAAGAAACCCTCCGCTACCGCTAAACCTAATTTAAGTTTCTGGCAAATCTGGAATATGAGCTTCGGCTTTCTAGGCATTCAGTACGGTTTCGGACTGCAGCAGGCCAATATGAGTCCGATTTTTCGGTATCTGCAGGCAGACGAGGCAAACATTCCAATCCTGTGGCTGGCGGGGCCGATAACGGGTCTGATCGTTCAGCCGATTATTGGCTCGATCAGCGACCGCACCTGGTCCAACCGATGGGGGCGCCGGAAACCGTTCTTTCTGATCGGCGCTATTGTTACCAGCCTGGCGTTGTTCCTAATGCCGAATTCATCGGCGCTATGGATGGCCGCCAGTTTGATGTGGATTCTGGACACGGGTCTGAACATTACGCAGGAGCCATTCCGGGCATTTATCGGCGACAAACTCAACGACCAGCAACGTGATCTGGGGTTTGCTGTGCAGAGTTTCTTCGTCGGTTTCGGTCAGACGCTGGCGAACCTGATGCCCACCATTTTCCGGCTTCTGGGCCTGACAACAACGGCGGTAGTAGCCGCCGGCGTTATTCCCAACAGCATCAAATACCCGTTCTACATTGGTGGGCTGGCCGTATTACTTGCCGTGCTCTGGACGATATACACCACGGATGAGTACCCCCCCGACAATCTGGAAGAATTCAAGCGGGCCAAGCAGGAAAGCAGTGGCATCGGCGGAGCATTCCGGGAAATTTTTCAAGCCCTCAAGGAGATGCCTTCTACCATGAAGCAACTGTGGTGGGTTAAATTCTTTACGTGGTTTGCGTTGCCGCTGATGTGGCAGTACTTAACACTAGCAGTAGCCCGTCATGCGTTCAATGCCCCGACACCCGAGTCGCCGGGTTTTCAGGAAGGCACGGAGTGGGGCAACATCTGCTTTGCCATGTTCAATGTGGGTTGCTTCACCATTTCCTTCTTCTTACCAGCCATTGCCAACCGGATTGGCCGACGGGCGACGCACGCTGTTTTCCTGACCATCGGCGGGCTAGGCTTCCTGTCGATGTTGCTGTCGAATGACAAATACGCCTTTTTTATCGGCATGACGATGGTAGGATTGGCCTGGGGTTCTATTCTGTCCATGCCTTATGTGCTGCTCTCCAGTTCCGTTCCCGCCGAGCGGATGGGGGTTTACATGGGTATTTTCAATGGGTTTATCGTGGTGCCGCAGATTATCAATAACCTGACGGTACAGCTATTTTACCCGACGTTGCTGAAGAACGATCCCCGCAATGCACTGGCACTGGCCGGTGTCTGTCTGCTACTGGCAGCTGGTGCCTGCTTTCTGGTGAAAGAAACGAGACAGAGTGAAGAAGCGGCCTTCCCGATTGAACCAGGCGGAAATTAAGTCTAAACTTTTTCCTTTCTTTGGTCCTCTGATTGGTCAGCAGGCCGCAGGGCTATCCATGCCGGATCTTCCTGGTCAGACGATTTCGTAACTATGACGACTCCACCAAGACCTTACGCCCTCCTTGCTGTCGGCGAACTATTAGCCGATTTGATCGGCCACCATGTGTCAACCAGTTTGCTCGACGCACAGGATTTCCGGCGGTACCAGGGCGGCAGCCCGGCGAATATGGCCACAAATATGGCGCGGCTGGGCAATACAACGGCGTTGGTCGCTTGCGTAGGTGACGACAATATTGGTACCTACCTGACCCGTCAGGTTGCAGAATCGGGTGTAGATGTTCAATTCGTCACCGCCGACCCGTTGGAACCGAGCAGCATTGTGCTGGTTTCACGCACAGCGGGCACGCCCGATTTTGTGGCTTACCGCCACGCCGACTGCCAGCTTAAACCGGAACAATTGCCGGATTCCTTACTGGCGCAGGTTCAGCTGTTTCACACGACCTGCTTTGCGTTAAGCCGACAACCGGCGCAGGATACCATTGTTGATGCCGCTAAACGAGCGCGGGCCGCGGGTTGCGAAGTCAGCATTGATGCTAATTACGCACCAAGTATCTGGCCGGATCGCCAGCAGGCCTGGGGGGTTTTAAGGGATTACTGTTCAGCGGGTGCACTGGTAAAAATCAGCGAAGATGACGCCGAACGGCTCTACGGCGAACCCCAGACACCCGAACGCATTCTCAGCGATTTTCACCAGATGGGAGCGTCTATGATTTGCCTGACACTCGGCCCCAATGGTAGTCTGGTATCGTATGACAGGGGCGCCAAACAGGCCCGAATACCGGGTAAGAAGATTGATGTTGTTGATGTTACCGGTGCGGGTGATGCGTATTGGGCTGGCTTTCTGACGGCTTATCTGGATGGCTATGCGCCCGGCAACTGTGCCCACGTCGGGGCTGCGTTAGCCAAAATGAAGCTAACCCGGCAGGGACCTCTACCCGATAGAATTGACCGAAAATTGCTTTATGAACAGTTTGAATAAGCAAACAAACAGGCCACCATATAAAACGGTGGCCTGTTTGTTTGCTTAAGACTTGTTTTGACTTTTGAATGACTCGATACTCATCAACGTCTGCCAACTAGTTTTCCACTCGTTTGCTGAGTACGTAATAGTTGGCATCAATCGTCAGGGTCGTTTCATTTTTTGCAGACAGTTTCTTCCACTGAGCCGTTGGGTTTAATACGTAATAAGGTCCCGATTCACCGGCACACACTCGGACCGGCATGGCAAAACCAGCCACGCAGTTTGTCCAGCGATACTGAAACCCGCCGGCTACCGGACGGTATTCAAGCACCGGAATTTTAGTACTTCGTAAATACTGATCGAACACGGGTTTCAGCGCAAGACCCGTTTGCTGAATCATGTACTGTTCAATCTGGCTGGTCGTAACCGTCTGGTGATAGAAGGTTTTATTCATGCCACGCAGTACCTGCCGCCAGGTAGAATCGTTACCCACCAATTGCCGGATCGTATGCAGCATGTTGCCTCCTTTATAATACATATCCGACGATCCGGAGTGGTTTACGTTATAGATGCCGATAATCGGGCGGTCGTTGCGGATGTTGGCACGGCAGCCTATTACATACTGAGCACCGGCTTCTTTACCATAATAATACTCCGTAAACAGATTCTCCGAATAGTTGGTGAAGCTTTCATGTATCCACATGTCAGCCACATCTTTGTACGTGATGTTGTTGGCAAACCATTCGTGACCCGACTCGTGGATGATAATAAAATCCCAGAGTAGACCCCAGCCCGTTTGGGAAAGGTCACGACCCAGGTAGCCATTCCGAAAATGGTTACCGTACGTCACCGAACTCTGGTGCTCCATGCCGAGGTAGGGCGTTTCAACTAGCTTGTAGCCGTCTTCATAGAACGGGTACGGCCCAAACCAGTATTCAAACGCCTTCAGCATTTTTGGTACCTGCCTGAATTGCGTTCTGGCAGAATCGACATGATCGGCCAGGGCGTAATAATTTAACGCTAACGGGCCCTTCTCGCCCTGGTACTCCTCCGACCAATGCTCGTAATGGCCGATATTCAGATTGACGCCGTAGTTGTTGATCGGGTTGACCACGTACCAGTCAAACGTGCGGGTATGATCGGGATTAGTCGTTACCCGGCGCAGCCGACCGTTCGAAACGTCCATCAGATCTTCAGGAACGGTCACGCTGATAGCCATCGAGTCGGGCTCGTCGTACATATGGTCTTTACAGGGCCACCAGGCGCTGGCTCCCAAACCCTGACAAGCTGTCGCGATGAACCAGTTTCCGCTTTTATCCCGTGACCACACGAACCCACCATCCCAGGGAGGGCGTTTCGCTACGCGTGGTTTCCCGGCATAATGCACCGTTACGGCTTCGGTCTGGCCGGGCTTCTGCGGTTTCGTCAACGTTACGAAATAAGCATTGCCATCCTGCCGAACGGTAAGTGATTTACCGTCCTGCTCCACCCGTAGCACCCGCAACGGGCGCTGCAAATCAACCTGCAGCGTCTGCCCGGGTTTAAGCACCCGATACCGAATGAGGGTCGAACCACTCAGTGTACTATCGGTTGGTTGCACCCGAACCGTCAGGTGATAAAAGGCCAGATCCCACCAGGCTCGTTCGGGCGTAATAGCCCCGCGCAGGGTATCGTCGTGCGTAAATTCGTATTGCTGCGCCTGAGCCAGAACGGGCAGGGCCAGCACTAAAATTAAAGACAGGAGTCGATTCATGGGAGAAACGGCGGTTAGCGTGGACCGGGTGGGCAGTATTTCAGTAAGTAGTTGGTGTAAAGCGTTTGTAGATGCAGCGACGTTCCCGGCCCTTCGCTGATACTATGCGAACGATTCGGGTACGGCATTACCTGAAACTGCTTGTTGTACTTGACCAGTTCGTTGATCAAAACTTCTGCGTTGTCATAATGTACATTATCGTCGCCGGTACCGTGAATATAGAGCAGATTACCCCGCAGGTTCTTGGCATACGTAATTGGCGAACCCGCGATAAAGTCCTCCCGATTTTCCTGCGGCAGTCCCATGTAACGTTCCTGATAGATGTTGTCGTAGAACAGCTGGTTCCCAACGGCAGCAATCGAAATACCCGTTTTGTAGATGTCCGGATACTGGAACAGCAGGTGCAGGGTGGTCGACCCGCCCCCGCTCCATCCCCAGACCGCCACGCGGCTGGTATCGATGTAGGCATGTTGCGCGAACAGTTTTTTGGCCCCCATCGCCTGATCGCGAATGTTGAGCCGACCAATCTGCCGGTAAATTGATTTACGCCAGGCGGCCCCCTTCAGGTTTGGTGTTCCGCGGTTATCGAGCGCGACGTAGATGTACCCCGCTTTTTCCATGCCCCCCTGAAACAGCCGGTTCTGGCCGATGGAGAAATCGTCATTTACCGTGCTTCCAGCGGGCTCGCCGTATACATAGAAAACAATCGGGTATTTCCTGGTGCTATCAAAGTCCGTTGGTTTCGCCATCCAGCCATCGAGCGTTACGCCTTCGTCGGTGGTGAGTTTAAAGAAACTGACGTTCGATTTAGCAACGGGTTTCGTTCGGGCGGCAATGCTTTCCGATTCGTTAACGGCCTTATGATCGGGCAAACTAATCCACTCCCGCGACGGTGGCGTCTGGTAGTTGGTAAAGGTATGCTGGGCAAAGCGGCCATTCGATGAGATGGTGTACCCGTGCGTTCCGGCCAGCCCGGCGGGGGTTACACGCTCGGCTTTGCCTTTCCCGTCCAGACGAGTGCGGTACAGGTACCGCTGGTTGGTGTTGTCGGGTGAAGCAATAAAATAAATTTGATTGGTAGGCTCGTCAATATGGCTGATAGTGGCAATATCATACGCACCGGGTGTGAGGTTTATTTCTTTTTTACCATCTATCCCCATTCGGTACAGATGCCGCCATCCGTCTTTTTCTGATACCCAAACAAACGACTTACCGTTTTCCAGCCATTCCCACTCACTCGGGTCGTCGCGACTCCAGCGGGCTTTGCCATCAATCCAGGCTTTGTCTGTTTCCGTGTAGATAGAGGTCACGGATTGCGTTGCCGGATTGCAGATGAAAAGTTTACTCTCGTTTTGCTTCCGGTTGAGTTGCTGCACAATGACGCTGTTGGCGGCCGGAAGCCATTCCATACGAATCAGGTAATGCTGCTGTGAATCGCCGGGAATGTTGAGCCAGGTCGTCGGTGGTACGGCCTCCCGGCTACCTGATACGGATACTATTCCGATACGGGTGGGCGATGGGCTTTCACCCACTTTCGGGTATTCTACCGGCACCACATGCGAGTAGATGGAATCGGTGGTATTCAGCATCAGATAATCCCGAATCTGGGTGGCATCTACCTGCCAGTAGGCAATCTGCTTACTGTCGGGGCTCCAGCGGAAACCATCCCGGCAACCAAATTCCTCTTCGTACGCCCAGTCGAAGGTGCCATTAATACGTTTGCGTGTTCCATCCGTCGTAAGCTGGGTAATCTTACCCGTGGCAACATCCTCAACGAATAGATTATGTTCGCTCACATAACCGACGCTACGGCCATCCGGCGACAATTTAGCGTACATCAGCGACTGCGACGGGCGCTTGTTTGTGCCCGACTGGCCTAGTTGCCGGACCTGTCCACTCGCCCGGTTGATAAGGTAATAATCGCCTTTGGTATTGTACCGCCAGACGCGGGCCGTATTGGTGAAGATCAGAACCTGGGCGCTGTCGGCGGTAAAGGCGAAATCAGCAACGGGCATTGGCTGATCGCTGCCGGGCCGACGTAGTTGCTCTTTGCTCAGCAGCGTTGTTTTACGGCTGGTGCGGATATCCGTTTTAACAATTTGCCCCTGCTCCACAGCAGCGAGCGCATTGCCGTTGGCAGACCATTGCATCTGGCGGCCGGGTACCTGTGCCTGTACGCTATACGCTACCAGGCCTGCCAGCAGGGCGGGCAGAAATTTACGTGACATAAAAAAAGACGGGCTCACGGAGTGAAGTGTATGGTTGAAGTAAGCGAGCTTCAAAAATACAGCATTTTCCGGGTTCCCGCCTTTTTATAGGCTACATTAACCGTTAAACCTATTAGTTATCGGGCCGTAGAAGCCTTATTCAGATGTCTGCGTTCCTCCGCAAGTTATGTATACCAGTTGTACATCGTCAGGATTCGAGGGTTCTCGATTCTTCGGATGCGGGCAGCACAACAGGTGTGCGGTAACTGCGTACCAGAAAATAGATTCCCATTAGCACGGCCGGGATACTCAGGATTTGCCCTACGTTCAGCGGCAACGTATCTTCAAAAGGAACCTGATTTTCTTTCAGATATTCATAAAAGAAGCGCAGGCCAAAAATCCAGATCAGGAAAATTCCCAGCATACTGCCACGGGGCGTTCTTGCCTTCGCCCGGTTCCAGAACCATAACAGAATAAAAAACAGAACCAGACAGGAGAGGGATTCGTATAACTGTGCCGGATGGCGGGGAATTTTGGCGTATTCACTATTATTCATGAACACAAACGCCCAGGGCACATCGGTAGGCCGACCAACGATCTCGGAATTCATCAGGTTACCGAAACGGATACAGGCTCCGGCCAGAGCAACCACAATAACGATACGGTCTGTTACCCATAAGAACGTCTGGTTCGTTAATTGACTTTCTTTCCGGCGGGAGTATAACCACAGGCCAAGTAAAATACCAATCGCAGCTCCGTGACTAGCCAAACCCGCAAAAGGCGGGGTGATAACGGTTAGCGGATGATGAAGCAGGACTTCCGGTTCATAAAACAAAAAATGACCGATCCGGGCACCCAGAATGGTGGACACAACCATATAGATAAGCAACGTGTCGGTATCGGCAACGGGTTTGTTTTCCTTTTTGAAGATATAGCTCATGATCTGCATTCCAATCAGGAAACCCAGGGCAAAAAGGAGACCATACCAGCGAACCGAGAACGAACCGATGTGAAAAATTTCGGGATTGACTTCCCAAATAACGTATTGAAGCATACAATGAATAAGTTTCAGGTCTACCGTTTTGGGGTTACGGATATCGGATGAGTGCCAGCACATGGTGCCTTTGCCTAGCCTAAACCACAAACCCAAGATCGATGACCGATATTGGGCAAAGATAGGGATTGCGGGAAAGTTTTTGGCCGTTTTCGTGTTGATCGGTTTATGATGAAGTTAATTTTAATTGGCCTCGTTAAAGGGTACCAGGCCATTGTGTCACCTTACTTCCCGAATGCCTGCCGTTATACACCGACCTGCTCCCAATATACGGTGGAGGCCATTCGAAAATATGGTGCTCTGCGGGGTGGCTGGCTGGGACTGAAACGGATCGGTAGCTGCCATCCGTGGGGCGGTCATGGCTATGACCCGGTGCCCTGACCAGAGCCAGTCAGGCATTCTGGCTGACATTTTGGCTTGTACTCCAGATTTGCTCGATTTTTGACGAGTCGCTGACAACTACGGATTAACGACTTACGCCAATGATTGGAATTACTGCCGATAACAAACTGAAACGCCTGATTATTGTAGGCGACCGGGTCCTGATCAAACCGAAGGACCCGTCTGAGCGTACCAACAGTGGCTTGTACCTGCCGCCAACGGTACAGGAAAAAGAGCAGGTTCAATCTGGGTACGTTATAAAGGTTGGCCCGGGTTATCCGATACCGTCCGCGTCGGACGAAGAGCCCTGGAAAGAAACTGAAGAAAAAGTAAAATACATGCCTTTACAGGCACAGGAGGGCGATGTTGCACTGTATTTACAGCGTAACGCCATCGAACTGGATTACGAGGGTGAACGGTATGTTATTGTCCCGCAAGGCTCTATTCTGATGCTGGAGCGGCTGGAAGATCTGTAAACGTAACAGCAAACACTATGAGACGCTATTGGTTGATATCTTTAACAATCCTCCTTATCGGATTTACCCTTACTATGGAAAGTGTAGCGAATCAGCAGAAATCGCTTAAAGCGATATTAACCGAGAAGAAAGATCATCGGCGCGTGTTATTGATTTACGGACGCGACGATGCACAGCATTATACACTTGAACAACAGGAAGCCCTGAACGAAGTACGGGATGGTCTGGCCGAGCGCGATCTGGATGTGATCGTACTGGTATCGTCGCTGGTGATGGAGCCCGACCGCCAGTTTCTCATGCATGACTTCAAGCTGAACCCGGCCAATGGTTTTGTCGGCTGGTTGATTGGAAAAGATGGCGGCATCAAAAAGACGTACTCAAAGCCCGTTACCGCGAAAGACCTGTTCCAGACAATAGACAGCATGCCCATGCGAAAGCAGGAAAGCAAACAGTAAGATAGAAACGATCAGGCTCTATTACGGTAAAATCGACCAACACGCACGATAACTCATATTGTGCGTGTTGGTCGATTTCATTTACTGCATCACTGTTCGCCAAACTTGGCAGCTTCGGTAATACCTTTCCACGTATCCGTACGAAACGGTATAGCCGGAAAATTTTCCTGGTTGTACAAGTTCACATCGCCATTATCGTCAGCCCATCCGTAACGAACGGCAACCGGTGTCGCTACGGAATCCGCGTGAACGACGACCGAGTTACCCTGAATTTCGGCTTTAGCATAATAGAATTTCTGATCCGCGCCGGCTACTTCAAAGCCTCTCAGGTAACCGTATCTATCCTTGGCGATCAACCCGCTGCCTACATTACCGAACGTTAACGTGACCCGATTCCCGGCAACGGTCATTTTGTTGAACTGTGGCCCCCGTGAAGGTTCGTTGCCCTTCTCCCCCTCTTTACCATAAGCCACGCGCATGGCTTCGGCCGCTAAACGATTCCCGACATCCAGCTTGTTTTTGGGATGAATGTCGTTCCGTTCGCCAATATCCGATGTAACAGCCATGCCTGTGTTGGGCAACTGAAGCGTTAATGTCTGCGCTTCGCGAAGCTCGGCCCAGTTACTACCCTGTCTGCTATCGCCGTTGCCAGCATTGAAGCTGGCCAGCTGTACAAACAGGAACGGAAAATCGTACCCCCAATGCCTGCGCCAATCCTGAATCATTAAGGGGAATGTTTTGCGGTACTGATACGCCCGGCCTGCGTTCGACTCACCCTGATACCAGATGGCTCCTTCAACGGCATATGGTATCAGCGGGTTTATCATGGCATTGAACAGTTGCGTAGCGAACGTGTTTGGCCCCGGCTTATACGAGGACGCAAACACGCTGGCAACGCGGTATTTCCATTTGCCTGCCAGCGGAATGGTTAAGTTATCGTTAGCCAGTTTGAGTTGTTCAGGACGGCCCATTAGGCCACCGCTCCCGTCGGTATCCGTAACCCGAATCGCCACCACATTCCGTCCGGACTTCAGTAAGCCATCGGGTATCGCATAAGCGCGGGCTTTCCCGCCTTTTGTACTACCTACCAGCTGACCGTTTATAAATGTTGAGTCATTGTCGGCAACAGAGTCGATGTAAAGTACCATTTTCTGGTGGTTGCTCCCGTCCGGAATAACAATCTCCTGCCTGAACCAGACAACGCCATCCAGCGTCGGTAACCCACCCCATTCCCAGTCTCCAGGCATGTTCATCGTTTTCCACTCGCTGTCATTCAGCGTAGCACTGGCCCAGGTTTGTTCATCGGCGGCTGTTGGCAGACTACCCTGCTGCGCGTTGATCAATGCCTGCGTCCGGGCAGCTCCACGCTGAATAACTTCGTCGCTAGTAGCAGGGAGCTTACTGGCAACCAGCCGAAGTTCGTCGTTCTGGTTCATTGCTTCGCGGCTCGTCCAGGTTTCGGAGTGCGTGCCGCCCCAGGATGTGTTGATCA
This sequence comes from Spirosoma lituiforme, assembly GCF_054776635.1. Classification (NCBI taxonomy): domain Bacteria; kingdom Pseudomonadati; phylum Bacteroidota; class Cytophagia; order Cytophagales; family Cytophagaceae; genus Spirosoma; species Spirosoma lituiforme. The sequence goes on from NZ_BAAHBO010000005.1 coordinate 19,915, forward strand.
ACCCAATGGGTACGTTGAGTTCTTTCTGTAATTGCTTGGCAAAAAAGTACCCAACCGCGGTAAACTGGGGGGCCGTTTCGGGTGTGCAGATACTCCAGCTTCCGTCGATATTGTCTTTTGGTGTTAAGCTGATAGCCTTCTTAACCAGCAACTGTCGAATGGTGGGATAATTGGCCACCGGAATTTCCGTTTTGGCGTTGGCGGCTGCACTCAGCGGCCACTCCATATTCGATTGCCCGGAACAAATCCATACTTCGCCCGCCAGTACGTCGTCAAATGTGACGGTATTGTTTTTTCCCTTAACCAGCAGTTGGTAAGGTCCACCCGCTTCCATCGCATCGAGGGCAACGCGCCATGTTCCATCTTTCCCCGCTTTTGTCGCTTTCGTCTGGTTATTGAGCGTTACCGTTACCTTCTCACCGGCCTCTGCCCATCCCCACACTGGCACCGGTTTTCGGCGTTGCAAGACCATGTGTGAGCCAAAAACATTGGGCAAACGCACATCAGCAAAGGCTGCCTGACTTGCTACTAGGCTTATCAGCAACGCTCCCCACATAAAGCATTTCATACGTAATCAGTCGTTAGTTGTGTCCAGAGCACAAAAGTCGAAAATTTACATTTATCCTCATGGATTTGGCAAATGTTCCCACAATGAATACATGATAAGGCTAATGAGGCAGGTGGGATCGCAAGGCAAAAAAATACGCTGGATCGACGACGGGTGTCGCTTATGAGCGATGTCAGGCCATGAGCAATGCACGGAATGTTAGTAAACCGATGGCTGTGACGTCGTGTCTTAAAACGGCCCATGGATAAGCTATCTCCTCTCCATGGGCTGTTAAGACGCGGCCTACTTTCACTGACTCGCCAATTTTGGCAACCAACTTCACCATATGGATGGATGGTTCGTGAGGACACAGCCCAACGAGAGGGATGAACCATGAAAGCAGCTCTGACCTAACGATTGTGATGACGTTACCGGATATGGGGCATTTTTCCGCGCACTTCCAGCGCGTTGGACAGATGCCGCCTGGTGGCATAGGTATAGCGCAGGGTAAAGCCATAACTCATACCGCTGCCATCGCCCAGTAACTGGGCTGTTTGCACCGATGTCCGGCTTCCGGCGACCGAATTTCCGAACTGCGTATTGGGGGTGTTTACCGCATACGTCACGTCGGTTGTGAGCGCGTCGCTCAGGCCCCAGAATTTACGGACGGCGAAACCCAAGTCGATGGCGCTGCTGAGTCGGATGTTATACTCAAGCCCCAATTCGGCCAGGGCGGTCATATTGGCGTTGGCGTGCGTTTCGCTGGTCAGACGAAGCGTATCCGGCGTTTCCCGACGACCATCGTACCGATATCCCAACAGAGAAAACCGGCCTTCCCGCTGACCACTATTCGGCACAACCCACATGCCTCCACTTAGCCAGAAACCCGACCGCAGCCAGGGTTTACTGGTTGATACAATAAGCCGTTTGCCGCGTATGACAAACGCATTCTGCTTGCTGTTGTACCGGAATGCCAGCGGGTAACTGGCGTTTATAACAGAGACTTGTGTATGAATTGGCATTCGAGCATATCCCGCTTCGAAGGCCCATCGCTCCCGATACATCCAGCCGACTACGCCCCCCCAACTAGCTTTACCCACAAGATCGCTCTGAATAAGTCCGTCAAACGAATTATCGAGCCTGGCCCGATCCGTCCGAACGAATCCTTCGAGAGACGCGTACCACCGGCTTTTAATGTAGGGGCCTCCGTAGCGGGTGAGTAACCGGTTATACTGCTGACTACGCTCCGGTAGCCGGTAATAGTCCGTAATACCCTGCCCATAAACAGGCAACACGGCGCACCCAAGTAGTACATACAGGAAGTAGCGTTTCATCATCGGGTATCGGTTAGAGCGTTTTACAAATAACGCGATAAGCATTTGTTTGTTAACCACTTACAAACATTTAATTCGTAAACGGCACTGGTTAATGCCTTTATGACTCCAATTCGGCTAATTCCGTTCGAAAAGATAGCCAAATAAGTAGAACTGCCTAGTTTGCCGTTGGCCGTAACAAAAAAAAACCAGCCGGATAGACTGGTTTTTTTGTTACGCTCCGGACCGTATTCTCAGCCGTGTTTCATAACTGGCACCGAAACTGTCATGTTATCCCAGGCAATGGCGATGCTGCTGTTTGCCGGAGTAATCGTTAATTTCTCGATGGGTGACTTGGTCATCGAAACGGGTACCTTGACCATAGCCACATCGGTACCCTTAATTTTTTCGTAATCGTAAGCCCCCCATTGGCCCAGTGTGCTATTCAGAATAACGCTCCATTCCTTATCACCGGGAATGGTGAAAAGCGTATACGTACCTGCCTTAACCATTTTACCCCCGAACATTACGTCGCTTTTGAACGTCACTTCAGTTGCTTCATTGGCGCCCGTCCGCCATACTTTACCGTATTTTTCAAGGCTGTTCGAACCGTCAGCGCCGAAAATAACCCGGCCTTTTTTAGAAGGCTGGCCATACACGACTTTAATGTTTTTGTCGGGACTTTCTACGGTTACTTTCGGGCTGGCCGGTGCTTTACCATCCTGCGCCTGTGCCCCTGATACCATGGCAAAAAGCAATGCGAAAGCAGCAATTAGATTTTTCATGTGTCTATGATTGGATTTGTGTTGAATGTACGTCTGTCTAACACCGCAAAGTAAACGATAGTTTTCCGAGATGGCACCAACAGAACGGGCAACGTCGGGCAATTTTCGCTTGTGCTACCCAATACCTTACCTTTGGTAAATCTTTAGCTTACGCGTTATCTTCCATGGCAGCCACTTATTTTAGCAGACGCAACCTTCAGTTTTTGTTGCATGAGGTCTTTAAAGCCGACGAACTGACCAAATACGAGTATTTCAGTGCTCACGACCGCGAAACTTTTATGCTTGTGCTTGATTCGGCTACTTACATTGCCGACACCCGCATGCACCCGTACCTCAGGGAAGTCGACAGAAACCAGCCGGAGCTCAAAAACGGACACATTGCCGTTCACCCAAGTATAAAAGAATTTCTGAAAGCCATGGGCGACGCGGGCCTGATCGGGGCCGGTTTTTCCGTTGAGCATGGAGGCCAGCAGCTACCGAAACTGATTAGCTCCTGCGTGACCTTTATTCTAATGGCTGCAAACAACGGGATGATGTACACCGGCCTCACCGCCGGGGCTGCCCACCTTATCACCTCCTTTGGTTCACCTGACCTGATAAACATTTACTTACCAGGCCTGCTGGCTGGCACCTGGCAGGGAACGATGGCCCTTACCGAACCACAGGCTGGGTCCTCGCTCTCCGATGTAACGACGTCGGCAACGCCCCTGACCGACAGTCAGTCCGGACCCGGCGCTTACCAGATCAAGGGGCAAAAAGTGTTTATCTCGGCGGGCGACCACGACGCGGCTGACAATATCATTCACCTGATGCTGGCGCGGATGGATGGAGCCCCTCAAGGCACAAAAGGTATTTCGCTGTTTGTCGTACCCAAGCATCGGCCCGATGGGCAGGGCGGCTTTGTCGACAATGACGTTATCTCAACGGGCGTTTACCACAAAATGGGACAGAAAGGCGTGCCAGCCATGCACCTGACCATGGGATCAAACGACAATACCATTGGCTATCTGGTGGGCGAACCCAACCAGGGCCTACGCTACATGTTCCAGATGATGAATGAAGCCCGTATCGGGGTGGGCATGACGGCAACGGGTATTTCTACAGCGGCCTACTATGCGGCTTTACAGTATGCACGGGAGCGGCCACAGAGCCGACGACTGAACACCAAGAATCAGCTCGATACGCCCCAGACGCCCATCATCAACCACCCCGACGTTCGACGGATGCTTTTATTTCAGAAAGCCGTTACGGAGGGCTCTCTCTCGCTGCTTCTGGAAGCAGCCCGGCTGTACGACATCAGCGAAGTAGCCGACGGCGAAGAAAAGGAACATGCGTTTTTGCTACTCGATTTATTGATGCCAGTAGCCAAATCTTACCCGTCCGACATGGGGGTGCAATCCGTCAGCCAAAGTCTTCAGACGTTCGGCGGCTATGGCTATACGGAAGATTTTCCGGTCGAGCAGTTGTATCGGGATATTCGCATCACTCCCATCTACGAAGGCACCTCCGGCATTCAGGCACAGGATCTGCTGGGTCGGAAGATGACCATGAAAGGCGGCAAAGCGCCCCACCTGCTGTTTGCCGAACTAACTAAGTCGATCGCCGAAGCCAGATCGTTCGATGAATTAACCCCTTACGCCGACCAGCTTGCAGCCGAACTGGTACGCATACAGGACGTGATGAGAAGTTTACTGCCCCATATGCAGAAAGGCGATATTGAACGCTATTTATCCGACGCCACGCTGTTTCTGGAGCTATTCGGAATTGTGGTCGTGGCCTGGCAATGGTTGAAACAGGCAGTAGTTGCCAAACAAGCGCTTGTGACCCTGAACCCGCAGGGCGACGACCTGATCTTCTACGAAGGCAAGATTCACACGATGAAATTTTATTTTCATTACGAAGTGCCCAAAACGCTGGGGCTGGCGGTTCGGCTGAAAGACCCCGAAGTACTGACGATTGTATCGGCCAAGGAACTAGCCCTGTAAATAGAGTCTACGGACGACTGACAAAAGACGAACACGCAAACGATCAACTAGCCTCAGGATAACCCGAAGGCGATCAGCCTATTTTTTGAGGTTTTTCAAGCTTCTAAGTTCAGAACCTTTACCTTTGCGGCTTCAATCGCCCGGGTTCGGTAATGCCGCTGATTGCCCCATCAAGTTATAAGCCGCCAATCCAGTTGTGGAACGGCCACCTGCAAACCATTATTCCCTCGCTCTTCCGCAAGGTTGAGGTCTCTTACGTCCGCGAACGCATCGAGACACCGGATGATGACTTTCTGGATCTGGACTGGTGTTATGCGGATGGCTCATCAAGCCCCCTGGTTATTCTTACGCATGGGCTTGAGGGGAGTTCAACCAGCCAATATCTGGCCGGGATGGTTCGGCATCTGGTACGACACGGCTTTACCTGTCTGGCCTGGCATTATCGCTCCTGTAGTGGCGAGATGAACCGGCAAAAGCGGTTTTACCACATTGGCGAAACCGGCGACCTACACTTCATCATTCAACATGCCCTGTCCAGGGGCTATCAAACTATTTACCTCATGGGATTCAGTGCGGGCGGCAACGTTACGCTGAAATACCTCGGAGAACAGGGCGGAGCCACGCTGAGCTCAGCCATCAAAAAAGCCGTCGTTTTTTCGGTGCCGGTCGATTTGATGGGGTCCGCCCGACGGCTCGAACAGTGGGATAGTCTGGTATATAACCACCGGTTCAACCGAACACTGAAACGGAAAGTCCTGGCAAAAGCAGCCACCATGCCGGGTGCCTTTCCAACGCAGGCCGTGCGCAAGGCACGCAGTATCCGGGAATTCGATGACCTGTTTACCGCACCCATGCATGGATTTCGGGACGTAACTGATTACTACACACGGAGTAGTTCGTTGCAGTTCATTCCAAACATTACGATTCCAACATTGATTGTGAATGCGAAGAACGATCCGTTTCTTTCCGCCGAATGTTTTCCGGAGGCTTTGGGCCGGGAACTCCCTGCCGTCTGGATGGAGTTCCCTGAACAGGGTGGCCATTGCGGATTTCCACCCCGAACGGGTGGCATTCAGGGTACGTACTGGTCGGAGGAGCGGGCGCTGGCATTTTTGACGAATCTATACTTGTAAGTGACATGGATGCAGAATACATAAAAACAGTACTAAAGGCCAACAGAGAGCGCCTTTTTACCGACTATCCTCTGGCATCTCTGGCGTTATTTGGTTCTTATGCTGACGGCACGGCAACGGAAAACAGCGATGTAGATATACTGGTGGAATTCAGACAACCCGTTGGTTTCGAGTTCATTGACTTATCTATAGAATTAGAAAGCCTACTCCAAAAGCCGGTTGATCTGGTAACCCGAAAAGCGATAAAGCCAGCTCTAGTGCCTTACGTTACGCAGCAATTGTACTATGTCTAAGCGATCAGCCTACATTTTGTTGACTGATATGATGGAAGCAATTGATGCCATCAAGGAATATACAGCTGGTTTGGACTATGAGTCTTTTCTAAAAAACAGGATGGCTAGAGATGCCGTTGTCCGAAACGTGCAGGTTTTAGGTGAAGCGGCTAACCGGGTTCCCAAACCGTTTCGTGATCAGCACACAACTATTGAATGGATGCGTATCATTCGCACTCGCCATATCTTGGTACATGACTATTTTGGCCTTGATTACGAAATTATGTGGCGCATAATCACTGTTCATCTACCACCTCTTCAGCAGGCAATTAATTCTATTTTAGACAGTAACCCGCTGGAAGATGCGGATGTTGACCAAATCTGAATCATGCTCACCAAACCACTCGAACAAACCTACTACATCATCGATTTCGACAGTACCTTCACGAAGGTTGAAGCACTGGACGTACTGGGTGAAATCTCACTGACGGGCCGCCCCGACCGGGACGACGTACTGGATCAGATTAAGACAATCACCGACCGGGGTATGTCGGGAGAAATCTCCTTCACGGATTCGCTGATTCTGCGGCTTAACCTGCTCAAGGCGCACAAAAGCCAGCTGCCCGCGCTCGTTGACACGCTGATGGGTAAAATCTCCGATTCGTTTCAACGGAACAGGCAGTTTCTGGCCGAAAACGCCGAGACGATCTATATTGTTTCGAACGGTTTCAAGGAATTCATTGTCCCGATTGTTACCTCGCTGGGTATTCGTGAAGACCATGTCTTCGCTAACACTTTTGTGTTCGACGAAACCGGTTCCATTGTTGGATTTGACACCGAGAATCCATTGTCGGCCAACGGCGGCAAATCACAGGTCATTCGAAACCTGCAACTCGATGGGGAAGTATACGTGATTGGTGACGGATACACGGACTACGAAATCAGAGCCTCAGGACTGGCCAACCGGTTCTACGCGTTCACGGAGAACGTATTGCGCCCCCGCGTGGTGGAGAAAGCCGACCACATAGCCCCGTCGCTGGATGAGTTTTTGTATCACAACAACTTAAGCCGCAGCCAGTCGTACCCCAAAAGCCGGATCAAGGTTCTGCTGCTGGAAAATGTACACCCCATAGCCGTTCAACTATTTGAGCAGGAAGGGTTTAATGTGGAGATACGGAAGGGTGCGCTGGATGAAGATGAACTGATCGAAGCCATCCGCGACGTGTCGATCCTGGGTATTCGGTCGAAGACAAACGTGACGGCCCGCGTGCTGGAACATGCCAACAAACTAATGACCGTTGGTGCCTTTTGCATCGGTACCAACCAGATTGATCTGGATGCCTGTACCGAGAAAGGTATTGCCGTCTTTAATGCGCCCTACAGCAATACCCGCTCGGTGGTTGAACTGGCCATTGGCGAGATTATCATGCTGATCCGGAGCATTGTTCCGAAGAGTAATATGATGCACCAGGGCGGTTGGGACAAATCGGCCAAAAACAGCTTTGAGGTACGTGGCAAGAAACTCGGTCTGGTGGGCTACGGCAACATCGGAACCCAGTTATCGGTCGTAGCGGAAGCCCTGGGGATGGAGGTTTACTTTTACGATATCGTGGATAAGCTGGCGCTGGGGAATACCCGGAAATGCAAGACTCTGGACGAACTGCTGGCGATTGCCGATATCATCAGTCTCCACACCGACGGGCGCAAGGAAAACAAAAACCTGATCAGCTACCGCGAATTTGGGTTGATGAAGAACGGCGTTATCTTCCTCAACCTCTCCCGCGGTCACATTGTCGATATTCCGGCGCTGGTAGATGCCATTGAGCGGGGTAAAATTGCGGGTGCCGGTGTTGACGTGTTCCCTCAGGAGCCCAAAACCAATAATGAGGAATTCATGAATGCCCTGCGCAACCAGCCCAATGTCATCCTGACGCCACACATTGGTGGTAGCACCGAAGAAGCCCAGGCCAACATTGGCAACTTTGTGCCGAACAAGCTACTCGAATACATCAACAATGGAAGCACGTACGGTAGTGTAAACTTCCCCGAGCTGCAACTCCCCTTGTTGAAAGGAGCGCACCGGCTGTTACACATTCACGCCAACGTTCCGGGTATTCTGGCCAAGATGAACACTATTTTTGCCAAATACCACATCAACATCCACGGCCAGTACCTCAAAACAAACGAGAAAATTGGCTACGTAATCACCGACGTCGACAAGGAGTACGCTGACGAGGTGGTTGAGGAACTAAAGGACATTGACAATACCATCAAGTTTAGACTATTATATTAAAGGGAGAAAGAGTGAGCGAGTGAAAGAGCGGCTGAACACTCTTTCACTCGCTCACTCTTTCTCCCTTTCTCTCTCTAAAAATGAAAAACACGTACTTTACCCCCGGCCCGGCCGAACTCTACCCGACCTTTTCTCAACATCTGCAACAGGCAATGGATGAGCAGATCGGCTCCATTTCGCACCGGAGCCAGCGGTTTCGGGACATTTACAAATTTGCCGATGAACAGCTGCGAACGCTGTTGAACATTCCCGCTACCCACGGCATTTTCTTTACGGGTTCGGCGTCGGAGGTGTGGGAACGTGTGCTTCTGAACTGTGTAGAACACGAGAGTTTTCACCTTGTGAATGGTTCATTCTCGCAAAAATTCTACGACTACGCCAATTCGCTTCACAAGCATGCCCACGTTCTGGAGAAACCATTCGGGGAAGGTTTCGACGCGGCTGAAATTGAGATACCGGCCTACGCAGAACTGGTTTGCCTTACCCACAACGAGACCTCGTCGGGTGTGCAGATGCGGACGTCTGAAATACATAAGCTCAAACGCAAATACCCTAAAAAGCTGTTTTGCGTCGATATTGTCTCATCGGCTCCCTTTCCGGATCTGGATTTCAGCCTGATTGATTCCGCGTTTTTTTCAGTTCAGAAAGCGTTCGGTATGCCTGCCGGACTGGGGGTCTGGATCGCCAGTCAGACCTGTCTGGCCAAAGCCGAACGGTTGCAAAAGAGCGATGCCCTGACCATTGGCGCGCACAACACGCTGCCGATGCTCTGGAAACACTACAGCACATTTGAGACGCCCGCCACGCCAAACGTAGTGTACATTTATATACTCGGTAAAATTGCCGAAGACTTCAATCGGATCGGCATTGATACCATCCGGAAACAAACCGAAGAAAAAGCCCGGATGCTGTACAAATTCCTGGAGAGCTCCGCTTCTTTTGAGCCCTTTGTCAAACAGGAGCGCCATCGTTCGCAAACGGTTATCGTAGCCAGTGTTGGGTCGGCGGGGCAGCCCCAGTCATCGGCCGACGTCATTTCAGCAGCCAAATCAGCAAACATGATCGTTGGGAGTGGCTACGGTAAATTTAAGGATTCACAAATCCGGATCGCTAATTTTCCGGCGACATCTGCGGAACAGATTGGCTCTTTGATTGATCAATTGCAGAAATAAGGACACTGTCATTTATAGTTTTTGCACACGCCTTTTCACTTTTGAGAAGGCGTTGTTTTTTAGGGCCGTTTCCGCTTAGTCTGACTCATCGACAAACCTTCTCTGGGCTTTGTGGTTAATAGAACGATGTTTTTATGGTATTAACTCAACGACGATGAAGAAATTACTTACAACTGTAACGCTCCTGACTAGCTTAAGTATTTGTGCCATGGCGCAGAACAGGTCAGACTCAAGCAGAACCGGGCGGCCAATGATTGATGAAAAAACAAAACAGGATGTTCGGCAGAAAGCAGAACAGGCTGGCGAAAAAATGGATGAGGAAATCGACAAATCCATTAGCTACCAGCAGGCAAACCAACTGAGCTGGTTTGAGCCAAACAACCTTTTCGTGGGCGGAGGTATCGGTATGGGTGCCACCAGCGGACAAGTTTATCTGGGCTTGAACACTCGTCTTGGCTACTTCTTTCAGCCAGGTTTTGCGGCTGGTTTGCGTTACGATGCCGATCGTCTCGTCGGGAACAAGTACCACTCCCGGCAAGTAGGCGCTTTTGCCCGGTATTATCCTTTCCGTACGCGTATCAGTAGTTTCGTTGGTGCCAGTTTAAATAGTGGCCGTGAATTTTCGGAAAATACACCCGCTGACACTAAATTCAAATACACAAGTGTAGGGTTGGAAATTGGGGTTATGGCGTGGATATTACACCGGTTGGGCGCTGAGGTTTCGTACGAAAGCAGTTTTTACAATAAGATTGACCCAACGGTTAGCCGCGGTAAAGGTGGCCGTCTGAAGGTTGGTGTTAACTACTACTTTGGCCGGGTTGCTGGTAAAGGGGTTAAACTGGCGCGCTAGTGAATACCGACGAAGAAAATTAGTTTGTATTCACGTAACTGATCTTCGACCAGAACTTACCAAGCCCTTGTTGACAATTGCGAGCCATAGTGCTTTGATTGTTAACAAGGGCTAATGCATTTAAAAGAAGAAGGCGTACTACCCGATGCCCGTTTTGTCATCCAAGCACAAGAAGGCTGACAACTAAACCAATATTACACGTTTTGCAAAAGCTGTCGATGGTGCTCCGTGTGTATACTGGTAAAGTAAATCATTTCTCGAACGGTTAGTTTACCTAGAACCGGATGGGGAATGCAGTACTCATCAAGCTCGTCTGTTGACCAGTTTTTAACGGCATCCATAAGTGATTGATAGATAGCATGAAACCGCTCTGACAAATCACCACGGCTTATTTTCATATCTTCTTCGCGGGGCGACATCACGGCGGGCGCTTTGACACCCGTTGCCAGCACAGTTTGGTAGGCAGATCGTATCTCGTGGTACGATCGGGACGGCCTATTGGCCCTGCCCCATTGATCCAACCCCTCGCGGGGGCCAGCCAACAGACGTGCTACCGGCCGGGCCGACAGATACAGATGTTGCATAACTTCCGCAACCGACCATTTACCGTCGGGATGCGCCCAAAACTGCTCATCGGTTAAGTGGTTGGTCCAGTTACTAAACGATTGACTGGCTGTATCCAATTGACGTTGACTATTCATTGGCTCTGTTTCCATTCTTCTACGCTTTAGATTGACGCATTGGTTTTCGTTTGCAAACGTCCTGTATCGATGCAATTATACCATTTTCGTAAAGATTATGGCGCTAAGTATTGCCAATTCTCAGCGGGTATAAGAAGGTGCCTCCTCGGATTCTCCAGTCAGAAACAAGTTATAAATCAGAAATAAACTATTTATCAATCGCTTAATAGACAACAAGTTACGATCAATATCATTTTGTACATAGGGATTCATCTGACGTGATTACGTGTTATACATACAGAGAACAGCTGTTCTTCTCGACTTCATCGCTGTTCTCTTTCTACTCCGTTATGACGACCGACTTATTTGAAAAACCAGTTGCCGAACCCCTCCTTAAATCAGCCCGTCTTTGGTTGCCCAAACGTGTTGTTTTTACGGCCGATGCGTTGAAAGAATCTTTTGGGCAGGCTATGTACGAGCGGATTGCCGCCCTCAATTTACCGATTGAGATTGCCAAAAATAATCGCATCACGGGTTTACGGGGAGCCGATGAGCGGGAAACATACCGCATCGCTAAAAACACGCTGGCGGTAGTCAATGCGCCACCCAGCGCCTTCCGCTTACAACCCATTCCCCCCTCGGCCGACTGGCAAATGAACCTGGCCGAAGGCTGCCCGGCTCACTGTCAATATTGCTATCTGGCAGGCAGCCTGGCTGGTCCGCCGGTTGTACGCGCCTATGCTAACCTCCCCAAGATGCTGGCGAACACGGCCACGTACGAAGGGACTTACCCACCCAACCGCACCTGGCAAAAACAGGCCAATGGGTCGGCTGCTGCTGCTCGGCCCACCACGTTTGAGGTAAGCTGCTACACCGATGTGCTGGGCATCGAGCATCTGACGGGTAGTATGGCCGAGTGTATCCGGTATTATGGCACCCGTTCAATGGGCGAGTTACGCTTTGTAACCAAGTACGATCAGATTGATAGTCTCCTCGATCTACCCCACCAGGGGAACACCCGCGCCCGGATAAGCCTCAATGCTGATACGGTAGCCCGCCGACTCGAAGGGGGCACGGCCTCCGTAGAAGCCCGGTTGCAGGCCATTCGCAAGCTGGCCCTGCCTAAAGACCTGGGCGGGGGCGGCTACCCTGTCGGGCTGGTCATTGCCCCCATTATGGCCATACCCAACTGGCGTGAACACTATACGGCTCTCCTTGACCGGATTTCTGAGGTGCTTGATTTTAGCCCCCTGGACATGAACGTGGAATTCATCACCCACCGCTTTACACCTGGCTCCAAAGATGTGCTGTTGCAGTGGTATCCGAATACCTCGCTTGACCTGGACGAGGCAGGACGCGCCGAAAAGCGGAATAAATTCGGAGGTACCAAGTACGTATATCGCCCTGAAGAAATGAAGGAAATGAAAGCGTTTTTCTATGCCGAATGGACAAAGCGGTTCCCGAGTGCGCCAATACTTTATTGGACTTAGTGACCCGGTCAGAGCCGTACATCGCCAGGCGTATGCTCAAATTGACTTCGCGCAGAATTTTGCCAATGCGCTGAAAATGGTAAATTTGACTGTACGTATCAGACAGTACCTGACACCTGATACGCACCAAACAACCAAACAAGCATCTCTGTCCCTGTTGACTTAAACCATGAAGAACCTACTGCTTACCACCCTGCTCGTTGCGTCGTCATTTGGCGTGTTTGCCCAAACGGATATGAGTTACCACGGCAAAAAAATCACGCCAACGGGGGCCATTCCGGCTACCGAACTAACAGCTAAAATGGCCGACAAAACCGAAATGCCAGCGAAAGTAGAAGGCACGGTTGAGTCGGTTTGTAAAGTGAAAGGCTGCTGGATGAAGGTTAAGACCGGCGATGGTCAGACAATGCGTGTGTCGTTTAAGGATTATGGGTTCTTTGTTCCCAAAGACATAGTGGGTAAAACCGTTGTGGTAGAAGGTACGGCCGAAACTACGACTACACCCGTTGCCGACCTGCGCCATTTTGCCGAAGACGCCGGAAAGTCGAAGGAAGAAATCGCCAGAATTACCAAACCCGAAAAAGCACTCACGTTTGTCGCCGATGGCGTGATTGTGAAACAGTAAACAAGCTATTTTGGGAAAGCCGCATATAAAAAAGAAGAAGCCGTAATGAGGTTATTCCTCCTCATTACGGCTTCTTTTGTATGTTCAGACCGGACTTGCGCTGATGTCTGGCTTTATTCAAACTTATACGTATGAATTTCTTCCTCAAAGCAATTTTTTCATCTTTCGTTTTGCTTTTAGTAACGACGAATCTTCTTTACGGACAGCAGGCGGCTGATGTTCGGACCGTTCGGTGGGGATTTACGCCTAAACAGGTCAGGGAAGCTGAACCGACAAAGCCTACGTCTACCAGGAAGGAGAAACTGGTTTACGCCCGAGTTCCTCTGAACGACCGGCTGATGGGCCTTGAGTACGAGTTCAATGGTGATTCGCTACTGTCTGCATCCTACTACTATTACACAACGGCCTCCGTCACCAAGGATGATGTCCTTACCGCTTCCGGCGATCTTGAAAAACAGATGACGGAGAAATATGGTCGCGGAAAAACAGTTCTTCTGGGCGATACCCGAAACATTATCTGGCTTACCCCGCGAACCCAAATCACGCTTTCGGTTGGCAACGTTGACCGGGGATGGTCTGTGGAGCTTGCCTACTTATGCCGCGTTTGTTCGGGCAAACCCTAAAAAGATTCTAAAAACAACCGTTAACCCAGACGAACAGTTTTCGTGGCTCATGTCCTTACGAGCTACCCTATCCGTGAGCCGTGAGGACACGCATAGGGGAAGTAGAAACAGCCCTTTTCAGAAAAATAGCCCGTCAACCAACCACTGACATCTCTTTCTGACCAGGTAACTGCGCTTCTTTCCGTTCGCCAATCTGCTGACGCCACATGGCATAGTATAATCCCTTTTGGGTCAATAGATCGGTGTGTGTACCCTCTTCGGCTACATGGCCCCGTTCGAGTACGAAGATCCGGTCGGCATGCAGAATTGTACTCAGGCGGTGAGCAATCAGGATGGTTATGTGCTGCCGGGAGCCCGACAACTGGCGCACCGTCCTACCGATCTCCTCTTCAGTAAGGGAATCCAGCGCGGACGTAGCCTCGTCAAACACCAGCAAGGCTGGTTTACGCAACAAAGCCCGGGCAATGCTCAGCCGCTGTTTTTCGCCACCCGAAACCTTTACCCCGCCCTCACCAATGACCGTATCGAGACCCTGTGGAGCGCGATCGAGTAATGTGTTGGCAGCGGCCTGATGGAGGGCTGTCAGGCATTCTTCATCCGTAGCGTTGGGAGCAACAAACCGTAAATTCTCGCGAATAGTACCCGCAAAGAGCTGCGTATCCTGCGTAACGAAGCCAATCTGTTCGCGTAACTCATCGAGGTCAATCTCCGATCCAGGAATACCATTGTACAGTATTTGACCCGCCAACGGTGGATAGAGTCCCACCAGCAACTTCACCAGTGTCGTTTTTCCCGAGCCCGATGGTCCCACAAAGGCAACGGTTTCGCCAAGCTTGGCCGTAAAGGAAATACCATCTAAGGCTGGTGCGCTGGCCGTTAGGTGTTTGAATCGTACTCCATCGAAAGCGAGGGTTTGTATTTTGTTGATCGCCCTGGGATGCGCCGGTTTTATATCCCTCGGCGTATCGAGAATCTGCTGAAAATTGGCCAGCGAGGCTTCCGTTTCCCGGTATACGTTGATGATATTGCCTAGCTCCTGCAATGGGCCAAAAATGGCGAATGAATAAATAAAGAGCGAAAAAAACTCCCCGACGGTGATACGCCCCTCCACAACCAGAAACAGCATGAGCAGCATGATGGCGTTGCGAAGCAGGTTTACAAACGTTCCCTGAATAAACGATAGCGACCGGATGTACCGAACTTTCTTCAGCTCCAGCTTCAGAATTTTACCCGTTGTAGCATTCAGACGCTCGGTTTCCTGCTGGGCCAGCCCCAGACTTTTGACCAACTCGATGTTTCGCAGGCTTTCGGTGGTTGAGCCAGCCAGCGCTGTTGTTTCGGCCACAATGTTTTTCTGCACTACCTTGATTTTCTTACTCAGCAGTGAACTCACAAAACCCAGCAGCGGAATCGTCAGGAAGTAGGCAGGGGCAATAGGCCAGTAAACGGTACTGGCGTACCACATCACGAAAATGATGCCAACGACGGACGTAAAGAGCACATTAACAAACGATTGAATCAGCTTTTCAACGTCGGCCCGTACTTTCTGGAGTTTACCCAGCGTTTCCCCCGACCGCTGATCTTCAAATACCTGATAGGGCAGTTCCAGCGAATGTCGTAGCCCATCGGTATAGAGCCGGGCTCCCAGCCGCTGTGTAATGACATTGACGTAATAATCCTGAAAATTTTTGGCAATGCGACTCACCATCGCAACACCCAGCGCCTGGAGGATCAGCAGACCGGCTCCATCGCTCAGAAAACCCCAGAAATTGATGTCCTGTAGTTTACCACCCGGCTTAACAACGTACTGATCAATAATTTTGCGAAAAATATACGGGTCGAGTAAGGAGAAAATCTGGTTGATAGCCGCCAGGAACAGAGCGAGAATCAATAGCCCCCAGTATTGGCGCAGGTAGGAGTAGAGTAGTTTCATAGACAGATTGAGGAGTGATGCCTAATCCAGTTCATCATTATTTGTAGGCATTCGTTGAAGACAGACGTAATTTCGCGCCAGATAATTCCCGGTTGTCCATACGGGCCGGATTTGGAAACACCCAAAGCAAGCCTCTATATTCACCCGGAAATCTCACAAATGCGTTCCAGATAATTTGGCTATACGTTCGACAGCCCGCTGGCTACGTTTACGTTCAACGTTTTCTCAGATTATTCATGATTCTTCTTGTTGATGACAGGCCAGAGAATATCATTCCGTTAAAGAAAATTCTCGAACTACATCACTTTTCGGTCGATACCGCCGAATCGGGTGAGGAAGCATTGAGAAAGGTGCTGAAAACGGATTATGCCGTCATCATCCTCGATGTACAAATGCCCGGTATGGATGGATTCGAAGTGGCCAATGCCATTGCCGGGTTCAGCAAAACAAAAGATACATCCATCATTTTTTTGTCGGCGGTCAACACCGACAAAAAATTCATTACCAAAGGCTATACATCGGGTGGTGTTGACTATCTGACCAAACCCGTCGATCCGGACATTCTGGTTCTGAAAGTTAAAACGCTTCGGAAGTTATACCGGCAGCAGCAGGAGTTACGGGCCACGCAGGACTCCCTTCGGAAAGAAGTAGAGGTACGAAAACAGGCGCAGGAAGCTTTAACCGAGCAAATGCAGGTGTTGCAGAGTATACTGTCCTCCCTGCCTCAAATGGCCTTTACCATCGAGGCCAGTGGTAAAATCGAGTATGTAAACGAGCACTGGTTTCAATACGCAGCCAGTTCATCAACCTTCCCGGAAACTCACCCCGACGACGATATGTATGATGACTGGGCGCAGGCCTTTGCCGCTGAAGAGGAACTGAACCGCGAGGTACGTCTGAAAAGTCTCAACACGGGCGACTTCCGGCACCATCTGTTACGGATCATTCCAATCAGGCAACAGGGTGTACTGAGCCGGTGGATTGGCACGTTTACGGACATTCATCCGCAGAAACAGGCCGCCGAACTGCTGGAGCAACAAGTGGCATTACGAACAAGTGAACTTACGCTTAAAAACACCGAACTGGAGCAAACCAACCACGAATTGCAGCAATTTACCTGGGTCGTATCGCACGATTTGAAAGAACCCCTCCGGAAAATACAGTTGCTGAACGATACCATCAAGGAAAAGTACCTCAAAGAAAACCCCGACGCCGTTTCGTACCTCGACCGATCCATCCGGTCGTCGGCGCGCATGTCTACCCTTATCAATGACCTGCTCGCTTATTCCCAACTCTCCGTCCCGGAAGCCTTTCAGCCAACGAATCTCAATACGCTACTGGACGAACTCATCCTGGACTTTGACGATGCTCTACAGCGAAAGGGAGCCGTTGTAAACGTTGGGCCATTACCGTTCATTGATGCCATTCCGACGCGTATGCGGCAAATTTTCCAGAACCTGATCAGCAACGCCCTCAAATTTTCGAAAGAATCGGTGCCGCCCGTTATAACCATTCAGGCCGAACGAATTGATACCAAGGCCATTGACGGCAACCCCTGCCCTACGGGACCTTTCTGCCGGATTATCGTTCAGGACAATGGTATTGGCTTCGACGAGAAATTTCTGAGTCGTATTTTCGTCATTTTCCAGCGGCTTCATACCAAAGCGCATTACGAAGGCACCGGCATCGGCCTCGCCATCGCCAAAAAGAATATCGACAAACACCACGGCCTTATTTCAGCCCAGAGCCGGATTGGCGAGGGAGCCCGTTTTATCCTGGTTTTACCGGTCAGTCAAACCAGCCTGGTATCTGCTACCTAGACCGTGATTAATCCATTCCTCATGCCAAAAAAGACGACAAACTCGGTTATACGACAACTACAATCCGTTTTTACCCTTTCGACACTGCTGCTGCTGATCAGCCTTACGGCCTCCTATTACAGCATTCAGCAGCTTATTCGTAACTCCGAACTGGTTAACCACACCAACCAGGTACTAATCGAAGCGGAAAACATTATTTCTACGGCCAAGGATGCCGAAACGGGGCAGCGTGGGTTTTTATTTACGCTCGATCCGCTTTTTTTACAACCCTATATCGGCAGTCTGGAGAAGGTAGAAACCAGTCACGATCGCCTGGTCGAGCTAACCGCCGATAATCCATCTCAGAAAAGACACCTTGCCCAGATAAAGGCGCTGTATAAGGCCAAGTTCACGCAGATGCAGCGAATCATTGATCTGGCCAGACAGAACAAATCGTTTCTGCGCGACACGGTGGCCCGTCATAAAGAAATGGTGCGGGGCAAGCAAATCATGGACGACCTGCGGGTGGTGGTGGCCCAGACAAAGATGGACGAAAATGCCTTGTTGCAGGAGCGTCTCAAGCAGCAGGAACTGTACATCGTCTATACCCCTTTTCTGCTGGTCATTGCCGCCCTCGTCTCCATCCTGATTACGGCATTTACGTACCTTCGGATCAAGAAAGACCTCGAAGACAGGCTGAGACAACAATTGCTGGCCGAAGAAAACTACATTGAAACGACGGGGCGCATTGCCCTCATGGAAGACGTTACCCAGGAAATTGCCGGGGGTGATTATTCGGCGCGGAGTCTGGACACCAGCGACGATGACCTGGGCCGCATTGCGAAGGCACTGAATCAGATGGCCAACGCCCTTCAGCAGACGTTCCGGGATTTGACAGACAGAAACTGGCTTCAGGCCGGTACGGTCAAACTAAGCGAAGCCATTCGGGGGGAAAAAGACGTAAGTCGGCTGGCTACCCGCCTGATCGACACGATTGCCGAGTACACAAGCGCCCCACTGGGCACCCTCTACCTGCTTGATCGGGAAGGTACATTCACGCTGGCGGGTAGTTACGCGGCTCACCAGGTGCCCGTTTCTATTCAGGCTGGCGATGGGCTCATTGGGCAGGCCATTGATCGGAAGAAGACCATTCTTGTGCAGGATATTCCGGCGGAATACAGCCAGATAACGTCTTCGCTGGGACAGGTTCGACCAACGGCGCTGGTTATCGTCCCCCTCATTTACGGCGATATGTGCCTTGGCGTTCTCGAACTTGGGCTCCTTAAAAAGCCGACTACGCTGGAGTTGGACTTCCTGGAGCAGAACCGGGAAATTATGGCGATTGGTCTCAACTCCGCGCTTGACTACCTGCGGTTGCAAAATTTCCTGGAAGAGACACAGGCACAGGCCGAAGAATTGCAGGCTCAGCATGCAGAAATGGAAAACCTGAATGCCGAACTCGAAATGCAGGCCCAGAAACTACAGGCATCAGAAGAAGAATTGCGGGTTCAGCAGGAGGAACTCCAACAAACCAATGCCGAACTTGAAGAGCGGGGCATGCTGCTGGAAGAAAAAAATGACGAGATTCAGAAGAAAGCCGATGAACTGGAGCTGACGACACGGTACAAGTCGGAGTTTCTGGCGAATATGTCCCACGAACTGCGGACGCCCCTCAACTCCATTTTGCTCCTCAGCCGGTTACTGGCCGAAAATCACGAAAACTCGCTTTCCAGGGATCAGGTCGAGTATGCCCGTGTCATCCAGTCGTCAGGGAACGGGTTACTGGGGCTAATTGATGAGATTCTCGATCTGTCGAAGATCGAAGCCGGACAGATGACACTTGACTATCAGAATGTTGCGGTTGCCGAAATTACGGACGAGCTGCAATCGCTGTTCGGAATCATGGCCAGGGAGAAAGGACTGGCGTTCACCATTGATGTAGAAGCAGGCGTTCCTGCCGTCATTCATACCGACCAAATGCGGCTGGGCCAGGTGCTCAAGAATCTGCTCGCCAACGCGCTTAAATTTACGGCAGCGGGCAGCGTTTCGCTCACCGTCAAACGGCAGCAGGGGCAACCGGACGACAAACTCTGTTTCCTTGTTAAGGATACGGGAATTGGCATCGCCCCCGAAAAGCAGCCACTCGTTTTTGAAGCCTTCCAGCAGGCAGATGGGTCTACCAAACGGAAATACGGTGGCACTGGTCTGGGTCTGTCCATCAGCCGCGAACTGGCCAAGCTCCTGGGGGGCGAAATTACACTAACCAGCCAGATAAACGAGGGTTCAGCGTTTACCGTACTCATTCCCATTTCAGGTACGCACCTGGCCCTCGCATCCGGAGTACCTCATAATCAGCAGCCTGTTCCGAATGTTGGCTCTTCACATACCATAGCCATGACGCCTACGTTTAAGCCCCACCCAACGAATTCAGCCACCGCTCAGGCACCGGCTGAATTGCCGGGTGAGAAGTACATCAGCACCACCATTCCGGATGCCATTCCCGACGATCGTGACTCGATAACGGAAAACGACAAGACAATCCTTATCGTAGAAGACGATACAAATTTTGCCAAATCGTTGCTTGACTATACCCGGAAGAAGGGCTACAAGGGTATCGTGGCGGTTCAGGGTGACGAAGGTCTCAGGCTGGCGGCCGCCTACAACCCCCTAGGCATTCTGCTGGATATTCAGCTTCCGGTAATGAGTGGCTGGCAGGTGATGGATGCCCTGAAAGCCAACCCACAGACCAGACCCATTCCTGTGCACATCATGTCATCGCACAAGATGAAAAACGAGAGCCTGTTGAAAGGGGCCATTGACTTTGTCGACAAACCGGTAGCCTTCGAGCAGCTTCACGAAGTCTTCAAGAAGATAGAATATGTCCTGAATCGGGAGGCCAAAAAGGTGCTGATTATTGAAGATAACGCCAAGCACGCCAAGGCCCTTGCCTATTTCCTGGAAACGTTTAACATCACGTCGGAACTGAAAAACAATATTTCCGAGGGCGTCGATGCCCTGAAGAATAAGGAAGTAGACTGCGTGATTCTGGACATGGGCATTCCAAACGCAAATGCCTACGAAGCGCTGGAGGAAGCCAAGAAAAACCCGGGACTGGAATCCGTACCGATCATCATTTTTACCGGCAAAAGCCTGTCGATGTCGGAAGAACTGAAAATCAAGAAGTACGCGGACTCGATCATTGTCAAGACAGCTCATTCTTACCAGCGCATGATCGACGAAGTATCGTTGTTCCTGCATCTTGTTGAGGAAAACAAACAAACGACCGACAAAACCAGCGTTTCGAAAAAACTCGGGGCTTTGGGTCAGGTACTTAATCAAAAAACGGTACTGGTTGCCGACGACGATGTGCGTAATATCTTCTCGCTCTCAAAAGCCCTTGAACAGTACAACATGAAGGTTGTAGCCGCGCTGGACGGGAAAGAAGCGCTGCAAAAACTGGACGAAAACCCCGCCATCGACATTGTGCTGCTCGACATGATGATGCCCCAGATGGATGGTTACGAAACGGCACAGAAAATCAGGGAACATTACCAGTGGAAGAACCTGCCGGTTATTGCCGTAACGGCCAAAGCCATGACTGGCGACCGCGAAAAATGCATTCAGGCTGGTGCGTCCGATTACATCACCAAACCGGTTGATATTGATCAGCTTGTGTCCCTACTGCGCGTTTGGCTCTACGACAGAAAATAAGTAAACAACGGCTGAAACCCGCCAGGGCTTCTTTATATCCGAATACTGGAACAATTAACAAAATGGACAAAAAACGGGTATTAATCATCGACGATGATCCCAGAAATATTTTTGCGCTTAAGGCGACCCTTCAGGCGAAATCATTCGTCTGTATGGCCTGCAATAGCGCCCGGGAAGCCATCGACCTGTTACGAACAGACGAAGTCGTTGACGCGATTCTCATGGATATGATGATGCCCGAAATGGACGGTTATGAAGCCATTCCGCATATTAAAAACCTGGTCAACCGAACCGATACGCCCATTTTTGCCGTAACGGCTCAGGCCATGCCAGGCGATCGGGAAAAGTGCCTGCGGGCAGGCGCAACGGATTACATAGCCAAGCCCATCGACGTGGACCGGCTGGTGTTGCTGCTATCGACTATCTAACAAACCACCATGATTGAGGAGAATGAAGTAGATCTTTTATTAACCGATCTGCTCGACCTGTACGGGTACGACTTCACCCACTATTCGAGGGCGTCTTTAAAGCGCCGGATTAATCGCATAGTACTTTTAGACAAGTTTCCGGGCTTCGCCGAGTTGAGTTACCGGATTCGGTCAGACACAATTTACGTAAAACGCTTCGTTCAGGAAATTACGGTCAACGTAACTGAAATGTTTCGGGATCCGCAGTTCTACAGAATTCTACGAACCGAAGTCTTACCCACATTAGCTGCTAAGCCGTTTATCAGAATCTGGCACGCTGGCTGCTCCACGGGTGAAGAAGTTTTTTCCATGGCGATTTTGCTTCAGGAAGCCAACCTGCTTCACAAATCGTTACTCTACGCAACGGATCTGAATCCGGAAGTGCTGGAAGCGGCCCGAAAAGGCATTTTTACGCTGGCCCCAATGAAACAGTATTCAGAAAGCTACATTCAATCCGGCGGCATTCACGATTTTTCATCCTACTACACGGCCCATTACGGGTACGTTAAGTTTCGCGATGACCTTTCCGAAAAAATGGTTTTTTCAACCCATAATCTGGTATCCGACCGGTCGTTCAATGAGTTTGATCTGATTATTTGCCGGAATGTACTGATCTATTTTGACAAAGCGCTTCAGCAGCGGGTTATGAGCCTGTTCGATGAAAGTCTCGCACCATTGGGCTACCTGGCGCTGGGTGCTAAAGAAACCTTGAAATTCTCGACAATACAGCCACGATTCAAACAAGTAGGGACTGAAAAGATATGGCGGAAAGTAAACTAATTCCTTCATGTGAAGCCGTTGTTATTGGGGGCTCTACCGGTAGTATTGAAGTGCTACTTAGCCTGCTGCCCCAGTTACCGACACCCTTATCGTTTGCACTCATTATTGTGGTGCACCGCAAAAACACGGCCGACTCGACCCTGGCCAATTTATTCGCACTCAAGACAAACAACCCACTTGTCGAAGTAGACGATAAAGATGTCATTAAGCCCGGCAGCATCTACCTGGTCCCCGCCGACTACCACCTGCTGATTGAACAAAACAAAGTAGCCGCGCTCGACGATTCCGAAAAAGTCAACTACAGCCGCCCTTCCATTGACGTCACCTTCGAGTCAGCCGCCGACGTATATGGACCCGCTTTAGTCGGTATCCTGCTATCCGGCGCCAACGCCGATGGTAGTCTGGGCATGAGCGCCATAAAAAGAGCAGGAGGTACGTTAGTAGTGCAGAAACCTGAAACGGCGCTGGTCGGGTTTATGCCGCAACAGGCGATGCTGATGAACGAAGTCGATTACGTGCTGGATGTACCCGGTCTTGCTTCCTTTTTAAATGAATTGAGTGGCAATCACTAAGCAGTGCTTTTCTAACTTTGCGTTATACTATTAACCCCTAAAATCAAGCTAATCAGCTTCCTACGAACTACTGATTCGTCTTCTCTGAAGCCCAATAAAATCACAAAGCGAAATCAATTGGTCATTTCAATAAAAATACAGAACGGGTATCCAAGCAATTATTTTGTTTTTATTTTTTCGTATATGTATCTTTATTATTTATTATAATAAAAAATAGTAAATGATAAAATCTTTAACTGGTCGAATATATCTCAGCACTGGGCTCGCTTTTCTGACGGTACCCGTTATCATTCTACTTTACTTTAGTGCTTTTCGCCGACACGACGCGCTGTTAACTCTCTCTACACAAATTGAGACAATTACGGAACGTCTGGCAAGCCTCGAAGTATCTTTACTGGAGCTAAAGACCACGCCTTTACAGGCAGCAACGGTAATAGCCGCTCCCAAATCACCTTCGTATCTCATAGCCGTATCGACCATT
The DNA here is from genome assembly GCF_054776635.1 of Spirosoma lituiforme. Lineage (NCBI taxonomy): Bacteria > Pseudomonadati > Bacteroidota > Cytophagia > Cytophagales > Cytophagaceae > Spirosoma > Spirosoma lituiforme. The sequence continues at coordinate 43,426 of NZ_BAAHBO010000005.1, forward strand.
GAGCGGAACCTGAGTGAGCTAAGGCGCTTACTCGCTTCCGAACCGTCGCAGTTTAACCGCTTCAATCAGGTCGAGAAACGGACAAGGGCTTATCTGTCAGGCAATACCAGCCAACTCGATACCATTCGTGAACAGTTGAACCAGATCAACCAGCAGGCACGGCACGGCTTGCTGGTAAGGCAGAAGGAAGAAGCCGATACCGATTACATGGAGGAGTGTGCCATGTGGGTTGCGGTTCTGGTGGCAGTCGTTAACATTGCTATTTTAATCCTGGTCATTTTTGGCGAGTTCAGAAAACGTCGGCGGGCCGAACGCGAGATAAAGGAAAACCTCACGAAGCTGCAAATCTATAACCAGGAGAGTGAAGAACGAAACTGGCAACTCACTGGTTTGTCGGCTATTAGCCAGAGTTTGCAGGATCAGGACAGCCCCCAGGATATAGCCAGAAACATTATCACAACCCTGGCCGATCACCTCGACTTACCGGCAGGGGCCGTTTACCTGTTCAATGCAGGTGAGCGTCGGTTGGAGCGCGTTGCTGCCATCGGACTACCGGCCGATGTGTCGTGCTCGTTCGGGTTGGATGAGGGGCTGGTGGGTCAGGCCAGCCAGGGGCAAAAAATTCTGACGGTCAATCAGGTACCAGCCGAATACTGGGAACTGAAATCGGGTAGCGGAGAAGCACAGCCGGGCCAACTGGTACTGGTTCCGCTCTGGTATCGGAAAAACCGGGAACTGATTGGCGTGCTCGAACTGGCTGCCTTCCGAACGCTGGAGCCCACCGTTATAGCCTTGCTCAAGCGCCTGATGGAGCCATTGGCCGTAGCCATTAACTCGGCGCAAACGCACGTACAGGTACGAGCCCTCCTGGAGAAGGTACAGCAGCAGAACGATCTGGTAGCCAGTCAGCAAGAAGAACTTCGCCAGTCGAACGAATCGCTTATGCGACAGGCTCAAAGCTTACAGGAATCAGAGGAAGAACTGAAAGTACAACAGGAAGAACTCCGGCAGATCAATGCGGAACTGGTTGAGAAAAATGAAACGGTCGAAATTTCCCGGCAGTCACTTTCCCTGAAGGCGCGTGAACTGGAGGTGAGCAGTCAATACAAATCGGCCTTCTTAGCCAACATGTCGCACGAATTGCGAACCCCGCTCAATAGCGTGCTCATTCTGGCGAAACTGCTGGCCGACAATAAATCCAATAACCTGACAACAAAGCAAATCGAGTACGCCAACGTCATTCATAAATCGGGAAATGACTTGCTGGGGCTTATCAACGACATTCTGGATCTGGCTAAAATCGAGGCAGGACATATCGACGTACAGCAGGAATCGGTTTCGGTGAAAAGTGTCGTTCGGGACCTGAGTCAATTATTTACGGTGGTAGCCGAAGAGAAAAAAGTACAGCTCATCACAACCGTTCATGAATCAGTCCCGAAAGAAATAACAACCGATCGGCTGCGGCTTGGGCAAATCCTTAAGAATCTGTTATCTAACGCGTTTAAGTTTACGCCGACCGATGGCCGTGTTACGCTGAACTTCGCCATGGCCTCTAACAGGTCGCTCAGTCGGCAGGAACTTCGCCAGGAAAACGCCCTGCTGGCCATTTCGGTTTCGGATACGGGAATCGGCATTCCAGCCGATAAGCAGCAACTCATTTTCGAAGCTTTTCAACAGGTTGATGGGTCGACAAGTCGTAAATACGGCGGAACGGGTCTGGGTTTATCCATCAGCCGGGAACTAATCAAACGCCTGGGAGGTGAAATTACCGTTCAGAGTGAAGAAGGCGTCGGAAGCACCTTTACAATCTGGTTGCCGCCTTCAGGCACCGATTCGCAGCCCACCGAATCTGCCCAGACCAAAGCGGATAGGGCTTACTGGAGTGCCTCGGCCAGTACGACCAGCCAACCAATGCCCGTCGTGCAGCAAAATGCCGTTGCCGATGACCGAGACAGCATTACCAAAGGCGATAAGGTGATGCTCATTGTCGAAGATGATGTCCGTTTTGCCAGCATCGTCCGCGACTTCTCCCGGTCAAAAGGATACAAGACACTCGTTGCCTTACAGGGCGACGAAGGCCTGATCTACGCCCGTCAGTACGAACCGACGGCCATTATCCTCGACCTGCAATTGCCTGTACTCGACGGCATCAGCATCCTCAGAATTCTGAAAGATGATGTACACCTGAAGCACATTCCGGTTCATGTCATATCAGCCAGCGACGAGCCCAAACAGGCACTGCCGGGGGCCCTGGCGTATCTACAGAAACCGTTGAAAAAGCAGGATCTGGATGATGCCTTTGCCCGGATCAGCGACCGCATTACGGAGCAGATAAAAAACGTGCTGGTTCTCTCCGGCGACTATCTGCCCAACAATTCATTGACCAAACTCATTAACGAACGGCATTTCGACATCACCTGCGATTACGCGGCACTGGACGAAAAAGCGCTTCAGCGCGTGCATGATAAGGGGTATGACTGTGTGATCGCCGATATTGGCAAAAATCTGGAACAGGGCATTCATACATTACGCCAGCTCCAGGATGCCATGGACGATAACCAGATTCCGGTTATTATTTACCTGGATAATGAACTGTCCAGTTTCGATGAATTACAACTAAAAAAACTATCGGATACCGTCGTGCATGACTCCGTTCAGGCAAAGGACCGGCTTATGGATCAGCTGGAACTGTTTCTGTATAAAGTACAGGAGCGAAACGTAGTGGACCCGCTACCTGCGTCCGAAGAACAACCCGCGCCGGTTCAGGCAGACTGGGCAGGGAAAACCGTGTTGCTCGTTGATGATGACATGCGTAACGTATTCTCCATCAGCACCTTGCTGGAAGAACAGCACTTAACGGTCATTACCGCCAGCGATGGTCAGGAAGCCCTCGACACCCTGAACGAGCACCCCCAGCTAGACCTGGTTCTGATGGACATTATGATGCCGGTCATGGATGGTTATGAAGCCACCCGACGGATTCGGATGGATAACCGATTCACCGATTTGCCCATCATTGCGCTCACGGCCAAAGCCATGCCCGGCGACCGCGAAAAGTGCCTGGAAGCCGGCGCGTCCGATTATATCACCAAACCGCTCGACATTAACCAGTTGCTGGAGCGGATGCACAACTGGATACCGGCATGATCACAAAACCTGATTGTCAACTGAGTACGGCTGAGCTGGACGAGATTCTGACACTGGTGCGAGTCGTGTACGGCTATGATTTCACCAATTATGCCCAGGCGTCGCTCAAACGCCGAATCCTGCGCTGTATGAGTCTGGTCAATATTCAAACGGTGTTTGCACTCCGGTTCCAGCTAGCCAACGATGCGGCATTTTTTGCCTGGTTTTTGCAGACAATTATGGTGAACGTAACCGAAATGTTTCGTGATCCACCTTTTTACACTACGCTGCGGGAAAAGGTTTTACCCTTACTGGCTTCGTACCCCATCATCAAAATATGGCACGCGGGCTGCTCCACGGGCGAGGAGGTTTATTCGATGGCAATTCTGCTGAAGGAAGCCAGCCTACTGGAACGCTGCCGGATTTACGCAACCGACCTCAATGGAGCCAATCTGGAAAAGGCCCGGCTGGGCCACATGCCAACGCAAATGATGAGCGAGTATGCCCTCAACTATAAACAGGCCGGTGGCAAAACAGACTTTTCGTCTTATTACACGGTGCACGGTGACCACGTTGTTATGAATAAGAATTTGAGAGACTCAATCCTGTTCGCTCAGCACAACCTGGTGACTGACCGCGTCTTCAATGAGTTTCAGTTGGTTTGTTGCCGCAATGTGCTTATCTACTTCAACAAAGATTTACAGAACCACGCCATCCGACTTTTTCACGACAGCCTGGCTTCACTGGGCTATCTGGCTATCGGATCGAAAGAATCGCTTCTGTTTACAGACCTGCAAAGTCAGTTTGAACCCGTTAGCGCCGAAAACAAAATTTTTCGCCGTACTCGTTAGTACGCACGTAAGCATACCGTTCTCATTATCCGTCCAGACATTCCTCGTTTCGTCCCAAATCATACATGCCTTTTAGTGGTAAAAACCTGATTAGTACTATATGACGTTTCCTTCTACGAAGCAACCTATTCCATTTACAATCCTTCTGGTCGATGATCGCCCCGAAAATCTCCTTGTCCTGGAGGAGCTTCTGGACAATGGCCATCGGCACTTCATTAAAGCAACATCGGGCAACGAAGCCCTGAAATATGCCCTGAAAAACGATCAGATCGGGCTCATCATGCTGGATGTACAAATGCCCGACATGGATGGATTCGAAGTAGCCAAGTTCCTGAAAACCAACCAGAAAACGCGCGACATTTCCATCATTTTTGTGACGGCCATTAATAAAGATGAGCAGTATGTCATGAAAGGGTTTGAGGAAGGCGCAGTTGATTACCTGTCCAAACCGCTGGACAGCAACGTTACGAAAGCGAAAGTAAACGTGTTTGAACAGTTATGGCTCTACCAGCAGGCCCTGAAGCAGTCAGCGGCTGAGATGGCCACCATTAATAAGCAACTTGAGAAGTTCGTCTATATCGTTGCGCATGACCTTAAGTCGCCCCTTACCGGACTAATATCCCTGTTGCACATAGTTGACGGAATGAATGAGATTCAGCCCATCACCCAACCAGACCTGGCAACCTACATTGCTGATCTGAAAGAAGCCGGGTATCACTTGTCTTCGATGATCAGTACGATTCTGGAGTATTCCCGCCAAAGTGCTGGCCAGCAGATTTCTGAAGAAGTCAATGTGGCTGAACTAGTTACGCAGACCGTTCATAGGCTCTTTCCCCCGAAACACATTCAGGTAACCGTTATTGAGCCGATGCCGGTGCTACTCACTAAAAAAGTGAAGCTCCAGCAGGTGTTTCAGAACCTGTTGAGCAACGCCATCAAGTACAACGACAAAGCACAGGGCCGGGTTGAGGTGGGCGGCACAGAGAAAGGGGATTTCGTTGAATTTTTTGTGCGCGACAACGGGCCAGGTATGACCAGTGAGCAACAGACTAAACTCTTTCGACTTTTTCAGCCGGGCGGCCAGTCGCAGCGGGAAAGCAGTACGGGCGTTGGCCTCAACATCCTTAAAATGCTGGTTGACGAACAGGGAGGCACACTCAGGGTAGTTACAGCGCCGGGAGAAGGGTGTACGGTGCTGTTCAACTGGCGAAAATGATAAGCCAATCACCTCCTTGTTTTCACCATACGGGCAGGCCGCAGACTCTCGTTGATTGACGGTGTTCTGCGGCCTGCCCGTATCAATAAATCAGGCAACATCCAAGGTCGAATGAAGTATGGAATCCTGGTTCGATTTAGTGAATGGCAACTGAGTCAGCAGAGCCCAGTCATATTCAGCGATATGCTGCCTGAGGTAATTTTCCATGGTACCGTAGGTATCTCTAGCGTAGTTTGGATGCAGCCCGTAATACTGCCGTACCCAAACAATGATCCGCTTAAGCCGATGGAGTTTGTTGATCTGAGATTCCAGTTCACCGGAGCCAGCACGACCAGAACAGACCAGAATAGCGCACCGGAACAGTACCCCGACCATTATTTTATGTAATTTCCAGACCATTGCTGTAGTAGACTAAATCAGTTCAATTGCTGTTATGAATAGTGGCTGCTCAACTGTATCTGACGAATTCAGAACAGGTTTATTACACAGACAGCGCATTGTTACTTTTAATAAAATTTAGTAATTAATTATATACAAATATACGTATATAACAATAACAGTTAATCTACCAGCGCAAAAGCCAGGCTAAAAAAAATGCCATCAGGCAGAAAATAAATGGCCTGATAGACGGTGTATAAAAAGCTAACTGTCATTTGCAGCCGTATAATATTGTAGGAAATCAAGGTGACTTGCCCAGAGGAGTAACCTGTTTAATTCGTAAAAGATACCTACAAATCAATAAGCTATAATTTATTTACTTATTAATGTTTCAATAAACTATAAGTTAACTATATTTGAATGTAATCCTCGCATTATCTTATAAAGTACAGCCTGATGGAAAACCGGTACCATATATTACATGTTGATGATGATGTCTATATCCGCAAGATCATCCAGCACACATTTAGCGCAGAGTTTGAATTGAGTTCCTGCACAAACGGCATTGAAGCAATGGCGTGGCTGGAAAAAGGAAACCTCCCGGATATTATTCTTACTGATTTGCGGATGCCACATCTAGATGGTCAGGAGCTGATTGGTCTGATCCGGGCTGGTTCTCTGTATCGCAACGTGCCCATCGTTGTCTTATCAAGTATGGAAGATAGCGCCCTGAAGATTACCTGCATCGAACAGGGAGCCGATGATTTTATCGTGAAACCATTCAACCCACTTGAGGTGAAAGCCAAAATTAAAGCCCTGCTGCGTCGGACCGCCGAACGCCAGAACTTCCGCTCCAATTTTGACTCTACGCGCTTAAGCCCACTTCGATAGGCCTTCTTTTCCTAATACTAGTATGTTATCGGAATCCATAACTCAGGAAAGCGATTTCCGCGTCATGTATGTAGAAAGCGATCCGGAACGATCGTTTGACTTTTACCAGGCCTTCGCCAAAATGGTCCGTCTGATCACCGTAACCAGCCGGGCAGAAGCCATTACGCGCTTACAGGCCGGAGAAGCCGTTGATCTGGTCGTCATAAACGATGCCTTAGGCGGACTGAAATTCCTGAACATTATCGATTCGAGCCGAATTCAGTACGAGTTCTCCACAATGCTGCTCAGCGCTGAAGCAGAAACGGATATAAATATTCAGGCCGAGGGCCGGCCAACCATTGATGTGTTTCCGCTTGAGTTCGACGAAGCCGCCCTCCGGAATCGCCTGACGTACCTGATTCGGCGCAAGAATTACAACGAGTTCGGGCATGAACTGAAAAATACCAAAAATCAACGCATCCCCCTAGGCAAACGTCTCTTCGATATTATTCTGTCGTTCGGACTTTTGCTGGCCATATCGCCCCTCCTGATCGTGGTTGCCATTCTGATTCGTCTTGACTCAAAGGGGCCCATTTTTTACAAATCCCGGCGAATTGGTATGGGGTACAAGCTGTTCGATATGTACAAATTCCGAACCATGCGTACCGGAGCCGACAAGCTGATTGCCGGTATGGCCTCGCAGAATATGTACAAATCGGCCCAGCCCGAACAGGCTCCCGACGAACTGTGCGAAACGTGTCGCCTGGCCAACACGGGTTGCCAGCGTCCATTGTTTCAGGACAATATGCAGGTTTGCGAAGTTCAGGTGCAACGCATGCGTCATGCCAAGGCCATGTTCATGAAATTCAAAGAAGACCCCCGGGTAACCCGACTCGGTAAGTTTCTACGCAACACCAGTATCGACGAATTGCCCCAGTTCATTAATATTCTGAAAGGCGATATGTCGTTCGTGGGTAACCGCCCCCTTCCTCCCTACGAAGCCGAAAAGTTGACGACAAAAGGGTATGCCCGTCGTTTTGCCGCACCCGCTGGTCTGACTGGTTTATGGCAGGTAACCAAACGGGGCAAGGCGGGGGTGTCGGATCAGGAGCGGATTCATCTGGATGCACTATACGCGAAAACATATTCGTTCAAGACGGATTTGATCATTTTGATCAGGACAGTTAAGGCCGTTTTTCAGAAAGAGAACGTATAAGACTCGTCCTGTCGCTTTCGCGAATTATCTTTGATCGCATCCAATTGCTACTGATCATGCAGTTATTTCTTCTCCTGTGTTTAGGCATCGTAGCCTATACCTATCTGGGCTACGGCATTCTGATTACGTTACTGGTCAAGATTCGTACCCTGGTGAAGGGACCCCGGCCAACGGTAAATGACGACACCTATGAGCCGATGGTAACGCTGGTCATGGCGGCCTACAACGAGATGGGATGCCTGCCAGCCAAACTTCAGAACTCCCGCGAGCTGGATTATCCAGCCGACAAACTTCAACTTCTGTTTGTTACCGAAGGCTCAAACGATGGGTCTACCGCTTATCTGGAAGCCCTGCGTCTGCGTGGCGACAAGCAGATTGAGGTGCTGGGCGGTGACGAACGCGCGGGCAAAGTAGCCGCCATGAACAGGGCAATCACGCACGTTAAAACCCCCATCGTGATTTTTAGTGATGCCAATACCCAACTCAACAGCCGGGCCATTCGTCATTTGGTGCGGCATTTCCGGCATGATTCGGTGGGTGCAGTGGCGGGCGAAAAACGCATCGAAGTGCTTGACAGCGAATCGGCAGCGGGTTCGGGCGAGGGACTGTACTGGAAATATGAGTCGTATCTGAAACGAAAAGATGCTCAGTTACACACCGTTGTGGGGGCGGCTGGTGAGCTGTTTGCCGTGCGAACCAATTTGTACGAAACCGTTGAGCCCGATACTCTACTGGATGACTTTATTATCTCACTCCGGATTGCCGGAAGAGGCTATCGGGTTGAGTATGAACCCGACGCTTATGCGGTAGAGCGGCCTTCGTTTTCCATTGATGAGGAAAAAAAACGGAAGGTACGCATTGCAGCCGGTGGCTTTCAGTCGATTATGCGGTTGCTGTATTTACTGAATGTTGCTCGTTACGGCTGGCTCACGTTTCAATATGTATCACACCGGGTATTGCGCTGGGCAGTAACTCCCTTCTGCCTACCCCTGATCTGGCTGGCTAATCTGGCACTGCTACTACCCGTTCCGCAAACGATAACGCCGATATACCTGTTCTGGCTGGTCTTTTTCATCGGCCAATGCGTATTCTACGCGGCCGCCTACCTCGGGTATCGTCTGGAACACCGCCGAATACGCGTCAAAGCGTTGTTTGTTCCGTTTTACTTTACCTTCATGAACGTCTGTGCCATTTTAGGTTTTCTACGTTACTGGCGCGGCAACACGTCGGGTATTTGGGAAAAAGCCCGACGCGCGGATGAAGTGGAGTTGAACGTAAATTGACGAACAGGGCTTCCTGTCTATCGAATCTCCATGGTAGTTGCTTCGTTCACCTGTTTATTTGAACGCAGGAATGCCGGTTATCTCAGCGCCTAAAATAAGCAGCTGAATGTCATGAGTGCCCTCGTACGTACTCACGGATTCGAGATTCATCAGATGGCGCATAATCGGGTAATCGCCCGAAATACCCATGGCACCCAGAATCTGGCGGGCTTCGCGAGCTACCCGCAACGCCATTTCGACGTTGTTGCGCTTGGCCATCGAAATCTGGGCCACGGTCGCTCTGTCCTCATTTTTGAGCACGCCCAGTCGCCAGCACAGTAATTGGCCCTGCGTAATATCGGTCAGCATTTCGGCTAGCTTTTTCTGCACCAACTGAAAGCTGGCAATGGGTTTGCCGAATTGAATCCGTTCGAGTGCATACCGGCGGGCCACCTCGTAGCACTCCATGGCTGCTCCCAGAGCACCCCAGCAAATGCCATAACGAGCCTGCTCCAGACACTTCAGCGCACTTTTCAGGCCAAATGCTTCAGGCAGCAAGTTCTCCTTTGGGACCTGTACATCCTGAAACATCAGTTCGCCGGTAGTACTGGCCCGTAGCGACCACTTGTTTTTTATTTCGGCCGTAGTAAAGCCTTCCATCCCCCGTTCTACGATCAGCCCGCGTACTTTGCCCTGGTCATTTCTGGCCCACACAATCGCAATGTCGGCAATATCGGCGTTGGTAATCCAGAGCTTCGAACCGTTGAGCAGATAATAGTCGCTCCGTTCAATGAAGTTACTTTCCATACCGCCCGGATCAGAGCCATGGTTCGCTTCGGTCAGGCCAAAGCAACCAATCAGTTCGCCCGTTGCCAGGCGGGGCAGGTATTTTTGCCGCTGGTCCTCCGATCCAAACGCCCAGATCGGGTACATCACCAGCGAGTTCTGCACCGATACGCAGGAACGCATGCCGGAATCGCCCCGCTCAATCTCCTGCGTCATCAAGCCGTAGGAAATCTGATCCAATCCACCTCCTCCATATTCGGTTGGAATGGTGGCGCCAAAGACACCAATCTGGCCGAATTTCGGTACGATATGCCGGGGAAATTCGGCCCGCTGGGCATAGTCCTCAGCAATGGGTGTAATTTCGCGCTTGACGAACGTGCGTACGGCCGACCGAACCAACTTGTGTTCAGCGGTCAGCAGATCATCAAGACAATAGAAGTCCGGCGACTCAAACATGTCAGCCTTATTTCGGGATGGATTCAGGGAGGTCGATTGCATACTGGGTTAACTCAAAAAGGTAGGGCTTGTTACCAAACTATTGATTTTTATCCAGCAGTTGTCATTGATCAACCTATTGCTTCAGATTGGCACCTACCCTTCCTGGGCTGTCTGATGGTTCGTGAAGATACGAACCTGGAATAAGTCGACGCTCCGATCCGCACAAATTACAACGCACGAACAGCTCTTGGCATGAATCTTACCAGCGTTCTCTTATTGGCGTCCCAGCAGCCAGATCGCTAGTTCCCTGGCAGCTCCAAAGTTTTCGAATTTAGCGGGAATCCGCCGACCATCAACGTACTCATTATAGAGCCACGGATCGCCAACGGCCAGAACACGGCCCTTTCCAACCGAAGCAGTTCCCACGATCACATCTCCTTCATCAGTTACGGCGGCTTTAGCGGGAGACTTAAGGCTGATTGGCGCTAACTCCTTGATGTAAACCGTCCGCGTTTTGGGAAAAATCCCGTTTCCGGCGGGTATCGTTATTTGCCCCTGGTCCCACTGCGTACCCTGAACCATGTTTCGATTTTTCGGCAGAAACTGCATCCCAAACCGGGCAGCCAGCTTATTAAACTGCACGTGCTCGCAGTTCGACGTATCATTGGCCATCAGCACCAGCGTACCACCGGCCGCCACCCAGTTGGTAATGGCGTTTACATCTGTTTCATTCACGTAATTTGGCGTAGCCGTTTCTTTGGGCGTATCGGGGTCAACAATAATGTAAACATCTACGCCTTTCAGCGAAGCCGTGGTTGGCGGCCCCGCTACCGTTACAGTTTTGGCTCCCAGACTCCGGAAGATGGTACCCCACCAGAAAAAGCCGGAATGTTGCCGGTCATCCCAGGTGTAATGAAACGGTTCCGGCTGACCATCGGCCCCTTTGCGAAACTCGTGATTGAAGTAATTATCCACGGCCACGGTTTTACCCTGACCGATTGTCCGTTCATTGGCAATCTCCATCTCAACGCTGGCCATAATAAATGGCCCAACGCCTTTCAGGTCATCCTGACGCAATGGCTCGCTCAGGTAATAGTCGTAACTACCATCACGGTAAGGATTACCGCCCAGACCACCCACCAGTACGGTTTTCTCCAGATGAATCTGGCCACTGGCATCGGTCGAGATAAAGTTTTTCAGCATGCCGTCGTAGCCTTTGCGGGCCGATGTTAACATCGTAGCGGGCAAGTAACCCATCCGAACGCCTTTCGCCAGGGCATACACAAACATACCCGTACCAGATGCTTCGAGGTAGTTTCCCTTATCGCCCATCCGATCCGTAACCTGGTACCAGCAGCCTGATTTCGGGTCCTGATACTTGACAATAGCAGGCAACGTCCGTTGAAGAATGGCAACCAATTCGCCCCGGCGCGGGTACGACGCCGGCACGTAATCCAGCACATCAACCAGCGCCATGGCATACCAGCCCATCGCCCGGCTCCAGAAGTTAGGTGATTTTCCCGTTTGCTTATTGGCCCATTTCTGTTCCCGGCTTTCGTCCCAGCCATGATAAAGCAAGCCCGTCTTTTCGTCGCGGGCGTGTTTTTCCATCCAGACGAACTGATTCACAATATCATCAAAATCGACGGGCTTCCCGTACAAACGGGTGTACTCCGCATAAAACGGCTCGGCCATATACAGACCATCGAGCCACATCTGAGATGGGTATCGTTTCTTGTGCCAGAATCCTCCTTCGTTGGTGCGTGGCTGCTGGGTGAGCTGCTTTCGCAACAGATCGGCGGCCTTGCGGTATTTTTCCTTACCCGGTAGAGTCTGTTGAGAAAGCATCAGCAAGGACCGGCCGGGTGTCACGTAATCAATATTGTACTCATCCATTCTGTAGGTTCGGATATCGCCGGTATCCGTTACATACCGATCCATATTTTTCTGGATGTACTGAAAATAGCGATCGTCGGCGGTGCGATACCAAACCTGTTCGATGGCCTGTAAAATGACGCCCATTTCATACTCCCAGTGGGCATCTTTTCCTTCTTTTACGTAAGCAATGGAATCGGCGTTACTGGCCATGATCGTTGCCACCATGCGCTGCGACCAGGGAAGCCCGCGCCCGGGTTGCGTGGTTGTGGATTGGGCCAGTGCGTAATGACTGAAAAACAGCAGGCAACTGATCAGGCTAGACTTCATCGTCATCTTTTTCTCGTTTGTTACCTTATAATAGATCATTCGGGGCAAATTCTACCCTACCGACCAGCAGGCAATTAACTAAAACGTACTGAGTACTATACTGGGCATGACCAAAGTGTTTACCGCTACCCTGTTTATGCAACTCATCCACCAGGACAAGCTACGACTGAAGGAGCCGGCAAAAAAATAGGGACCTGACTATAAAGCCGATGGTCAAGCGCCTAACCAAGAAGCGACAACGCGGCTCCGGCTGGCTAATACTAAAAAAAGTGCCGGAGTAATCTCCGGCACCTGTCAACGCACCTGCATCTGGTACTTAAAACGAACTCACCCGCAGCCGGTCGCCGGTCGCGCACTTGCCCGACAGTGAGCTGGTAGTAACCCCGGCGTTCAGGATCGCCGATTTGATCTGCGAAGCCGTAGCCGATGGGTTAATCGATTTGTACAAGGCAATTGCGCCTGTCACGTGTGGCGTCGCCATCGATGTACCGCTGTAGGCACCGTAAGCAGGTGTTGTTCCGGTGTACGGCAGCGTCGACTGGATGTTTGATCCGGGTGCACCGATGTCTACTGTTTGCGCGCCGTAGTTCGAGAAACTCGACAGCGCCCCCGACGAGGTGATCGACGCAACGGCAATTACATTGGCATTGGTGTAGTTGGATGGGTAATTTGGTACAGCGTCGTTATCGTCGCCCACGCCATCGCTACCGCCGTTACCAGCAGCCGCGACGAACAGGATACCCGCGTTATTAGCCCGGCCAATCGCGCTTTGCAGCGACTGCGAGTAGCCACCACCACCCCATGAGTTGTTACTAGCCACGATGTTTAGCCCGTGACGTGTTTTCAGATCAGTCAGGTAGTCAATGGCTTTGATAGCCGCCGTTGACGATCCACCACCAGAGCCCAGGAACTTCAGCGAAATCATTTTTACGTTCCAGCAGACACCTGCTACTCCCGCCCCATTGCCGCCACGAGCACCGATCGTACCTGCCACGTGCGTACCGTGGTCGTCGCCCGTACCGTCGTATACGCTGGCGTCGTTGGCGGCAAAGTCCCAGCCATTTACGTCGTCGATGTAGCCGTTGCCGTCATCATCAACACCGTTGGCTGTTTCATACGGATTCACCCAGGCGTTGGCGCTCAGATCAGCGTGCGTTGTCATATACCCTTCATCAATGATACCGACGATGACCGAGCTCGATCCGGTTTTGTTGTTCGCCCAGGCCGTTCCGGCTGCGCTGCCAAACTGATTGGCAGGCGACGTAGACGGGCCGTACATACCCCACAGCGAACCATTGGTATATAAGGGGTCATTAGACGTAGCCTGGTGCGTGTAAATAAAGTTAGGCTCGGCAAATTCCACGCCTGGCACACCATTTAACAGGGTCAGCACCTGCGCGATTTCTTTGCTTGTTTTTACCCGCAGAATGCCATCAGTGATACCGGCGTCCTGCATCGTTTTAGTCAAAATTGTCTCGGCAACGGTACCGCCAATCAGGTTAAGGATAGGCAGGCGGCCAACGGCGCTCAACCCCTTTGTGAACTTGATCAGCACTTCACCTGGCACGTATTGCTCACCCGTTGCCAGACGCGCACCTGCCGTTGTGTTTACCGGCGTTGGCGTCTCGATAGCGAGGTCAGATTTACAGTTGCTAACGAGGAAGCCTGTTGCCAGCACAGCCGTGGCCATTCCCAAACGACTCATTACAAATTTCAGCATAACCATTGATCTTTGAGTTAATTGACTGAATTTAAAATTTGTGTTTACTTTCAAACAATACATCGTTTTACGTATAGTAGATTCCCCATGGTATTTATTAATTTTTTTAAATAATTATACCTTTAATGTATCCTATTGATTCACAATGGAATACATCACCTACCTCTCAATAAATTTTTTGATAGAAATCTTGATACCAAGGTAACTAGTTACCACCGCTCAGGCACGTCGACCGTTTACAGATCGAAGTCTCCTTTACCACCCGGCCGGTTTGCCTGGACAATCATCTGCTGATTAATGAACAGTGGAGAAATACGCAGTAGTAATGGGCGGTACTTGTCTATAGCCGAGTGTGTTGCTGGCCTCCAGTTGTAATGATATTTCTGATTTATAATGGGGAGGAAGAAGCCTCCATAAGAGTAAGCCGGAAATCTGCCCGCCCGGTGGCCCGGCTCTTCGTTTGGTTACTCCCTATACCTGTACTCCGGCGAATCCTGCGGAATTAGTCCGGAAAGAACCCAAATAGATGCGTACCTGTTAGTAAATTGCAGAAATACAGAACAGCTTTTTTCTGATTAGTTGCCGACCCAGCCGTAACGGCCTTTATTGACAATGATTCACCAGATTTCACTTAACCTCCCCCCCGAGCTGGCTTTCGATGAACCAGCCTTTCGGGAACAGGCTTTAGATCATCTTTCACTGCCCGACACCGCCGATGTTGTGGTGCGAAAACGGCGGCAGTCGATTGATGCGCGCAACCGGCAGGTACGCGTAAAAGTTGATGCCGATGTTTTTTCGGGCGAAACCCCGCCCCCGCTCATCCAGTATCGGAAACCGCAAGCCGATGTTAGTCGGGCACCACAGGCTATTGTTGTAGGAGCCGGACCAGCAGGATTGTTTGCGGCCTTGCGGCTCATTGAGCTGGGTATAAAACCCATCGTGCTGGAGCGGGGAAGCGATGTACGCGCCCGCCGACGGGATCTGGCCGCCATCAACAAAGACCATATCGTCAACCCGGAATCAAACTACTGTTTTGGCGAAGGCGGAGCTGGAACGTACTCCGACGGGAAGCTCTACACCCGGTCTACCAAACGGGGCGATGTTCGGCGCATTCTGGAAATCTTCGTGGCTCACGGAGCTACCGAACAGATTCTGGTTGACGCTCATCCACACATTGGCACCAACAAATTACCAAACGTAGTCACCGATCTCCGCGAAACCATACTGAACGCCGGGGGCGACGTTCGATTCGATACGAAAGTTACCGATTTGCTACTGACCGAATCGCCGACGGGACCTACGGCGCTGAAAGGCGTCGTACTGGCCACTGGCGAATCAATAGAGGGAATCGGGGTTATTCTGGCAACGGGGCATTCGGCCCGCGATATTTTTTACCTGCTCCAGGCACGCCGGATTCTCATTGAGGCCAAGCCGTTTGCTATGGGCGTTCGCATTGAACATCAACAGCGTTTGATCGATCAGTTTCAATACCACCGGCCGCAGCGGGGCGATTATTTGCCGGCGGCCTCCTACAGTCTGGTTGCCCAAACCCGATTCAAAGGGGTAGAACGGGGCGTTTTCTCGTTTTGTATGTGTCCGGGCGGGTTTATTGTTCCGGCCGCAACCGCACCGGGCGAACTGGTCGTTAACGGGATGTCGCCATCGCGCCGGGATTCGCAATTTGCCAACTCGGGTTTGGTCGTAGCCATTGCAGATGAAGACCTTCTTCCGTATGCCGACGAAGGGCCACTGGCCGGGCTGGCGCTGCAGCAGGATCTGGAGCGATGGGCCTGCCAAATGGGCGACGGTCGCCAAACCGCCCCCGCGCAACGGGTTGCCGACTTTGTGGACGGCCGGGTATCTACCCAGTTGCTCCCCACCTCTTACCAGCCGGGTCTGGCATCAGTCGACATGAGCGAGGTTCTACCCGATCATATTGCGCAGCCGCTTCGCCAGGGGCTACGGGATTTCGGCAAAAAAATGCGGGGTTACCTCAGCAATGACGGCCAGGTAATTGGCGTTGAAAGCCGTACATCGTCGCCGATACGCATTCCCCGTCATCGCGAGACGTGCGAGCACGTGCAGGTTTCGCGGCTGTTTCCCTGTGGGGAGGGGGCTGGTTATGCAGGGGGCATCGTTTCGGCAGCCATGGATGGTGAACGATGTGCCGAAGAATTAGTTAAGCTGTATAGATAGGGCTTTGGTTTACGGCGGTGTGTCGTTCCGGTGAGCTGGCGCAGGCAGCGCAGCAGCACCGACTTGAACCATAAATCCCGGCGGGGAGCCGCACAAATTGTAAACCAACAATGATCGACACGTCATTCCATACCTTCGCTGACCATCTCCGCCAACGGTTGCAAAACCCCTTGCCGGGTGAAGTTGCTCACAAAAAGATGGCGTCGACAGCGCGGTATCGGCTTGGTGTCAAGCCCAATGAGCGAACGCGCCGGAGTGCCGTGCTGATCTGCTTTTATCCCTATCAACATTCCATTTACCTGCCCCTGATTCTCAGGCCGCAGTACGACGGTGTTCACGCTGGCCAGATGGCTTTCCCAGGTGGGCGCATGGAGCGCATTGACGAAAATCTGACTCGTACCGCCCTGCGGGAAGCCCAGGAAGAGGTGGGCATTCGGGTGTCGGATGTACAAGTGCTGGGTTTGCTGACAGAATTGTACATTCCCCCGAGCAATTTTTACGTGCAGCCTGTGGTGGGTGTGCTCCCCTACCGGCCCGATTTTTATCCCGACCCACGGGAGGTTGAGGCCGTTGTGGAAGTTAGTTTAGATACGCTCCTGGACGAAACAATCGTTGGCGACAGCCAGATCGAGGTTCGAGGCATCACCGTCGACGCGCCATTTTATCAGATTCAGGGGTACCGGGTTTGGGGAGCCACCGCTATGATGATCAGTGAACTGTTAATGGTCATGGACTCGTAAACGCATCTATTTGCAGCGCCCGCCCATCACCAGGCGCTGGATAGCCAGGCGTACTGAAAGGCGGTGTACGGTCGACATTTTTTCTCCCCGGCTACTATAAGTACTTCCTGAAACGTATATGCATTGTCAAAGCATGTTACAGACGAAAGTAATTCTAATAGATAGCTCATTACCAGTATGAAAAATGGCTTTATAGGAGAACAAACAAATAGATTTTCGAATAAAGCGTGAGGATTTCTACGGATAATCAGGTAAGGACAACTCTCCGGTCAGTCCAGATAATTCAGAGAAAAACCATTCAGAATCAGCTATCTGACGATTGATATAGTCATTAACCTTGATAGCTTTGTAGTTAAAGAACAAATGCGATCATTCGGTCGTTGAATCAAGTACCCTTCTACAACCTATTCCTGTGAAAAGATGGATTGCTATCGGTCTCGTCGTTCTGGTACTCGGCGGGATAATTGTGTATAACAAAGTTTTACATCCGGCTCCCGGCGCAGGCGCACCCGGCGCTGGAGGCAAAGGGGCGGCAGATGCCAAAGGGGGAGCCGGTGGAGGCAAAGGAGGCCCTGGTGGTGGCGGACTAGCCAGCGTGAATGGATTCGTGGTTATTTCACAGCAACTTCGGGAAGATATCGTATCCAGCGGCTCGCTGCTGGCTTCAGAACAGGTCGATATCTATCCCGAAATTTCAGCTCGTATCACTCAGCTTAACATCCGGGAAGGCCAGCCCGTCTCGAAAGGCGATTTACTGGTAAAATTGTTTGATACCGACTTGAAAGCCCAATTGCAAAAGCTTCAGGCACAGGCCGATAACGCCCGTCGGACCGAAGAACGCAACAAGCAACTGCTGGAGCGGGGCGGTATCAGTCAGCAGGAATACGACATTGTAACAACGAATCTTCGCTCCTCCTTGGCAGACATAGACCTGGTCAAAGCGAATCTGCAACGAACCGAAATCCGGGCTCCTTTTTCGGGCGTAATCGGTCTGCGAAATGTCAGTTCGGGGGCCGTTGTCTCAACCAACACACTCATTGCCCGCCTTCAGCAGATTTCGTCGCTCAAACTCGACTTTTCCATTCCTGAAAAATACGGTTCGGCAGTCCATACCGGTAGTCGGATTTCGTTTGTTGTAGACGGCAGCAATAAACAAAGCCAGGGAATCGTGTACGCGATCGAACCAGGTGTCGATGAGCAAACGCGTAATCTGCGCATTCGGGCTCGGGTAAACAATGAAACAGCGGGCAATGGTCAACCTTTATTCCGCCCCGGCACGTTTGCCCGCGTAACCCTGACCATTCAGAATGAGCAGAGTTTGGTGGTGCCTACCCAGGCTGTTATCCCGCAAACCCGCACCAATCAGGTCATTCTGGTTAAAAACGGGAAGGCTACCTTCAGAGATGTAAAAACCGGACTTCGGACGGCTGGGACGATTCAGATTCTGTCGGGCCTGCAAAAAGGCGACACCGTTGCCACCACCGGATTGCTGTTTCTTAAGCAGGATGCCCCCGTTAAGATTGGTAAGGTCATAACCATACCCAGTACTGGTCCCAAAGTAGCCCAAAACTAAAAAAAGCAACTGAAATGAGTCTACCCGAGCTTAGTCTGAACCGACCCGTTTTCGCAATGGTGATGTCCATCATCATCGTGCTTTTTGGCGTCATCGGCTTTACCTTTCTGGGCGTTCGCGAATACCCAGCCATTGACCCGCCGGTCATCTCGGTGCGGACGAACTACACCGGTGCCAACCCCGACATTATCGAGTCGCAGATTACAGAGCCCATCGAGAAATCGCTGAACAGTATCGAAGGCATTCGGACGATTTCTTCCAGCAGTGCCCTTGGTGCCAGCACAATCACCATTGAGTTTAACCTGGATGCCAACCTGGAACAGGCTGCTAACGACGTACGGGACAAAGTCGCTCAGGCTCAGCGGCAACTTCCGCAGGATATTGACGCTCCGCCGGTGGTAACGAAGGCCGATGCAAACTCGGAACCGATCATTTTCATGACCGTTCAGAGCACAACCCGCAACCCAACGCAGCTATCCGATTACGCCGAGAACGTACTGCAGGAGCGCGTACAAACCATTCCTGGTGTTAGCCAGGCCAACATCTACGGGCTGAAACGGCAGGCCATGCGGCTGTGGATCGACCCTATCAAACTATCGGCTTACCGGCTTACCTCGCAAGATATTCAGGCGGCTCTCAACGCGCAGAACGTCGAGTTACCCAGTGGTAAAGTCTACGGCAACAACACCGAACTGACGGTTAAAGCCGTAGGACGACTGACGACGGAAGATGACTTCAACAACCTGATTCTGCGCCAGACGAGCAACCAGATCGTGCGTTTCAAAGACGTGGGCTATGCAACCCTGGGAGCCGAGAACGAAGAAACCATCTCAAAGCAGAACGGCGCGGTGGGCGTTATTCTGGTGCTGATTCCTCAACCCGGTGCCAACTACGTAAGCATCGCTGATGAGTTCTATAAACGTTTCGATCAGCTTAAGAAAGACCTGCCCGACGATATTATCGTCAGCATCGGTATTGACCGTAGTATTTTCATCCGGCGGGCCATTGAAGAAGTAGGCGAAACGCTGCTGATCTCGTTTGTGCTGGTTGTGCTGGTTATTTATTTCTTTTTCCGCGACTGGCTCATTGCCTTCCGGCCCCTGATCGATATTCCGGTATCGCTGATCGGTGCGTTCTTCATCATGTACGTGGCCGACTTTAGTATCAACGTCTTGACGTTGCTGGGAATCGTTTTGGCCACCGGCCTTGTGGTGGATGATGGTATTGTCGTAACGGAGAATATTTTCAAGAAGATTGAGCAGGGTATGGACACCAAGCAGGCGGCCAAAGAAGGCTCCAACGAGATTTTCTTTGCGGTACTGGCGACGTCCATCACGCTGGCGATTGTGTTCCTGCCGATTATTTTCCTGGAAGGATTCGTTGGACGTCTGTTCCGCGAGTTTGGTATCGTGGTGGCTGGCGCTGTGTTGATTTCAGCCTTTGTATCGCTGACGCTGACACCCGTATTGAGCGTTAAACTGACCAGTAAGAACCACGGCCGTTCCTGGTTTTACCAGAAAACGGAGCCGTTCTTTGTATGGCTGGACAATTCGTACCGATCGTCGCTCGATAGCTTCATGCGGAAACGGGGCTGGGCATTCGTCATGATTGGAGCCTGTATGCTGCTGATTTTCGGACTGGGCGCGTTACTTAAGTCCGAGTTGGCTCCTCTGGAAGACCGTAGTCGCACCCGAGTTTCCATTACCTCCCCCGAAGGCACCAGTTATG
The DNA here is from genome assembly GCF_054776635.1 of Spirosoma lituiforme. Taxonomy (NCBI): domain Bacteria; kingdom Pseudomonadati; phylum Bacteroidota; class Cytophagia; order Cytophagales; family Cytophagaceae; genus Spirosoma; species Spirosoma lituiforme. The sequence continues at coordinate 63,731 of NZ_BAAHBO010000005.1, forward strand.
AAGCACAGGCGACGACTACTGACCGGGTTATGCAGCTGGTACTCGACTCCATTCCAGAAACGAAACTTGCCTTTAGCGTTGTAGCGCCTGGTTTTTCGGGGGCGGGGGCCGTCAATTCGTCATTTGTGATGATCAACATGAACGATCCCAGCGAGCGGAAACGATCCCAGCAGGAAATTGTGGATTATCTGAACAAAGGCCTGAAAAAGTTCAGCGAAGCGCGGATGTTTGCCACGCAGGATCAAACGATTCAGGTTGGCCGGGGCGGTGGTTTACCCGTGCAGTTCGTCATTCAGAACCTTAATTTTGAGAAGCTGCGCGAAAAGCTGCCAACCTTCCTCGACGAAGTTCAGAAAGACCCGACATTCCAGAACTCCGACGTCGATCTTAAATTCAACAAGCCTGAACTGAACATCAGTATCGACCGCGAAAAAGCGACGAACCTGGGCATTTCGGTGCAGGATGTGGCCCAGACGCTGCAACTAGCTCTCAGTAACCGACGGTTGGCCTACTTCCTGATGAACGGAAAGCAATACCAGGTTATCGGACAAGTAGACCGGGCCGATCGTGATGCGCCGGTTGATTTGGCCTCGTTTTATGTACGATCCAGTCAGGGACAACTCATTCAGTTAGATAACCTGGTAAAATTTCAGGAAGTGAGTAGCCCGCCCCAGGTATACCACTATAATCGATTTAAATCGGCTACTGTATCGGCGGGGCTGGCACCCGGAAAAACCGTTGGCGATGGCGTAGAAGCGATGCGGGCCATTGCCGCCCGGACGCTCGACGAGAGTTTTCAGACGGCGCTTTCCGGCCCTTCGCGCGATTATGCCGAAAGTTCGTCCAACACGCTGTTTGCCTTTGGCTTGGCGCTGATTCTGGTTTACCTCGTCCTGGCAGCCCAGTTCGACTCATTCATTGATCCGCTGATCATCATGATTACAGTACCACTGGCGCTGGCCGGTGCTGTGTTCTCACTCTGGATGTTCAACCAGACGCTGAATATTTTCAGTCAGATTGGTATTATCATGCTCGTTGGGCTGGTCACGAAAAACGGTATTCTGATTGTGGAATTTGCCAATGAGCAGCGCATGACCGGCAAGAACAAGTTTGAAGCGGCAACCGAATCGGCGGCTCTTCGGCTGCGCCCGATTCTGATGACAACGCTTGTTGCTGCCTTTGGTGCGTTGCCGCTGGCGTTGGCGCTTGGCTCGGCCTCTAAAAGTCGGATTCCACTCGGTATCGTTATCGTGGGGGGGCTGATGTTCTCGCTGGTCCTTACCCTTTATGTCGTTCCGGTTATTTACACCTACATGAGTCGTCGGAAAGACGTCCAGCCGGAAGCCATTAAAACGGATGATAAGGCGAAACCGGAAGAATTAGAAGTGCACGCGTAATAAGCGCAGTACAGCCGGTAAAAAAGGGTGATTTGTTCAGGCAAATCACCCTTTTTTACTAACTATCTCAGCAAAACAAAACACGAATAGATTAAAAATAGCGACGTTTCTGCTTAGTACCAGAACGAGTCTTTACAAACGAACCCCGACCTACTTACCAGTCAAAACACGCATGAAACGCTACCTGCCCATCTGTCTATTCCTATTGGCACGATTCGCCTTTGCGCAAACGCCCATTGACGTCGATAAAGAGTTTGACTTTGCCGCTCGGCAATACGCGCTCATGCTGAAATCTCACCCTGATACTACCCGATTTCCGCAGTCAACTAAACCCGACGGATCACCCGATGACCGTAAATCAGACTGGTGGTGCAGTGGTTTTTTCGGTGGTTCACTCTGGCATATTTACGAACGTACCAAAGCTCCAGTCTGGAAAGAAGCCGCCAATAAGTGGACAATGGCGGTGGCCAAAGAGCAGTACAATACCGGAACGCACGACCTCGGCTTTATGCTCTATTGCCCATTCGGCAATGGTTACCGGCTAACCAAAAATGCAACCTATCCTCCCATTATGCTGACGGGTGCCAAGTCGCTGTCAACCCGTTTCAACCCGAAAGTTGGCGTCATCAAGTCCTGGAATAAATTTCAGACCTATGATTATCCGGTTATCATCGACAATATGATGAACCTGGAATTTCTGTTCTGGGCAGCCCGTACCTCAGGGAACAAGGCGTTTTATAATCTGTCGGTAACGCATGCTGACAACACAATGAAGAATCATTACCGGCCCGACTACAGCAGTTATCACGTGGTATGCTACAATCCGGATGGTAGCGTAGCAGCCAAGAAAACGGCGCAGGGCTATGCCGATAACTCAGCCTGGGCACGGGGTCAGGCGTGGGGCTTATATGGATATACGGTCATGTACCGGGAAACGAAGGACAAAAAATACCTGGAACACGCTCGCCATATCGCCGATTTTTACCTGAATCACCCGAATCTGCCCGCTGACAAAATTCCTTACTGGGATTTCAACGCGCCGGGCATTCCGAATGAAGAACGGGATGCGTCGGCAGGGGCAATCGCCGCAGCGGCTCTGCTGGAGTTGTGTACCTACGGTGGGCCATCGGCCAAAACCTATTATCAATCGGCAGTGAAGATGCTGGAGAGTTTGTCCAGTCCGGCCTACAAAGCCAATCTTGGCGAAAACAACAACTTTATTCTGAAGCATAGCGTGGGGCACAAACCGCAGAAAAGCGAAGTGGACACCCCCATTATTTACGCAGATTACTATTATCTGGAAGCACTGCTTCGCTACGACGCGCTGCGTAAGAAGCCAGCTTTTCGGTCGTAGGAAGGCTGTAGAACTGAAAACTTCTTATACCGAGGTTCTCTCCTATTGGGCGACTGCTTTCATTCCCTGCGGAAAGCCTGGATCGTGACAATGGTTGGTGCCGACTGATAGAAATCGAATAGGGACCGGCCTAATAGTTCATGACTTACGGCATTCAGGTGCTCCATGTCATTGGGCAGGAAATATTCTTCGCGCGGCCGAATCACCGCATCCGTATCGAAAACACTCACCAGTCGTTTATCGGCCTCCCGCAGCAACACCGCCCGACTTCGTCTGCGCAACCACTCGCTGATGGGCACCAGGCTCGAAAAGGGGGTTAACAACAATACATTGTGACGATAGGGCCTTAGCTGGTTGAGCAACACCGAAATCGACGAAGCAGCGCGATTGGGAAAAATAAACGAAAGCAACGAATTCTTCAGGATCGTCACTTGATCGATGATCTTTCTGGCACCTAGCTTACGGCGCAGGGCGTTTGACGCGGGGAAAACAGGAATGGCCACACCCGACGAATGCGTTGCTGGTGCGGTGGCCGTCTGAATAAGTGTATGGTCCAGTTGGAGGATAATCAGGTCATACCGGTTCAATGGTAGCTGAGCCAGCGTTGCTGTCGTTTGTGCCATTGTCAGATGCGCATACGCTTCTACCGATACCGCTCTCCCGGCGCGGCTGATGTTGCGAATAAAATGACCAATATAACTAAGGTTTCCTTCCGGTAGCCCATAGCCGTACGTATGTTCGTCGCCAATCACCAAGACGTTCATTAGCTAACCAAAACGGGATGAATGAACCCGTTTGTTGTCAGTACGTACTGGCTAACCTAAGTGTTGCTTTTGGGGAGAAAAATAGTTAATAACTTGACTATTAGGTGCAACATTATCGGCTAAAAACGCGTACTAGTTCTACAGCCAGGAATGTATACGTAAAAATCCGACCAAACTTTGTTTTTTCGAAAGTCCTCCCCGTTCGCCGAGAATGACCTGATCAGCGTCATCAGGGCCTGCCGTGCCAGCGACCCGCGTGCACAGCGAACGCTTTTCAAGCAATTTTTTGGTTACGCGAAAAGCATCTGCCTGCGCTACACATCGAGCGTTGAAGAAGCAGAAGATGTATTGAACGAAGGATTTCTGAAGGCATTTCAGCATTTGGACAGTTACGACGAAACGTTACCGTTTAAAGCCTGGTTACGCACCATTTTAGTCAACACGGCCATCAGCCATTACCGCAAAAATCATCGTTTTGAGCAGCATGCCTCATTGGAATCAGGCGAGCAGGTGGCTTTTGATGATGATGTAGTCGATCAAATTGCGGCCGAAGAGATACTCGCTCTGGTGCAACAGCTGACGCCCACCTACCGTACGGTATTTATGATGCACGTTGTGGACGGATATAGTCTGCACGAAATTGCGGGGATACTAAGTCATAACGAAGCAACCGTTCGCTCCAACTTTGCCCGGGCCCGGCAAAAATTACAGGTACTCATCAAACAAGCTCATTACAGTAAACCGACTTCTATTCCGTATCATGAAAACTGACCGATTTTCCGATATTATCCGGCGAAAACTGGAAAGTATTCGGCCGGAATTTTCCGATAAAGACTGGGCCAGAATGCAGTCATCGCTGCAAACGGGAATCCCTCAACCGAGTACGCCTTCTCCCACTAGTCCCTTCAGCGGGGGTATATGGATGGCAAAGCCCTGGTTAATGGCGGCTGCTACCGTTAGCGCTGTTGTGCTGGTGGGGTATGGTTTCTGGCAACACAATGAAATTAATCAACTTCGGCAAACGATTGGCCAGCTAAGTAAGCAGGCCAAACAACCAGCGACTACCGGCCAACCAGCCCCGTCTACTTCGGCCAGTGATACAGCAGCAGCAAGGCCATTGGCAGACAATCAATCTCAGGAAGGCAAAAAAGACGTACTTACCTCCGCCGATGCAAAACTCGTTTACCAACGTGAACGGGATACCGTTTACATTACCCGCTATGTAACAGTACCCTCTCGTTCTCCAGTTGTTCCTCCGGAAAACGAACGCCCGGCTGATCGTTCCGAAAAAACAACGGATCAGCGATACGCAGCCACAGAACGCAGCACCCAGACTGCACTCAACCAATCGGACGATTTAACCAATACCCCGAAAACAGACGCGTATGGTGAACCCTCTACATCTTCTTCTGTACTACGTAAAAACACAGGTAATTCATCAGAAATAACCAATAGGCCTACAGTGGCTAAACGCGCCAAAGAGCGTCGATTATCTGATCAGTACGCGTATAACCAGCCGACGAAGGGAAACTATGCATCGCCCGACCAACGCACAATACCGTCAACTTCAGCGACCAATACCGGAATTACGCGGAATAACGGGGTTACCACTACGACGCCTACGTCGACTGAAGCAGCCGCAACTGACCCTGCTGAATCAGTTGTATCGGCTACTTATGAGCTAATCGACCTACCGCCCGTATCAGCACCGACCATTAACTGGACGAGTCATCTTGCTCAACGGGCGAAACGAATCCGTCCTGCACGAACAACAGTCGTTTCCGGGACCACAGAGCAGGCGGCACCGGAAAGTCAGCCAATCAAGCTTATGGCTGGTCGTTTTCGGGCAGGCGTCGGTGGCGAACTGGCGTCTAAAGTTGTAAGCGCCGGTGTCTTTACTGAAGTGTTAGTTGGGCCGAAGAAGAAATGGTCGGTGGGCATTGGGTTAAGTCAGGCTACTTACAGCGGTAAATTCGCAACCGATTATGATTTTGATGAAAGAATGAAGCGGGATTTCCGGAAAGAATTCGCTCGTGCTATTGACCCTCGTCGCGACATTTTTAATATTGATACCCGCACAACCCGTATACAACTTCCTGTCACTATCGGTTACCGAGTACCGCTAAATCGTAGTCTAACGCTCTCTCCAACGATTGGTACATCGCTGAATTTATCAAACACGGAGAATGCAACCTTCTTATGCCCTGTGTTGATTCCCAGAAAGGGCTATGACGAACTTAGCTTCAGCAACCCACAACCAGTCGATTTGATCACCAGCGTGGCATTCGGCGCTGGTATGGAGTGGCAAAGCCGTCACTGGGTTGTTCAGGGTAGCCCTGTGCTAACGTTGCCCTTACAAGCCGATCAGTTGCCTATGCGGCCCGATGTTAACTGGCAGACAAAAGCAACGGTTAGCCTGCGGGCGCGGGTGCTTTATCAGTTCTAGGCTGTTACCCTGGTGAAGCAAAAGAGAGACGTGGCTGACGCAACCTAGTGTTTGCATCAGCCACGTCTCTCTTTTGGCTTATTTATTTTATAATGACGCTACCTGCGACTTGGTGGCCGCTACCCGCCAGATTCGGCCACCAGCATCATCAGCAACGAGTAGTGACCCATCAGGCAGTACAGCTACACCCACCGGACGACCATACGCATCTTTGTCTTTTCCGGTCAGAAAGCCCGTCAGAAAATCTTCCGGCGTTCCTGGCTTTCCGCCCTGAAACGGCACAAAGACTACTTTATAGCCAGAGAATTGAGACCGGTTCCAGGAACCATGCTGACCCACGAAGGCCCCGTTTCGGTACTTCTCGGGGAAGGCCGTTTTGTCGTAAAAAGCTAATCCCAACGATGCCGTATGCGATCCCAGCGCAACTTCAGGAACAACTGATTTTTTCACCAGGTCAGGCCGTTCTCCTTTTCGGCGCGGGTCTTCATGCTGACCGAAGTACGAGTAAGGCCAGCCATAAAAAGCCCCTTCTTTAACGCTTGTCAGGTAATCGGGTACTAGGTCGTCACCCAACTCGTCACGCTCATTTACTGCCGTATAAAGCGTTTTTGTGGTTGGCTCCCAACCCATACCAACTGGATTACGCAAACCGCTGGCAAAAATCCGTTCGCCGGTTCCATCAGGATTAACTTCGAGAATATTTGCCCGACGGACTTCCTTATCGATACCATTTTCGCCTACGTTACTGCCTGACCCGACCGAAATAAATATTTTCTTGCCGTCAGGACCAGCCAGCAGGTTCCGCGTCCAGTGGTTATTGTAGCCACCAGCCGGTAAGCTTAAAATCTTCTTACCGGCTGTAGTGATCTTCGTCTGGCCAGGCTTGTAATCATACTGCATCAATGCATCCGTGTTGGCGGCATAGAATTTATCGCCCAGTACGAGCATACCAAAAGGCTGATTCAAGCCCGTCAGGAATGACTCCCGCAGGTCGGGTTTCCCGTCTTTGTTCGTATCGCGCAAAAGCGTAATGCGGTTGGCACTGGCATCGGTCCGCTCCGACTTATTTTTTCCAGTTACCGCATTGACGACCGCATTTTTGACGCCTTTCCGCTCCGTATTCGATTCGGCAACAAAAATATCGCCATCCGGAGCGACGTAAATCCAGCGCGGACTTTGCAGATCACGGGCGTACTCGGTTACCGTGAAGCCCGCTGGAGCCTGTGGTGTTTTACCGGCGGGCCATTCAACGATTTTACTGAATTTCTGCGTTGATTTTGTGGCGTAGGGAGCAGGCAGCGTAATTGTCGTATCGGCCGTGGCAACCGTTTCGCTCGGCTGATCCGACGTTTTTTTCTGGCTGCATGACCAGGCGCTGACCAATAGGGTTGTGGCCGTAATTAAAAGCGTTGAGGTTTTCATTGTTGAGTTGATTGTACCCTTAGTCAACTCATTACGGACTCGTTTAGTTATGGTTTGTCTTTCTGCCGAATGTTTCCGTTTCCTGATCGGCCAGTGCCAGACTTGTTACGCCTTCAGAGGTGATATACAGGTCAACTTAGTTATGGCGCTTACAGGGTCAGCGAAAATTTCGCGTACGGAATCGGACCTTTGTAAAACACGTCGCTAACGGCAGTCATACCAAAACGCCGATAGAAGTCGGCTGCATCCAGGCGGGCGTCACACCAGAGTACTGTAGCGCCCAAACGCCGGGCTTCGGCGATAACATGATTCAGCAGCAACGTGCCAACACCTTTTCGCTGGTGATCGGGATGGGCCGCGAACTTTCGAAAACGACTCTCCTGCCCATTCACGAATAGGGAAATCACCGCAATCAGCTCCTCGTTGTCAAACGCCCCGAAGTGATGTCCGGCCGCATCGTCGTCAACCTTTACATAGTCGAGAGGCTTATCGGGCCAAAGAACCGAATGGCGCAGTGGATACGTTTGTTCAGCTGTAATGGATTGAATCGTAAACATATCAAAACGGCAGTTTTCCTAAGTCGACGTTTCCGCCGGTTAGTATGATGCCGATCTTCTGCCCGGCAAATTGATCTTTATGTGTCAACACGGCCGCCAGAGGCACCGCGCAGGAGGGTTCAATGATAATCTTCATACGCTCCCAGACTAATCGCATGGCCGCACAGATTTCCGGATCCGATACAGTCAGAATATCGCTGACGTGCGTGCGAATGATGGCTAATGTTCGTTCACTGAGGCCGGTCATCAAGCCATCGGCAATCGTGTTGATGTAAGGTGCTTTCTCCACCCGCCCCGTCTGAAAGGACAGAACGGCGTCGGCGGCCCCCTCGGGTTCTCCGGCAATAACGCGCGTTGTGGGCGATAGGAAATGCGTCGACAGAGCAGTACCGCTCAAAAGCCCTCCCCCACCCACCGGCGCCAGAATCACATCGAATGGACGGCTCTGGCTAGCGTCTTCAATAAGTTCTTTGGCAGCCGTCGCCTGACCCGCGATTACCCGATCATCGTCGAAGGGATGCACCAGTACGGCACCTGTGCGGGCTATCACCTCCCGGACGCCAGCCTCCCGGGCGTCGAGCGTTGGTTCGCACTCAATGACCTCGGCCCCATAATCCCGAACGGCGTCTTTTTTCACCTGCGGAGCCGTGCGGGGCATGACAATATAAGCAGGCATGCCTACTTGTCGGGCGGCAAAGGCTACAGCCTGGGCATGGTTACCGGACGAGTGCGTTGTCAGGGCAGACCCTTCCTTGTTCTGAGCCACCTGCAACACCGCGTTCAGGCCACCTCTGGCCTTAAAAGCACCGATCTTCTGAAAGTTTTCGCATTTAAAATATAGCTCGGCACCAGCTTGGTTATTGATCGTTTGGTTCGTCAGGACGACCGTACGGTGAATAAAAGAACTGATCCGATCGTGGGCCTCCTGTATAGTATCGACTGTGATCATCGGTTACGCGATAGAGATGCGGGCAAATTACGGAAGAAAACATGTCCTTACTACTAAACCATTGGTCAGTCCGCCAATCGAATGAGTAATTTACCCTTGTTTTGTTTCTTTGTCTGATAAGCAGTCGTTTGCTTCTCCAAAACTCATTTTTCGTAAACCCGTTTCGTTATGACCACCGATCGTCGTTCGTTTTTGAAACAAGCTGCTGGCTCTCTGGCTGGTATGGCTATCATGCCGACTGTTTTTGCCGAAGCACCTACCAAAAAGATGTTCTTTGATATTTCGCTGGCCGAATGGTCGCTGCACAAAGCGTTATTCAGCAAGAAAATTACGAATCTGGATTTTCCCGGCATCGCCCGTAAAGAGTTCGATATCAGCATTGTTGAATATGTCAATCAGTTCTTCAAAGATAAAGCGCAGGATAAAACCTACCTCAACGACCTGCTGACCCGCTGCAAAGACAACGGCATTACCAACAACCTCATCATGATTGACGGGGAGGGAAACCTGGGCGCATCGGATGCCGCCGAACGGACGAAAGCTGTTGAAAACCACCACCGCTGGGTAGAATGCGCTAAGTACCTCGGCTGTAAAACCATTCGGGTTAATGCCGCCGGACAAGGCACGGCTGAAGAGGTATCCAAAGCCGCCGTTGACGGCCTCAGCAAACTCGGCGAATTTGCCAAGACCATGAACATCAATGTCATCGTTGAAAACCACGGTGGGTATTCGTCCAACGGGCAGTGGCTCTCGGGCGTTATGAAGCAGGTTGGTATGAAGAACGTAGGTACCCTCCCCGATTTCGGTAATTTCTGCATCAAACGGGGCGATAACCATACCTGCGCTGAAGAGTACGACCGCTATAAAGGAACCGCCGAACTGATGCCCTACGCCAAAGGAGCATCGGCCAAATTCTACGACTTCGATGCCAACGGTAATTGCGTAGAAACTGACTACAACCGCATCATAAAAATTGTGAAGGATAGCGGGTTCAAAGGCATCATCGGCATCGAATACGAAGGCGACAAACTGGAAGAGTTCGACGGTATCCGCAAGTCAAAAGCGATACTGGAGCGGGTTGGCCCAACCGTTTAACGTATGACCGGCGCAGCCGGGTGTGCGTGCCCCGGTCGGGCGTCGCCGTGGAAACCTATATAGCCATATCCTGGTTGTCAAACTCAACAGGCAGCTCTGTACGTTTCCATGCCGATGCCCGACCGGGGCACGCACACCCGGCTGCGCTGTTTTATCTAATTCATTGTTGAAATCTTATGTCAATCACGCAACAATCTATCAACGTCAGCTTTATCGGTAATGAACCGATTTCGGGCGACGGCAACCTGTTCCGCGCTTTTGCCCCCGCCCGTCACGAAAACCTTACGGATGAGTTTGCCAATGTTTCTGCCGAACAGGCCAATCAGGCTGTGGAAAAAGCCGCCGATGCTTTTCCTTTATACGCAAAACTGACGCCCGCCAAACGAGCTGAATTTTTAGATACTATTGCCAGTGAGCTGGAAGCGCTTGGTGACGAACTGGTCGAACGGGCGGTTCTCGAAAGTGGGCTGCCAACGGGTCGAATTTCGGGCGAACGGGGCCGGACAACGGGGCAGTTACGCCTGTTTGCGAACCTATTGCGTGAAGGGTCGTGGGTCGATGCCCGCATCAATCCGGCGCTACCGGACCGCCAGCCCCTGCCGCGCACGGATTTGCGCCAGATGCTGGTACCGCTTGGCCCGGTTGTTGTTTTTGGGGCCAGTAATTTTCCGCTCGCCTTCTCGGTAGCGGGTGGCGATACGGCTTCAGCTCTGGCAGCCGGTTGCCCGGTTGTGGTGAAAGCGCACCCATCGCATCCCGGTACCTCATCGCTGGTGGGGCAGGCCATTGTGGCAGCGGCCGAAAAAACGGGCATGCCGGATGGCGTTTTCTCGCTTCTCCACGCCGATAATGAGGTGGCCCGGCAACTAGTCGCTCACCCGGCCGTAAAAGCGGTAGGCTTTACCGGCTCCCGTGCGGGTGGACTGGCGTTGTTACGCGTAGCGCAGGAGCGGCCCGAGCCCATTCCGGTTTATGCAGAAATGAGCGCCGTTAATCCAGTGGTTATCCTTCCGGGTGCCATCAGCCAGTTAGACGGACCTCATTCGGCCACTTCGGTTGCTGCGGGTTTAGCCGCTTCGGTAACGCTTGGTGTAGGTCAGTTCTGTACCAATCCGGGGCTAACCTTCCTGCTTGACTCACCCAATACGGATACATTTCTGGAAACGGTAGCTGAGAAAATCAGAGCGTCGGCTCCGGCAACAATGCTGAACGCGGGCATTTGCCAGACCTATCAGAAAGGTGTTCAACAGAATAGAATCGTTCCCGGTGTTCATGTGCTGGCCGAAGCAGATACCGACGCCGACAGCAGCCAGACGCAGGGAAGACCCATTATACTCCGTACAACGGCCCCTATTTTTCTGAGCAGTGAGTTCCTGAGCGAAGAGGTATTTGGCCCGTCGTCGCTGATTGTGGTGTGCGAAACAGAAACCGAACTGGCCGACTGTCTGACCGTGCTGGAGGGGCAGCTTACCGCAACGATCCACGCGACTGCCGATGAGTTAAAAGCGTCTTCGATCGACTGGATTACACTTCTGCAGGCAAAAGCCGGACGCGTGTTGTTTGGCGGTTTCCCAACCGGTGTCGAAGTAAGCGAAGCCATGACGCACGGCGGACCTTTCCCGGCTACCTCCGATAGTCGGTCAACGTCGGTCGGCACGGGTGCTATTCTGCGCTTCGTCAGGCCCTTCACGTACCAGAGTTTCCCCGATGAGTTATTACCGGCGGCCTTGCAGAACGCAAACCCCCTCGGCATTTGGCGAAATGTTGATGGTGTACTGAAAAAGTAAGAATGATTGCATAGAAAAGCCAAGCCGTATGGATGTAGTAATTTTCCATACGGCTTGGCTTTTCTATGAACTATGAGAAAATTTCTCTCCTACGCTCTCTTCATTTCAGGCTTCCCATACCGCCATCTACGCCGATAATCTGACCCGTGATCCAGCTGGCCTGATCCGCGAGTAAATAGGCCGCCATACTGGCAATATCCTGGGGAGACCCATATCGATTGAGTGGGTGGCGTTTGTTAGCCGCTTCCCGCTTGGTATCGTCGCCGAGGAGAAACTCCGCCAGGGGTGTATCAGTCAGGGAGGGCGCAATGGCATTCACCCGAACGTTGAAAGGAGCCAGTTCTGCCGCCAGCGACTTAGCCAATCCTTCAACTGCCGACTTTGCCACCGACACCGACGAGTGCATGCCCATACCCAGCTTGGCGGCTACCGTACTGAACAGAACGACACTTGCCGATTTAGATTTCTTAAGGGCGGCATAACTCGCATGAATTGCACTGATAGCCCCTATCACGTTGATATCGAAGTCACGCCGGTAATCATCCAGCGTGAGCCGTTGAAAAGGTTTCAGGTTTATAGTACCGGGGCAATAAACGAGACCGTGCAGAGTGTCGGGCAATTGGTTGAATGCATCAACGGCGGAATTCTGGGTTACATCCCAGGTCATGTGCGTAGACTGAATTCCCTCCGGCTGCGTGCGACCAGCAGTAAATAGGGTTGCGCCCTGTTCCTGAAGTTGTTGAGCCAGCGCGTGGCCAATTCCCGAACTAGCGCCGACGATAAGAATATGTTTGTCCTGCATGAAGAAGTCTGTGATTGATCGTTCGTAGTCGGCTATCGCAAAAGTGGTTGTGTATCAGCCAATGACGACCCACAAACATATACGAGATTAAATACTCACACTCGGTTGGGCAACGTACCGGAGAAGTTCCTGCCTGGTAGCTTCTTCCGAAAACTTGCCGCCATAGGATGCGGTGATGGTTGAACTGTTAATGTCGTGAACGCCCCTGGTCGATACGCACAGATGCTTGGCATCGATGATGACGGCTACATCTTCGGTTTCGAGAACACGTTTGAGTTCTTCGGCAATTTGCACCGTCAGACGTTCCTGCACCTGGGGTCGTTTACTGAAGTACTCGACAACCCGGTTTAGTTTCGACAGGCCAATTACTTTACCACTCGAGATATAGGCAACGTGCGCCCGCCCAATAATGGGGACAAAATGGTGTTCGCAGTACGTCTGCACCGTAATGTCTTTTTCGACCAGCATCTCGTTGTATCGGAACTTGTTGTCGAACAGCGTAGGCTTTGGTTTATTGGCTGGATTCAGACCGCTGAAAATTTCATTTACGTACATTTTGGCGACCCGGCGGGGCGATCCTTTCAGACTATCGTCGGTCAGGTCGAGACCCAGAATCCCCATGATTTCACGAAAATGTTCTTCAATCAGGTCAATCTTAAGATCATCGTCCATGGCGAAGGCATCGGCACGCATGGGTGTATCGATTGAGGATGTGCCATGCGCATCCCCAATTTCGTCGACCAGTTCGTCAACCTCCCAGGCAGACACGTCCGTAGCATCAGTCTGATGACTGCCCGGCGCATGACCGCTCTGATGGCTACCAGTCGTGGGTTGACTAGTAGGCGGGGTATTCGACGAAGTTCCGTTCAGTTTCATACAGTCTGATTTTAAGGTCTAAGCCTTCGCTTAGCTGATTGCGTAAAAGGGTGTAAATGACGATGGCAATGTTCTCAGCCGACGGATTCAGGTCGGCGAATTCTTCCGTATCGAGATTGAGATTTTTGTGGTCGAAGCGATCCGTAACGTGCTCTTTAACGAGGTCACCGAGCACTTTCATGTCGATCACATAACCGGTTTCCGGATCAATTGGGCCGATTACCTGCACAATCAGTTCGTAGTTATGTCCGTGGTAGTTGGGGTTGTTGCACTTGCCATAAACCCGGGTGTTTTTCTCATCCGACCAGTTTGGATTGTTCAGACGGTGAGCAGCGTTAAAATGTTCCTTGCGAAACACCGCCACTCGTGGGGCATCGGCCCGAATAGTACTCATATAAACAAATCGAAATAGGGTTCGATCAACCTGTCGTTACAAAGGTTGTGTACAACACAGGCAGACAGTCGAGCGAGTAGCCAGATCGCTCATTTGTATGCAATGAATTAACCAACGAGCATTTGGTTTATTTTGTTCAACATTTATCGCTAAACGCTAAACAAAACCCGGCTCATTTCAGGTCAATAACATCCGCTTATCCGGTATTGTTCCCGCTTATCGACTAGTCGGTTTATGCGGAACCAGACGATACAGGATAGGGTTTTGCCCCAATGAAACGCCTGCGTAAACCTATGCTATTCATACTACTCATTAGTACCGTACTGATTGCCACCGCCTTTCTGTTCATGCAGCAGCGTACGTTCGGGCGTAATCCGGCAGCCACCCGCCTGGACCGGATTCAACGTTCACCAAACTACAAAAATGGCACCTTTCAGAACCTGGAAAAGACAGATGTAATGCGTGAGAATACCTCTTACCTGGAGATGATGAACGACTTTATTCACAAAGAAAAAGACAATACCCCGCCCAAGCCGCTACCCTCGGTGCGAACTGACCTGAACGCTTTGCCCGACGATAAGCCAACTGTTGTCTGGTTTGGCCATTCGTCTTACCTGATCAAATCGAAGGGCGTCACGATTCTGGCCGATCCGGTTTTTAGCGGTTATGCGTCACCGGTTTCGTTTTTCGGAAAGGCTTACCCCGGCTCCAATGTGTACCGCGTTGAGGATATGCCGACCATCGATCTGCTCATTCTGTCGCATGACCACTACGATCACCTTGATTACGAAACCATTACGAAGCTCATCCCTAAAGTCAAAAAATTCTACACAGCGCTCGGCGTGGGCGCTCACCTCGAACGATGGGGCGTTCCTGCCGACCGGATCGTGGAATTTGACTGGTGGGAAAGCTATCATGCTGACACCGATCTGGACCTTACAGCCGTGCCAGCCCGTCACTTTTCGGGTCGTAGCCTCGCGCGCGGAAAAACCCTGTGGACTGCCTTTGTCATGAAAATCCACGGGTACTCGCTGTATCTGGGTGGCGATTCGGGTTACGGAACTCATTTTAAAGAGATCGGCGATAAATACGGCCCGTTCGATCTGGCCATTCTCGAATGTGGTCAATACGGCAAAGACTGGCCTAACATCCATATGTTTCCGGAAGAGGTCGCTACGGCGGCTCAGGAATTACGGGCAAAAACCGTCTTACCTGTACACTGGGCCAAGTTCTCGCTGGCCAACCACGCCTGGACAGACCCCATTGAGCGATTTACAAAACGGGCCGCCGAACAACAGCTGGCGACCACCACACCGTTAATTGGCGAACCAGTCGTTGTGGGAGACCACTACCCAACGTCGCGGTGGTGGCATTACTAGGAATTGATGGCGCAAGGACCCTGGCTTGACCCGGTCCGCTTTTTGAGCCGGTTTAAAATTGGCATTACGTATGTTTTTTGCGTTGAAACAGCGTTCTTTGGTACGTAAACCCCCACTTTACGTATCGCATTCGCTATGCAGACACCTTCCCGGCGCCAGTTTATTCGTACAGTCGCTCTCACAGGCGCAGCTACATCCATGGCAACAACGTCCGTTTTTCCCGCTATTTTAACCGGTGCTCAACCAGCAGACCCTAAAGTCCGTTTAGCGTTCATTGGTGTGGGTTCACGCGGGCGTAGTCACATTGAGCAGGCGATCTACCGAACCGATGTCGACATTGTGGCCATTTGCGACCCGGCTCCCGAAGCCATTAGCCGTACGACCGCCATGATTGAAAAAGCGGGACGGAAAGCACCGGTAGCCTACGGCAAAGGCGATGAAGCGTTCAAAGACATGCTCAAACGCGACGACATTGATGGTGTCGTCATTGCAACGCCCTGGGAATGGCACGTGCCTATGGCCGTGGCCACCATGAATGCGGGCAAATATGCCGGGATAGAAGTATCGGCAACGGTCACGCTCAAGGAATCGTGGGATCTGGTCAATGCATCGGAGAAATCAGGATCGCCCTGCATGATTCTGGAAAATGTCTGTTACCGACGCGATGTGCTGGCCGTGCTGAATATGATTCGGAAAGGAATGTTTGGCGAGATGACCTACGCGCACTGCGGCTACCAGCACGACCTGCGGAACATTAAGTTCAACGATGGCAAGTCCATTTCGGGAGTTGGCGCCGAATTCGGAGAGAAAGGATACTCAGAAGCGCATTGGCGTACCCAGCACTCGGTAGATCGAAACGGGGATCTGTATCCAACGCACGGACTCGGCCCGGTGGCACACTGGCTCGATATTAACCGGGGGAATCGGTTTACGCACCTGACCTCAACCGCCACCAAAAGCCGGGGATTACACAAATACGTTGTCGACAAAGGTGGTCCGAATCACCCCAATGCGAAAGTAAATTTCAAACTTGGCGATGTCGTAACGACGGTCATTCAGTGCGCTAATGGCGAAAATATTGTTGTTATTCACGACACCAATTCTCCCCGCCCCTACTCGCTTGGGTTCCGGGCCCAGGGAACAAATGGTATCTGGATGGACGACAACGACATGATCTATCTGGAGGGTGATTCGTCGCACGCGGGTTCACCGAAACCGCACAGTTGGGAACCCTTTGCGGCTTACCAGGATAAATACGACCACCCACTCTGGAAACGCCACGCCCAAACGGCCGAAAATGCTGGTCACGGTGGCATTGACTTCTTCGTTCTTCGCGCCTTTATTGAGTCGATAAAGGCCAAAGGGCCCGTACCCATCGATGTATATGATGCAGCCGTCTGGAGCGCCATCAGCCCTCTGTCGGAGCAGAGCATTGCCGGTGGCAGCAAACCCGTTGCCATTCCCGATTTTACGCGGGGCAAATGGAAAACGAACAAACCGATCTTCGGCCTGACTGATGCCTATTGATGGCTAACCCTCCTCACTCATTTGTCTTGAGCAGACCTTGTACGGTTGGTTGCGCTTTCTATTCCTGATTTGTCGCTCATTTATAGAAAAGCACAAATAGTATATGGCTTTATAGAACAAAAACCGATTTCTATTTTTTACTTTGTAAAAAAATTTAAAATCTCTCTGCTTTAATCCTCGAATCAGCTAATGACACCTACCGCTCCGCCTAAAACCCAAAATTACACCGGCCCATTGCTCATCATTGGCGCCCTCTTCTTTGTTTTTGGCTTCGTTACGTGGGTCAATAGCGTGTTAATTGCTTTTTTTAAGCAGGCGTTCAACCTAAGTACCGTTGGGTCCAATCTGGTTGCTTTTGCCTTTTTCATTTCTTACACGTTGATGGCCATCCCGTCGTCAGCACTTCTAAAGCGGACGGGTTTCAAGAATGGCATGTCAATGGGGCTTCTGGTTATGGCTGTCGGTACCATTATTTTCGTACCAGCGGCTAAAGCCCTTTCGTACCCTCTTTTTTTAGTAGGTTTATTCCTGATTGGCATTGGGCTAACCGTCCTGCAAACAGCGTCTAACCCGTACGCAACAATTCTCGGCCCCCGGGAGAGTGCGGCTCAACGCATTAGCTTTCTTGGTGTAGCCAATAAATTAGCGGGCATTTTCAGCCAGTTTATTTTTGGTGGATTATTACTAACGGGTGCCAACGCTGTTTCTGGCACGGCTACTCTAGAGAAAGTAATCACGCCTTATATGATTCTAACGGGTGTATTGGTGGTACTAGCCATCTTGATTCGATTCTCAAATCTTCCGGAGGTATCTGAAGAACAAGACGACGAGCCTGTTGGTACGACTGTACGCACCAGCATCTGGCAGTTTCCAAACTTGGTACTTGGTGTTCTGACGTTGTTCTGCTACGTAGGGGCCGAAGTCATTGCTGGCGATACGATTATCAACTACGGACGCGCCATAGGCTTCTCCAACGACGAAGCCAAGTATTTCACCACCTACACGCTCTATGGCCTGTTGGGTGGCTACATTCTTGGTATTGTAGCTATTCCGCGCTTTATTTCGCAACAAAAGGCACTACGCGTTGGGTCGATTCTCGCCTTGATTCTGACAGTGGGCGCTCTTGTGACAGATGGTTTTCCGTCCATTTTATGCGTGGCCTTACTCGGATTCGCTATCTCGCCCATGTGGCCTGCCGTATGGCCGTTAGCGTTAAATCATCTTGGAAAGTTTACCAAACTTGGGTCGGCGCTGCTCATCATGGGCATCTCGGGGGGTGCTTTGCTACCCTTACTACATGGCTATTTAACTGACGCCATTAGCCCCAAAATGGCTTACGCTTTGCTGCTGCCTTTGTTCAGCTTCATTTTGTACTATGCCGTGGTGGGCCATAAGAAGACAAATTGGTAATTGGATTTCTTATGATCGTTTCCACCCCCGGCCGTATTTGCCTGTTTGGTGAACACCAGGATTATCTGGGCTTGCCCGTTATCGCGGCCGCTATTTCACGCCGGATTCAGGTAGCCGCTCACCAAGCTGATCAACAGGGATTCAGGCTTAATCTGCCCGATATTCACAGCTCGGTGAGCATTCCGTTTACTGGTGAACAACTCCCCTATCCGCAAACTCGGGACTATTTCCGCTCGGCCGTAAACATATTACTGCGCGAGGGATTCACGTTTACCAAGGGCATTGAAGGCGAGGTACGTGGGACTATTCCCATCAACTCGGGCACGTCGAGTTCGTCGGCACTGCTCATTACGTGGCTTACCGTTCTGACCCAATTGGCC
This sequence comes from Spirosoma lituiforme, assembly GCF_054776635.1. Lineage (NCBI taxonomy): Bacteria > Pseudomonadati > Bacteroidota > Cytophagia > Cytophagales > Cytophagaceae > Spirosoma > Spirosoma lituiforme. The sequence continues at coordinate 82,270 of NZ_BAAHBO010000005.1, forward strand.
GATCAACCCCGTACGCTTTCTGCAGCGCAACTCGCCGAACTCGGTTATAGAGCAGAGGTGCTGGAGTTTGGCGAACCCGGCGGCATGATGGATCACTACTCCACCGCCGTCGGGCATGTCATTTACCTGGAATCGCAGCCAAAGATCCAGCTAGAAACCCTCACCCCTCCGTTAGGCGCGTTTGTACTCGGCGACTCGCAGGAACCCAAAGACACCATTGGCATTCTGCAACGGGTTAAGTTCGGCATGTTATCAATCATTAAGAACCTGAAAACGGTGAATCCGCAATTCTCCCTAGCGACCTCAGTTAGTACGGATGCATCGGAGTTCAAGGATTTCCTGACGAAAGATGAGTACATTCTCCTGAAGGGCAACCTGGCGAATCGGGATATTCTGCGGGATGCCTTGAGTCTGCTACGTTCTTCGTCTGGTTCAACAGATACCTTTGATCACGTTCGGTTCGGCCAGCTACTCAACGAACATCAGGCCAACCTCCGGGATGCCCAACGCATCTCGACGCCCAAAATTGACCGTATGCTCGACGCGGCTCTGTTGGCAGGGGCTTTGGGCGGCAAAATCAATGGGTCGGGCGGGGGCGGGTGTATGTTTGCCTATGCTCCCGAGCAACCCGAAGCAGTGGCCGAAGCCATCGAACGGGCAGGTGGAAAAGCCTACGTTATTCATGTTGCAGAAGGCACAACCATTTCGGATCAGTAGCCGCTATACCACCCGCCTAGTCCCGTACCTACTGAACGTTAGCGGCTCGCTGGGCGGGGAACCAGGATGTTATAATCGTCACGACGATGCTCAGCATTCCGGTCAGCACAATATCGCTGGTGTCTAGGCGCACCGGATACGCATCAACAATTGAGCTGACCATGCCCATTCGGATAAAGCCGTAATTTTCCTGCGCCAGGCAAATAACGACACCCAGAATCAGACCAGCCAGGGCACCGGTAAGGGCGATAATTGCTCCTTCCGTCAGAAAAATCCGGCGTACCGTCTGCCTTGTGGCACCCAACGCGTACAAAATTCTGATGTCCGCTTTTTTCTCGATGACCAGCATCGACAAAGAAAAGAAAATATTGATCGACGCGACTAAAATGATGAACGAGAGGGTCAGCGCCACGAATAGCTTTTCGACGCGGATAGCTCTGTAGAGGTCGACGTTTAAGTCATCCCGACTCTGGACGATCAGGTCTTCTCCAACGATTGTCTGCAATGCCTGTTTGGCTTTCCCTTCATTGGTACCCGGGCGAAGCTGGATTTCCAGACTTGTAACTTCATCGGGTTTATAGCCAAATAGTTTTCGGGCTGCCCGAACGGGTGCCAGAACAAAATTGTCGTATTTTGATTCAATGAAAAAGATTCCGGCCACCGTCAGCGCTTCCCGATTGAACGCACTGGGATTGAGGACGCTGAATGTCTGCCCGCTTTCGGGGTACAGAATCTCCAGAGGTGTCAGAATATCAACGGGTGAGATGGTCAGGTCGTTACGAACGCCATCCGCCACAATGGCGTAGTTCACTCCGTTCTGGCGAAGAAGTAACTTACCTTCGAGCATAGCCGAGTCGAGTTGCTGCCGCTGAACGTAATTATCGTCTACCCCTTTAAGCCGAATCACCGTCTGGGCGTTGCCATAACGGGCCAGCGCATTGTCCTGCGCAATGGACGTCAGTAGGCTTACGCCCGGCGTTTGTCGTAGTTTGGCGAGCAACGCGGGCGGAGCCATAAACCGCTTACCTTGTCTGGGGGCCACGGTCATGTCGGCTTCGAACGTTTTGAAAATCTGCCGATTCAACTCTTCCATCCCGTTAAATACCGACAGCACCACCACGAGCGCCATCGTGCCAACACCCACCCCGAGCATGGACAGGATAGACAGCCAGCTGATGAAACTACGCTTCTTGCGGGAAAAAAAATACCGACGAGCAATCCAGACGGGGAGGTTCATTTTTTTAAAGAGTGAAAGAGCGAAAACGTGAAAGAGCGAAAAGCGGCTCTCCCTATACGCTCTTTCGCTCACTCACTCTTTCACTCGTTGTCGTCATCCTCCTCCGCCGGGGCGGGTGGAATATCAATGCCGGAAAAAAGTTTATCCATTTTGTCAGCGTACTCGGCCGTATCGTCCAGGAAGAAATGCAGTTCGGGCACGATACGAAGCTGGTGCCGGACCCGGTCGCCCAGGTGTTGCCGGAGTACTTTGCCCTTCTCCTGAATCGTTTCCAGTAAAAGGTTCTTGTTCTTGGTCGCCAGAAAACTAAGGTATACGCGGGCGACACTTAAATCGGGGGATACCCGGACACTGGTGACGGTAATAAATGCGCCGTTGAATAAGTGCGGCACCTCCCGCTGAAAGATCTCACTTAAATCTTTCTGTAACTGCCGGGATACTTTTTGCTGTCGTTTCGATTCCATACTATCGGTACTTGGGTACTACCTGAACGGTCCATTCTGCCGAATGGTTTACATTCATCGGGACCTCTGTTCTGCAAATATCCGCCCATTTTTCCGTTCTGCCGAAATTGACTGTAATTTTACCGGGAACAGCGGCCGGGAAGTAGCTTGTTTCTGACCCGAACTACTCCCTAGCAACTGATAACCGTTAACTGCTGAACGACCCTTTGCTACGCTTTTTTCAATCTTATTTTCCTTACCAGTACGTCAGCCTGATGGGCCTGCTCATCCTGATTCGACTGCCTTTGCTGCTCCATCCCTTTCCGCTGCTGATCCCGGAACTGAACTGGATGATTGTTGGCGAGCAAATGAATCAGGGCTATTTGCTGTACCGGGATATCTGGGATAGCGTTAGTCCGTTGTCTGCGCTGGTTTACTGGGGGATACACAGCGTCTTTGGCCGGTCGCCCCTGATGCTTCATGGCGCAGCCACATTGGTGTCGATATTCCAGATCGTTTATTTCAACTACCTGATAAACAACCGGGATGTGTATCCGGACAGGTCGTTCTGGCCCGGCCTGATCTACATGCTGTTCTTGCATCTCTCGTTTGACTGCCTGACGCTGTCGCCCGTGCTGATGTCGACGAGTTTTCTGCTGCTTGCCTTTGGCACCCTCATCAAACAGATGGACCGGCGGGGTGCTACCGACGAAGTTTTTGAGGTAGGCTTTTACATTGGTATTGCGGCCCTCTTCTATCTGCCTTCGGCGCTGTTTATTTTGTGGGCCATTTTATCGCTGCTGTTTTACACGGGAGCTACCTTTCGGCAGTATTCGTTATCGCTGTTCGGTTTTCTGTTTCCCTTTGCCGCTATTGTTCTGATTTATTATCTCTGGGACAGTCTGGACGATTTTAACCGGAACCTTCTGTCGTCGGTATTTCGGGTTCGGCAGTATTCGCTGTCTGATTTCAAATCGCTTATAGCCGCCCTGTTTATTCCCCTGGGTCTGGGCGTACTGGGCTTCCTGAGTCTGTTCAACCGGCCGGGCCGGTACGTCAACTTTCAGCAACGGGTTCAGCAAATTATGGCGCTCTGGTTTGTTGTTGCCGTTTTGACCATTGCCCTAATGCCGTTTCTGGCCCCCATGGTTTTTCTGAGCTTCGTTCCTCCCATGGCTTACTTCGCGTACTATTATTTCGAAAATATCCGAAAAGCCTGGCTGGCCGAAATCATTTTTATAAGTGCTTTTGCGCTGACACTTTTGCTGTTTTATCAGGGCGCACTGGGCCTGATTCCGGGTGCCGACCTGGGGCGTCTGAGCAGTTTGCAGGTACGACCGTCTCCCCTACCAGACAATATCACCAACCGGCATGTGCTGATTATTGGCGAAGATCTGAGTGCTTACCGCCAGAACCAACTGGCAACCCCTTACCTGAACTGGGATCTGGCGAAGTATGACCTTAAAAACCTCGATAATTACGAGTCCGTCATCAATGTGTTCGACCATTTCCGGAAAGACCCACCCGACTACATCATTGATCGGGAAAATGTTATTGACAAACTGTTCCAACGCGCTCCTGCCCTGGCGCTGAAGTATGAAAAAACAGCCACTACGGGTGTGTATAAGCGAAAATAAATAAACGGTTACCGGTTGCCTTTACCCCACAAAAGACAAAACTTCATGGCCTCTTCTTTTACCGATAAACGCACCAATCTTTATATTTTCCTCAGTGCGGTGTTTCTGACCAATGCGCTCATTGCCGAAATTATTGGCGTTAAGATTTTCTCGGTTGAAGCCCTGCTGGGAACCAAACCAGCTCAGATACACCTGTTCAGTGATTTTATTCTTGATTTTAACCTGACGGCGGGCGCTGTTATCTGGCCGTTTGTCTTTATCACCTCCGATATCATCAACGAGTATTTTGGCAAGGCAGGTGTCCGGCGAATTTCCTTTCTGACGGCAGGCTTTGTTGGTTTTAGCTTTCTGATCATTTACGCCGTTACCAACCTGCCCCCGGCCCAATTCTGGCTCGATGTGAACGCCAGCGATTCGGCCGGGAATCCCATTAACATTAACAACGCCTTTCAGATGATCTTCCGGCAGGGGCTGGGCATTATTATTGGCTCACTTACAGCCTTTCTGATCGGGCAAATTCTGGACGTTTACGTGTTCCACTCGCTCCGAAAGATTACCGGCACCCGGCTGATCTGGCTACGTGCCACGGGGTCAACCCTGGTCTCCCAGCTTGTCGACTCGTTCGTTGTGCTGGGTATTGCCTTTTACGTTTTCGGAAACTGGTCACTCACGCAGGTATTGGCCGTTGGAATAATCAATTACATCTACAAGGCCACATCAGCCATTGTGCTGACGCCCCTGCTTTACGTGGCGCATTACTTCATTGATCGGTATTTAGGGAAGGAACATGCCGAAGAACTAGCCAATGAATCAGCCATGAGTTCGTTCATGTAACTACACCTCTATCGGTTTCAAATCGAAGTAGGTTTCGAAAATGGCGCTGCCGATCTCGTTGGTTCTCGTCTGAAAATTATCGAGGTACTGATGCAGACCCGACTGGAAAATATCCGAGGTCTCGGTAAACTCGATTTCTGTCCGGAGTTTGGAGAGCGACCGTTCCGCCGAATTGCCAAAACCACTCGTAATGTTGTTCCCCGAAATCTCGTAGAGCGACAACTCCGCCTGCCGGATGCAGTGCGCTACCGAGCGTGGAAACATTTTGTCCAGAATCAAAAACTCGACAATACTCGACGGTGTCAGCGACCGGTATTGCTGGCGGTGCATGTTATAGGCGCTGACCGACTTGAGCACCGCTGACCAGATCATGAGATCGATCGTGGACCCGACGGCATCAATCTGCGGCAACAGCGTAAAGTATTTTACATCCAGGAAGCGGGAGGTTTTATCGGCGCGTTCCAGGAAGCGACCCAACCGGCCAAAATGCCAGGCTTCGTTTCGGGTGATCGTGGCGTCGATAATGCCGTAGAAAAGCTGAACGCTGTTCCGAATCTCGGTAAAGAAAGTCTGGGTCTGGGTCTCACCCCACGGCTGCTGTGGCGACGTGTCGCGCACCATCAGATAGAACTGGTTTAGGTGTTCCCACATTTCCTTCGAAATAACTTCGCGGATGGTGCGGGCATTTTCCCGGGCGTAGCTCAAACATGTCACAATGGAGTTCGGATTACGCTTATCGAAGGTCATAAACTGAATGACATTCTCCCGGGTGGGTTGCTTGTAATACTTGGTAAACAGATCGTGGTCGGCGGTAGCAATCAGCAGCGGCTCCCATTGCTGGTCTACATTAGGTGGCAAGTCGAGAGCCAGATTGAAATTTACACTCATAAAACGGGCGTAATTTTCGGCCCGCTCAATGTATCGATGCATCCAGTAAACAGAGTTGGCAACACGACTCAGCATAAAGTATAAAATTGGGTAAAAACGATGTATGACCAACAAAAATAAGGCATTTCTTCGGTGTAATAGCAAAATATAGAAAACTATATATTCATAGCCAAATAACTAAGAACACGAACAAGAGTTTTTCTTTACACAAACAGTATCGGTATAGATGAGAATAAAATTCTTTTTACGTTCGTAATGAGGTTAGAAAAACGGTCTCAACCCCTTCTCTGTCTGAAACACTCTTTATTTCCTCGCTGCAATATTATGACAGACAGACTATATTCACTATTTCTGGTTAGCCTACTTTTCTGCACAGCTACCTTCGCGTCGCCTACTAGAAAGTCAGTAATGTTTAAAGAATCTATGTCCGACTTGACTTCGCCCGGTGAATCCGCGCCCAGCTCTAAATTTTATGAAGTTCGTATTTACTACCCGACTCCGGGAAAATACGCGGAAATAGTCGACCGTTTTCGTCAGTATACAACTAAGATTTTTGAGAAACACGGCATGGAAAATATCGGCTACTGGACACCCACCGACACGTCCCGCAAAGAGTTAATTTACATTCTGGCCTATCCAAGCCGGGAAGCCCGTGATGCTTCCTGGAAGGCTTTCGGCAGCGATCCTGAGTGGAAGGCGGTAGTGGCGAAGACCGAAGCAAACGGCAAACTGGTTGACCACGTCGATCAAATCTTCATGACCGAATCCGATATATCGCCCAAGCTCAAGTTGGCGCAAAAATCGCCCGAGCGGACGTTCGAGCTGCGTACCTACACGCCAGCACCCGGCAAACTACCCAACCTATTAACCCGGTTCCGTGATCACACGATCAAGCTGTTCAGTAAACACGGCATGACGAATGTGGCCTATTGGGTTACGGAAGAGAAAGGTGGCAGCGGGCAAGCCTCTGCCGCATCGCCAAAGCTGGTTTACATTCTGGCCCATCCCAGCGAAGCAGAAGGCAAACAGCATTTTGACGAGTTCAGAAAAGACCCTAAATGGGTGGCTGCCAAAGCAGAATCAGAGAAAGATGGCCCATTGACAACCAAAGTGGAGTCTGTTTACATGAAACCGACGGATTATTCGCCGATTAAATAAATAGACTAAACAACCCCTTCCGACAATCGGTTTCTGACGTAAATAAGCGACGTTATGAAATCGATTGATCATTTAGTGACTAACCTGACCGGGAATTCAGCCCTGTCTCGTCAGGACTTCCTGCAATTAACAGGCCGCAGTCTGGCCATTGGTGCCCTGGGAAGTACTCTGGCATCGTGCGACAAAAAGCCGGAAGCGGCCAGCACGACGCAGTCAACAGCCAGCACGCCCAGCGGGCCGGTCCCTAAATTACCCGCCACATCACCACCCGCCGACATACCCGCCGACTCGACCAAGCCCATTGAGCTGGAGCAGATTAAAGCTAAAACGGAACAGCAGGAAGGCCCAACACCGACGCCGATGGCCGAAGACAAGCGAATTGGGTACGCACTTGTCGGGCTGGGTCACTTGACTCTCAACCAGATTTTACCGGCTTTCGGACTATGTACAAAATCGAAAGTCGTGGCTCTGGTGAGTGGTAGCCCCGAAAAAATGCAGAAGGTGGCCACCCAGTATGGTATCAAAAAAGAGAGCTGCTACAGTTACGCCGATTACGACAAACTGCGGGATAACAAAGATGTTCAGGCCATTTATATTGTGTTGCCGAATGGCATGCACGCGGAGTACACCATTCGGGGGGCGCAGGCAGGCAAGCACATTCTCTGCGAAAAACCGATGGCCAATACGGCGCAGGAATGCCAGGCCATGATCGACGCCTGTAAAAAAGCGGACCGTAAGCTAATGATTGCGTACCGGATTCAGTACGAACCGCACAACAAGATGGTGCGCGACATGGTCCGGAAAGAGCAGTTTGGCAAAGTAAAAAGCATCATGGCCAACAATGGTCAGAACTCGGACAATCCTAAACACTGGCGTTTTAACAAAGCACTGGCTGGTGGTGGTGCTTTGCCCGACGTAGGTCTGTATTGCCTGAACACAATCCGGTTTGTGCTCGGCGAGGAGCCCTCGGAAGTAGTGGCTTACGTACACAGTACACCGAACGATCCTCGGTTTAAAGAAGTTGAAGAGCAGGTCAACTGGATGATGAAGTTTCCGAGCGGTGTGCAGGCCAGTTGTGCAACCAGCTACGGCCATCACGACGAAAAGAGTTATAAAGTAATGGCCGATACGGGCTGGATCAAAATGGACCCCGCTTTTCCGTACACAGGTTTGCAATTAGAAACCAGTCGTGCCGAAGGAACAGAAAACCAGATCATCCAACACAAAATTGCCGACAAAGACCATTTCGCTACTGAAATGGATCACTTTTCGGACTGTTTACTGGAAAATAAGGTACCCTTTACGCCAGGCGAAGAAGGTCTACAGGATCAGAAAATTATGGAGGCTATTTATCAGTCGGCACGGGAGGGCAAACCCGTCAAACTACCTGCGGTGGGCAAAAAAGATGCCTTTCGAGGACCTGAACCAACCGCCTGACCGCGCCAGGGATTTGTTACGAACGTACTGATTCCGGCTTAAAATCGCCCAATCAGTACGTTCAACAACCTTCTGTTCAACGCACCGTAAACTCCACGCGCCTATTTTTCCGGCGGTTCTCTTCGGTGTTATTAGGTGCTATCGGATCAATTGGCCCGCGGCCCACCGCTTTTAAGCGTGTTTTTTGAACGCCTTTGGCAACCAGATAATCAACAATTGCCTGGCACCGATCCCGCGAAAGCTTTACGTTCAGATCAAAATCGCCTTGATTATCCGTGTGCCCCCGGATCTCGATTTGCACCGCTGGATCAGCCAGCAGCATGGCGGTTAGTTGGTCCAGTTCAGGAAACGATTCGGGACGCAGAACGGGACTACTTTGATCGAAGTAAATATCGTTTAACCGAACAGGTTTCCCTTTTTCGATCAGGCCAAAGGGTTGTTTTGCCACCAATGCAGATGCCGAAATGGGCGTTTTGATTACCGGTACGGGTATTGGAGCCCTATCAACCGGTGGACCCGGTGGACTCACACTAGCTGCGACCAGTACCTCCGGTAATGATTGCGGCTTAGCCACTTCTGGTTTTGGATTGGCGGTTAAAATAAACCGTGCTTCATTCTGCGCACTATCCAGCTTTATCGGCTTCATGAAGTCAGCGTATCCCTTTGCCTGGCTGCTCACTATGTAGGTTCCCTTACTCGGCAGCTCTACCTTAGATAAACCAGTGGTTGCATCAGGTGTGAGTGTCATGGATGTTACGCCACTACTTTTGCCACTGATCGTGAAACGAACATCGGGGATAATCTTGTTCGTACTCCTATCCACTGCCGACACAGTCAGCCCGATGCCCATCCGATCCAGCTGAGCGTCGAACTCATACCGATTACCCTGAGGAGATAAAGCAATGACCATCGTCCGCTGGGCAGACTTGTACCCGGCCGCACTCACTTCAATAGACAGGTTGTCAGGCTTTTCGAACACACGTGTCAGTTGTCCGTTGGCTATATCAACACGTTCGGTTCGGTTGGTGACCCGTGATGTCATAACGGCAAAAGCCGATGTCAGTGGCTTGCTGATATCCCCCGAAAAGACTTTGATAGTTAATATACTGGGCTTGTTTTTTCGTGCCGTATCGGCTGACCCCATCGGTGCCAGCGCCGGTTTACGAACATTTCCCGAGGCTTTGATGCGCGAGTAATCAATAACCTGACTTCGAACCACACCCGAGCCAGCAAGCAGAACATACACAATTAGTGTCAGCAACGCTTTTTCGTTGTACCGGGTTACAAATTGCCTGCTCATGGGTAGTCTTGCTTTTTACAACGTCTCTCGTTCAACTCACTTTCGCGGTGCCACTTCGACCGTCGACGGTGTGCACCCGATTACCCAATCCAGATTAATGAGCAACCGTGGTCGATACGGGCGGATTGATCATAATGTGTGCCCGGTGCGTACCGGGGTCCATAATCCAGGGCATACCCGGCGCTTCAGGTTTTAGAGGCAAACCCGTACTTTCGGCCGTAGCGTATGGTATATACACAACATAACGCAGGTATCCATCGGTAACGTCGCCGGTCGCCATGTTATAGTTTTCATCCTTTGCGGTATACGAAAACAACGTCGACGGATGCGTTGGCATGACTAACTTTTTTGCCTTTACCTCCTGTTCGCGCATGGCCAGGATTTCGGTGGGCTTCTTACCCGCTTGTTTCAATACCCGCCCCCGTTCCATAAATGGGTCCAAATTGCGGTGGTAGCACGACACGCTCAAGCCTTTTTGAGCCGGATCGTCGGCCAGGCAGACGAGCTCATTCGTTCCCTTTCGCAACACGACAAACTGATTCTTGTCAGAATAGCCATACACCGTAGCCCCATCGCGCTTATCGGCCGGGGCGGCCAGTACAGCCGTCTTTATCTGAATATCGGCGGCTGGTATTATGGGCGTCTGTGCTATACTAGTAACGACTACAGCCTGTAAAGCGAAGAAAATCAAGTGTTTTTTCATAAGTTAAGTTGTGATGTATGAGATGGCGCGAGGCTCCAGCCTCGTGCCCAATATTACCCGGCCTCTGGCCGATATGTTTTTCATGTTTTTACAAACCGGCCAGAGGCCGGATAATACTAAACACGGGGCTGAAGCCTCGCGCCATCTTGATCTGCTAGTAAGGGCTAAGCTTCAACATTGTACCCGGATTGGCACTGCTATAAATATAATTTTGTGGTTCATTGACCAGCCCAGCTTTAACTGGGTTCTGATGAATGTACTCTATTTTCTGGTCAATCCAACGATTCGATTCCAGACCAATCGGGTGATTTCCATGTTGCCAAACCTGAAATTCAGAGTTGTTTATTTTCTGTTTCGCAAAGTACCGGAATAAATACAATAGCCAGTCTCTACGACTCTCTTCGCTCTTTTCCTGAATAAGACGAAGCAACTGCTTGGCGGTATAACTTTTGAAATCACGCATGATCGGACCAACTTCACCCGACTCCACATCACAAACCATGTGTATATGGCTCGGCATGATATAAAAAGCATAGATACGCAAACCCTTCTTAGCGATACAAACGTTCAAATTAAGAATGATCTCATCGCAGTATTCTTTGCGGGTAAACAAATCGATCCAACCCACAATAGTAAGCGTTACAAAGAACAAACCGTCTTTGTAAAATTTGTACTTCTCCGACATAACAAAATTTAAGATGGTGGTGGCATAGATGGCGCAAGGCTCCAGCCTCGTGCCCAATATTACCCGGCCTCTGGCCGGTAGTTGTTTAAATCGGCCGGAGGCCGGATAATAGCAGACACGAGGCTGGAGCCTCGCGCCATCTCATCTTAACTATTGGTACCCTCTGGCCTGCAGGCCAAACAGCTCGGCGTAACGGCCGTCTTTTTCCAAAAGTTCGTAATGGCTTCCAATTTCGAGCAGCGTGCCATTTTCCAGCACCAGAATTCGGTCGGCCATGCGAACGGTGCTGAACCGGTGAGAGATAATGACGGACGATTTACCATCGGTTAAGGTACCAAAACGCTGAAAAACTTCATACTCGGCGCGGGCATCGAGCGCGGCCGTGGGCTCATCGAGTATAATCAGTTGGGCATCCCGCATGTAAGCCCGGCCGAGGGCAACTTTTTGCCACTCCCCGCCCGACAGTTCAACACCCTTACCGAACGAACGACCAAGTTGCTGGTCGTACCCTCCGGCCAGTTTGGCAATGACCGTATCGGCCAGACTCCGTTGCGCCGACATTTCAATGCGTGGCTGGTTCGTTCGTTCATCAATATCACCAACGGCAATGTTAATTCCGGCCGACATTTTGAATCGCGTATAATCCTGAAAAATAACGCCAATATTACGCCGTAACGCCATCAGATCGTACTCCCGCAGATCGTACCCATCGAGCAGTATCCGTCCTTCGGCCGGATCATAGAGTCGGGCCAGTAGCTTGACAAGGGTTGTTTTGCCGGCCCCGTTTTCGCCGACGAGCGCCAGTTTTTCGCCGGCCTGAAGCGTAAACGAGAGGTTTCGCAGTGCCCAACGCTCCGAGTTTGTGTATTTAAAACCTACGTTCTCAAATACGAATCCTTCACGGATCGGGTTTGGAAAAGCGCGCGTCGTGTCGGGTGAATGAATCAGCGGCTTAATGGCGAAATAATCGAACAGATCCTGTAGGTAAATAGCTTCCTGAGTCAGGCTGCTGAACTGAAGTAAAATGCCCTCCAGTGACGCGCGTACCTGCCGAAATGACCCGGCCAGAAATGTCAGATCGCCTAACGAAATCTGACCACTAACCGCCCGCATCACGATCCAGACATAAGCGCCGTAGTAACCCGCCGTGCCCAGCGCCGTCAGGAGTGTTCCCCACCCGGCCCGGCTGATAGCGATGGACCTGTTTTTCATGTAATATTCCCAGGACAGCGACCGGAAGCGATTAATCAGAAAGTCAGACAAGCCAAAGATCTTGACTTCCTTGGCCGTCTCATCACTGGCTCCGATGAAGCGGAGATAGTCGAGTTCGCGCCGTTCGGGTGTCCAGGAACGGGACAGTGAATAACTGCGCTGGTTGAAATAATTATCGCCGATGAAAGATGGGGTAACCGCCACCAGAATCAGCAGCAACAACCACGGGTTATAAACCGCCAGACCAGCCGCCAGGAAACCCACCGAAATCAATTCCTGAACCTGCCCGAACACACCCGACAGCAGCACCGTTCGGCCGGAGGACTGGCGTCGGGCCCGCTCTAGCTTGTCGTAAAACGTAGCGTCTTCGAACTGCTCCAGGTCCAGCGTAGCGGCATGTTCCATCAGCTGGATGGATATCCGGTTGGCAAACAGGTCGCCCAATAGTCCGTCCATAAGAGCAACGGCTCTGGCCAGAGCCGTTGACAGAATAGCTAAACTAAATTCAGCGCCAACAAGCCACCAGATGTAATTCGGGTCATCGGTAGTTTGCCGGGAGAGGCCAACAACCTGATCGATAATTAGTTTGCCGACGTATAAGGTTGCCGCCGGAATGGCCGCCCGAATCAGGCGCAGTGCCGCATTGCCAAGAAACAAGCCAGGAGAAACGGCCCAGACTAACTTAAAAAATGCAGGCAGGTTGCCCAGCGCAGCAAAGCGTTCACGCCAGCTTACCTCTTCCTTCGTATTGGCCGGGGCAGCGTGTGGAATTTCTTTTTTTGCCATATCTAAAAAGACAAGGTCAACGGGGGATTAGTTCATCGTTTTGATGGACAAGTCCCCCGTTGACCCGGGTAAAAGAAATAACTGAAATTGCCCGTTAGCCAACGCTAAACGGACGCACCCCGCTGGTTAGAACGCCACCGATTTAAGGCGTAATCCGGTATCCTCAGGCAATCCGAAAACAAGATTCAAATTTTGAACGGCATGACCCGACGCCCCTTTTGTCAGGTTGTCGATAACGCTCGTAATCAGCAACTGTCCATCATGCACTTCCAGATGAAGCAGGCATTTGTTTGTGTTTACTACCTGTTTTACATCCACCGGTGCATCGCTGAGGTGTGTAAATGGATGCGCTTCGTAATACGTGCGGTACAAAGCCTTTGCCTCATCCAAGGTTCCGGTAAATGGCGTGTACACATTGGCCATGATGCCACGGGTGAAATCGCCCCGGTACGGCACAAAATTAATCGCGTGACTGAACGCCGGATCAAGCTGATTTATACTCTGCCGAATTTCAGCCAGGTGCTGGTGCGAGAAGGCTTTATAGATAGATACGTTGTTGTTCCGCCACGTGAAACCCGTTGTCGGTACCAGCGCCTGCCCCGCACCCGTACTGCCCGTAATGGCACTTACCTGCACATCGGCGGTGAGCGTTCCGGCTTTCGCAAGGGGTAACAGAGCCAGTTGAATGCTACTGGCAAAACAGCCGGGGTTGGCAATGCGCATCGCTTCCTGAATGCGCTCCCGGTTGAGTTCCGGTAGACCATACACAAAATCATCGTGCTCATCCCGAAAATCGGCACTCAGGTCAATGACAGCGATATCGTCGGAGACATCGTGATCGGCCATAAAAGTAGCCGAAGCGCCATGCCCTGAGCAAAGAAAGATAGCATCCAGACCTTCCTGAGCTAATAATTCACCTATTTCCTGACCTGAGAACGTCAAGTCGGTGTCGCCCAGCAGGTCGGTATGCGTTGACCAGACCGGTTTACCCGCCTGGCTGTTGCTGTGCGTAAACGCTACATCGACAAATGGATGATTGATCAGGATACGCAGCAGCTCACCTCCTGTATAACCCGCTCCGCCAATTATACCTACTGAAATTTTATCTGTCATGCTTTCTTGACAACGGTCATTTGCAACCACGTCAGCGCCTGGTTTACTACATCTTCGCTGAACTGCTCAACATAAACACTCGTAAAACCAGGTCGGTCAATGGTCAAATCACGGCTGAATTGGTGGTTATGAAATACTAGTTCTGGGTAGTTTGCCAGAGGAAAAAACTGTAAGCCCGTACCGTTTTTGAAAAAAGAAACGGTTGGACAGAAAATGGAACACAAATGAGCAGGTAACGATTCCAGCGTAAAGGCAATCGTCGCTAGCTCCGATAAAGCCGCTACTTCCGATAAGGACAAACTATTCACTGCTTTATGCAGCCGATCGCGCTGATCGGGGTACTCTTCGACCAGTTCATCCATCAATTGGGCTGTCTGTGGCAGTTGGCCACACCCTACCAGGACGAAATCTGTTTCGTTGAGTAGCTTGCCAGCCAGTTGCCGCCAGAAACTATTGGGCAGAAAACGGCTGGCCTCCCCACTTTCCGGAAAGAGAACCAGCACGGGTCGGCCAGCCAGAAACGGCAATTTCTGACGAACGGTTACGCGGGCAGTTTCCTGGAAATTGAAGTACGGCTGAACGTCCGACAAACTAGCCTGCACGCCAATAGCACGCAGCACGTCCAGAATAACATCCAGGTGGTGAAACTCGCCATCGGGCAGGAAAAATTCTTCGTCCAGTAGACCACCGAATCCTCGGGAGCCAAAACCAACGGCTTTCTGTACCCGGATAGAGGGGATCAGAAAATGCATCGGTGAATCCGAGAACCGCACGTCTATGGATGCCGTATAGGTTTCCTTTTTTAAAAGTTCAATAGCAGCTCTTGTGGTACGGATGTGATCACGCCACTTCGCGAATCTGCTGATCGAACGGCGGTTGGTATTGGCGTGATTGAGGTGAATCAACCGGCGTATGTACGGATTATTGGCCAGAATGGGATCACACCAGTCTCCGGCTACTACGTCGATCTCGCAGGAAGGATAGGCTTGCTGAATCAGCGGGAATAAATAAGACAACGTCAGGGCATCACCCAGATGTCCTGACGTTGTCACTAAAAACCGGGGCGTTTCGGCGCTGACCTCTACAGATTCTCGCCGTTTATGATAGCCACGTGCGTAGGTATCGACAGCTACATCGAGTAACTGCAAGGGATACGACACGCTGCGGGGCGCACAATATTTCCTCGGTTTACCAATCACTGATTGTTAATTTTCTCAAAGATCATTACCTGGTTGGAAGCAACTTTCGAGAAACCACGTACGTCATCACCCGTCCAGGCATTGTTCATTTCGCCATACGAACCAAATGCGGACGACATCAGGTCATGGTCTGACTCGATACCGAGTACCTGGAAGCGGTACGGAGCCAGCAGCACATGTACTTTACCCGATACATGCGCCTGTGTATCAGCCAGGAAGGTTTCGATGTTCCGCATAACGGGATCCATAAACTGCCCTTCGTGCAGCATAGTACCATACCAGTTAGCCAGTTGTTCTTTCCAGTACAGCTGCCACTTACCCAGCACGTGCTTTTCGAGGGTGTGGTGCGCCTTAATCAGGATCAGCGGTGCGGGTGCCTCGAAGCCAACCCGGCCTTTAATGCCGATAATCGTATCACCAACGTGAATGTCGCGGCCAATACCGAATGGGCCAGCCAACTTGGTGATTTTCCGGATTGCATCAACCGAATTGTCAAATTTCTCCCCGGCCACTTCCTTAATTTCTCCGTGTTGGAAAACGAGGGTAATGGTTTCCGGCTCTGTTTTAGTCACCTGAGTTGGCCAGGCCGATTCAGGCAGAAACTGATCCGATGTCAGGGTTTCTTTGCCCCCAACTGATGTTCCCCACAAGCCTTTGTTGATCGAATAAGCTGCTTTGTGCCACTCCTGATCAACGCCTTTGGCTTTGAGGTATTCAATTTCGGCTTCGCGGGATAGACGCAGATCGCGGATGGGTGTGATGACTTCGGCATCAGGCGCGATGATCCGAAACGCCATATCGAAACGCACCTGATCATTGCCTGCGCCCGTACTGCCGTGCGCAATCGCCGACGCGCCAATTTCACGGGCATATTCGGCGGCAGCAATGGCCTGAAAAATCCGTTCAGCACTCACGGAAAGCGGGTACGTGTTGTTTTTCAGTACGTTACCAAACACCAGAAACTTCAGGCATTGCTGATAGTAGTCGTCCGTTTTCGAGATCGTCACGTGGGATTTTACCCCCAGCGAGTACGCCCGTTCCTCAATAGCTTTGAGTTCGGCATCGGAGAAGCCGCCCGTATCGACCAGCACCGAATACACATCCATGCCCCGGTCTTCGGACAAATATTTAACGCAGAAGGAGGTATCGAGACCTCCGCTAAAGGCAAGAACTACTTTTTGAGACATCTGAAGAAAGGACACCCGGCGCTTTTACGCCTGTTGTCAGAATGGTTTTTGCGGGGCAAATATCGGTCTTTCGGCGTTATGTTGCCTATAGAAATACCGTATAATACGCGATTAAGGAATTTTAGTGCTCTGGTATTATAAAATAGGGAGTATATAAAAAAGCTCCTGTTCAGTGTATCTGACAGGAGCTTTAAAAAAGACATCAAACAAACTCAAACCTTAGGCGCCTTTTCCGCCAGCTTATCGGACAGTTCATTCCGTAATCCTTTTAAATTAACTTTCAACTTTGCTGATTTGATGGCTAAGTCATCGAAGAATTCTTCAGCACGGGCTGCTCTTTCATAACCCTGTCTGGCTATTTCTTTTACGTACGCTTTTTTTCTTCAGGTGTCATCTCCATTTGTTTGGTCAAATCAACTGATAAGAAATTGACAATGAGCTATGTCTAAATCTTTGAGAAGAGAATAAATAAATATAGAATCCGTTTAAATTTCTTCGTAAGATTTTCTTGTCATTCTGAGTTGGTTATAGAATATCCAAACAGTCAATGCACAAAAAAGCGTCCTCTTCTACAACAGTACCAGCAAGCTCCCCGGCAAGATCCGCACGTCGGCCCGGCCGGACGCGAGTGTCAGCGGCTCGCCATCCGCGTGAATCAGTAAGGGACCCTCAGCCTGCACCGTTGCTTTCGTAATGGATTGCCCACGCCAGTAGTCTGACTCATTAAGCGATTTATTGAACAGACGCCAGGTAAGCATACCGGCTGCCTGCACAGGAAACGGGCGGATTTCGCATTGCTCCAGCCGACCGTCGGCGATGTTGGCGGTAGGTGCCATCCAGGCATTATTACCAAACTGCCCGGCATTGGCAAACGTCAGCGAAAAGACAGTCCGTTCCTGTTCATTGATCCGGAACGAATGGGCCTTGTACCGGCGGAATGCCTGAAACGCCGTACGAATGTACGTTGGTAACCCCCGTACGGGTTGCTGGGCAAACGCATGGGCTACATAAGCCTCAAAACCCAGTCCAGCCGTACAGAAAAAAGGATGTTCATTAATTTCACCGCTGTCAATTACCACGGGTCGGCCGCTGAGCGCGCGTTCAATGGCTTTGCCAGGAACCAGCGGAATACCCAAATGCCTGGCCAGCCCATTTCCGGAACCAATGGGAACAATACCAAGCGCGGTTGACGAACGCCGGAGCGCCTGGGCCGTTTCATTGATCGTACCATCGCCCCCAATAGCCAGCACCCGATTGACGCCCCGTTCAACGGCGGCTTTTGCCAATTCGGTAGCATGGCCAGGATGAGTCGTAAATACGGCTTCCGGGGCAAAACCAAGGGCCTCCGCCCGACGCATGAAGGCATCCTGAAGCAGGGCTTTCTGGGCAACGGTGGTTGTGCCAGACAGCGGGTTTATGATGGCCAGAACGGCCGAGCGATTCGCCACTCAGGAAAAAAAGATAAACATGATCAGAATAAAAACGACGATAAACACGTAGTACCAACCGTCCGAGAAGATATACGGTTTATAGTCGTCATAGAATTTGCGAACTCTTTTCATCTGTTGTTACGGAAAAACTGCCGCAAAGATAATCAGATTGCCGCTCGTATCGACCAACGCAGCCAGATACACCTGAGTTAACAGCCGGGTGGTCAATACCGACCACCCACTTTCCGGCGATTTAAGTACGTGTTGGCATCAATAATCGGTAGTTGGGCGGGGCGCTGGGTCATTCCCGTTGTGTCCGTCAGGGTTCTCAAAAAAGCGACCAGCGCTTTCTGCTCGCCGGTAGTCAGGTTAAGGGCCGCTTCCGGCAAGGTCTGCCCATCGAGTTGAATACCAATTCCCCGACCGCCACCCCGGTTATAGAAATCAACGACCTGTTCCAGCGTTTGATAAACACCGTTGTGCATGTACGGCGCGGTGAGGGCTACATTCCGAACACTGGGGGTTTTAAAGGCAAACCGATGCAGGTTTTTCTGATACGTGTTGTACTTTCCCGGATCCGTGTCAAGTTCGGCGTGTCGTGTTCGTCGATGAAGCGGTACGCCAATGATTTCGCTCTCCGTTTTTTCGTACTGGGGTGGCACAAAGCCATTATAAATCGGAAAGAAATGGCAGGTGGCGCAACGGGCTTTCCCCAGAAATAAGTTAAAACCCCGTTGCTCACGATCCGTTAATGCCACCGGTTCGCCCCGCAAGTAGCGATCAGGTCGCGCCTGTAACCCCGTCAGGCTACGGATATAACACGCCAGCGCATTGCGCACGTTCGGCGCGGTTAACCCGGCGGGAAAAGCATCGGCGAAGGCCTTTTTATACGCTGTACTGGTCCCAAGCTTCTGCACGACGTCTTCGGGCGATGTACGCATTTCGTGCGCGTTACTGAGTACGTCGTGGGCCTGATCTTCGAGGTAAAGCGCCCGAGAATCATAGAATTGCGCATTTTGTAAACCAGCATTAATAAGCGTAGGTGCGTTGCGGAGCACCCGCTGCCGGCTACTGAATGAGCGGCTTTTGCTTTGTCCATCGGTAAACGCACGTTCGGGTTGGTGGCACGAAGCGCACGTTCGGGCGTTATTTCCCGATAATAATGGCTCGAAGAAGAGCGTTTTACCCAACGCTACTTTCTGCGGGGTGCTGGCAAATGCGCCGAAATTGATGAGAAAGTCGGGCCGAAAAGCGCCCGAATCAGAAAGCGTCGCAACGGTTGGCGACAGAAAGCGGCTAGTGGTCGCGGCCGGAATGCCGAGTGCCTGCCGGGCCTGTTGCAGCGACCGGCAAAGTGGGTAAAGCTGTTGCCGGATAAAGCTGACCCGATCAAATGCATCGAAATCAGACGCCGTTTCCAGTACGTGAATCGCTTCTGCCCAACGCTGATCAAGCTGGGCCGCGCTCGATGCGGACAGGCGTTTGGCATACGGTTTAAAGGTATGCTGAAGTATCCGAATACTTGCGGCTGCTTCCAGCAGACCTGTTTTGGCTTCGGGAGCGTCATAGCCCGTAAGTACCGCTGTCAGCAGCCGAAATAGTTGCTGCCGCATGGCATCCAGCAGGTTTGCATCCGTTAACTGATCGGCGGGAATGCCCTGTTCCAGACGAGACGCGTAGGATAGCAGGACGGTTAATTCGCGGGTTAAATCTTCCTTTCGGGCGGGTTCATACGTCGGGAACAAAAATGGCTCAACCACTTGCAATCCCGTTGGTAGAATAGGCGTTTGGCCCGGTTCTGTTCCGTCAACGTCTACCACCGGGGGGCCATTAACATGACTCGCCAAAAACGGCTCATAATACGCCAGTAGCCATTCGAGACGCTTGTACGCCAGCCGGCTTCGTTTGAAAGCTGTCCGTAGTGAATCGGTAGGCGCATCGGCGGCAACGTACCCGGCTAGCTGACGCACCTGTTGCTGAAACGCTTCGTTATCAGCCTTAAACTGCTGGTAAACAACCGGCCCAACTGATCCTTCGTCAGTTGGCAGGAAAGCCAGACTAGCCGCCAGCAGAAAAAGCAAGCTGATCAGTCGGTACATACACGCAGCCTGTTTGATGCCTTCATGGCGCGAATGGTTATCGTGAAATAGAAACGGGTCTATAGTGATTAAACAGCGCGATTAGCCGAGATTTTCCGTTGCCAGTTATCCAGTAATACAGCCGTAGCAATGCCCACATTGAGCGATTCAGCATCGCCGTAGCGAGGGATCGTAACCCGTTGTGTGATGTACGGCTCTGTTCCGGGCCGGATTCCATTGGATTCATTACCCATGACCAGATAGCCTGATCGGTCAAAGTTCAGTGTATGAACGTCTTCACCATCCAGAAAAGCGCCGTACACAGCCTGCGTCGACTGCTGTAATACCGGTTCGATATCGCCATACCACCAGCTTACGCGCGTAAATGACCCTTTGCTGGCCGAAATGACTTTCGGGTTGTAGACATCGGCAGTCGTTTCGGAACACAGTACCTTACGAACACCGTACCAGTCGGCAATACGAAGAATGGTCCCCAGGTTACCCGGATCACGAATATCATCCAAAATCAGGACAATCTCATCGGGCTCAGCCAATAGGGGGCGGTTCTCCTTCGTTTTGACCACAGCCAGGGCCGCGTTGTTGCTTTCGAGGGTACCGGCCCGCTGGAGGTCGGCCACAGAGGCAATTTCGACGGGCGTTCGTTGGTGGTCTGTCAGGCGAGCGTTTTCTTTGTAAAATTCTTCAGTTGCCACGAGCAGTTCCGTCTGAAAATCGGACTGCAACACTTCCTGAACGCTCTTGGCTCCTTCGACCAAAAACGCGCCATGCTGCTGCCGAAATTTTTTCTGATGCAGCGACTGGATATATTTAAGTCTATTTTTAGAAAGCATGATCAAGATGTATGATATAGGATGTAAGGTGTATGATTGGTTTGCGGGCTATGCATCATCTACCCTACACGCTACATCGCGAATAAGTCTGTTGCTGCTGATCGTTTCCCTGTCAGGCTGTTTGAGCTCCAAACAGCTGAAGACAAACGGATATATTCTCACGGCACAAACGGTACGGGGAAACCGGGGCGTATCCAGTGAAAACTTACTGAGCCTGATTCCACAAAAACCAAACCGGCGACTGCTTGGCCTGCCCATTACAACCCAACTGTGGCTGTACCAACTCGGCCAGCGCCGGTACGACCGGAATGCCGCGTTACGCAACCTACAGGCCAAAACTAACGAATTTGAACAGCAAAGCCAGCTTGCCGCGAATCAACCCCAGGAACTTAAAAAGTTAAACCGGCGCTACGGCCGCCAGTTAAAGCGCCTTCGTCAGAAAGCCGAAGAGGGAAACTGGGTTATGCGAAACCTGGGCGAACCACCTTCCTACTTCTCCGAAAAAGACGCACAGGCCAATGCCGCGAAGATGCAAAAATACCTGTCTGACAAAGGTTTTTTCAACGCAAAAACGGCCTATAAACTTGATACCCTGCGCCGAAGCCAGATTCGGGTTAATTATTTGGTTACGGAAAATGCGGGCTTTTACCTACGAAATATCGTTTACGAAATTGCCGATCCGCGCGTAGACTCTCTCGTTCGGCAATCATTCGATAAATCAAAGCTCCAGGTAGGTGATCGGTTCGATTTCGAAAACATGTCGGGCGAGCGGCTCCGCATCGAAACGTTGCTGCGCGATCAGGGCTATTACACCTTCTCCCGGCAGTACGTCCGGGCAACCGATGTCGATACCGTTCGCCGGGGCAATGACCGCCGTTTCCGTTTGGGTCTCGAACCGGGCGACTCGTTGCGACGCAATGTCGATGTAACGCTTCAGATCATGAATCCGCCGGGTCAGTCGGCCCACCCGATTTACCACATTGGGAAGGTCGATATGCAGATCAGTTCGGCCGAATCCCTTCCCCCGGTTGATCGGCTCGTCGATTCTACAGGAGCCGTAAACATACCCATTGTGCCCGTTACCCAATTCGATACGGTGAACCGCAACGGCGTCAGGTATTTGCTCAGTGGGCGTAATTTATCCGTACGCCTGCTGGATTCGAAAATTCTGCTCCGTCCCAATCAACTGTATAGTCAGACGAATTACCGCGATACCCAGCGGCAGCTCTTCCTGCTGAATCAGTTCAAATTTGTCAATCTCAATTTCGTCGACACCACCAATCGCCGGCTGAAAACGCTGATCACAGCCACGCCACTGGACAAATACGAAGCAACGGCCGAGGGTGGCTTTACGGGCTTGCTTTATCAGGGTGCCGGGTATCCGGGCGGCTTTGGTAGCTTAGTATTCAGGGTTCGCAATATGTTTGGTGGCCTGGAAACATTTGAAACCACGCTCCGGTATGGGCTTGAAGCGCAGACCGGCTTTGTTCCTGACCCGAACAACCCTAAAAATACGGTTTACAGATCTCAGGAATTAGGCATCAGCAGTTCGTTGACATTTACGCAAATTTTATTTCCCGGACGTATTCGCTTTGCATTCCGGCGATTTGCGCCCCGAACCCAGATCAGTTTAAGCTTTAATAACACATTCAGACCCGACTTCCGGCGGTCGCTTCTACGGGCTAGCATGGCTTATACCTGGCAAACGACACCGACCAAACAGTTCAGCTTTCTGATTGCTGATATTAATCTCATCAATGCGGGAAATGGTAGCGTGTCTGTTATTAGTGAAGCGTTTAATCAGCAGCTGAGAGATTTAACCGCGCAGGGCAGTACGGTTTATCTGAGTTTTCGGCGCTCGTTGAGTTCGAGCTTTAGTTTTGCCTATACGTATAACACGAACATTCCGGGGCAAAACCGGCGTGCTAACTTTTTGCGCACGGTTATTGAATCGGGTGGAACAACGCTCAACTTGGTCTCGGATAAAACGGTCTCTCGCTGGAGCGATACATTGACCGGCATCGGATTGCAGTTCTACAAGTTTCTCCGGGGCAATATCGATTTTCGTCACTACATCCCCATTCGGAACCGCACAACCGTGGCGTTTCGCATTAACACGGGCGTAGCCTACGGGTATGGCCCGGATGGCGGACCGGTTCCCTACGAGAAATTCTTTTTCGCGGGAGGCAGCAACAGCGTCCGCGCCTGGTTACCCCGGCGTCTGGGACCAGGTTCTGCATTCCCCTACCAGACCGACCCCTCTGTACCGGCCATCAATTCAGCGAATGGCCAGTTTATTTATCTGTTCGAGCAGCCGGGCAATGTACTCCTCGAAGGGTCTGCTGAACTGCGCGGACGCCTGTTTCACCTGGGGGCCGACATAGATGGGGCTATTTTTGTCGATGCCGGCAACGTCTGGACACTGACCAACAACCCTTCCCGGCCAGGCTCTGTTTTTCGGTTCGATACCTTTTTTCCCCAGATTGCGGTTGGTACGGGCGTCGGACTACGGTTTGATTTCTCCTTTTTCGTCGTTCGTTTCGACGGGGGAATCAAAGTCTGGGACCCCGCCCGACGTTATATTGATCTGACAAAGAACGAGTTGGTAGACAAACGATTTATCCTTCCCGAATTTTCCCTGGGCAAGTTGACCAGTGGTGCCAATCCGCTGGTGATCAACTTCGGGATTGGTTATCCTTTCTAATTAACGTTGTTTCTGTTGGCAT
The DNA here is from genome assembly GCF_054776635.1 of Spirosoma lituiforme. Taxonomy (NCBI): domain Bacteria; kingdom Pseudomonadati; phylum Bacteroidota; class Cytophagia; order Cytophagales; family Cytophagaceae; genus Spirosoma; species Spirosoma lituiforme. Next base: position 105,891 of record NZ_BAAHBO010000005.1, read on the forward strand.
TGAGACAATAGATTGTCTGTACAGCTCACGAAGACATGAGCTATAGAGACAGTAGGTTTCAAGAAACTGACTTCACACTAATTAAAAACAGATACCACGCTGGTGCTGCTTTTTCGCACGCGAATCACCTGTTCTTACAGTTAAGGTATTTTAACGTCAAATACTGCCAAAATGACAGCATTATCGGGGCTTTCTTCGTAATTTTACGGCTTCATAAGTAAACAGTGGTTCACGAACCTTGATTATCAACGGCTCAGAATCATCGACTTCAGACTATTATGACGCTCATACCCGAACTGACTATACTGCAACCCGCCGACAAAGAGCAAATTGACCTCCCCCGTACATCGGAAGATGAGTTGGCTATCGGCAAAAAACGGCTGTATATCGAAAGCTACGGTTGCCAGATGAACTTTGCCGATAGCGAAGTCGTCGCGGCTGTTATGCGCAATGCAGGCTACGCAACAACCTCCTCGGCCACCGAAGCCGATGTTATTTTCCTCAATACCTGTGCCATCCGTGACAACGCTGAACAGAAGGTTCGGCACCGGCTCAAGCACATCATAGGCCTGAAACGCCTGAAACCCGAACTCATGGTCGGGATACTTGGCTGTATGGCCGAACGCCTGAAAACCAAACTTCTTGAGGAAGAAAAAGTCGTGGATATTGTGGCGGGTCCGGATGCTTACCGCGACATTCCAAAACTGGTTGAAGAAGCCGAATCAGGCCAAAAGGCCGTCAATGTTTTTCTGTCCCGCGAAGAAACCTACGCCGACATTTCCCCTATCCGATTGAATTCCAACGGCGTAACGGCCTTTGTTTCGATTATGCGTGGCTGCGATAATATGTGCAGTTTCTGCGTTGTGCCCTTTACCCGGGGCCGCGAACGCAGCCGCGATCCTTATAGCATTCTTCGCGAGGCCCAGGATCTTTTCGATCAGGGTTACCGTGAAGTTACGTTGCTGGGGCAAAACGTAGATAGTTACAAATGGATAGCAGAAGCGGGGAGCGAGACGGGAGAACTCATTGATGCGTCAGCAACGTCTACTACGACAACCTTCGCCGGGTTACTCGAGCGGGTAGCTCAAATTCATCCCGACCTTCGGATTCGCTTCTCGACCTCGCATCCGAAAGACATTACCGACGATGTGCTGCACACCATGGCCCGGTACGACAACATTTGCAACTACATCCATTTACCCGCTCAGAGCGGTAATAGCCGGGTGTTGAAGCTGATGAACCGTACCTACGACCGGCCGTGGTACATCGGTAAGATTGACCGTATTCGCGAGATTCTGGGCGAGGATTGTGGTATATCCACCGATGTGATTTCCGGCTTCTGCTCCGAAACGGAAGAGGAACACCAGGAGTCATTGTCGCTCATGGACTATGTGCGCTATGACTACGCCTACATGTTTGCCTACTCGGAGCGGCCGGGTACGCTGGCGGCCAAAAAATACGCCGACGATATTCCGGAAGACGTCAAAAAACGTCGTCTGAACGAAATTATCGCCCGTCAGCTTGGTCATTCTGCCGAACGCAACCAGCGGCATATTAATCAGGTACAACGTGTGCTGATCGAAGGTCCGTCCAAACGGTCCGACGAATTCCTTTGTGGCCGGAATGACCAGAACAAAATGGTCGTTTTCCCAAAAGGAGACCATCAGAAAGGTCAGTATGTCAATGTATTAGTGACCGAGTGTACATCGGCGACATTACGGGGCGAAGTAGTTTGATACGTGGCACCGCGCGGGCGGCCCCGCCGACACTACAGCAACCGTAAACTTTTATGAATCAACAGGAAATTCAAAGCGTTAAACAGCGCTTCGGCATAATTGGTAACGCGCCCGGCCTCAACTACGCCATTAACGTAGCGATGCAGGTAGCCGCCACCGAATTGACCGTACTTATTACAGGCGAAAGTGGTAGTGGTAAAGAATCATTTTCCAAGATCATTCATAGCCTGAGCGCCCGTAAACATGGTCAATTCATTGCCATCAACTGCGGAGCCATTCCGGAAGGCACCATCGACTCAGAACTGTTCGGCCACGAAAAGGGCTCGTTTACCGGTGCGGTCGACTCCCGGAAGGGTTATTTTGAAACGACCAACGGAGGTACTATTTTCCTGGATGAGATCGGCGAAATGCCCCTCGGCACGCAGGCCCGACTGCTTCGTGTGCTCGAAAACGGTGAATTTATTCGGGTTGGGTCATCGAAAACGCAAAAGACGGATGTCCGTGTTGTTGCCGCGACCAACGTCAATTTGATGGATGCGGTAGAGAAAGGGAAGTTTCGGGAAGATCTGTATTATCGACTCAACACGGTACCCATTTTTGTGCCACCCCTGCGCGAACGCGGTATGGATATTGAACTGCTGTTTCGCAAGTTTACAACCGATTTCGCCGAACGGTATCGCATAAAACCCCTTCAACTGACCGATGCGGCCAAACAGGTGCTGGTTCAGTACCCGTTTCCGGGAAATATCCGGCAGCTAAAAAATATTGCCGAGCAGGTTTCCATTCTGGAATCGGAACAGAATAAACCCATTGATCCCGAAATTTTATCGAAATATCTCCCGCAACAGCAGCAACCGAACCGAACCGTAGCCCTGTTTCCGCAGGCAAACGGCAGTGCGGGTACCGACTTCTCGGAACGGGATCTGCTCTACAAAGTGCTGTTCGATATGCGCCGGGACGTGAATGACCTGAAAAAGCTCGTTCGCGATGTGCTGATGGGCAACGGTCAGGACAGTGGACAGATTCTTCATACGCACAAAGACTTGTTCGATTCAATCTCATCGGATACAGACAACCGGCCATTGGCTGAAACGAACGTAACCCGGCTGCTACCCCCCGTTAACGGTAGCGTCAGACCCGAAACGGCACCACCCAGAGCAACGTCCCCAGCCGCAGAAACGTACGGCAGCCATCCGCCCGTACAGATCTACGATGATGTGGATGGCGACGTGAATGATCTGACAGAAGTAGAAGATGTGACCCATGAAACAGAGGAAGATGATTCGCTTTCGCTGGAACGACAGGAGAAAGAAATGATTTTGAAAGCTCTCCGGCGCAACAACAACAAACGAAAATATGCGGCTCAGGCACTCGGTATATCGGAGCGCACGTTATACCGGAAAATTAAACAGTATGAGATTGATGAAGAATAAATTAGCCATTAACAGCCGACTTATGCGTATTCTGTTATCTTGCCTTATTCTTAGTTCATCGTTCTTTATACAGTCTTGCGGGGTGTACTCATTTACGGGTACGACCCTGTCCCCCGCCATCAAAACGGTTACGGTCAACAACTTCACGCTGGCAACGGCGGGAGGACCGGCTAACCTGCCGCTCACGTTCAACGAGCGACTGAAAGAATATTACCAGCGTTACACAAACCTGAAGGTTGTTCCTAACAATGGGGATATGGTTCTGGAGGGAAACATCACCGGTTACGATCTGCTGGCGGTTGCTCCGACAGCCCAGGACCAGGCGGGTGTTAACCGGCTACAGATTACCGTTCTGGCCCGTTTTTATAACAACAAGGACGAAACGAAAAACTTTGAACAATCCTTTTCGTTCTATCAGGATTTCCCGCAGGGGCAGACATTGAGCCAGAACGAGAGTCGCCTGGTACCCAGAATTCTGGATCAGATTGTCCTGGATATTTTCAACAAGACAGCGGCCGACTGGTAAATTGACCGATGACCTGCCAGCCGTTTTTCGTAGTAATCATTTATCATTCATCCGCGTCGGCAGACCGATTCATCCGTACTTTCGACCATGCTCGCCCTCGACAAAGAAACGTTCTCCTATTGGGTCACTCATCCCAATGACCTTGCCCCTACCGACTTTCTGCAATTGCAGGAAAGTTTGGTTACGTATCCATACTGCCAGACCCTGCACACGCTAACGGCCAAAGCAGCCTCGGTTCATCAGCGGGGGCAGGCCGTCTCTTTTGTGCGCAACGCTGCAGCTCATGCCCTGAGCCGAAATGCGCTGCGGAAACTTATTGAGAATGAGTTTCAATGGTCAGAAAACCTACTGACAAAGCTGAATGAACTCTCGGCCAGGCACGTTCCGGTTCCCGACGATTACCAGCAGGAGAGTTACGCTTTGTTTAAATCAAAGGCGGGCCTCAGCAACGGCTTTCCCAAGTTACCACTGCTGAAGCTACCGGGGCAGACAGATCAACCCGCCGTTGTGGTCACGACGCCAACCCCCGAAGACCCGACGCTGATCGAAACAAATCTGCAAAATGATCTCGAGCAGATTGCGGAAGCAGCGCCCCCTCCGCCAGCGCTTTCCCCCGCCGACGTTGAGCGCCAGCGCCAGTTAGACCTGATCGATAGCTTCATCAAGAAAGAACCCCGTATCCCACCCGTGCGGTCCAAGCTGGGGGAACCCAACACGCAGGAAGACTTAACCAAACGCACAAAGCCCGTTGGGGGTGGTTTGGTAACCGAAAGTTTTGCCAAGATTCTGGAAAAGCAGGGAAAATTTGATAAAGCCCAGGAAATCTATGAAAAACTGATGGTGAAAAACCCAGAAAAAAAGGCGTACTTTGCGGCAAAAATTAGCGAATTATCGAGTGCGGACGGGAGATCGACTGAATCGTGAAACCACTCCTATTCGCTGTTACCTATTTGTCTTACCTGTTTAACGCACCGGCGATCCGGTAGCTACTGATTTCATGATAACGGCAACTATTGTCATCATTTGTATTCTCACCGTTCTTCTGATTCTAATTGTACTTGTTCAGAACTCAAAAGGCGGAGGCCTGGCTGGCGAATTTGGCGGCTTAGGTTCCAATCAGTTAATGGGTGTAAAGAAGACGACGGATTTGCTCGAGCAAATTACGTGGGGCCTTGGCATCGGCGTAATGGTCCTGTCGCTGGCTTCTTACATCATGATAGACCGGACGCAGGTAGGCGGTATCAACAGCGCCAACGTCGATCGGGCACAAACCCAGACGTTACCCGGCGCGGCAGCCCCCACACCGGTTCCTAGCGCGGCCAACGGCGCTGCCCCTAGCCAGGCGGCTCCCGGCGCACAAACACCTGGTGCATCGACGTCAGCGTTGACACCGCAGAAGTAAGCCTAGCCGTTACAACAAAAAAAGCCGTGCTCTTTTGAACACGGCTTTTTTTGTTGTAACGGCTAGGCCACCGCCTGAACCAGTAATTGCCGCGCAATGGGCAACAACGTTTCCTGAATCGGGTAGTTTTTCTGACTCTCCAGCGTAAATGTGGCCGGATTAGGCAGGTATCGGTGCCGCCGGATCAAATCGAGTTTAATATTCTCGACGGTGTTGGCCAAGCTTTTCCGAACCGCTTCAATAAACCGCATTTGTACCAATCGTCCACCCGGTTCCTGATCCGAATACAAAGTCAGGCAGAAATAATAAACGTGCGTCTCAGTCTGATCGGTTGTGTGCAGCAGTAAATAACCCTCTTCCGGTCGTAGGGGCAGCAGGCCCACCGGAGCCAGAATCAACGAGTTGGCAATGTCGAGCCAGCGTTGCTGCCCTTCGGCCAACAGCGTCTGAAAGCGGGGCAAGGCAAATTCCATGATCGCATCCATCTCCGTCATGAACGATGGGTCCGTTACCTCGGATTTGTATTCGATTCGGGGTGGCGGGCCCGTAACTCGACTAACCCGCTTGGGGAAAGCCGCATTTAACGTACCTTTGCCCCTCGAAAAACGAATACCTGCGTCGTAATGACTTCGCAGTTCAGGCAGGTCCGGACAGAGTTTGTGCTCAACGAAATTTTTCTGAACCGCCTGTAAGTATGCCATCACGACATACTTCTGATATTCGGCGTCAAGCCAATTTTGCGTAAACCAGTCAGGTTGTAATTTTTTCATAAACCAGAATACTTACTTGTTTAGGTATATGATCCTGTTAAACTAACCAACGATTGGGAAACTGCCAAATTCTGTTTGCTGAAAATGCACCATTTGCCGAAGGAAGTTAATTGAATCAACGCAATGGCAGTATGGCAGACTTTAACCGGAAAATATGGCAGTTTACCGTATTGGCACAGTAATTGGCGATCGAGAAATGTCGTGTAAGTAAAAACACAAACAGTAAAAAACCTTAATCAACTCATTATCATGGTAGCAGAAACGGAAAGCGTTAAAGTGAACGTGAAACCGCTGGCCGACCGGGTGCTGGTAGAAGCCGCACCGGCCGAAGAGAAAACGTCGTTTGGTATCATCATTCCAGACACCGCCAAAGAAAAACCCCAGCGTGGTACGGTCGTTGCCGTTGGTGCAGGTAAGAAAGATGAACCCCTAACGGTTCAAGTGGGTGACACGGTACTGTATGGCAAATACGCCGGTACAGAAATCACCGTTGATGGCAAAGAGTACCTCATCATGCGTGAATCTGACATTTTCGCAATCCTTTAATTCAGTTCGTCGTTCGTTGTTTGTGGTTCGCGCAAGTCCCGGCGGGGAACCGCAACTACAAACTGTAGACTACAAACTTTTCAAACTCTAAGAAACAATGGCTAAGAAAATATTTTTTGATACCGAAGCGCGGGAGCGCATCAAGAAGGGTGTTGATACCCTTGCCGATGCCGTTAAAGTAACCCTCGGACCTAAAGGCCGGAACGTAATTCTGGATAAAAAATTCGGCTCACCTGTTATCACCAAAGATGGTGTAACGGTAGCGAAAGAGATTGAACTGAAAGACGCCATGGAGAACATGGGGGCTCAGTTGGTGAAAGAAGTAGCTTCGAAAACGGCTGATTCAGCGGGTGATGGTACAACGACAGCCACCGTATTGGCGCAGGCGATCTACTCGATCGGTGCGAAAAACGTAGCGGCTGGAGCAAACCCAATGGATCTGAAGCGTGGTATTGAGAAAGCGGTTATTGCCGTTGTCAAAAACCTGGCTGAACAGGCACAAACCATCGGTGACGATTTCGGTAAAATCGAACAGGTAGCGACCATCTCGGCTAACCATGACGAAGAAATCGGTACGATGATCGCTGAAGCCATGAAAAAAGTGGGCAAAGAAGGCGTCATCACGGTTGAAGAAGCGCGCGGTACTGAAACGGAAGTTAAGACCGTTGAAGGTATGCAGTTCGACCGGGGTTACCTGTCTCCTTATTTCGTAACGAACACCGAGAAAATGGAAGTTGAACTGGAGCGCCCGTTCATCCTGATCTCGGAAAAGAAAGTTTCGTCGATGAAAGAGTTGCTGCCCGTGCTGGAGCAAGTTGCTCAAACAGGCCGCCCGCTGCTGATCATCGCTGAAGATGTAGATGGCGAGGCCCTGGCTACGCTGGTTGTCAATAAAATCCGGGGTGCCCTGAAAGTAGCTGCCGTTAAAGCACCTGGTTTCGGCGATCGTCGGAAAGCGATGCTGGAAGACATTGCTATCCTAACGGGTGGTCAGGTGATCAGCGAAGAGCGTGGTTTCAAACTGGAGAACGCATCGATCGAATACCTGGGTCAGGCTGAAAAAATCCTGATCGATAAAGACAATACAACTATTGTCAACGGTGTTGGTGAGAAAGAAAACATCACGGGTCGCGTAAACCAGATCAAAGCCCAAATCGAAAACACGACGTCAGATTACGATCGCGAGAAATTGCAGGAGCGTCTGGCCAAACTGTCGGGTGGTGTGGCTATCCTCTACATCGGTGCAGCCACCGAAGTAGAAATGAAAGAAAAGAAAGACCGCGTTGACGACGCGCTGCACGCAACCCGCGCGGCCGTTGAAGAAGGCATCGTAACCGGTGGTGGTATTGCGCTGATCCGCGCTATCTCTTCGCTGGACGCGATCAATGCGATCAACGAAGACGAAAAAACCGGTATCAACATCATCCGTGTTGCCCTCGAATCACCGCTGCGCACAATCGTAGCCAACGCCGGTGGCGAAGGTTCGGTTATCGTGAACAAGGTGAAAGACGGTCAGGGTGGTTTTGGCTACAACGCGAAGAACGATACGTTCGAAGACTTGTTTGCCGCCGGTGTCATTGACCCGAAAAAAGTAACCCGTCTGGCTCTGGAAAACGCAGCGTCTATCGCTGGTCTGTTGCTGACGACGGAATGTGTTATTGCCGACGAGCCAGAAGAAGCTCCAGCCGGTGGTGGCCATGGTCACCCAGGCGGTGGCGGCATGGGCGGTATGATGTAATCCATCAACCTCTTGTAAATAAAAACTCTCCGGTCAAATTGACCGGAGAGTTTTTATTTATATATGCATCGATTGATAAGGCCCCTTCCCGACAATCGCCAATTTTTAGCGATCAAATCTCAACTTTTGACAAACAAAAAAGCCAAGCGAGACACTCTCTTGGCTTTCTGATTTACTCAACGTTATGAAAAACTTTTCTTTTCGACACAATAGTAAAACAAAAATACGGAAAATTGATTCTTTTTCTCAATTATTTTTTCGAACATAAAAGGCAATTTGTTGGTATACAGCCTTTTAAACAAAAAAAAGTACTCAAAAATTGTTTAAAAATTAAGTACATTTACTTAATAGACTTAACAAAACGACCATGTAGTCACACGGATTAGGTAAATAAAAGACCATCGCGGATGGTTACTGTTCGGTCAGCTAAAGCCGCCAGGCCTTCGTTGTGCGTTACAATGATAAACGTTTGGCCCAACTCATCCCGAAGTCGAAAAAATAGTTGATGAAGTTCTTCCGCATTGCGTGAATCTAGATTTCCGCTGGGCTCATCAGCAAAAACGATAGCGGGCTCGTTAATCAACGCCCGGGCAACGGCGGCCCGTTGTTGCTCTCCACCCGACAGCTGCGAGGGAAGATTGGTAAGGCGGTGTTTCAGGCCCAGTGTCGTCAGCAACGATTCGGCACGCTGCCGAACGGCACGTTCGTCTTTACCAGCAATGAAACCAGGCAGGCATACATTTTCGATGGCCGTAAACTCGGGTAGTAGGTTGTTGAATTGAAACACAAACCCAATGCGCTCGTTTCGAAACTGCGCCAGCTGACGATCATTGAGCGTGAACACATTCTGCCCCGCAATGTGCAACTCACCCGAGTCGGGCCGGTCGAGTGTGCCGAGAATTTGCAGCAGCGTGGTTTTACCGGCTCCCGAAGCGCCCACAATAGATACAACCTCGCCCGGTTCGATGCTTAGGTTGATACCTTTGAGAACGGGCAGTTCACCGTAGTTCCGGCGAATATCTGTTGTGCGAAGGATTGGTTGCATTAGAGAACAATGAATGAGGGATACGAAATGATGATGGGGCACTGGCGGGCTGATAAATGGTGAATAGCCTACGTAGGCTTTCATTCATCATTTATCATTCATAATTCATCATTTCCAATTAACTTGCCGCACAAAAATACGATTTCCAATCCTCCTTGTTGCAGTTGTCATGAATATACACGAGTATCAGGGCAAAGAAATTCTCAAAAAGTACGGTGTCCGCATTCAGGAGGGCATTGTTGCTGAGTCGCCCGAGAAAGCCGTTGAAGCCGCCAAACTCCTGATCGCTCAATCAGGCCAGAAGTTCGTTGTGGTGAAGTCCCAGATCCACGCGGGTGGGCGTGGAAAAGGCCAGATCGTCGGCTCTGAGCAGCGCGGTGTTGCTTTGGCCAAATCGGTGGATGCCGTGCGCGACATCACCAAGAACCTCATCGGCAATGTTCTGGTTACGCACCAGACAGGGCCGGAAGGCAAGCGGGTGAACAAAGTTCTCGTTGCTGAGGATGTATACTATCCGGGGCCATCCGACCCGAAAGAAATGTACATCGGCATTCTGCTCGACCGTACGAAAGCCTGCAACGTAATCATGGCCAGCACCGAAGGGGGTATGGACATTGAAGAAGTAGCAGAGCACTCGCCCGAAAAAATTGTAAAAGAGTGGATTGATCCAGCGATCGGTCTTCAGCCCTTCCAGGCCCGGAAAGTTGCCTTCGGCCTTGGGCTCGAAGGGGATGCGTTCAAGGAAATGGTGAAATTCGTGACGTCGCTTTATAAAGCATACGTCGATACGGATGCCTCGATGTTTGAGATTAACCCGGTTCTGAAAACGTCGGATAACAAGATTTTGGCCGTTGACGCCAAGGTTAACCTGGACGACAATGCCCTGTATCGCCATCCTGAGTTGAAGGCCATGCGGGATTTGGCTGAAGAAGATCCGCTCGAAGTAGAAGCGTCTGCCAATGACCTGAACTATGTGAAACTTGATGGTAATGTCGGTTGCATGGTAAACGGCGCGGGCCTGGCTATGGCAACCATGGATATTATTAAATTATCGGGTGGCGAACCCGCTAACTTCCTTGATGTTGGGGGTGGTGCAAACGCGAAAACGGTTGAGGCTGGTTTCCGCATCATTCTGAAAGATCCGAATGTAAAAGCGATCCTGATCAACATTTTTGGTGGTATCGTTCGCTGTGACCGCGTGGCAACGGGTGTTGTTGAAGCCTACAAAGCGATCGGCGACATTCCTGTTCCGATCATCGTTCGTCTACAAGGTACGAACGCCGAAGAAGGCGCCAAAATCATTGACGAATCGGGCCTGAAAGTACAATCAGCCGTTCTGCTGAAGGAAGCCGCTGAACGAGTACGTCAGGTTATTGCCGCTTTGTAAAGACCCGAATAACCAGATACTGTCTGGAGCATAAACAGAAAAGCCGGAGCGAAAACTCTGGCTTTTCTGTTTATGCTGCGCTCAATGCATTATCGGGCACTAGCGTAATATTTCTCGGCTTCAGGAAGTAACTTTTGCAAGTCAGCGATCCGGCGTGCGTCCGATGGGTGATCCGACAGAAATTCGGCAGGTGCTTTACCACCACCAGCCTTCGCCATACGCGTCCAGAACGAAATGGCTTCCTTAGGATTGTATCCCGCCATCGACATAAAGATTAACCCTAAATGGTCAGCTTCGGATTCCTGTTTACGGCTATGGGGCAGACCCACGCCGTACTGATAAGCTAATGGTCCAACAACGCCAAATGCCTGCTGAAAGATAGCCTGCATTTGTGGACTTTTATTTGATGTGCCAATACCGGTTGCTACCTGACCGGCTTGTAGTAGACCATTGGCCACCAGCCCTTCACTCATTCGTTCGTTACCATGTTCGGCAATAGCGTGGGAGACCTCATGCCCTAATACCGTAGCCAGACCCGCTTCATTCTGGGTATACGGTAAGATACCAGAATAAACCACGATTTTACCGCCGGGCATGCACCAAGCATTTACCTGGTTGCTTTGTACCAGATGGTATTCCCATTTGAACCCCTCGAGTCGTTTGCTATAGCCATTGCTGTTCATGTAACTTTCAACAGCCCGGCGAATTCGATCGCCAACCCGACTAACCATTTCAGCATCGCTATTGCTGGTGCTGACAACCCTGCTGGTATCTAAGAAAGCTTTGTACTGCGTAAAGCTCATCGAAAGCATATCATTATTAGGCACTAAAATCAGTTGCTTTCGTCCCGTTAAAGGTACTTTCTCGCAAGCCGTTACAGCAAAAGCGAGTGACAACATGACAATTATTATTGTTTTCATTTTCGCGTGTTTTAAATGGTAGTTATTCTGACGTTATATGACGAGCAAAGTACTGGAATTGTTCAAAATTTTACCCAGCGATGCGGTTGCCCCTTCTTTAGTCGTTAGATTTGCGGTATTTGCATTGGTTTAATGTAACGCGGACATGTTGTCCGTCCTTGTTAGAACAACACTGCGGGTAGCATGTCCGCGTTATGTCTATGAAAATTATTTGTGTTGGCCGGAATTACGTTGACCATATAAAGGAGCTTAACAACGAACAGCCTGAGGATCCCGTTATTTTCATGAAGCCCGAAACGGCTATTCCCCTCAGGCATGAGCCATTTTTCTATCCGGATTTTTCCAGTGATGTTCATCATGAAGTCGAGGTTCTGGTGAAAATTAATCGGGTTGGCAAGAACATCGACGAAAAGTTCGCCCATAAGTACTACGACGAGATTGGCATTGGGATAGACTTCACGGCCCGTGATGTGCAGAGCAAGTTAAAAGCAAAAGGTTTACCCTGGGAACTGGCCAAAGGCTTCAATGGCTCTGCGCCAATTTCGAACTTTGTCCCGAAAACCAATTTCCCCGATTTACAGAATCTGAATTTCCGGTTGGACATCAATGGCGAAACCCGGCAGACAGGAAATACCAGCCTGATGCTGTTCAGGATTGATTACCTAATTTCCTTCGTATCGCGGTATTTTTTGCTGCAACAAGGCGACATTCTCTTTACGGGTACCCCCAAAGGAGTGGGTCCTGTTCAGGTAGGTGATCGCCTGACCGCCTTCATCGAGGACACTCCGATGCTCACGTTTGATGTAAAGTAAGCGTTCTGGATTCATTTGGCTTTTCGTATAGTCAGACCAACGCTTCTATTTTCAATTAATTTTGCTTTTGAAACAAGTACTAATTTATAAGTTAATAGCCGTTGTCCTGCTAAGTACGGGGCTGGTAGTTGGGCAAACGCCCCCCCGTTCGGCCCCCACAAAACCGGCCATTCAGACAGGGTATATTCAACCCGGTACCATTGAAGATGGCTATTTCCAGTTTCCTATTCAGCCCGGTGGCGCTAACTCGCTATCGGGAGGACTGGGCGATCTACGTCCCAATCACTTTCATGCGGGCCTGGATATTCGCACGGGTGGGCGTGAAGGGCTGGACGTTCATGCGGCTGCGGATGGCTATATCTCCCGAATTGCGGTTTTTACGGGCGGTTATGGCAACGTCATATTTATCAAACACCCGAATGGCTTAACGACCGTGTATGGTCACCTCAAAGCGTTGAAGGACACGCTCGGCACGTACCTGCGGGAGCAGCAATACCAAAAGAAAACATTCGAGATCGACCTGCGTCCGCAACCGGGCCAGTTCCCAGTCAGGCAGGGCGATGTGGTCGCGGCATCGGGCAATACGGGTGGCTCGGGTGGGCCACACCTTCACTTCGAAATACGCGATGCCAAAGACAATCTGATTAACCCCCTGCTGTATGGTTTTTCGGAAATTCAGGACAACGTACCGCCTTATTTCGAACGGATTGCCCTGAAAACGATGACGCCCACCTCGCGCATCAACGGCGAGTACCAACGCGTCAGCTACGCCCCTACCCGCCAGCCCGACGGCTCATATACCATCACCAAGCCTATCACAGCCTCCGGTCTTGTTGGCCTCGAAGTACTGGCTTACGATAAAACAAGTGGCTCTCCGTACCGAAATGGTATTAGCTGCCTGGAAATCCGGCTCGATGGTCGGGAGGTGTTTGCCTACAACATGAACAGTTTCCCGAATGAACAAACCCGGTTTATGAATATCCACGAAAACTACGAAGTGGAGCAGATGACCGGCCAGCGTTATCACCGGGCCTACGTTGCCGATGGTAACATTCTGAATCTGTACAAGATGCAAAGCAACGCGGCTTACCGGGGGCGTTTACCGTTGCTGGATGGCCAATCGCACGAGGTCACATTAATCCTGTACGATGCGTACGACCACTCCACGAAGCTGACGTTTACGATCATGCCCGAGGTAACAACAGCCCAGTCCAGAACAGACTCGGTGGCTATTCAGCCGGTAGATTATTCCTCTGAATCCGTTGCTGGAGAAACGGCCGCTACCGTTACAACTGACGAAAATGTTCTGAAGCTAACGGTCCGCAACGTAGTAGCGGGCAATCCGCCAGTAGCCAAATTGATTACGGGCAAGACGGTGGTGGAACAGCCGGTTAGCTATGTTCGTAACAACCAAGCGGTTTATCTTATAGATTTGCGGCAGACTTTGCCAGATTCGGTCCAGTTTGGTCGGGGTGTGATTCGAACGAACTTCAAAAAACGGGTCATACCGGGCCGGGCTGACGTAGTTACGGTTGGGAATGCGCGACTGGAATTTAGCCCGAAAACGCTGTTCGACACCTTACACCTGGCTACACGAACATTACCGGGGGGAGGTATCGAAATCAACCAGCCTACCATTCCGCTCAATGACTACCTGACGATTCAGTATGTACCAAATTACCCTATTGCGATTGACACCATGCGAACGAAAGCCTACTGGGTGAGTGGCGGTCGGGAAAGCTTTATGGGCGGGAAATGGAACAAGGGCAAAATTGAGTTCAAAACCCGTTCGCTGGGCCGCTTTCAACTAATGATCGATGCGAACCCACCATCGGTTGAAATCCTGAGCGCGACGCCTAAAGGCATTACGGCCAAAATAAGGGACGACCTGTCAGGAATTTCTGAATTCAGGGCGTTAGTAAATGGCGAATGGGTGCTTATGCAATATGATTACAAGCGAGCCTTGTTGTGGTCGGATAAGCTGAACCCGGACGAGCCGTTTGAAGACGGGGCTGAAGTGCTGGTTCAGGTGAAAGATCGATCGGGTAACATTGGCTCCGATAGCACAACGATTGAAATTCCCCGTCAGCCGGTAAAGCGCAAAGCGGCACCGAGTAAGGGACGAAAGAAACGATAACCCAGTAACGGGTTTGTACACTGACGACGAACCAAAAACGGTGAATTCCGGCGGGGAACCGCCCAAACGAAAATTTAATGAGCCTACACATCGGTGACCCAGCCCCTGACTTTACCAGTACGGACCAGAACGGCCAGCCCATCAAGCTATCTGATTACCGGGGAAACAAAGTAGTTCTGTATTTTTACCCCAAAGACAATACGCCCGGTTGCACAGCGCAGGCGTGTAGTCTTCGCGATAATTATGCTGATTTACGGACCAAAGGGTACGAGGTTCTGGGCGTTAGCGTCGATGATCAGGTATCTCATCAGAAGTTTATCAGCAAATACGAATTACCGTTTACACTCATCGCCGATACGGATATGAAGGTGGCCGAAGCGTACGATGTCTGGAAAGAAAAGTCAATGTATGGCCGGACGTATATGGGTACTGTCCGAACGACGTTTCTAATTGATGAGAACGGCATCATCACCGACATCATCAATAAGATAGATACGAAAAATCACGCAGAACAAATTTTACCTTAACGCGACCATCCAGCCAGGACGCCAGTAGCCTTGCTCAGGCTGGACTCGCCATTTTTGATTAAAAAAGCGGGCTTTCACCGCACTACTACATGGAAATAGAACAACTTAAACACACTGCAACCGCCGTTCGGCGAGACATTCTTCGCATGGTTGCGGCCGTTAACTCCGGGCACCCCGGCGGTTCTTTGGGCTGCGCCGATTTTTTAGTCGCGCTGTACTTCGACGTGATGAATCGAAAAAAGGACGCCGATGGCAACCCGGTCTTCGATATGGATGGCCGCGATGAAGACCTTTTCTTTTTGTCGAACGGTCACATCTCACCCGTATTTTATTCAGTACTAGCGCGGGCAGGCTACTTCCCTGTTTCGGAACTGGCTACGTTCCGTAAACTTGATAGCCGGTTACAGGGTCACCCCACAACAGCCGAACATCTGCCGGGCGTCCGCATCGCATCGGGTTCGTTGGGCCAGGGGTTGTCGGTTGCCAGCGGTGCTGCTTACTCAAAAAAACTGAATGGCGATAAAAGCCACGTATACGTTCTGATGGGCGATGGCGAGCAGCAGGAAGGCCAGATTTGGGAAGCCGCTCAGTTTGCTCCCAACAAAAAACTGGGTAACCTGACCGCCATCATCGACCTTAACCATGCTCAGATTGACGGTACTACCGACAACGTGAACAGCAACCGTGACCTGGCAGCCAAATACCGCGCGTTCGGCTGGTTCGTCGACGAAATGGAAGGCAACGATATTGAAGACGTCATCCGGACGCTTAAGAAAGCGCAGGAAAACCCTGACGTACCGACGATGATTCTGATGCACACCGAAATGGGATTCGGCGTCGAATACATGGTGGGTAATTACAAATGGCACGGCACAGCACCCAACGCCGAGCAGCTGACCCAGGCCTTGAACGGCCTGCCATTATCCATTGGGGTAACGGATTACTGATTATACGTATAGACGCAACCCTCTGCGTCTTCTCCTGCCGGATGGTGTTGCTGACGCATAAGAGAGACGCAAGGGATTGCGTCTCTACATGGACACATGAAAATCAAACGCCTGGTTATCGAAAATTTCAAGTCCATTGAACGGATCGAACTCATTGAGCCGAATCCGTTCACGGTCTTTGTTGGCCCTAACGGGTCGGGCAAATCGAATATTTTCGAGGCTTTGGAGTTTGTGAATTTTCAGTCGAAAAATGACAAATCTACAGGTGTAAGATTATTCGGAGGAGCAGATAGCATTCTTAATAGAAAAATTTCGAAAAAGGAATTTTCTTTTAAGCTAAAGTTTGACAGCGAATCGCCAAATCACTCCGAGATTACTTTCTCTTTTTCAGAAATTGGCTACACCCGTAATTCCACAGGAGTTCCCAGTCAAAACAATCGTGATTATTTCTTCGAAACCGGGAATTGGGAAAATTACAAGCAATTTTATGATGGATTTGGAAGATTATTCGTGGGCAATAACAAAATCCTTAAAGTTGACTTCCAAGACAACGAAGTTTTAAATGCTAATGCTTCTAATCTTGAAGAAGTCTTAGAAAGAATTTTATCAGACAGAGACATTATAGACGAGTTTGAAGAATGGCTAACACTATTTATTCCTGGTTTTCTGAAAGTCGAAGTTAGAACTGATAATATTGGAGGCACTTCAACTTTACTTATTTATGAACAGGGTATTGAGAGGCCATTTACAAAGGCTTTGATCTCCGACGGTACGTACAACATTCTGGCTTTACTCACAGCGATTTATCAAAGTACAGATGAACCGCAGTTTCTTTGCATTGAGGAGCCGGAAAACGGTCTGAACCCCAAGGTTGTAAAGGAGCTGGTTAATCTTTGTCGCTATGCCTGTGAAGAGTTTGGGCATCGTATCTGGCTCAATACGCATTCTCAATCGCTGGTTTCTCAATTGACACCCGACGAAATTATCTTGGTGGATAAAAAGGAAGGTGCAACGCAAATAAAGCAAATTAAGGGAATGAACTTGCATGATCTACCCATGGACGAAGCCTGGCTTACGAATGCTCTGGGAGGTGGGTTGCCGTGGTAAAACTAGGTATCATCTGCGAAGGGGAAACAGAGCCTATTATTCTGGATACAGCCTCTTTCCGAACGTTTATTGCTCATTTCGATATTGAACTCGTTGCGGTTACCCAGGCTGGCGGTAAAAAAGAATATGAGGCTGAGCGTATTGATAAGCACCGCAAGATTCTATTAGACAAAGGCGCAGAGCGAATCTTCGTTCTTGTCGATTTAGATCGCGATGCATGCATCACCTTGACGAAGGAAGCCATTAGTCAGCATGCGGATCAGACGGTAATCGTAGCCGTTAAAGAGTTTGAGAACTGGTATCTGGCAGATTCAGAAGCATTGGGCAAATTCACCGGTACAACTGAAGTCATACCCTTTCCTGAAGAGGATAATGACCCCGTCACAACGATTGTTAATCTGGGATTAGCGTCGCAACGATTCAGGCGCTTTCGAAAAAGCAAAGTCTTACTCGCCAACGCTATGAAAAATAACGGCTTCACCATTGAAAAGGCGGCTCAACACCCAAACTGTTCGAGTGCCCATTATTTTTTGACCAAATTGCAAACCCTCGCTTCGGCGAATTAACAGGCGCAAGGGATTGCGTCGCTACACGATGAAAAAATACGAATACACGGAGAAAAAAGATACGCGTTCGGGCTTTGGCGCGGGCATGACCGAACTGGGCCGCTCGAATCCTAACGTCATTGCGCTAACCGCTGATCTGGCCGGGTCGCTCAAACTAGATGTCTTTATCAAAGAAAATCCAGAGCGCTTCGTTCAGTGCGGCATTGCCGAAGCCAACATGATTGGTGTATCGGCGGGGCTAACCATTGGTGGCCATATTCCGTTCGCGACGACATTTGCCAACTTTGCTACCGGTCGGGTGTATGATCAGATTCGCCAGTCGGTTGCTTACTCGGACAAAAACGTGAAGATTTGCGCGTCGCACGCGGGTCTGACGCTTGGTGAAGATGGCGCCACTCACCAGATTCTGGAAGATTTGGGTATGATGAAAATGCTGCCCAATATGACCGTTATCAATCCCTGCGATTATAACCAGACCAAAGCGGCTACGCTGGCCATTGCCGAACACGTAGGGCCTGTTTATCTGCGCTTTGGCCGTCCGGTTATTCCGGTATTTACCCCTGCCGATCAGAAGTTCGAGATTGGTAAGGCGTGGACCGTGAACGAAGGAAAAGATGTTTCGATTTTCTGCACAGGTCACCTTGTCTGGGAGTCTATCAAAGCGGGTGAAATTCTGGCTGAGGAAGGAATCGAGGCCGACATTATCAACATTCACACCATTAAACCGTTAGATGAAGAGGCTATTCTGGCTTCGGTGAAGAAGACGGGTTGTGCCGTATCGGCCGAAGAGCACATGATCAACGGTGGACTGGGCGACAGCGTTGCCCAAGTACTAGCTCGTTATTATCCAGCTCCGCTTGAGTACGTTGGTGTGCATGATACCTTCGGAGAGAGTGCTACGCCCGATCAACTTATGCAGAAATATGGACTCACCGCCGACAAGATTGTTGAGCAGGTGAAAAAAGCAATAGCAAGAAAATAGGTTTCCGTATCCGGTTTGTGGTTTATAGTTTCGGCTCCCCGCCGGGATTGTAAGCCACAAACCCTATATGGAAACCGAATGACTAATGACTGACGAAGAAATCCTCGCCAAGTACCGCGACCCATCGAGCCGGAATTACGCCTTTAATCTGCTGGTACGTAAGTATCAACAGAAAATCTACTGGCATATCCGAAAGATGGTTATCGACCACGACGATGCCGATGATTTGGTGCAGGAAACATTTATTAAAGTCTGGAACAGTCTGGAACAGTTTCGGGGTGATAGTCAGTTATATACTTGGGTGTACCGCATTGCTACCAATGAGTGCCTGAACTTCCTGAACAAAAAACGTCGGCGCTTTTTCCTGCCTATCGGCGATGTTGAAGGTGAGTTGATGGAGAAACTGGAGAGCAATTCCAGCTATGTTACATCGGGGATCGAGCCCACGGGCGAGGAGGTGCAGATGAAATTACAGAAAGCACTTCTCAAGCTTCCCGACAAGCAACGACTTGTATTCAACATGAAGTACTTCGATGATATGAAGTACGAAGAAATTGCTGACATAACGGGAACGTCTGTTGGTGCGCTGAAAGCATCCTATCACCTGGCGGTAAAAAAAATAGAGGATTTTATCACGAAAACTGATACAACCGATTAAACCCAAGCCCGTTGATCCTGTCAAATAAATATAACTGAATTGGAATCGTGTAATACGCACACCACTTACCATGAACGAGGATAATAACTTCCGGCTTGACGAATTACCCCCAGAACACCCCATGCGGCAACATCCGTTTGCCGCACCGGATGGCTACTTCGACACGCTACCTTCTCGGGTACAGGCGCGTGTTATGCAGAAACCCAAACCGGCGTTTAGTATCAGCTGGTCATGGCAGCGCTCGACAGCATCGCTGGTTGGTGCTAGTCTGATCGCTTTGTTGGTTTGGCAGACGTTGCCACAACGCCAGGAGTCGCTACCGAGTGAAGCGCTGGCGGGTGTCAGTAATGACGTTATCACGGCTTACCTCGATGAGCAGGGGATCAACGCCGACGAACTGGCTGATAGTCAGCAACTCCATTCTTCTTTGGGCAACGATACAACGGCTATCCAGTACTTGAACGTACAGCCCGCCGACATTCAGCAGCATATTAAGGACGAGGTTCTTTCGGATAACCCGAATGTAGGCTCCTGATTTATTTAGCATGGTTAACTTTACCGCGATGAAACACGCATGGATTGGCTGGATGATTGCCCTGACGCTGACGACTCAACTCGCTACTGCCCAGGGCGATCTCAATGGACGCCAGAAAATTGAATCAGCAAAGATTGGCCTGATTACCAATCGACTCAACCTGACTACCGATCAGGCCCCGGAGTTTTGGGCTGTTTATAACGCATACAACGCAAAGAAGCAGGAACTGAACCGCCGGGTTCGGCAACTGACCAATGAGCCATCACGCACTAATCAGAACGATAATCAACTGGTCAACGGCCTTCGTGAAGTCAATGCGACAAAGCAGAAACTGGCCGACCTTGATGAAGAATACATGAGTCGGTTTCTGAAAGTAATCAGTCCGCAACAGTTGACTGAGCTGTACAAAACAGAACAAGTATTCAATAAAATGCTGCTCAATAAACTGAACAGCCAGGATTAAATACCCTTCATATACAACAGAAGAGCCTGACCCATCAGTGGGTCAGGCTCTTCTGTTGTGTATGAAGGGTATGATTTGTGCTTTAGCTACGGCATCTTTAACGCATACAACTGATTGAACAGTAGCTTAAACGTACCCTGCGCCTGGGCGCGAAAGGTGATTTCGGGGCCAAAGGCAATTAGTTTACCGGAGCCAACCGGAGCCATAAACGCGGCCACACCGTCCTGTAAGTACCCTTGTCCCCAGGCCCAGCCACTACGCAGCGGTTTAGCTGTCGAGAACCAGGCCAGCGGTTTTACTTCGCCCCTGGCAATCGCATCCGGAGCCACTTTAAAGACGGGGCTGGCATCAAAGTACACATCCGTTTTTGTGGGCATACCCCAGGTAGCCTGCTGCGTTGAGTCAAGACTCACCTGCAAAATACTGCCCGGAATATAGTATTTCTCTGCGGGAAGCGGGCGCTCCTGCCCAGCGGTACTCATCTCAACCAGGGCATTCTTAACGGGTAAGCCAAGGTGGTAAGCCAGGTTGGTACTCGTACCAATGGTTACCACGCTACCGCCCGCTTCCATAAACTGTTTCAACTTCGGAATTGATTTATCAGCCGTGATTCGGCCAAGCCACGGACGGTATTCACTGGGTAGCTCTTCCGCTTTTGGCTCCCGTGACGCCGAAAATTCACCTTCGCTCCGGTTGGCATTGGCATTGCCAACTCCCGGAATAGCGCGGGTTACGAATAAGATCACATCATACTTCTTGCGTAGATCACCGGCATCAATATCCTGGGCGTATACCAACTGAATCGGAAAATGGTACTGCTCCATTAGCCAGCGGGTCCAGCCCGACGGCATCGAGCCACCATAGGTATCCCAAAGAGCGATACGTTTTGGCGACACGTTGATCATGGAAGTTGTTGGCTTTCTGGACAAGCCTGTTACGACCAGCCCTAATTCACTGGTTGCTTTGTCGAGTATCGCTTTTGCTTTTGCTGATGCCGGTATAAAAAATGAGCCTGCTTCGATACCCGACTTATCACCTACTCCATTCGGCAAACGGTATACCGCAACGCCCGCTTTGAGCAGATCATTGACCGCTATAAACGAGTTATTTGCGCGTGCGCCCAATACGTAGCCAGCTCCCGCCGACCCGTCTACACGCCCCTTGGGCGACTGAAGTTCGCCATACGGCAGTTTCCTGAACGGACCGTCGAATCCATCCAGAACCCTATCAAACTGAACCCCCATCTGGTAGGCCAGTGTCCAGCCTGCAGCATCGTACGGACGAACAGGTGGGCCACCGGGATACTGAAAATCATTTGGGTGGTCCTGTGGCTCGAACATATCAATCACGTGCGGCCGAAACGCCTGATCGGTTTTTACGACGTACGAGCCCGCCGGATACTTCTTGCCTGCCACCGAGAAATCGGTCGTGGCTTGCTGAATCTGAATGCCCGTTTTTATCAAGGCATTTACGAATTTAACCGCCGTTGGGAAATCAGGCTGATCGGCGGTAATAATAAAGCCCCGCGGATCGCGCAGTACGGGCGCTTTCATAATTGTGTCGTAATATTTAACGGGCATTCCACCACCACGGGGCAGTAAGCCGTATTGGTCCGGGGTGGTGGAATGCCCGGCACCGGGCGTGTTTTTTTTCTGAGCGGCCTGATAAGCCTGCGTAATAGCGTCGATGCGTTTTGGCGACAAGGTCCAGTAATCATTGCTGCCCCGATCAATGGAATTTTTGCCCATCCGGTAAATATTGTACAGCAATTCATCCGCGTGACGGGCTGCGTAGTTCAGGGTTGCGTAGTTCAGCGATAGCGAGTAGTCGATGGATTGCTTAAAACGCCACTTCTGCGGGGTAACCGGAAACGGCGTATTGCCGTTGGGGATGAGTCGCTGCGGAACCAGCGGAACATCTTCGGGGGTTGGATTACCGATAATTTCGGTGAGCAGGCCAATCATGTTATGAAAGTGCGTAGTGGTTCGCAACCCACCGTTGTACCAGGTCGAAAAGACAGAACCGCCAAGACGGGTGTAGCCGGGTTTATTTTCTGCATTCAGCCGGTTAATCATGGCCGCGCCTAATGCATCAATGCCCGTAATCATCAATGGATCAAATACATAATTGAAGGGGTCACGGTAGGGAGGCCCCGCCAGAACCGAACCGGCCGGACCACGCTGGTGGTGATTGTACATGATTTGCGGCATCCATTCGACAAACAACTGACGGCCGATATTCTGCGACTCTTTCATGTTCATGATGAAGAAATCCCGGTTGTTGTCGTGCCCCACGTATTTCTGATACAGGCGCGGCAGATTATCCAGCGTGCGCTTCTCTGGTGTCGGGTTACGCATGTACCAGTTTGAGACGATCTCCTGCCCGTCGGGATTGGCATGGGTTAAGAGGATAACCACATTATCGAGAATCTTCAGCGTTTCGGGATCTTTCCGGCTTACCAGCTGATAGGCGGTTTCGATGAGCTGGTGAGTACCAACGGTCTCCGTAGCGTGCAGCCCCCCATCAATCCAGACAACGGCTTTTCCTTCCGTCGACAGCGCGCGGGCCTGCTCTTCGCTGATTCCTTCGGCGCGAGCCAGCTTCTGAGAAATGTCTTTGTAGGTGGTCAGCTTTTTGATGTTCTCCGGCGACGAAACGATCAGCATAAACTGATGGCGTCCTTCTTCGGTCAGGCCAATGTCAACCAGTTTGGTTCGGTCGGACGTAGCCAGTTTCTTGAAATAAGCTTCAGTCTGAGTATAAGTAGCCAGATGGTAATCGTCGCCGATGGCAAAGCCAAAATGATCTTTGGGCGTAGGAATGGTTTGTGCCTGAACAATCAGCGCGCCCACCGACAGCACCAGCATAAACGAATGAAGAATTTTTTGAATCATAGATGTATGAAATCGGTCAGTTGAGGTAATGCACACAAATTAGTAACTTCCGACCATGAATAGCCGAATTTTTATTACTTTTTTAAGCTGTATGCCTTTTTTTATATTGCACTATACCTTATCAACAAAACCTAAATTAGGTATTTATACTGATCGCCGAAGTATGTGTTTTATTTTGTCTGGTACATAAAAAAGGGATTACAGTCATGTAATCCCTTTTTTACGAAGAAGTGTCTCGACTTCTGAAGCTTGGCTTAACAAACGTTTTGTCATTGCGACGCAGGAGCAATCTTCAGATGAAAACCGTTTATATCCTTCGAAGATTGCTCCTGCGTCGCAATGACAAAAAATCAGCTATACGTCCGTAGCACCCGTTTCTTGCCAGCTTCTGGACCTTGCCGACTCCAGCACTGCTTCGCAGACTTTCTGGGTTTGCAGCGCATCCTGGAACGTAGGTGCACAAGGTTCGCCGGTTTCCAGACTTTTGAAGAAATCGGCCGCCTGGTGCACAAAGGTGTGCTCGTACCCAATGATTGTTCCGGGAATCCACCAGCGTTTCATGTACGGCTGATCACTATCCGTCACCAGAATTGACCGCCAGCCCCGCACAATGGATTCGTCCGCATGATCGAAATAGTCCAGGCGATTCATGTCGTGTAAGTCCCACCGGATGGACGCATGCTCGCCGTTGATTTCCAACGTATATAAGGCTTTGTGCCCACGCGCGTAACGCGTTGCCTCAAAGAGACCCAGTGAGCCGTTGCCGAAATGACAATGGAAGAGACAGGCATCGTCGATACCAACCGGCTGCACTTTACCCGTCACCTGGTGCATCCGCTCTTTAACAAACGTTTCGGTAACGGCCGAAACATCCGTAATGGCACCGTTCAGCCACATGGCTGTGTCGATACAGTGGGCCAGCAAATCACCGGTTACGCCCGACCCGGCTGCGTCAACGTCCATCCGCCAGGTACCGGTTCCGCCCTGCGGCACATCAGCGCTAATCGTCCAGTCTTGCAGGAAGTTGGCCCGGTAATGGAAAATCTTACCCAGCTTGCCCGAATCAATAATCTGCTTGGCGAGCGTAACGGCGGGTACACGCCGGTAGTTGTACCAGACGGTATTCTGAACGCCCGCCTTTTCTACAGCGTCTACCATCTGCTGAGCTTCGGCCAGGGTCCGGGCGAGCGGTTTTTCGCACAGGATCATCTTCCCGGCCGCAGCTGCGGCCAGGGCAATTTCAGCATGGGTATCGTTCGGTGTGCAAATATCGACAGCATCAATATCGTCACGAGCAATGATCGCTCGCCAATCGGTTTCGATGGATTCGTAGCCCCACTGATCGGCGAATTTCTGTACACTTTCAGCATTGCGCGAACAAACGGCTTTCAGTACCGGCCGGTATTCCAGTTCAGGAAAAAAGTCGCCGATTCGTTTGTATCCGTTCGAGTGTGTCCGGCCCATCAGGCCAGCGCCTATTAAACCAATTCGTATTTCTTTCTTGGGTGTCATGTTGTTGGGGGTTCAGGCTACTCTCGCCAGCCATGTTCGTTGCGGACTTTAATCATGGTGCCCAGAATATCATTCCAGGTCTGCTGATTGTTCATGACGGCGTTGGGGAACATGCAGCCATCCCAACAAATATGCCTGAACGCTTTGGTCAGCACGCCCTTTTCGTCGCGCAGCCAGTAACCGGCATCATGAACGACATCGAGTTTACCATTGGGATCTAACGCCTGACAGTGTCGGCCAGTTTTATCGTGTGAACCGGAACCGAATACCGTGCCGTCATTCTGAGCCACGTGGAAGTCGATTGTCCACGGACGGAGGGCTTTCGTTATGGTCACCAGCGCTTCTTCCAGCGTTTTCCGATCACTCCAATCGAAATTAGCGGGCAGAATACGGTCCTGCTCGCGGTTATAACCGAGTGTGTACAATAAAGTATGGGCCATGTCAGCCTGGAAACCCATATTCGGGCGATCGACGGCTTCCAGCGTGTCGAGCATAGTTTTCCAACTTTGCATGCCGGCCCAGCAAATTTCCCCTTCAGCGGCTAGCTTTTCGCCAAAATCGGCAGCTACATCGCAGGCTTCCCGGAACGTTTGCACAATGATTCTGGAGTTTCCTTCCGGATCGGCATCCCAGGCCTGGGGAGAGCTGGACGAATCGATACGCACAACGCCACTTGGCCGAATGCCCAATTCACGCAACCGCTGACCAAAGTGACAGGCTTTGCGCACCATGTCGACAAACGTGGCTCGTTCTTCTTTGCTGCCCATGGCCGAACCTGCCCAGATAGGGGCTACCAGCGACCCAATTTCCAGATTGTAGCCAGACACCTTGTCCACTAGTCGTTTAATATCATCGTCGGAACTATCGATGTTGATGTGCGGGTCCAGAAGACCGATATCAACACCATCGAATTTAACGCCGTCTACTTCAGCGGCAGCCGTCATTTCGAGCATCGTATCAAATGGAATGGGGGGCTCTGAATCTGGCCCTTTCCCGACGATTCCAGGCCAGGTCGCATTGTGCAGTTTAGGGAAGTTATTCTCGTTCATGGAGTTTTAGGGTATCAATGGTTTGTGGTTCGTCAATGCTGACGCGGAAGTGTCCCGTAAAGCCACAGCTCATGAGTATGGTAGCAATTTATGGGCTTACAGAAGCCCGTCGCTTAGTTTACGATTGCCTATCCATAGACCGGTGTCCTCACGGTCCATTTTCGCGTCAGCCGCCGTCCAATTATCTACAAGACCAAATCAGGATTGCCGGGCCCGAAATGTTTCAGCATCACGATGGGGTCCGTTGTGGAGGCATTGACAATGGTAACGCCCGATAGAGCCGCTTTTTCACTCACGAAGAATTCATCGTTCGTCAGTTGGCCGTACCGAATCAGCGCGGGGGTTTCGATGTTCCAGTCATTCAGTTTACCATGTCCCTGCATCATGATCAGGCCATATGCCGCACTGTCTTTAATGGTTACGGTCTGGCCGGGGAAAACAGTTAGCTCTTTCGCACTGAAGGCATCAGACTTATAGCAAACCCAATGTTCGGCGTAGCCTTCCATCTCCTCCAGCGGCCGTACCGGCAATGGCTTCATAAACCGATTAGCCATCATCTGCGGATCAACATTCAGATCCCAGTCGATGGCTTCCATCAGCTGGTCAAAATCACCGATGCGGTCTTTGGGCGTACCATTCCACAGCAGTTCTTCCGGTATAATCGCTTCGTTCACCAGCGACTGGTACATGGCAAAAACATCGGAGGCTTTCTGAGGCTCGTAAGTACACATACTACCCGGCGCGTGCAGCAATCCCGGCGGCACATCCCACCCCGTTCCCGGCTCCAACCGGTAGGCCGACGAATAATTCGTGATCTTATTGTCGCCTTTGGTAAAGTTTTGCAGGCATTCCTTTATCTGCTCTTTTGTCGTGCCGGGGGCAATACCAAAAAAGGTGTATGGAAAGTCGCCACCGTGGTTGTTGACCTGGGGCGGAAAATAATAGGCTTCGGGCTTACCCAGTTGACCGATCAGGGCTGCCTGCTCATCGTTGTGATGCAGGTGATGCGGCAAAGGACCCATGTTGTCGAAAAACTTAGAGTACATTGGCCAGGCCCCATACTCATCCCACAAACGATCGCCGATCAGTTCGCCTTTCAGTTCATTTACAGCATCTTTCAGCAAAAATTGAACCTCTGACTCGCCGTTGTTGAAAACAACATGGCTCAGACCTTCATTTTCGCCGGTCAGTGGTCCGTTTTTAGCGGGTGTCGTCGATGAGAACCAGCGTTCATCGATGCCGCCCCGTTCACCCCCGAGTACATAATAATCGTCGGGGTGGAGTTTTATCCGGCGACCGGGTACGCAGAATGACCGGGGAACCCAGGTTGGGGTCAGTCGCAGGACGCCCTGCCCCTGCTCCAATGCTTTTTCGATCAAACTGGATGTTGTTGTTGTTTCCATACAGGGTTTTATTAAGGATCGGTTTAGGAATGTTTTGTTAGAAAGTCATCGAGCGCGGCTTTCTCATGTAAAATTTCAATTTCCAGATCGTAGGACCGGGTTTCGCCGGGTACCAGAAACAGAAGCTCCTCTTGTTCACGGGCTTTGGCCTGGCCGATAAGCGGATTGGTGGCAGGTTCGAGGCCGGTCACGTACTCCCCTTTTCCCCAATGCTGCCAGTTGATCAGCCAGGGCAGCTGGTCTTTGCGAAAGCGCAGGGCCATGACTATGCCCAGTTTCTCATTGTACAGACCAGCCGTACACAGACCCCTACTGTCGGGGGTCGCGTTGATGGATGCAACGGCTTCGCCCGTGCCGCTGTGCGTATCTAAAGGAGCCGGACAGGTCCGAAAGTCGTTGCCTTCCCGGAAGATGTCGGCGTTGATACCACCCTCACGGGCTTGCCAGTCGCCCTGCCAGATAATCTTCGTGCCCTCATCGACCAATGGCCAGCCAAAGTTGAAATGGTACAACAGCATATGGGGCATCGGCGTATTACCCCGATTGATAACCTCATCGTGAATACGCAAAAAGGGCTGGCCCAACGTGCCCGATATGGTTCGTCTTAATTCAAGACTGGGGCCAAATATTTTCGTTTCCTTGATTCGGCCGGTGATGCTCATCTCAAGCTGGCCGGTCAGCAGATCGGGCTGAATAATGGATTCGATTTCGGCGGGGCTATTGCTGATCTGCCCATGCAATCCTCGTTCGCCATACGCATCCTGCTCAGGGCCACCCACATGCGATAGGCCACAGGTAATGAGCAGGCCACCCCCAAAGGTGCGAAGCCAGTCGGCTCCCTTATCGGAAAAAGGCTGGGGCGGAGTAATGCCCGTATGGCTAATCCAGGCCAGACTATGCTGGTTGTAAAACGCATCGGCGATATCCATGGCCCGATCAATGACCACTTTATACCGAAGACCTGTTCCAGTATTGATCCACGCAATGCGGGTACCACGGCCCGTTCCGTTATCCAGTACGGATGTTTCAATTCCGCCTACTTGTGCCGGATTGGTTACTCTGTCTGTCCAGGGTTGTTGCGCCAAGGTTGTATAGTTTGTGGTTCGTAGGTGTGCGTTTGTCGTTTGTGATTGCGGTTCTCCGCCGGAACTGTCGCGAAAACAATACGTATGCCCCAGTCCTGGGGGAACCGTAAACCAAACCTATAATTGCTTCAGCATGAGGTTCCGATACTGGACTTTCATGGGTGGGCCAACGTGCACCTGCACGCCCAGAAGTCCTTTGGTTTTGCCATTGACCGTATCCTCATCGGTGACATCGCTCATGAGCACATCGTTGATGTAGTGCTGCAAATGGTTGCCTTTTACAACCAGTCTGAACGTGTTCCAGTCCTCAGCTTTGATCTTCGTCTTTAAAGAATCCGAATCACCCAGCGAGCCAGTCACCGTCAACGCACCCCACGCGTTATTCTTCACATTGGCCCGGACGGCGTCGGGAGTAGCATCGCCCGTATAAGCCGGAATCGTCGTTTTCTGGCCACGATACGCCAGCGTCGTCCGCTTGCGCTCCTCGTAGTTCTGCCCGGTGTAGCGGTTCTTGCCGTCAATATCGGCCTGATACCCGCGCAGGGCAAACGGTACATCCGTTAGTTGATCGCTGCGGTAGTTAATGCCGGAATTGCCTTCGCTGGTGATGTTGAACTCCCCTTTGAACTCGAAATCACCCGGCTCACCACCCCGCCAGATAATAAACGAGTTGGTCTTGAGCAAAGTCGAGGGGGTTATTTCGCCGACCAGATTCCCGTTTTCTACTCGCCAGTAGGTAGGGTCTCCATCCCAGCCTTTCAACGACTTTCCGTCGAATATCTGCACAAATCCGTTCTTGTCTTTCTTTTGCGCCACACTGGCCGTTCCCAGGCCCACCGTCATGGCAATAGCCAGCACGAGCCCCAAACGCCTAACATTAATGCTGTTTTTTTTCATTCTATCCGTTTGTTTTCATAGCGTATTAGTGCCGCAGTTCGAACTGCGGCACTAATACGCTGAATTTTTATTTCCCTTTCGATCCAGTATTACCTGCTTTATAGACCTCGTTGTTCTGATTGCCGCCCGATTTCAGGTAAGCCACCAAATCTTTGAGTTCATCGGGGTTCAGGCTGTTAATCAGACCCGGCAGCATGATGGAAACGGTTGAGTTTTTTCGCGACGCAACATCTTTCTTGGCGATCTTCCGAAGCTGATCCGGGGCAAAGGGATTCTGGGAAATTGAATAACTCGCCTTATCCTCGTTGACCAGCCGGCCCAATACCGACTCCCCGTTTTTCAACGTGAAAATGGTAGATACATACTGATCCGAAATCGCTTTATCCGGGTGGATGATGGACTCCAGAATATCTTTGTTGGAGAACCGGGTACCAAGTTGGGTCAGATCGGGTCCGATGTCGCCCCCCTGACCACCCATCGAATGGCAACGGCTACATAAGATGGCCGAATAGATTTTCTTGCCGGTGTCGAAGTTGCGGCTGGTCGATCCACTGTCAAGTACAGCGACCGCTTTGTCCAGTTCCCACCGACGACCCGGACCTTTTGGCGCGTAATCGCTCACGAAATCGTTGCCCGATGCCGATAGCAGATCGGCCCCCGACAGTTTATTGTATTTTTCAAACTGGTCTTTAGGTACGTGATTCAAGGCCAGTTTACGCGCCCGATCAATGAAGCCGACGTAGCTGCGTCCGCCCTGGTATTTAAACGCATTGGCAAACCAGGAGAAATACTTCGCCCGGAGTTCTGGTGTCCAGCCTGTGTCTTCCCGGCTAAGCATAACGGCATAAAACGTTTGTTGCAGGGGCGGCACTTTGGCCAGCATGTTGGCGATGTCCAGCCCGTATTGCGGGTTGCGCAGAATCAGGTCGGAGGAAGCGGTGCTGTTTTCGAGACCAAGGTCTTTGCTACCCGGTTCGTCTTTTACGTCCATCAGGGCCAGCGTTTTGCTCACCACACCCGGTGCTTCCAGGGTAATCAGAACCTTACTGAGCCCCCGGTTCATCAGCGCCGTTTTAGCGGGATAACGCGGATTCAGGTAGGCGATTACTTTTTCCTTATCAGCCCCTTCGGGCATGCCCATCCGGAGTAGAACCAGTTCGAAAGCCCGACACAGGTCGAACTGCTGCGACTCCGGCAACTGGTCGTATTTTATCGTGACCAGGGCGTTGAGCAGTTTACTTTTCTGCGCAGCGTCACCCTGACGGGCCAGTGCGACGGCCGATTGGATCAGGCGTTGCGGATCGGTTTCGGTGAATACCCGATTCTGCCATTGAGCAACCGGCTGATGTTCAACCGCAATCCGGGCCGCATAGCGAACAAATCGGTCGGGATGGCTCAGATTAGGCCAGGCAGCGTCGATAGCCGCGGGGTTGGCTCCCTGATGATACTGTTCCAATTGGGTTCGGAGCTGGTGTTCTTTGGTCAGCACAGTTGCCTTCGCCGTGGGCGTGACCGATTCAGTGCCGGTATACGTGATCCGGTACAGATCTGATTCCAGTCGACGGCCACCCGTCAGGAAATACAGGGAGCCGTCGGGTCCGAACATGCCATCGGTCAGTGGCAGTGGTGAACCCGAAATAAACTCCTCCCGCTCGGCCTCGTACGATGCCCCTTTAGGCTTCAGATTGATCGAGTAAATAATACCGAAGCTCCAGTCGAAGGCAAACAATGACTGACGATAGCGTTGCGGAAACCGGGCGTTCTCGCCAAAGACAAGGTTTGTCGGCGAGCCCTGCCCGATGTTCAATACGGGCGGCAAGTTGTCGGGGTTGGCAGGCAACCACTTTCCATTACCGGTACGCCAGCCAAATTCAGCACCACTGGTCACGTGACAAATACGGGTAGGCCGGTACCAGGGCAGGCCAAAATCCCATTCCATGTCCGAATCGTAGGCAAACATGTCACCGGCTTCGTTGAACGCAATATCAAACGCATTCCGGAAACCAGCCCCCATGAGTTCCCACCGCTTTCCCTCCGGATCAACATTCGCGATCCAGCCGCCGGGGGCCATCCGGTTGTTGGCATGGCCACGAGGGTCTTTTATCTGTGGGAACAGGTTGTCCTCCTTCCAGTTAGACGGCAAGCGATAGGCGTCCATTTCCGGCACATCGGTATGGTTCCCGGCAATGACGTACAACGACTTCTTGTCGGGTGAGAGTTTTATACTGTGGGGACCATGCTCGCCCGGCTCACCTTTCAGGGCTTTCAGCAAGGTTATTTTGTCGTACTGATCATCGCCATCGGTGTCCTGCAGCCGGTAGAGCCCGCTCCCTTTGTCGAATTTCTTATTTTCCCAGTTGTTCACCATCACGTAGAGGCTGTTGAACGCATACAGCAGACCCTGTGCGTAGCCCATGCCCACCGTCGTATCGCCGGGTTGAACAACCCCCACTTTCAGCTTTTCTATTTTAGGCTGTGACGTACCCGAGCCGATTGGCGGCAGTTCGAGCCGATACAGAAATCCGTACTGATCGGACGTGATCATGCGGCCTTTATCGTCAAATGCCATGGCTACCCAGGAGCCCTGTTTGTTATCGGAGGGACTGTACAAGTGCTCCGCTTTGAACCCCGGCAACAGCTTCAATTTATCGGTTTTAGGGTCATCGGCTACCGGAATCAGGGTACTTGCCCCCTGCATACTAATCCAGGATGTTCCGATAAAGGCGAACGCAGCAACGATGAGTAGTAACTTGGCTGGTTTGTTCGTGAATAACATAATTCGATTGAGTAAATAAGTTTGTAGCAATGCCTCGATGGCGGCATGTCGAACAATAATCGGGGGTGCAGTCTCCGTATAAAGCACCTGAACAGAGCAATATACCGACCTGGCAGTGGCGGGTAAACAAAAGAGAAGAAGCAGAGCCGAAACGATTCTGCTTCTATCGATTCATTTTTACCAACCTAGATTAAACATAAAGAAAGCACTTGTTTTCATTTTCTTTCCGGCCCGAACCGTCCGGTGGGGTACGCGTAAAATTACGTTTGTGGGATGGCAGGTTTAGTAACATGCCCGTGGTGTCGGCCGGGGCGATTCTCAAACCCGATACCACGGGCACATCATAGAACATCCATATACGTTTAAAAATAAGGCGTCAGAGCCGATTCGACGGCGGGTAATCCGTAGTAATCGTCCAGAACCGTGAAGGCATTCGGTGGCGGAACGGCTCCGGCGGGAAAATAGTAATCGGCCGGGTTGGCTTTCACTTTGGCTCCGTAAGCCCCAATGATCTCTTTCACGCGGCCCGTTCTGGTCAGATCGAACCAGCGCTTGTTTTCGAAAGCCAGTTCGACCCGTCGTTCTTTAAAGATGGCTTCCCGCATATCAGCCTGCCCCGTCGCTTTGGTTGCCGCCAGCCCCGCCCGCGTACGAACCTGGTTGATGTAGGTGGCAGCCTCACCGGTTTTCCCCTGTTCATTCAGCGCTTCAGCCATAAACAGCAGCACTTCGGCGTAGCGATATACCGGCCAGTTCTGCCCCGTATTGTTGTTCAACGAGTGTGGCCGGGCGTACTTTTTGATGTACGGGTATTCTTTTGTTGCGCGGAGACTAGTGCTCAGCACAACGGTCCCAATCGAAATATCCTTCCGCTTGTCACCGGCTTCATACGCTGCAATAAGGTCCGGCGTGGGAATGTTATTGCTTTCCTGCGAGGTCGGCTGGGGATTCGACGTGCCCACGATCGGGGCAATCTCCGCTGCGGTTATGGGCGATGGCAGAAACCGGTAAATCTGATTGCCATTGTACCCGGCCGAGCCTTCCATGTACTGAATCTCAAAGATCGATTCCGCATTATTTTTATTCGTACTGGTGTAGGAAAACGCGTCATTGTAGTCAGCCCGCAGCGAGTATTCGTTTTTGGAAACGATGTCTCTCAGCACGGTTTCGGCCGACGCCCATTTCTTCTGCGTGATGTACAAATTGGCCAGCAGGGTCTTGGCGGCTCCCGACGTAGCCCGACCGATATCCTGTGCGGCCTGTGCCGATTTACTCTGTAAGTTGGTACTGGCCGCCAGCGCATCCTTCTCAATCTGGGCATAGATTTCGTCCGTTGTCGACAAAGGTAGGGCGGCATCTTCGCGGCCCGTCACCGGCGTTAAATGCAGCGGCACTTTCCCAAACAACCGAACCAGATCGAAATAGGCAAACGCCCGCAGAAACTGCGCCTGCCCCTTGATGTTGTTTTTAACCGCATCGCTGGTGAACGTTATTCCCGTGCCATCAATCAGCGACAGCACCTGATTGGCCCGTGAGATGATCACGTAGTTCAGCCGGAACTGCACGAGTACATTGTCATTCGCTGTGACACCGTTAGCCGTTGGAACGGCAAAATCAGCGACGTTCTCCGTGGGGTCAACCGCGCCGTACAGCGTATTCCGGGCGTAGTAGGTATTATCGGAGTGCATTTCTTCCAGCACCCATGCCCGTTCGTTGTACATCTGCCGGAACGGAACGTAGGCTCCATTGACGGCCTGCTGAAAATCGGATTCTGTTTTGAAAAAGGTGGCCGAACTTAATGCAGTCTCCGGTATTACCGTTAAAAAATCGCTCTGGCAACCGGTCAGCGCAACGCCCATCAACCAGGTAGCTATAAGTCTTGCTTTCATTCTGTATGAGAAATAAGAATGTTGAAAATGAGTTTGATACACCCGCTGGCCTAAAAGTTCAGGTTGATGCCTGCGGTATACGTGCGGGGAACCGGGTAGTTGGAGAAGTCGACTCCCTGGCTCAAATTGTCGCCGGGGCCGTCACCAGCTCCATTGCCACTGGTTTCGGGATTTGGTCCACCCCAGTATTTCGTAAATACATAGACCTGCTGCACCGATGCATAGAGCCGGGCCGACCGGAAGAACTTGTTCAGCGGACCGAAATTATAGCCCACGGTTATGTTCTTGATGGTGAAGAACGACGCATCGGCCAGAAACTGTGAACTGTGCCAGTCGCGCTCAATACCGGTGTAGTTTCCGCCGTTGTTTGTTGCCCCGAACTGACCGGCTCCCGGCGTAATTACGGTGGTGGCCACATTGGTGGTAATGCCGTTATTGATTACCTGGGTGTTCTTAACCCGGAAGCGATCTTTCACCCCCTCAACCATGTTGAATACCCCATCCAGATTGGCCGTGCTGTACAAATGACGGACCCAAAGCTGGTTGCCATACGAGCCGGACCCCGTAATCGAGAAATCGAAATTGCCGTACTTGAGGTCGTTGGTAATTCCGTAGGTAAATTTCGGGAAGGGGCTGCCCAGAATCGTCCGGTCATCGAGGTCACCGCCGTTCGTAATAACGCCATCCCCGTTTATGTCCTTAAATTTAATCGTCCCGATGGCCGAACGCCCCGGAATAATCGGCGAGGTTCTTAACTCCTCTGCGGTTTGGTAGTAGCCTTCTTTTACCAGTCCGTAGAACTGGCCGAAGGGCTTGCCGACCTGCGTAATGTGAAATCCTGTACCGCCATACACCCGGTCGATACCCGGCGCCAGCGAAACGACAATGTTCCGGTTGAAGGAAATGTTGGCGTTGGTGGTCCATTTCAACCGGCCCGTGGTATTCTTCGTCGTCAGCGAGAACTCATGGCCCCAGAACTTGATCTCACCGATGTTATCGGAGAAGTAGGTAAAGCCGGACTCCTGCGGAATCTGCACGTTATAGAGCAGATTGGTGGTTCGCTTGGTGTAGAAATCATAGATAAACTGAACACGATCGTTGAACAAACCCAGGTCGAGGCCGGCGTCAAACTGGCGGGTGGTTTCCCAGCCTAAGTTCGGGTTAGCCAGGGTCGAAACGACAGCTCCCGTAGCCACATTGCTGCCAAACACCGCATTCGTGGTGTTGTTGACCAGGGCGTAGGAGGTGTAGTTACCAATGTTATTATTCCCGATTACGCCGTAGCTGGCCCGGATTTTGGCAAACGAAACCTGCTGAATGGGTTTCAGGAAATTTTCATCCGACAATACCCAGCCCACTGACGCTGAGGGGAATGTACCAAACTGGTTATTGGCCCCGAACCGGGATGAACCATCTGCCCGAACAGCCGCCGTGAACAGGTACTTGCCTTTGTAATTATAGGTCAGCCGGGAGAGATACGACGTAAGCGTCCACTGCTGAATATCGTTGCTGGTGTTGTTGCCTGCACGATCGATGTTGAGGGCTCCCTGAATGGTTGGCAGCCGGTCGTCGGAGTAGGTATTGGCCGAAATTCGGGTGAACTCCTGGCGGAATTTCTGGTTGGTAAACCCGGCCAGCAACTCAAAATTATGGTCATTGAAACTCCGCGTATAGGTTGCCAGGTTTTCGTTCAGCCAGGATACGTTTTCCAGACTTTGCCGCGTCGATGAGGCCGTTGTGGGTATCGGTACATTGATGGCGCTCGTGGCCGTCGACGGGTTGAAATAGAAGAACTTGGCATTCAGATATTCAATGTTGATGGTCGACTTCAGCGTCAGTCCGTTAATCGGGCGGTACTGAACATAGGCATTGGCCAGCAAATTCGTGTTTCGGGTTTCGTTGGTCAATTCACTCGCGGCCCGCACCCAGTTCGGGTAGTTGAAAATGTTCCCTGTGCTGCTGGGCAACGTATTGTATTTGGTCAGTTGCCCGTTCGAATCGTAGATGGGCATAATGGGCCAGGTATGCAGCGCATTGAACAGGATACCCGTTCCCCGGTCGCCGTCGGTTCGGGGAGTATTGTCGAACACGTACGATGGCGCGGCATTGAAGCCAACGGTTACGCTTTTCGACAGATTGTAGTTCGAGTTCATCCGGAGTGAATACCGCTTGTATTTGTTGTTCAGCACAACCCCGTCCTGGTTGAATACCCCGGCCACCAACGACGTATTTGACCGCTCGGTGTTGTTCGACACACTCAGGTTATAGCTCTGAATAGGGGCTACCCGAAGCAGGGCATCATACCAATCGTTGTTTTTGCCTTCGTACTGAGCTGGGTTCTGAAATATATCCGGTACGGGCTGCAACTGGTCTTCGTAAAACTCTTTCTTGAACTGGGCAAACTGAACTGCATCCAGCATTTTAACCCGGCCCCGTTTGGGCACCTGCTGCACCCCCGCAAACATATTGAAGCTAATGTTGGTCTGACCGGGCTTCCCTTTTTTGGTAGTGATCAGGACAACGCCATTGGCCGCCCGCGATCCATACAACGACGTTGAAGCCGCATCTTTCAGTACGGTCAGGTCTTCAATTTCGTCGGGGTTGAGCTGGGCAATGTTCCCCGTAATCGGAAAGCCATCCACTACATACAGCGGATCACTACCCGCCGTAACCGACACCTGCCCCCGAATCCGGATGGATATACCTTGACCGGGCTTCCCCGTAGTTTGGTTGATCTGTACCCCTGCCAGCCGACCCTGTAGCTTTTGCCCGATCTGCGAAACGGGTAAATCTTTGATTTCGGCGGCACTGACCGTCTGCACAGCGCCCGTTATTTCTTTTTTCAACTGGCTACCGTAGCCAACCACAACCACTTCGTTTAGGGTCTGATCGTCCGGTGCCAGGGCAACTGTCAGCGCGGTCTGGTTACCCACCACGACTTCTTTCCTCCCGTACCCCACAAAACTGAAGACCAGTGTTGCAGCAGCGTTGGGAACATTGATTCGAAAACTACCTTCGCCATCGGTCGTCGCTCCCTGGGTTGATCCTTTCACCACAACACTAACGCCGGGCAATCCTTCTCCTTTTTCGTCTGTCACTTTACCCGTTATGGGAATGTCTGCGACAACATTGTCTACCGGCTTTGGGGTGTTAAAGGCCACTAACTCACGGGACAGAGCGCGTCCTGTGGGCTGGGGTTGTCTGGGCTCCTGCGCAAAGCTGGTAAATGAGCCCGCTACCAGACTAAGTGCCACAAACTGATAGAGTCTTTTCATGAATATGACTGGATTAAGTACTAGAGGTTAGTAATTAACTGGCTTAGGAAAAAGATAATTTAATAGCCAAATATTACCAGATGCTTTCCTCTAACTTTCCCATACCTACCCATAACTATCATTATTTCGACAATATTCTTGGTATTTTCAATACTATTGAACCGTACAGAGCCCCTGTTTCTGCATAGTTATAACTTGTTCAGTGCGCCCGTACCAATAGCTTAATCGATCCTGAACCAGCCCTTTATCAGGCGGCCGCTGATGATTGCAATCGAAAGAGTACATTCACTGGCCTGCCGACTTTTCAGACAATTCAATGTCTATTGTCAATCGGCCATGCTTTATCACATTAAGATTAACGACTACTCCAACACGCCCAAATACCAGCAGATTTATAATTCAATTGTGGAAGGCATCGAGAATCGGGATATTCTGCCGGGTGCCAAGCTTCCCTCCATCCACGAACTTTGCGCTGAATTTGACGTGTCCAAAGGCACGATAGAGCGCGCCTATGAACTCCTGAAGGAAAAAGAAATAATCGGGGCTGTGAAGGGAAAGGGATTTTATATCAACTACACACCAACCGGGAATAACTTAAAAATATTCTTGTTATTCAATAAGTTAAGCGCCCACAAGAAAATTATCTACGACTCTTTTGTGGAACTGCTGGGGCCAGGCGTAGCAATCGATTTTTTCATCTACAACAATGATTTCCGACTGTTTCGGGACCTGATCCAGCGGCAGGCCCGCAACCATACGCATTATGTGATTATCGGGCATTTTTTTGAAGGGGGCGAAAAAGCCGATGACCTGATCAACAGCCTGCCCAAACACAAACTGATTATTCTGGATAAGTTGCTGGAGGGAATAACGGGCAGCTATGGTGCGGTCTTTCAAAATTTTGAGCGGGATCTTTACCAGGCGCTAACCGACGCCCTGCCCCTGCTACGAAAATACACAACGTTGTGCATACTCTTTCCGTCGTACAGTTATCATCCAAAAGCGATTCTGAACGGATTTTACAAGTTCTGTTACGAACACGGCCTCAGGACGCGCGTTATCAACGACATACAGCATGAGGTTATTCAGCCTCAGCACGCGTATATTAATCTGATGGAGGAAGATCTGGTCGAGCTGATCAAACGAATCAAGATAACGCCGTACATCGTTGGGCAGGAGGTGGGCATTCTGTCGTACAACGACACGCCCCTGAAGGAGTTTTTACTGGATGGCATCACGGTAATTTCCACCGATTTTGCACAAATGGGCCGAACAGCCGCCCAACTGGTCTTAAACGCCAGTGTGGAACACGTTGAAAACCCGTTCCACCTGGTCGTTCGAAAGTCATTGTAAGAACCGCATGAGCGGCTCAGGAGGTTTTGTTTAATACCGCACCACCTTGAACCGGGAGATGCCCCCGTTGAAACGGATCGTCATTTTCTTTTTGGCTGTATTGTAGCCTGGACTGACAAATTCGCCCCCGCCCACATCGGTAAAATCATCCAGCTGCTCCAGATTAAGGGCGCCGTCTTTCTTGATCTGGCAACCCACTTCTTTAGGAACATGAACCGTAACCGAAGCCGCTCCGACATCCAGTTTTACATCAGCCTGGTCGGCTTTAGCCCCCAGTTTAAGGTCGAGGTCAGCCGCGCCAGCGCCCAGCTTCAGGCTTTTTACGGCATAGGCGCTCAGGTCCAGATCACCCTGACCCGCACCGAGGGCCACGTCCATTGTCCAGACCGGGGTTGCGTTCAGGTGAACATCCACCCGATTTTCGAACTTGCCATCTTTCAGGTCAATGTCCTGTCTTTCTTCGGTTGGCTTTAGTTCGATGGTCGGAATATGGGTCGTTGCATCGCGGTCTACAGACATAGAATACGTACCCACGGTCTGCTTCGTATCGGCTTTGATGAGTTCGGAAGTGGGTTCACTGATAAAAAACCGGCCGGCCCCACCCGACAACTTCAGCACCGCTTCACGTGTACCGCTTTCCATCGTTTCGGAAAACGTATTGGTGTGCGTTTCAGACGTTTCCGAATCACGACGATCACGCTCGGCCCGGTAATCATCTTCATTCTCGTTCTCCGCGCTGCCGTTATCCTCGTCCTCCTCTTCTTCCGACTCGCTTTCGTTATTGTTATCATCGTTGTCGTCGTCATCCCCATTGTCCCAGCGCATGTGAAACTCATCGCGATCCCGATCGTGTGACAGAAAGCCAAACAGGGTTGTAGGTACGGCAACGGCCAGCATAACCGTGGTGATGAAAGCGGCCGGATTAGCGCGCCGTTCCAGAATCAGATTAACACCAGCCAGAATCAGGAGAACCGGCCACAAATTCACTAGCGAATGCCAGTCGACATCCAAAACCCCTGCTCGCCGGGCCAGGAACAGCACCCCCAGCGTAAGCAGGAAAATCCCCCAGAATAATCCGTTTCTTCGTTGCATAAGACTTTTTAGATGTATGATGCAGGATGTAGGCTGTATAATTTCGCATCAACTTGGCTACATCATATAGCCTACATCCTGCATCATAACGTTACAGTGTCCCGTTATTTGGATCGTTTTGGGTGGGATCATTCCTGTACGGATCATTCTTGTAGGGGTCGTGTTGATTCGGATCGAAAGGCGTCCGGATCCGATCCCGAAAAATCAGCCACAAACCAAGCGCGATCAGAATAAATGGCCATAGATCGCCAAAGTCGATATCGAAGTAGCGGTCAATTAGAAACATGACGCCAAGCAGAATCAAAATTCCCCCGCCGAGGATGCTCCGGTCAGGTGATGCAGGTTTATTGGGATT
The DNA here is from genome assembly GCF_054776635.1 of Spirosoma lituiforme. Classification (NCBI taxonomy): domain Bacteria; kingdom Pseudomonadati; phylum Bacteroidota; class Cytophagia; order Cytophagales; family Cytophagaceae; genus Spirosoma; species Spirosoma lituiforme. Next base: position 145,708 of record NZ_BAAHBO010000005.1, read on the forward strand.
ATAAGGATTCATGAAAATAGGGTTTGCGTAAACAGTTGATTGTAAACCAGCGACCGCCGAACGACGCTCCGGCAATGCGATCCACAAGATAACATAAATGATGACAGCCGGGAAGTGAGGCAGAAAAATCCCGATAACAAACAACAGGCGCACCAGGGCGCGATCAATGCCAAAATAATCGGCTATACCAGCGCATACGCCCCCTACCTGGGCCTGGTCAGCAATACGTTCTAAGCGTTTGTTCATGGCTTCTAGTGCCGGATACCCGGACCGTTAAAACTGTTGTAAACCTAGCCGATGAACCCCTGCCCCAAAAGCAGAATAGGAAGAATGGACGCGCTTATGGATGGATGTATGTTTTCAATGATAGTAGGTAATACATAGTAGTGATTTTAGTCTTCCTCAATCGCTTCCAGAATATCCATCAGCTCGCCAAATTCTTTGTTGCCAGGCTGTTCTTCAATGCCTCCACTCAGGGCAATACCGCGCACCGACGACAGTTCAGCCAACAGCTCATGGACATTCTGCGCCGATATTCCGGTTCCCAGCAAGATGGAATAACGGGTTGTCGGCCGTTGCAGAAGCGTTTTCAGTTCCTCTTCCATATTCATCAGTCCATTACTCTCCAGCAAAACATAGTCGGCATTGGCCGCCCCCGTCTGGAGAAGCGTATCCAGCTGATCGAGCGTCAGCTGCGCCACGTCGACCCGGAGAATGAACCGAAGTTCCGTATCTGATTTGCCCAGGGTACTCAGGTAAGGAAGCAAAGCCGCTTCGTCGACCTGTAGCAAATCAGGCTGGTACGTTTCCAGAAGCTGCTCAATGATTTCCGGATCGGTCGATCTGGTTTCGCCAACAATCTGTACACCCGCGAGCCAGCCCCTTATCTCGGCAAACTTTGCTGGCGCTACGTAATCCGGCGAATCAGCATCCATCGAAAAACCAAGCATATCAACGCCCATACCCGCACAGTAGCGGGCATCGCTGAGGTTCGTCACATTCGATATTTTAACCAGCGTTTTGAGAGCCATAGTAGTAGGTAGCCTTGACAGAGATTGTTTATACCCCAAAGGTAGGGACGCTCGTGTATAGTCGGACAACTTTCCTGTCCGGATTGTTCGGCATCGGACAACCGTGTACGATTTCGGACGGTAGCTTTCTGACAAAACAGCCCCATACAGATCAGAACAGCAAATTTGGTAAGCTGGCAAGGTATTTGTTCTACAAAAGTTAATCTTATTCTTTCTGCATGAAACGGACCTACTTGGGTGAGTTTGAAGAAGTGGTTTTATTGACCGTTGCGGTGCTATACGAGGGCGCTTATGGCGTTGCGATCACGGATGAACTGGATCGGCAGACGGGTCGGTCGGTAAGCATCAGCGCGGTTCACGCAGCCCTCCACCGGCTGGAAGAGAAGGGTATGCTTGCCTCCCGTATGGGCGAGGCAACTGCTGAACGGGGTGGCCGGCGCAAGCGATTATTTACCGTTACGGCACTGGGTAGCCGCACCCTGCACGACATCAGAGCCGTTCGGGATCAACTCTGGAACGCTATCTCACCCCAGGCCCTACCGGCTATCAGTTTATGAACGCCCGCCACGCCAAACCACCTCATATGAACCAGCCACCCCGCTGGGCCGACCGGCTACTCGAATGGGTCTGTGCTCCTCACCTGCTGGAAGAAATACAGGGGGATTTGCACGAGCGGTACGTCCGTGATGCACGACAGGCAGGAACCGGGAGCGCCAACCGACGATACTGGCTGAATGTGCTCCGGTTTATGCAGCCCTTTGCCCTGAAACGCCAGCCCCATTCGTCATCGGATAACTCTATATTCAGCATTGATATGTTTTTCAACTACATTAAACTTGCCCGGCGACAACTTTGGCGTAACCGTTTTTATTCTGGCCTGAACGTCGTCGGCTTGTCCATTGGGTTAAGCGCCTGCTGGGTTATTTACCGCATCGTATCGTTCGAATTCAGTTTCGATACCCAGAACCCTGATCGCGATCGGATCGTCAGGGTTGTAAGCCAGTTCATTGTCGATGGCAAGGAACAGGGAAACCCTGGTACGCCCCTACCGATGGCCGATGCCGTTCGTCGGCACATTACCGGTATTGAACGCACCATCCCCATCTTACATCGCCGATTCGAACAAATTCAGGTTCCGCAGCCGAAAGGGAGTCCCCTGGCATTCGATGACGGCCAGAACGTGGTTCTTACCGATACAAATTATTTTCGGATGGTACCCTACATATGGCTATCCGGCAACCCTTCCCTGGCGCTCACTCAACCCAATTGCGTTGTCTTGACGCAGCGTCGGGCCGCTCAGTACTTTCCGGGCCTGTCGCCCCGTCAGGTACTGAATAAACCTGTTTTGTACGGAGATACGCTTTCCGTACAGGTAGTTGGCGTGGTAGCCGATTTACCTTACCCTTCTGATTTTACCGGCAGCGAATTTATTTCCATAGCAACGGACCGAGAGCCTTATGAACACCGTAAATGGGGCAGTACGAACTCCATCGATCAGCTTTTTCTAATGCTCAGTGCCAATGCTGACCCGAAACGGGTTGAAGAGCAGATCAATGCTCTGTCGAAGAAAAACTCGGCCGCTTACCTTCCCTTTAAACGCTGGCATTTGCTTCAACCGCTGGCCGAATTACACTTTGGCACGGCGTACAACGAATACAGCCACCGGATCGACAAACACGTTTTGGTTGGCTTAATCGGACTAGCCTGTTTTATCCTGGCGCTGGCCGTTATCAACTACATCAACCTGGCTTCGGCGCAGGTACCCCAGCGGGCGCGCGAGATCGGGATTCGCAAAACTCTTGGCAGTCGGCGACGAACACTGGTTATGCAATTTCTTGGCGAGACAGCCGCGATCACGCTACTGGCCTTCGGACTGGCTTACGGTCTCTCCCAATTGTTTTTTGCGAACTTCAGTGACTTGATTCCGGATGGTCTGACAGCCCATCAGAACTGGCTGGCAATTGCCCTGTTCTTGACGGCGCTACTGATCAGCGTAACTTTATTGGCGGGCCTATACCCAGGATGGCTTATTGCCCGTTTTCAACCCGCGGCTGTGTTACGAGGGCAACTAGGCTACTCGACCAAAGACAGTCGAAATCCGCTCACACTGCGAAAAAGCCTGATTGTATTCCAGTTTTTCATTGCCCAGCTTTTCATTGTAGGGTCGCTTATCGTGAATCAGCAACTTCGGTACAGCCTTCAGGCCGATATGGGTTTTGTCCGGGAAGCCGTTCTAACGGTGTCTATCCCGTGGAAACACGCGGAGACGACACCGGTGAACCAACGATTTGCGTTAAAACAGGCGCTGCAAAAGCTACCTGGTGTGTCGGCAGTAAGTCTGGGAAACCAGCCCGCTTCAGATTCTTATTCGAGCAACACCCATGAGCTGGTTGGCAAAAAGGGGAAAGTGGAGGTGAACATGTATCGTAAGTACGTAGATACAGATTACATTCCTTTGTATAAGCTGCCCCTACTGGCCGGACGCAATTTACAGCCCGCCGATACAATCCGAGAGTACGTCATTAACGAAACAGCGGCTAAAGCCTTGGGATTCAATAGACCGCAGGAAGCACTGGTCGCTCATTTGAGAGAGGATAATGGTCAGAAAGTAGTACCCATTGTTGGCGTAGTCCGCGATTTTCATACCCGATCCTTCCGGGAGAAAATACAACCCACCGCCCTTATGACTGACCGGGAAGGCCTGTATACGTTAAACATCAAGCTGGCATCCAATCAGCCCGCCGACTGGCAGCAGACGATTACACAAATGAATACGGTCTGGAAGCAGTTTTTCCCCGATGCTGCCTTCGATTATGAATTCTACGATCAGACAATGGAAGCATTCTACAAGCAGGACCGGCAATTGTCGCGGGTGGTTAATCTGGCAACGGCCATCGCTATCCTGATCAGTTGTCTGGGACTCTTTGGACTGGCTACCCTAACCGCTCATCAGCGCACCAAAGAAATCGGAATTCGGAAAGTACTGGGGGCCAGCATAGCGGGCGTCGTTTCGCTACTCTCCAAAGACTTTATCAAGCTGGTGTTGATCGCTGTGGTACTGGCTAGTCCGCTGGCCTGGTGGGCCGTTACCCACTATCTGCAACGCTTTACGTACCGTATCGATGTATCGGTCTGGATATTTGTGGGGTCAGGTTTGTTAGCGGTGCTTATTGCGCTGCTAACCGTGAGTTACCAGAGTATTCGAGCCGCTCTGATGAATCCGGTCAAGAGTTTGCGAAGCGAATGACGCCTTTGAGACGCAGCTTTTTACGTCTCAAAGGCGTCACCAACCCGTCGCCTATAGCTTATAGTCCCAACGTCCGATTCAGGACGGTCCGGTGTCCGTAATCGGACATTCACCGACTACTTTATCGACCAATATCTTCCCCGTGAGCGTTGCAGAGCTTGTTCCTGGTTCTGGCAAGACATTTGATCAGCAAATATAGAACTAATCAAATGTGATGAAGCGGACCTACTTGGGCGAGTTTGAGGAGATTGTTCTTCTCACCGTTGCGGTGCTGGAAGGGCAAGCGTATGGCGTAACCATTACCCACGAAATCATTGAGCAAACGGGCCGCCCGGTTCGGCTGAATCAGATTCATGCGGCCTTACAACGTCTGGAAGACAAAGGCATGGTCAACTCCGTAATGGGTGAACCCACAGCCGAGCGCGGTGGCCGCCGGAAGCGCTTGTTTACGGTGACCGTTTATGGTCGTCGGACATTGCAGGAAATTCAGGAAGTCCGGACCACACTGTGGAACCGGTTGCCTAGCTCATCAAACCCGGCCATCAGCTTATGAATCAGCCACCTGCACCACCCCGCTGGGCCGACCGGCTACTGTCCTGGATACTGTCTCCTCATAGACGCGAAGAAGTTCTGGGCGACCTCCACGAAGAATTTGCCTGGCAGGTCGGGCGTCGGGGGGAGCGTCGGGCCAGGTGGCGCTATGTGTGGGATGTGATAGGCTTTATCAAACCCTTCGCCCTCAAACGAAAATCAACAGCAACGTACTACCCAACGCCAGCCACAACGACTATGCTTCAGAATTATATCAAAATTGCCTTCCGGAATCTGACCAAAAACAAGGCTTTTTCAGCCATCAATGTTGCCGGACTTTCGGTAGGAATGGCCGTGGCCATACTCATCGGCCTGTGGGTGTGGGACGAACTCTCCTACAATAAATCCTTCCAGCATTACGACCGTATTGCGCAGGTCAGGCAACACCAGACCTTCAATGGAGAGATTGGTACCCAGACGGCTGTCCCCTACCCGATGGGTGCCGAACTACGCAGCAAATATGGCAACGGCTCGTTCAGGCATGTTGCCATGTATACCTGGTTAGGCGATCATATTCTGTCGGCGGGCGAAAAGCGGATCACGAAAAGTGGCACGTATATGGAGCCTGAAGCACCTGAAATATTGACGCTTACCATGCTGAAAGGGACGCGGGCGGGGCTGATAGAACGGGGCTCCATTCTCTTATCGGAATCTGTGGCTCAGGCCGTTTTTGGCGACACCGATCCGATGGGAAAGCTGATGAAGATCGACAACAAGTTCGCCGTAAAAGTAACGGGGGTATATAAAGATCTGCCCATCAATTCTGACTTCAGCGATCTGTCGTTCATCGCACCCTGGGATTTGTCCTTCAGCGCTATGGACTGGCCGGAGAAGCTGACCAACCCCTGGCGCAACAACTCGTTTCTGACGCTCGTCCAGCTAGCCGATAACGCGTCGATGGAGCAGGTTTCGGCGCAAATCAAAAACGTTAAGCGTAACAACGTTCACAAAGAAGACGGCGAGTTTAACCCGGAGGTATTTCTTCATCCGATGAGCCAATGGCACTTGCACAGCGAATGGAAAAACGGGGTAAACACGGGCGGACGGATTCAGTACGTTTGGCTGTTTGGCATTATCGGCCTTTTCGTGCTGCTGTTGGCGTGCATTAATTTTATGAACCTCAGTACAGCCCGATCCGAAAAACGGGCCAAGGAAGTCGGTATCCGGAAAGCGGTCGGTTCGGTGCGTGGTCAGTTGATTGCTCAGTTCCTGAGCGAATCGCTACTGGTCGTTACCATCGCTTTTGTGCTGGCGATCTTGTTTGTGCTGCTCACTTTACCAATTTTCAATGAAATCGCCGACAAACGATTATCAATTCTGTGGTCGTCGCCCGTGTTCTGGCTTCTGGGAATGGGTTTCAGTGTATTAACCGGCCTTATCGCGGGTAGCTATCCAGCTTTCTACTTATCGTCATTTCAACCTGTGAAAGTCCTAAAAGGCACCTTCCGGGTGGGCCGACTCGCTTCCGTTCCCCGTCAGGTGCTGGTCGTCGTACAGTTTACGGTTTCCGTTACGCTGATCATTGGAACAATCATTGTTTTTCGTCAGATCCAATTTGCCAAGAACCGCCCCGTTGGGTACAATCGGGAGGGTCTCATCTCCGTTCCGATCAATGTCGAAGAGCTCGTTAAGCACTACAATGCCCTTCGGACTCAGTTACTCGAAACGGGAGCCGTTGCGGAGATAGCCCAATCGTCCAGCCCAACCACGGGGGTTAATGTAATTAATAACGGATACGAGTGGCCCGGCAAAGCCCCCAACGTTCAGGGTAATTTTGGGACGATTGCCATCTCGCATGATTACGGAAAAACGGTGGGCTGGCAGTTCAGGGAAGGGCGCGATTTCTCCCGGTCATTTTCGACGGACTCCTCTGCGGTTGTCGTTAATGAAGCCGCCGTAAAATTTATGGGTTTGACAAACCCCATTGGGCAGACCATCACGGCCGACGGCAGGCCATTCAAAATCATCGGGGTCATTAAAGACATGGTGATGGATTCCCCCTACACGCCGGTTTTTCGCACCATGTTCATGCTGGATTATAGTTGGGCCGACCTGTTTGTCATCAGGCTATCACCCACCATGGCCGCCAGCGATGCGTTGCCAAAAATTGAAGCCGTCTTTAAAAAATTCAATCCGGCGGCTCCCTTTGACTATAGATTTATCGATCAGGAGTATGCCCGGAAATTCGGTAACGAAGAGCGAATCGGCAAGCTGGCGTCGATCTTCGCCGGGCTCGCCATCTTTATTTCCTGCCTGGGTATTTTCGGATTAGCTTCCTTTGTGGCCGAACAGCGAACCAAAGAGATTGGCGTTCGCAAAGTGCTGGGCGCATCGGTACTGAACCTGTGGGGCATGCTTTCCAAAGACTTTGTTGTACTGGCCTTGATTGCGTTCATTATAGCAGCCCCTACAGCCTATTACTTTCTCAATAACTGGCTTAGCTCTTATACGTACCGAACCGATATTTCCTGGTGGATTTTCGTCGTGGCTGGCCTGAGTACGCTACTTGTCACGTTATTAACGGTAAGCTATCAAAGCATCCGAGCCGCCCTGACAAATCCAGTCAAGAGTTTACGAAGCGAATAAGTTACTGCCTGCCGACCGCTGCTCTGACGGTCGGCAGGCAGTAACTCACTGAATTTTAGCCAGCCACAGCGACGCGTTGATGTGCAGGGCCGGATGCGATGTGTAACCGGAAGGGGCATCGCCCGACCAGCCGTTGAACAGGTTATCGTTCGGATCGCCCGTTCCGTCGTCGGCGGGGGAACTGTCGCCGATGAAGACAATACGCCCACTTCCGTAGGTAGACAAGAGCGCCATCACGCTCGTGGTGCTGCCCACGGTGCTGCTCATCCGCCAGAATAATCCCTGCACATTGGTGTTATTGGTGGGATAGAGCGTCGCCGTCGAGCCATTATAGAACGCTAATTTAGAGGCCGTTCCGGCTATGCCGCTCAGCACTTTCTGAGCGTTGGCGTTTGTACCTGTGTAGACTTTCGTTGTGGGTTTTTCGCTGATGTCCACCAAATCGACCGTAAAGCCGAACGGCTTGTTGTTGTTGATCCCGTTGTTCGACATCAGGTCATTCCAGACACGGGGCGAATCATACCCGTCGCCATCCCGATCCGATGGATTGTACCCATTGGGATCGGTGCCGGTCAGCGACGGAGCCGTATGATCGGCAATCATCATCAGTCCACCCCCGTTCGACACAAAATTCATGATCGCGGTTTTCTCCGTTGCCGAAAACAAGCGGTTAGGTTCGACGACCACGTAGACAGCGTAGTTGCTCAAATCCTGCGGATTTGACGAGTTACCATACGTAACGACCGAGCCGCTGGGCAGCGTTTCAACCAGGTTACCCCGCTTCACCAGGTCAACAGCCCAGGCCGATATAGCGCCCCGCCAGTAGGTTTCCGGAGTACTGGCTGTAATGCCGGTATAAGACGGCGTGGGGAAACGCTGCGCGAGAAGTTCTACCGTGGTGCCACCCGTGTACATCGGTACGTTTTCGGTCCCGTCGGCATCAATTTGCCAATCGGCACTGCCCGCATTTTCGCGCTTGCTGGCATCAAACAGGAATGTCTTGCCCGTTGTCGGTGGTGGTGTCGTGCCGCCCGAATAATCCGAAACGACTATATCGTCGATGTTGATTCGGTTCGTTGAGCCGGATACCTTCCGAATCTCCAGCCGAACATTGCCGGTAACATTCAGCGTAAAGGTTTGCGTTTGCAGCGTCGCGGTTGTGGTTACCGCACTACCGCTCTGCGTCCAGCTACTGCCCGCGTTGGTTGAGTACCACAGGCTCCACTGGCTGGCGGCATCGGAGCCGTAACTGCCGTGTTTAATGCTTACGGTGCTGATGCCCGACGGGAGGTCGAACTGCATGGTTAGCTTACCGCTGTTCCGGATTCGGGCCGACCAGGAACCCGCTTTTAAATCGCCACTAAGGTTTCCGATGATGGCATCGTAAAGGTTCCAGGATTTCGACTGGAGCGTTACGTCATCACCGCTGGCCGAACCGGTTGGCGAGACGTCATAAGCTGTTTTCGGACTGGTCGAACCGACCTCAAAACCCTCCGATAACGTGACGGCCTGCAACCGGGCCGAACGAAGCGCACTCGTGGCATCGACGGTTGGAGCCAATTCACTGAAGGAATGGCAGCCGATCAGGATTGACCCTACCATCAGGCAGCTACCGATTAGAGTTCTTGATTTGCGGGAATTGAGCATAAACGACGGCGTTAACGTGATTACTAAAGATGCACAAATATTAGCGTTTGTCAGCATTACAAGTTACAGGAAGTTATTACTATTCTGTTATGTTATACATCCTTCCGTAATCAATCATTGACCGACTTGATGGGCAAGTGCGTCGGGGCCAAGCCCCCTCTTTTACGCTGTACCTAACCGCTTAACGTTTTTTAACAACCTGTCTGACAGCAATGTACGTACCTTGACCTCGCAACTAAGGACGGACACACTATGCTCACAAATTACCTCAAAATTGCCTGGCGAACCCTGGTCAAAAACCGGCTTTATACCGGAATCAACATCGCGGGACTGTCGATCAGCATGGCGGCCTGCTGGCTGATTACGCTCTATGTCTGGAACGAACTAACCTTCGACCGGTTCCACCAACAGTCAGCGTCTATTTTTCGCGTCATCACCCGATTCAGAATGACGGGCTCGAATGATGGTCTGGCAACATCGAGTACGGACGTCGGGGTCCGTCTGAAACAGACGTATCCGGACGTCTTGAAAACGGTCCGGTTCAAATCCGTTCCGGTGGCAACGGTGCGCAAAGGCAATCAGCTCGTCAATGAAGGCGACGTGTATCAGGCCGATAAAAGTCTTTTCGATGTGTTTTCGTATCGACTGGTTTTTGGTAGCCGGACTGCTTTGGACAAACCGAACAGCATCGTGCTGACCCAGCAGATGGCGGAGAAATACATCGGCCCGGGTGACCCAACCGGCAAAGTTCTGACGCTGAACAACCAGCCCTATACGATTACCGGCGTCGTACAGAATCTTCCAGCCAATACAGACCTGAAATTCAGCGCGCTCCTCACCTGGAAAGATGAGCCGGTTTCGCCCGAAGACGTTTTCGATACGTCCTGCTTTACGTACGTTCTACTCGCCGACAAAACCCTGGCTGACAATTTCCGCCGGAAGCTGGTCCAGTTCGACAAAACCCAGGTAGCGCCCCGCATCAAGGCATTAGGCCTGGGCAACGATATCCGGATCAATCATGAGCTGCAACCGCTAACCGAACTGCATTTCGTCGACGGGTTGTTCGACGATACGCCCAAAGGCAACCGACTGTATCTGATCGTCTTCTCCATTGTCGCGGTGTTTATTCTCTTAGTGGCTTGTATCAACTACATGAACCTTTACGTCATTCAGGCCACCAAACGCTACAAAGAAGTAGGCATTCGCAAGATCATGGGGGCCGGTAGACGCCAGTTGGTTGGTCAGTTTCTGGGCGAAGCGCTGCTGATCATGCTGACAAGCGCCGTTCTGTCGGTTGCACTGGTCATAGGCGCTCGCCCGGTGTTCGAGCAACTGACTGGTATTCCACTAACGATGCCAGACTGGTCATTGATCGTGGCTGGCCTGGGTGTGTTGGGCATCGTGGGGGGACTGACCGCTCTGTATCCCGCCATCATTGTGGCGAAGCCCGAACCCTTAAGTATTCTCAAGGGACGATCGTACGGACCTGGCCGCCAGTGGACCCGCCAGTCGCTGGTTGTGTTGCAATTCACCCTATCCGTTATCCTGATTGCCAGTACGCTAATCGTGCGCCAGCAAACCAGTTACCTCCGAAGCAAAGATCCGGGATTCAACAAGGAGCAGGTGCTGGTGTTATCTATTCCGCCGGTCGAATCCATTCGCCAAAAAATGCCCGTGCTGAAGCAGACACTCGCCCGCAACAGCCATGTCGAGGCCGTATCGCTGGGCTTAAATCCGATTACGAACGAAGCGAAAGCAAGCGTCATAAAAGAAAGTGGTGGCCAGCGAACGGAACAACTCGTCTTTTCGGCCCATATAGACGAGGACTATATCAACCTATTGGGCATTAAGATGAAGGCAGGGCGCACCTTTAATCCCAATATACCCAGCGACAAAAAAAGGGCGGTTGTCGTGAATGAAAGCTTCGTTAAGTGGATGGGATGGTCGATGGATCAGGCCGTTGGGCAGATCGTGAAGACATCGGCGCACGACTCGCTCAACCAACGGGTAATCGGTGTTGTGAGCGATTACCATTTCGCATCACTGCACAACCGAATCGAGCCCATTCTTCTGTATTACCAGACAGGAAATCCATTCAATGTTCTGGTCAGGCTCAAACCGGCAGATGCATCGTTGGTTCAGTCGGCCTGGACAGCCCTGATTCCGGATTACCCTTACGACGCTGCGTTTCTGAATACAACGTTCGACAAGCAATACCAGCGGGAAACAAACGGCCAGACATTGCTCAGTTGGTTATCAGCCCTGATCATCCTCATTTCCTGTTTGGGCGTTCTTGGACTCGTAGCCTTCACCGCCGAGCAACGCACCAAGGAAATCGGCATCCGAAAAGTGCTGGGTGCATCCGTAGCCAATATCGTGAAGCTACTCACCAAAGACTTTTTACGGCTGGTGCTGATCGCCATTGTTGTGGCTACACCCATTGCTTGGTATGGCATGGATCAATGGCTGAACAGCTTCGCTTACAAAATTGACCTCAATTGGTGGGCGTTCGTTTTAGCAGGTTTACTGGCGGTCAGCATCGCCTTACTAACCGTCAGTTTTCAAAGTATCAAAGCCGCCCTAATGAACCCCGTCAAGAGTTTGCGGAGTGAATGAATAAGGTCATCATAAGCGCCATCAACAAGGCCATCCGTGCGGATGGCCTTGTCCGTTTCAGTACAATTCGTGTCCACTTGCGGACACTAAACCGATTCACTACTCAAAAGAAGTGCGTTCAGAGCACAATAGAAAGCCTTTGCTTGGTTTGGCACCGCATTTGTTATACATATACACAACTAATGAACTCGGATGAAAGGAACGTACCTAGGGGAGTTTGAAGAGATCGTTTTACTCGCGGTCGCCATCCACTCGGGCGATGCATACGGGGCAGCGATCGTTTCAGAAATCGAGCAGCAAATGAATCGGTCAGTCAATTTGGGAGCGGTCCATTCGGCCCTGAACCGGCTTCAGGAGAAAGGCCTTGTCAGTTCACAGATGGGCGGAGTGACACCGGAGCGGGGCGGGCGCCGGAAACGACTTTATTCCGTGACGGCTTACGGACGACGCGCTCTGGAGGAGGCTCGTCAGATACGCAATCAAATGTGGGATGCTGTTCCAAAAACGGCCTGGTCATGAGCAAATTGAACAACTCATCTTCCCAAACTGGCGGCCCACCACCCCTCGCGACTCGCTTGCTGAGACTGTTTTGCGCTCCGCATCGGCTGGACGAACTGGAGGGCGACCTGGAGGAACTGTTTCACGAGCGGGTCGCCATAGCAAGCTTGCGCGAAGCCCGCTGGCGCTACTGGCAAGATGTACTGAGCCTGATAAGACCTTCTTTGCTGAAACGAGAAAAATCATCCTACTCAACCCCAACCCACACAACGATGCTTCAGAACTATGTAAAAATAGCTTGGCGGAATCTGACCCGTAACAAGGCGTACTCCTTTATCAACATCTTTGGGCTGGCCGTTGGCATGGCGGTAGCCGTACTGATTGGCCTGTGGGTCTGGGATGAGCTGACCTTCGACCACTATCACAAAAACCACGACCGCATTGCTCAGGTATACCAAAGCCAGACGTTCAACGGCAAAATCAGTACCGGCAACTCGATTCCCCGACCCCTGGAAATGTCCCTGCGTACCGAGTACGGCGAAAACTTTAAGCACATTGCGATGAGTAGCTGGCGGTTTCGCAGCATTCTGACCTACGGCGATAAGAAGCTGGTGAAGCAGGGCAATTTTATGCAGGAGGCCATTCCTGACATGCTTGGTCTGGACATGCTTTCGGGACAACGGGATGGCCTGAAAGACCCTAATTCTATTCTGCTGGCAGCCTCTACGGCTCAGGCACTGTTTGGCAGCGAGCCGGCATTAGGCAAAATCGTCAGGTTCAACAACAAATACGACCTGAAGGTGACGGGTATATATGCCGACATACCGCCCAACAACGAGTTTAGTGCCACGACATACGTTGTTCCCTGGGACCACTACGTAAGCAATAATGAACGCGTTAAAAACGCAGCCACTAAATGGGGGAATAATTCCTGGCAGCTATTTGTCCAGATCGCTGATAACACCACCATGGAGGAGGTGTCGGCCAAGATTAGGGACACCAAAATGAAAGCCGCCCCCGAGGATGACACAAGGCACAAACCGTCCTTATTTCTGCACCCGATGAATAACTGGCATCTACGCTCTACGTTCGAAAACGGCGTTCAGACGGGCGGGCGCATCGAAAACGTCTGGTTGTTTGGTATCATCGGTGCCTTCGTACTCCTGCTGGCCTGCATCAACTTCATGAACCTCAGTACGGCTCGGTCTGAGAAACGGGCTAAGGAAGTCGGCATTCGAAAATCGGTTGGCTCCGTACGGACCCAGCTTATCAGCCAGTTTTTAAGCGAATCATTTCTGGTAGTGGGCCTGGCGTTTACCGTGACCATCCTGCTGATACTGCTTACCTTACCTACCTTCAATACCCTGGCTGACAAGAAAATAGACTTCCCCTGGGCAAACGGCTATTTCTGGGGCGCGTCCCTATGCTTCATTCTGCTTACCGCCCTGCTTTCGGGCAGCTACCCGGCCCTGTATCTTTCTTCTTTCCAGCCTGTTAAGGTCCTGAAGGGTACCTTCCGAGTAGGGCGGTACGCTACGCTGCCGCGCAAGGTGCTGGTCGTATTGCAATTTACCGTATCGATTGCGTTGATTATCGGGACAACCATTGTGTTCCGGCAGATTCAGCACTCTCAGAATCGACCGGTTGGTTACAACCGCGCCGGTCTTATCCAGATACCCCTAACCGATTTTGATTTCGTCGGAAAGTACGATTTCATGCGTCGCGAACTGATCAATTCAGGTGCCGTTGTGGCGATGTCTTCGGCCAGCAGCCCCACAACGGACGTTTGGTCCAATACCTCAGGCTTTACGTGGGAAGGTAAACCCCAGGGATTTCAGGAAGACATGGCGTTAACCTTTGTTTCGCCGGATTATGTCAAATCACTGGGTCTGAAAATCATTGCCGGACGCGACTTCTCGCGGGCATTCGCGTCTGACTCCAACGCGGTTATTCTGAACAAAACGGCCGTAAAATACATGGGGTTGAAGCATCCCGTCGGCACCGTCATCCGCGACGAACACGAAGAAAATCACACACCACCCATAACCGTCATTGGCGTCATCGACGACATGATTATGCAGTCGCCCTATGAGCCCGTCAAGCAGTCGTTGTACATGTTTAATAAAAACAATAACGACAGCTATTACAACCTCCGGCTCAACCCCAACCAGGCTGCCAGCCAGAGCGTTGCCACGATTGAAGCCGTTTTCAAAAAGAACTTCCCCAATCTGCCTTTCGAATACCAATTCGTAGATCAGGAATACGCCGATAAATTCGCGGGTGAAGTACGCATTGGCAAGCTTGCTTCGGTATTTGCCGCGCTCGCCATTTTCATTTCCTGTCTGGGTCTGTTTGGCATGGCTTCGTTCGTGGCGGAGCAACGAACCAAAGAAATTGGTATCCGTAAAGTACTGGGAGCCAGTGTGGGTAGTTTATGGAGATTGCTTTCCAAAGATTTTGTGGGCCTGGTCGTCATCGCCTGCCTGGTTGCTACCCCTATGGCCTGGTATTTCCTGAACGGATGGTTGCAGCACTATAGCTACCGTACGGAAATACGTTGGTGGGTATTTGTAGCCGCAGGCGGGGGGGCTTTTGTGATTACACTCCTGACCGTCAGTTTCCAAAGCATTAAGGCCGCCCTGATGAACCCAGTCAAGAGTTTGCGGAGCGAATAAATAAGGTCATCACAAGCGCCCATCAACAAGGCCATTATTAATCACAAAACGAAATGTAAAAACCTACATTTCCAAATGTAAAGATTTGTCCTGCCTGTGAATTGTACTTAAATGAGATATGAGAAGTGGGCCGATGTGGATAAGTGTCGGTCTATTTTTTCGCCTAAATGTCGGATTTTGCCACTACGAAGGAGTTGGTCAAGCTGACTAAACGATCTTTTTTTCAGCATGCTTAAGTATGCCAAATAGGGGAAAAGAGCTTAAAATCAGGTATATTCGCTTCGCTATCTTACCCCAAAAACTCGATATGCTGAACATTTTAAATAACCTTAGATCGAAATTATTTACGTCACTATCGGACAACAAGACAAAAACTCTATGGATCACCTACTCTTGGGATGATAACAAACTACAAGAGGTCGAATATATTGCCCAACTCATTGAATCGCGGGGAGTATCCGTCAAACTGGATAGATGGAACATAAATGCGGGAAAACGCCTATGGGATCAAATTGATAAATTTATAACAGACCCGAAGGAGTCAGATGCTTGGGCGATTTATGCCACTCAAATAAGCCTAGAAAGTGAACCATGCAGGGAGGAAATAGCGTATGCATTGGGTCGAGCATTGGGGTCTAGGACTGTGAATTACCCACTAATTGGAATCTTCCCTCACAGTGTCGAAGATAAGCTTATACCTGCTTCAATTAAGACTCGTCTTTACGTTAGCATAGAGGACAATGATTGGCTGGAAAGAGTTATATCTACCATTAATGGTGCCCCATTAAATATACCAAGGCAGAGCATAAACCCATTTACTGTCGAATTATTGTCGAATCCCAACTACATCAGAATAGCGCCAAGGACAACCATCTGGAATGATTTCATCATTGGGATTCCCTTGAATGAAAAGGAAAGTATTAAAATGTATATAGCACCAGGATCAAAACATGTGCCAAGTCCTCAGTCACTTCAGTATATGGGATCGCACAGAACCTACCTTTCTGAAGATGGGTTATGGGAATTGCAGCATATAAATACTAGCGCAAACTCAAACACCGCCTATTATGCCCATTTTCAAACTATGCCTACCAAAATAGTATTCTCAGATGGCGTAGCAGTTTATGGCTTGGATATGGTTGAGTTTAGGAACACAGGTAAACTTGTTAAATATGTTGAGTAGGATTCAAATTAAGATAAACAAAAAAGGCAATCTAAAATAGATTACCTTTTTCCAACTCCCCCCTATAAGGCCCAATCATTCGCATGGTTGGGCTATCTTTTTTAAACCCTACTTAAATACCGTTTAAACGGCCCGCTTTAGAATGCCCGATTTCAGTAGCCGGAACCATACCCGCCCGTCCATGCTGGCTTTGTGTGGTAGTGACTCATGGAGAACAAAGGCATTATCCCGGTTATCGTACAAGTCTTGGTAAGCCTCTTCAGACTCAAACAGGACGGGCATCGACACCACCAGGTTCGGGTCGGTAACGAACGATCCAAGATCAAACAGATCATGCGTTGGGCAAGCCGATACCAGCCCGTTCTTATTGACAATAAGCGTGTGTGTCGTTTTCATAAGTTCACTTTTGGGGCAATCGCCAGTTTAACCGCAATGATACAATCCGTAAAATAACCCTGATCGACGCCGTTACCAACGAACCGGCGTTCCGTCTTTAGATCGACAATATGGAACTGACTGGTCAACCCAGCTACCTGAGAACCGAGCCACCGTTGTTGCGCGGCCACTCCCGCCTGTGTGGGGTTATAGGTGGTCGAATCGGTTACAATCGTTTGTTCCGTCCACTGGACGTTTACGGATGCTGGCTTACCTTGCAGATTAGGCCACTTCAGATCAATGGCCAGGAATCGGTTATCTGGGTAACCCTCGAATGCGGCAAACACATCGCCTAGCGTGCTGATAGTACCATCGGGCTGACGGGCTTTCAGGGCTGTGTCGTAGGTCGCGATCCGGGTATTGACAACCTGTTGATCGACGGCGGTTTGTTCGTCCTTGTGAACGAACGAATCAAAAAAATCATCCCAATCCTGTTGGGTGGGCACCTTGCCAGTCTGAAATCGGGAACGTAACTCGGTGCGTGGAATCTTACTCATACAGTTTCACGGAAATTGCGAAGGACACCCCCGCGAAGATTAAACTTAAACTCTTTCCCAGACAGAGGCTGAACAATGATGTTATCGCTCTTATGCTTGCCCTGGCTGGCATCGAAAGCAGCAATATCCAGCGCATTCCCTTTCACCCGAAAGCGTACGTCCGGGCGACCACGGCGGGCATTACTCCCCTGAGCATAAGGACCACCGAAGGCACTGGCGTGGTGCAGGATCGTTGTTCCATCAGAAGCCGGATCAATCCACTGTTCTGCTCCATCGAAACGATACCGGCAATGCTGCCAGGGCTGGCCTTCGGTACGCTCGCACTGGCTGTAGCGGTACGCGGCATCAAAGCTGGCATTGTGCCAGTTCTGTGGCTCATCCGGAAAGTCATTAGACGACGGATCACTGTTCCAGGTTGGTGCCCGTTCATCGAACTGAATCGACCCATCGGTCAGCATGAAACCGACCATGAAATTACAACCCAATAACCAGTCATAGTCCACGTGTGGGTGAAGCCCAAAGGTGGTTTGAACTGAGCCGTCTGGTTTTACCCGTTCGTAGTTCATCCCATTATGAAGGTCATTGTTATCCACGCCAAGCCCCTCGATTTTACCCCAATCCAAGTAGGCTAGTTTGCCCGGTCCAATACCCCCCTGACGGCCCATGCCCTTTCCCATTCCTTCGGCGGCATACGCCTTCCGATAATAATCCGCAAAGTAATCGGGCAGATCGGCGTAATTCTTCACAATCGCCCCCACGCCAATCGACTCGAACAGGCCAAAGTAAGCACACGAAGCCCGCGCCCCCTCCACGCTTTGCAGGACACGCATAAACGGCGCATTCGGGTTATTGGGCATAATATTCCGGTTCCCATCGACGGCATACAACCAGGGATCACCGTTCAAATTTTCAAAACCGCCATAGGTACCGTAGTTCCGCATCGGCACACCAGCTGCCGCGTACATATCCCGGCGAATCTCGTAGTACCATCTTTTCTGTGGTGCCCAATAAGGCATTCCCCAGGGTTCACCTTCACCCAATTCGTCAGCCTCGATGAACGAAAGGGGCATGGTTTGAGCGACCTGCTTTACCTGGTCATACGTCAGGTTTTTGGCTGGATTGGCGTCCCCTGGAGCGGGTTGGCCACCACTATAATTGAATTGACGACTATGCGTCCATTGATAATGAATGCTGACGTTGTTAATTTTATCATAGGAAACGTTGGTGTCCATGATCGCGTTGATACCCGCCCGGCCAATTATATCACGCGATGTCTGGTCCTTGCGCCGGTTAACAGTGGTATGAATCCGGCCATCGGGCAAGCGAAAGGGGGGGGCATTTTTCTGGCTGGTCGCTACCCATAAGTTATAGCGATCATGCCAGGTCGGTGAAGTTACTTCAGTCATGGTGTGGATTAAATTTGGCCAAAAACAACTTTTGCGTGCGCTTTGGTATCCCATTGCGACGCGGACACGTCGGGCGATGTTGCCACGGTGTACCAGACCGTAATTTCATCCCCTGGAAAATAATCGTAGGTCGTTGGCAGGGCGGTCAGGTATGGATTACCATTGATGAAAAAGTACCCGGCTTTACCTTGTGGAATACCGTAGTTAGCCGTATCCCGGACGCGCCATTTTGAGCCGTTATGTTCCGCGACCAGGTTCATGATTCCCCGGTTCATCGGTACGATCATGGTAGCTCCTGGATTGACAACGGGCGGTGGTGTGTTGTTATCAACGCTCGTTGAATCGGCGGGTACGATCGTCAGGTCAAATTCATCAGAGATCGCTGCCCCTTTGTCATCGGCTGCCGTCACCCGGACCGTATAGGTGCCCGCCGTGGTGGGGGTGCCTGAGATCGGACCACCCGCATTGTAGCTTATGCCGGGTGGTAGCCCTGTCGTGGCGAAGCCAGCAATAAAGCCATCCGGGTCCGTAAAGACGTTGGACGGAATCGAATAGGTGAAGTACTGACCGACTTTGCCCGATTGGTTCGGCATGGGATTAACCACCACAGGCGGCTGATTGGGCACCGTCAGATTAATGTCCAACGCCGTGGTAGCCGTCTGACCTTTTACCCTAGCCAGAATCGTGTACTCACCGCTCGGTACATTTGTGTAAGACCGCATCCGGTTGTACGATACCCCCGCCATCTCCGAACCCCAAACAATAGCATCCGAAAAGGAATCTGTGTACGCGGTGTTATTTCTCCCGATCAAGCGCACTTCGACATCCCCGGCATTGATCCACGCCAGTACGTTGAGCGATTGCCCGGATCGCTGATAGGTCAGTTGGGAAATGGCACCAGTGGCTATCCGCGTAAGGGAAGCCGTCAGGCTCATGACCTCCAGCGTGAAGATCGACCCCGTACCTTGTGCCTCCAGCGAGACGGGATAACCCGCCGTGTAGTTGACTGGCTGATCAAACGTAACGACGCCATCTTTCTTCAGGACCGTCCGATACTGCCCGGTTTGTTTTAGGGCAAACACAATCTGAATGTCATTCAGGTAGGGGTAACCCGCTTCCCAAGCAAACGGATTGTTGTTGCTATCGACCACATACGTGGCATCCTCGACAATGGCGTAACGCTTCCCGGCTTGTTTATAGGCATCAACAATGCCTTTTAGCTGGCTAATGAGCGATGGCGCTAACCCGGTAGGCACAACTACCTGAAAATCGACGGTAACGTAGTTACCATCCAGAATATAGATATTTCCCACACTGGATGAAAACGCAGCCTGATTCAGCAATTCTTCCAATAATAAGACCTGACCTGTTGCTTTCGACAGAAGCACCATTTGCCGACGACTGGTTTCAATGGCCAGGAGTAGCGAAGCCATTGGCGCGAAGAGCAATTTCACGAACCCGACATTGAGGTCAGTTCGCCGGTTGATAGGCAGGAGCTGCCGGATGAAAGCCTCTAAATCAAACATAGGTAAAAGCCACGTCTATAAGTTTCATGTGTCCTGCCCGGCTGGTTGTTTCACGGGTAAATGAACTCCAGGCGGATGTGCCAGCCGCACGAGTAGCGGATGAGGTTACCTGAAAATCTAATACACCATTAACTTTCTGAAGGGCATCCGTCAGCCCTGTCCAGGACATGACAGAGTCAAAGGGGAGAGCGCGTATGTATTCCACGATGGCGTTCAATACGACGTTTGTGCCCGGACTAGACAATGAGAGGCCATTGCCGTCTAAAACCTGCCGGTCAATCTTGACCGTTGCCCGAAGCTGTAGTTCATCAGCTGGCAATGAAATGACATCCAACGCAACGCCAGCATACTTCACCATCCGTACATACTCTTTCAGTGCCGTTAGCTCATCTTCAGATAAAGGGCCGAAAAATTCCGCGCTGGCTTTTGCCACTTTTGCCAGCAGCCGACCATCTGATTGTTCGGTTACCGTACATTGTAAGATGACTTGTTTAGCGGGATTGATGCTGGCGTAACCAACCCGGTAGCCGTCATAGACTGTGACTGAATCGCCGAACTGAAAGGCTTTTATGATTTTTACATACCAAGCCAGTGAACCCGTTTGATTGTCCGTTATAGCCTGCAACGTTGCCGCCGTGGCGGCATCGACTCGTTGTTCGATTGCCATGACCAGCAACACCCACATGTTCTTTAAAAGCCGAAAGAAACTGAGTTGACTGGTAGAGGTCAATTTGCTTAAAGCGGGATAGGTGGCTTGCACCGCGTCCATCTCAGCCTGTATCTCTGAATTTGTTCTCATCGTGTGGTTTATGTTAGCCTATTTTATACTCCTCGGTTCGCCAGTAGCCAATACCCATTGGCTTGTCGGTTTCATCAATGGTCTGGAAGGGTCCGTAGATGTCTAGTTCGTCCGCCTGACGTGGGTTGATTTTATCTTCACGCAGGTGAAGCGTTTGGTCCGGTTGTAATCGGTCGGTTAGCCCGATCAGTTGAGGATTATCGGCCAGCAGCCAGAAAATGCCTTCTACATCACCGTACACCTCGATAGCGATGTCAAAAAGGCTTTGTTGAATCAGCACCTTATATCCTATTGCATTCATGATGGGTAACTGGTTTGAACCGACACATTGCCATCTAGCCCAATGTCAACGTAGTCTACATCCTGGCCATCTGCAATGAGTTCTAATCGAATAGCCGCAGCCAAGCCGGGCAGATTGTTGTCATCATTGACGAAGTTGACCGCACCAACACCTCGCCTTGGGTCATGCTTATACCACCCCTTATCAATCACGATCAAATCCTTGGTGTGCTGATCGGTCGAGTCCCCCACCACCAGTTCGCCGTTTTCAATCAGGATGTCCCCGGTAATTGGGTCAAAGAGAATGTCGGTTGTCATGATAGTAGCTGCGAAACCTTCGTTTCGAGTTGGGTGACACTGGTTAGGGTAGCTGGGAAAACCGACGCGGATGGCGCACCAGGACCGGCGCAAATGACCTGAAAGGTTTTCAGCAGCGTGGTCAGATCGGTAAATAAGGACTTCAAGTTCACCCCGGCATTCTTGATACTGACCTTACCGCTGGCAAGCTCTACAACGGTCTGATCCTGCTTCAGTGTCGCTTTATCGGTCAGCGTCAGTTCGCATTTATCCCGGACGGCTTTCACCTGGTCTTTATCGACCGTGACCAGCGACTTGTCGATCTTGATTTCGACCCGATCCACTTCCGACACCATGCAGACAAACAGGTTATCGACCGCGTTTTCCACAGCCGCCACGTACACAAATGAACCCACGCGGGGTACGATCAACACGCCCTCGCTGGCCTCATCATCCGCCCGAAGGTTCACCTCGTTCACGTCCACCAGGTCAGTGCCTACAATGTCAACCGTACAGTCGGTCCCCTGAATGGATTTGACGATAGCGGGCCACACCTGAATAGGTGTTTCGGGATGTAGCCCCTTTAAAGCCTCCAGTAATTGCGCTCGCTTATCCATAGATTATTCTGTTGGGAGTCGGTGAAATGCTGGATTTTGGGGCTGGCCACGTCCGGGCCAGGGCGGATCATGCCAGGAGCCGGGCATTTCACCCGCCATCCAACCAAATATTGTTCTGTTTCTTAGGCTGACACCTTAATGCCCAGGGTGACGGTTCGACGGCCACCACTGGACGAAAATTCCGTCTTGACGGCATTAACATAATAGCGACCTTCGCGTTCGGGATAGTCCTTGTCGATTAGCTTGGCACTATAACCGATCTCACACACGGGAATCAGCCAGCCTTTAACCGCTCCCTTGTAGCCATCGAAACTTAGTTTCTTCAACTCTTCTTTCCCCACGGCCTCCAGTGTCGCTTTATCCGAAATGGTTGGCTTTTGAAACGTGCGAACGTCCCCGCCTTTTTCCCCCACCTCGACTTCGATGTTGGCTCCTTTCTTGGTTCGGCCAACGACCTTGACCAGTACTTTCACATCTTCCGCCCGGACGTATTCCAGCCCGTCCGACTCTTCCAGATTTTTGGCAAAGTCATAGGTCACATCCCCCCGTTTTTGGGTATAGAGCAGATGGCAATGCAACTCATCGTTCCGGCAATAAATAGCGACGCCCGTTTCTGATTTGATCTTCTCCAGCACCTCATATCCGTTGGCCCGAACAATTGTAAACGAATCGAATTGCAGGCCACTCAGATCAGTTACGAGCTTCATTTTATGACCCGTCAGTTGCGGGTTGATCTGGCTAATGACATACTGAAGGATGTCGATGGCCGTCGTCTTTTTGAACTGCTTATCCTTAATTGGTTTACGAAACAGGTAGATCGAATCTTCACACTCCAGCTTCATGGGTGTGTTGGGATGGATGCTTTTTAAATAGCCTTTAAACTCGGTATGCAGGTTGCCATCATAGCCTAATTTTACCGTCACGGCATCCCCTCGCTTAACGACTTTCTCCAGATCATACGCCTTGTTATAAGCCATACCTGGCAACGTGATTTTGCACTGATCCGATAACAGGTCCGCGCTCGAATCGACCGTGACTGATTCGATTCCCTTCAGCTTGACCTTGCCAATCTGAATGTCGTAATCCATTTTAAACATAGGGGGTGGGGTACATTTAACTTTGGAAAGGATGACCAGGCAGAAGAGTGAGCCAAACAAGAGTTTAATCGGGTTCATGGTGTGATAGATTGGGATTAAGTGCCGGAACGCCGGTGCGAAGGTTACGTTAATTCAAAATATTGGTCCGAATAGCCCGAAAAGGTGTATAGCTGATTCTCAAGACCTGCCGTGTGGTCAAAATCGGCACTTTCAATCGCCATCAGGTTGACCCCGAAGATGTCCAGTATCTGACACCGTATCACGATGCTTTTCATCGGCGTGAGAAACGATTTGAGCTTGGACAGTTCACGTTCCGGGAACTTGCCGATTTCGGACGACTGGAGTAACCCGGAAACGCGTATGTCATAATCATCCATGTTCCAGGCTTCCTTTACGCTACCCGATCCGACCGCTTTGGCAATGTTTCGGCGGACAATGGTTTTCTTCAGTCTGACCGTGACAGTCGGTTCCAGCGGAATCGTCCACAGGTCGGACCCGTCTTTTTTAAAGCCCAGGCGAACGGGGCATTGCATCGTCACACCCGTCGTTTTTACTTTCTCCGTGTAGCTCATCACTGGGTAGCCATTGAATTGGAACTGTTCAATACGCGAAGCATAGCGTCTGTTACCTGCGCTTCCATATCCTTGACGCCTTCGCCAACGCTACCGGCATTGATATTGATTCGCTCGACCAGGCTTTTCAGGTTGATGGTAATGGTTGTCGATTTGGTACCACCCGTCGTAGCCTCCAGCCCAGCCGATTTACCAATCCCTTCTTTATCTTTACCCTTACCTCCAGGCTTGCCATCCCCACCACCAGGGGCACCCGGACCACCGACGCCGGGGGCTTTTGGCATGGCGGGTTTCTTGGCCGCTGGTGCATTGGGTACTTTGGGCACATTGGCTGCCGCCCGTGATGCCTTATCTGCCTTGATCTTGACATCGGCATTAGCTAACCCCTGTTTGATTCCATCGGCAAACGCCTTGCCTACTCCCGAAAAGTCACCTTTCATCAGCGCATTCCAGGCTTTACCGATTGAGCCAAACACCGATTTGGCTACTTCCCACAGCTTAATAAGCGCGTGTCGAAACCCTTCCACATTGTCCCACAGCCACATGATCCCGGCTACGATGGCGGCAATAGCCGCTACGATCCAAACAGCCGGACAAGCCAACATGGCCGCACTGAAGGCCCAAAACGATTCAGCCAGGGCAACCACCCACGCGAACGCGGTACCGATCCAGCCGATGAGCGTCACCAGCCAACCCGTGATCGTAGCCAGATTCAAAATGATCAGTGTGGCACTGGCGATAAACAACAGGATTGGATTTTCGACCAGGTATTGAATGGCTGTACTGAGCAGGTTGACCACCCAGGCTACGCCATTAATGGCCGTGGCCAACAGTTGCATAATCACGGTCAATAAACCCGCCTGTTGCCCACCGATGCCAAACAATTCGAGCAGCTTGCCGATGGCAATAAACAACGGCTCAAAGGCTTTGAACAGGTTCATAATGGCGTTAAACACCGGGTCAAGAGCCGCGAACAAACCGCTACCGACCTCCAGCAAAAGCGAGATGATCGGATTAAGCGATTCAGCCAACATGCCAATCTTGTTCTGAACCGTACCCATCAGGGTGGATAATTTCCCCCCCGTCGTTTTAGACATCTTGTCCAACATCCCTTCGAACATGCCCCCTTTAGAGGTCATGGATTCAAAGGCTTTTTCGATGTCGGTGAACTTGATCTGACGGGTTTCGGCCATCTTGAGAATTTCCTCTTTCGATTTACCCAGACTCTTACTCAGGGCGTCCAGAATAGGAATACCCCGATCCGCGAACTGCCAGATGTCCGATGTATCAGCAAAACCCTTTGATTTCAGCTTGCCATAAACGCCAGCGAGTTCACCAAAATTGGTCTGTACACCAGCGGCCACATCACCTACCATACTTTCCTGATGCACGATGTCATTGGCTTTAAAGCCATACGAAAGCATCGACCGACCCGCCCCCATCACTTCTTCATTGGTAAAGGGCGTCACGTCCGCGAAGCGGTTCTGTTTGGCAATCAAGTCCCTGGCAATAGCCGGATCGCGGGTGAACTGCTCATAGGCCATTTGGGTTTGTTCCCGCCCAATTCCTTGCTGAAGCATGGCACCAGCACCAGCCACTAAAGCCGCCGTGGTCAGCATCCCGCCAACCGATCCGGCCAACATGCCGCTAATGCCGCCACCGACAGCCCCACCAGTACCCCCGCCACCCAGCCGCTGTAAACGCTGCATTTCGCGTTCAGCTTGCCCAATTTCCCGGTTTAGCTGACGAATTTCCCGCGTATCAACAGAGATGTCACGACGGCGAGTCAGACCGTCCAAATGGCGGTTTAGGGTATCAATGTTCTGGATTTCCCGCCCGAACGTCAATCTTCTACGTAATTGTTCAACCGACTGACCAGCCCGTGCGAAGCCTGACTGCATCCGACTGGTCGCTTGTTGAACCGTGGATGCCGTGCGCGAAACGGTTGCATTAATTCTAGCCAGTTGGGGACTGACTAAATCTTTCAATCGCATCGCAAACTCGTATACCCGGTTCATTTTTCGTCCTTATTAATTAGTCGGAAGGTCTTAATCACATAGTCAGCTTCGCGCCAGATTCGTATCAAGTCTTCAATCGCCAACGACCAGGGATCAACCATCGGGTAGATGTACCGAATGATGGCACACATGGCGGGTAATCCTTCGCCTGATTTGTTGGTAATTTCCGGCCAGTCGGTTAGAGCTTTACCATTTTAGACTGACGCACTTCCAGAAACTGAAGGGCTTCCATAGCCGCCGAATTAAACATGGCCATGTCGGTTTTGATCTCTTCATCGCCCCCTAGCCAGCAGCTTTTGACCAGCACTTTACCCGCGTCCAGCATAACCGGCAGTTTCGACATGGCAAAGCTCAGTTCCTTGTCGGTTGGCTTGCGTAGGTAGGCCGTTTTGCCTTCGATCTCTTCATCATCGGCGGGAACCAGGTGGGGATCAAATTTGACTGAATGGTCAGCTACGGTAATCTTGCTTATTTCACCGTGCTTTTCTTTCCACTGGTCAATCAATTCGGGCGTTACTTCAGCCGCCGATGCAGGTTTCGTGTTCATTGTGTTTAAGAGAGTTGTAAGGAGGGAAAATGCGTTTAAACGCTATTTAAATGGTTATTGTACACTAGACCTTATACTTGGAAGTGGGGCATGTCGATAAACTTTTCAT
Organism: Spirosoma lituiforme; assembly: GCF_054776635.1. Classification (NCBI taxonomy): domain Bacteria; kingdom Pseudomonadati; phylum Bacteroidota; class Cytophagia; order Cytophagales; family Cytophagaceae; genus Spirosoma; species Spirosoma lituiforme. The sequence continues at coordinate 171,981 of NZ_BAAHBO010000005.1, forward strand.
CACTAGTCTTCCAGTTCTTGTTCCAGTCAGCACCCCAGGTAACATCCGGAAATTTCTCTCGGATGATGTGAGCCGCGTTCTCGTAATTGGCTTCACTCCAATCCATTTTGCCACCCTTCACGAAGCCCAGATCGAACGCCCGGGAAGGACTTACCTGGTGAAGACTCTTGCCTGGTGGGGCATTCGTAATCTTGCGCCGGTTCTCCACTTCCGTGATGGCCTCCAAGCCATTCTTCATACGGATGGTGTTGACGATGGATAGCTTTTCGCGTCCCTGAGCGTAGTAGGCTCGTTGCACATCCGGGCTTCGGTAGGTCTCGACCAGAATCACCGCTGGCGCATCCGGGTAACGCTTCGGCCACTCTTCCTTGAGATACGCCCACGCCTGTTGCAGGCGTGGGACGCACAAGGCAATGTCTTTATTGATTCCCATTGTCTTTTTTGAGGGTGGGTAGCTTAAACTCCCAGATCAGTGAAATGACTCGACCCGTAAACGAAAGCGGGTCTACCTCGAAGAGCTTGGCAGCAGTCAGCATGCCATTCATTAGCCGGTTTCCAACGTTGCCCACGGCGTAGGCAATACCCGACGAAAGCCAGGGAAGCCAACCGGCCTCCAGTAGCGCAAAGCCGACCAGGCTGGCCAGGCAGAACCCCGACAATACATTCAGGGTTCTGACCAGGATCGGCAAGCCAACATCATTTTTGCCTGATGTCAGGACGGCTGAAATAAGACTGGCGAGCGCAATGGCGGTGTGATCAAACTCAAAGAGGTCGTTCAATTTGGCGAGCAGGTCTTTCATTTATACGTCGTATTTAACGTCCAGGAACATGATGGGCAATTCGATTTCCATGAACTGTTTACCCTGCTCCAGTGCCTTTTCAACCTCCGAAAACTCAGCCCCGACGATATTATCAATGACCGATGTGCCGTCTTCCCGCTCGTAGCCAATCGAAATAGTCAGGTTACGGAGACGAAGTAAATCTTTGTTGGGCGCGCCTTGGATGAGCGTCTCAACCTCATCCTGAAGCAGCTTGACCGATCCTTCAAAGGCGTAGTTACCTCGCTGAATGGACATGGGCTTATCGCCTTTGCCATACACGAAGCCTTTCTCCTGCGTGCGTTTGTAGCTGATTCCCTGAACACCCGTCAACACCCGGCTACCAATCTGAATCGTTACGTCAGCCCAGGCATATTGTTCACTATTGAAACTTGATGAAGTTGCCATAATTAAGCTGCGTTGGGGTTATAGAGTCCAAGTTTGACCAGGATAACCCGGTTGGTGCCGGTTGGCGTAATACGCAAATCCACGATTAGTTTTGAGGTTGCCAAAATGTCTTGGTTGGGGTCAATAAACGCGTCTACGTTACTGATCTCGCCAGCCGCTCCCATCGTCAAACCAATCGCCCGTTCGATATTTGACTGATATTGTTTGATGGTTGTCTTGAGAATTTTTCCCTTCTCATCGACCGGAACGGTATCTAATAACTCCTCCACGAACGTGGCATAGGCGATACGAGCCACCTTATCAATAACGCGACCATTTGCCAGGGTTGCGAAATCATCGGTATCCGGGCAAGCCATGTGATCTTCATTAAAATAGAATCCACCCTTGCCGATAAAGCGACGAAACAGGATGTACCCCTTATCCCCGACCGTTGCAATGTCACCCATCGGGATATTGCGCGTCACCTGCCCGCCTGTGGTGTAGGCTTCATCGATCAGAATCTGCCCAGATCGTAGCCGGGCGATACTCTGATTGACCGGACTGGCGGCAATTCTGCCTAATAACTGACCCATACAGGCGTTTTTTGCCCCCTGTTTATTGCTGGCTACGCATACCGCCACCCGATTGTAGGTCAGGGATTTTAAATTGGTTAGGGTAGCCGGGGTTGCGCTCATGTACTTACCGTCCATGATAATACGAAGCGGCATGTGCAGGGCTGCATAGTATTCCGCAAATGCCTGAGCGTCATCCAATGCGTTCATACAGTCCGCATCAATACCACTCACTAGAGCTGGAGACGCTGGCTCAGTCGCCAAGTAGCGGCTGAAGCCTACTACGTTGATTCGACCACCTGACCGCTCAATCAGATTTGACATAACCCCGCCCGAAAACAGCACTGCCGTCGATGTGGCCGGATTCACCGGCTGTAACCATAGTTCAGCACCCGCACCAGCCTCCTTAAAAAAATCGGCAATTTGACGGTCGTATTCGGAAACATAATTAGCGTCCGCACGGGTAGCATGGTTCTTGGCGTCTTCCAGCGAAAATATCTGAAGCGGTTGGTCCGCTACCCCATTGATCACTAATGCACATACCCGATCCTCCTGAGCCGCAATCCGACCAAGACCACCGCTCTGAATCTCTACATTAACTGTTGGAAGTCCCATTGTTCGTTTAAAAAGTTAGAAAAGCCCATTCGCGCTACCCGCTTGGATAGAGCGAACGGGCTATGTTATACGTTATACGATCAATGGATTACGAAACCCAGGTTTCCACGATGGCGGCAATGCCTTTGCCATCAGCACGACGTACCCGTCCACCCAGCATCACCAGGAAGGAGTATACGTCACCGTAGTACAAGGGGTTGTTAAGTTGCTCGAACATCTTGACCGTACCCAAGGCGCGTTCGACCGAATATTTCGACCAGGCCAAACAGCCCACATTGTCCGTACCGGCAGCGGCTGACCCTGGAGCTTTGGCCGCGTTGGTCGTTTTGTCGAATGACAGCGAAGACGCCCGAACTAGGATGTCGAAGCCATACACCCGGCCAACGATGCCTTCCGCTATGTTTGCATACTGCACGAAGTTGACGGCCAACGATGTATCGGCTAAGAGCTGTTCCAGGTATTCCGGTGTCAGCAGGACAGTACGCCCGTCAGCCGGAATGTTCTGTTTATCAAACATCACTTTGGCTTTCCGTAGGTCTTCTTTGGTGAAGAGCTTCCGGGTACCCGTGGCACCTGTCAGCGTCGTAGCCGCTGTCTGACCCGTGGTATAGATAATGTTGGTTGTCGAACCGCCCCAAGTAAACAGGATCGCTTCCGCCTGAGCCTCTTTCAGCTTGGCCTGATCTTCGGCCATTACCGACGCCCGCTTGTCGTACGAAAGCTGAATGTTGTCGATGTTGGGGATCAGGATCGGGTCTGTGGTGTACTCATCCAGCCCGTAGGTGATGTCCGTGTCCGTGCGCTTGCTAACGGTAGCGGGTAACGAAGTACGGTTCTTCGATACACCCGAAGCGGCCCCACTCTGTGGGATGTGAACAGCGGCACCGCCAACAACGTATTCGTCGGCATTCGTGGAACGAGTCAAAAACTCGTTGTCTTTGTACAGGTTGCCAACAATCTGGGCCTGCCAAATTTCGGGCTGAAGAGCCATAGATAAATCAAGTTACGATGGTGTGGAAATAAGCAATCTAACCGCAGTCGCGGATGACCGGCGAACCGGCACATGGTCTAAGCAAATACCTTATCCGGCTCTTTACCGAATTTGGATTTATAAAGGCGTTTGAACTCGTCAGGGTTCGATGTCTTCAGTTGGAGCAGTGTACCAGCCCGGTCCATTTCATCGTACTTATTAGCCGCATCCGCATCAGTGACCGTTGCCGCCTGAGCCGCGCCCTGAGCCGCTAAAGTCACCAGGTTTTGAGGCTTGACCATTCCAGCCAATATGGCTTTGGTTGACTCGTGGTCAGCCGAGAACAGTTTCAGGTACGAATCTTTAGCCGTTGCAGGAATCCGCTTGTCATTCACGGCTTCATCGACCAGGTTTGTGGCTTCAGTGGTTTTATCCTTCGCTATCTGTAATTTTAGATCAGATAGTTCTTTAGCCAGGTTCAGGTTATTGGCGGCAAGGATCATCACTTCCTGTTCGGTTGCCGTCTCCGTCAGGCCCATCGCCAAAGCGATAGTGGTCAGCGCAATTTGCTTCATTGAATTAATCGGGTTTGCTTGAGAATTGTCCGGTTTGAATTGCTCCAGGTGAGCCGCCAGCTTCATTTCTGAAAGGGGTTCACCGCTCTTGTCATAGAGTTGCAGGGCGTTCTGATTAGAGCCAATATCCACAATGGATATTTCCTGCATCGACCATTTGGTGATGTCGTAGCAGTCCAACGCTTCATTATAGGTTGCCTCCAGGATCACAATACCAATCGAAGCGGCATTGATAAACTCCCGATCAACCTTGCCCCCTATTTCCGCCCCCCCGCCTGGCCTGGTGTCAGCCACATCAAAAACCGCATCAGCCAACCATACGCCGTTTTCTTTGCGTAGGTTTTCCCATTTACCAATGACATTCCCACGTAAGTGCATGTACAGCATGACGGGGTTGCTTTCAAAAGCAGATGTGTCACCACCTTCAGAGAGGACTCGACACTTGTAGGAATTTATGCTTTCATCACTTACGCGGAATGTCTTTGGCATTTGGGTCAACTGTTCATGATGTGAATAGAAACGGTGGGTACTTTCGCCCTTGATGACCCAAAGTTGTGAGGCTAAAACCAGCCCCGCAAAAGTCGCTTTACCGGGTTCCCGAAAACCGGGAACGGCGTTCCCGGTTTTCGGGAACCCGGTAAAGCGACTTTTTCAAACCCCGCCCTAACTGCTCAATTTTGGACAAGGCAAAAGCCATCCACACCCCATTCCAATGAGCATTCAGGAAAAGATAATGGCCACCGGCAAGGTCATGTATATGCTCAACGTACCAAACGTTGAGATTGCCCGTACCCTCGATGTGTCGGAAACGACCGTTTCCAATTGGGTCACGAAGGGCAACTGGCGGGAAGAACGCTCGGATCAGACTTCCCGAAAAAAAGCCAGAATGGACATGTTAGGCGATCTGATCGACTACCAGCTCGAAGCCCTGCACCAGTTCATGAGCCGTGGACGAGAAATGGCCAGTGTCGTGGCTGAACAGGAGCGGATCGTTAAAGCCGGTGAAGCCCTGTACATGATCGACTGCCCGGTTGAAGACATTGCCGATGTTCTCCAGGAAGAAGAAGCCGAAGTCGAAAAGTGGATCAAATCACGAGGCTGGCAGGAAAAGCGGGCTACCCAGCACATGAATGGTCGATTGATGCCCCTCGACAAAGGAGAAGTGGACGCCCTGGCGAAGATGTTTGCCCAGGTAAAAGGTAAAGAGCTGACGTTCGACAACCTGGTCAACCTGATCCGGGAACTCTTGGAGTTTCTGAATCAGAAATCACCTGACCTGGCCAAAGCCCTGGTCCCCTACACCAACGACTTTCTGTTTGCCAAAAAGGAGGTATTGGCCCCATGATGACGGCGAAAGAAAAGAAAGCCCTTCAGGAGTATTATGATTCCACCAAAAAGATCGTAAGCCAGCAGGTAGGCGCGGACCCGCACGAACCAGCCGCCGTCCGCACCGCCCGAATCGACCGGCTGTTAGGCAATTTCGTGGAGTTCTGTAAGTACTACTTCCCGCAATTCTGTCAATCTGAGTTTGGCTGGTTTCACAAAGCAGCCGCCAAACGCATCATTGCTGACCCGACGATCTTTGCCGTTTTGGAATGGCCACGCGCTCACTCCAAATCCGTCTTTTCGGATGTCATGATGCCCATGTTCCTTAAGGCCAAAAAAGACCTGAACGGGATGATCGTTGTATCAAATAACCAGGCCAAAGCCATCGGCCTGCTCATCGACATACAGGTTCAGCTAGAGGGCAACGAACGGTACATTGCCGATTTTGGCGAGCAGGCCAGTTTCGGGGATTGGTCGGAAGGTAGTTTCGCCACGCAGGACGGGGTTGGCTTTTGGGCGTTTGGCCGTGGTCAGTCTCCCAGGGGCACCCGGAAGGCAGAAAAACGCCCGGATTATATCGTAGTCGATGATATTGACGATAAGGAAATTGTCAAGAATCAGGACCGGGTTATTGAAGGCGTCAACTGGGTTCGGGAAGACTTGTTCGGTTGTTTCGATTTGATCCGTGGCCGCTTCATCATTGCCGGAAACCGGATTCACCAGGCGTCTATTCTGGCTCACCTGGTGGGTGATGTCAACGAAGGGGATATAGTTAATCCGGAGATTTTCCACTGCAAAGTTTTCGCGCTGGAGAATCCCAAAACCCACAAAGAGGATCAAAGCATCGACGGTGTACCCGCCTGGAAAGAACGGTTCACCCGCGCTATGCTGGAGAAGGCTTGGGCAAAAATTGGCTACATCAGCTCACAGCGGGAATATTTCCACAAGCATATCATGCTTGGTCGAATCTTCAACAACGATATGATCCTGTTTGCGCCCATGAAAAACCTGAGCGCGTATAGTCACATCGTCACCTATAATGACCCGTCATTCAAAGACACTAAGAAAAACGATTTCAAGGCCATCATCGCGGTTGGAAGGCTGGGTAAATACTATGACGTATTGGCCATGTGGGTGCGTCAGGCTACGACCGGCGCAATGGTGAAGGCGCATTACGACATGCACGAATGGCTGGAAAGCCAGGGGGCTAATCTGGTCTCTCACTACATGGAATCCAACTTCATTCAGGATTTGATTTTGGAGGACTACGTAACGGAGTCGGTCACGCGTGGCTATATGCTTGGTATACGTGGTGATGACCGAAAGAAGGACAATAAGTTTGGCCGTATCGAAGCGATGGCCCCGCTTTACGAACGGGCCGTGATCCGCTACAATGAAGCCCTAAAGAGTTCGGTGGACTTCAGAAACTTCAAAGATCAGCTCATTGGCTTTCCAGCCGCACACGATGACGGCCCGGATGCTCAGGAAGGAGCGATCTGGCAGATTAATAAACGTATCAATATTTCAGTCCCTGTCATATCCGGCGGTCAACGCCGTCAAAATCGCTGGTAACATGTTTCTCACAAAAGCCGACTTAGATTCTTCCCTCTATCCTGAAATCAGTTCGATGATTTCCCGCTACAGCGATGCCATCATCAATATGAACCTGGTAGCCGCTGAAGGCGAAATTGACATGTATTTAGCGGCCCGGTATGCCATTCGGACGGAACTCGACAAGACTGGCGAAAACCGTCATGCCTATTTGCTCACTATTGCCCGTGACCTGGCGATCTATCACCTGTACTCGCTCCAGGAGACCATACCCGCTCACCGGGAAAAGCGGTATGAACAGGCCATCACCCTGCTAAAGTTGATTCAGCAAGGCAAGTCAACGCTGCCCGGCGTCGATCCCGCCCCGGTGGCTGACGCCCCTGATGCCGCTAGTCAGATCGGCTATGGTGGCAATGCCCGACGCCCGACCTTATTGAACCCAATGGTCGGCCCTGGTCGATACAATTGATTCTACCTATTTAAAAGGTATTTAAACGACGAGCAAAACAAAAAGCAGTACCAAGATTCCACACAACATTTGAGTGCCTTAAAACGCACGAATTGCAATGGTCAAAAAGAAAGTTAATCCTAAACCTGATTCCGTCGTCATCAACGACTTCGGCATCAACATTCGCACCGTGGATCGGAGCCGGATGGACATGCAGCGTTGGCGGCAAGCCCTGGTCAGCGCAGAAAGCATTCTCCAGCCAACCCGTAATCTGCTTTATGACCTGTATGATGATGCCACTCTTGACGAACACCTGACCAGTGTGCTGGAGCAACGTCGGCTGGCGATTACCAACACCCGGTTGGTGTTCAAAAAAGATGGCGAAGTCGTTGACGACATTCAGAACCTGATCGATACGGAAGGCTTTGAAGATTTGGTGACGTACCTATTGGATTCCCGTTTTTACGGGTATTCGCTTTGCTACGCGGATTTAGCCGCTAAGAATGAGTTAGGCGAGCCTGATCCGGTTGTTGAGCTGGTACCCCGTAAACACGTCGTTCCCTCACGCACGTTGGTTGTTGCTGATCCCTACAGCATCGTCGGCGTTGACTACACCCAACCGCCTTACAACCATTTGTACGTAGCGGCTGGCAAGCCAAAGAATTTAGGGTTGCTCCTGCAAGCGGCCATTCTGGTGTTGATCAAACGGGCTGACGTATCCGATTGGGCAACGTTCAACGAAGTATTTGGTCAGCCCATGCGTGTGGCTTATTACACGACAGGCGATCCGACCCAAAAGCAGCAGCTTGAATCAGCAATGGCCAACGCTGGTGCGATGTCATACCTGGTCTTACCAGACGGCTCGAAAATAGAGTTCCCAGAGGTAAACAAAACCGGATCGGCGGACACCTACGAGCGCTTACAAAAGGCGATGGATGGCGGGATGAGTAAACTCATCGTCGGTCAGACCATGACCACCGAAGACGGCTCCAGCAAAAGCCAGGGTGAAGTTCACGAGCGGGTAGCCGAAAAGATTGCTCGGTCGGATCGTCGGTTTATTCTGAAGCTTTTAAACAGCCGGGTAAAAGCCCTGTTGGCCGCTCAAGGATTTAGCGTCGATGGTAAATTTGATTTTGAAGAAGAGCAGGAGAAGGTTTCCATAAAAGATCAAATTGCTAATGCGATCAATGTCCATACCAAAGTAGCCCCTATTAAACTGGACTGGTGGATGGAGCGGTTTGGCTTTCCTTTCGATGAAGAAGAGATCGAACGCCGTCAGCAGTTGGCCAGTGCAATCACAGAACCGGACGAAGAAGATCCCGAACCGGAAAAGCCCAAAAAGAGCGCGAAGAAAAAGCCTGCCGGTAAACAGAACAACGCTACTGAAACCGACGAAGGTTTGTTGGAACGGGCACGTGCTTTAATGATCAAGCTATTTGGTATTGATCCTTTCGCAAATTTTCACTAGGCCACGATCCCATAGAATCGGCGCTCGTGGCCGAACTCCAAACGTTGTACGGTTCCCATCAGCATGACACGCTGACGCTGGCAGACGGTAGCCCACTACCCAAATTCCTGAACATCAAGAAGCTGGTCGGTAAAGCCCTGGACAATCTATTCAACGGCTTCAAAGGCTTGATAGAACCTAGTCTATTTGCCATCACCTACCAAGCGATGAACGACGCCGTGGACAAAGGGTTCGGGGTAATCAAGTACGGTGAGCCGAATTATGAGTTTGTTCAGCAACTCAAAAAGTCAGGTGCCTGGTTTTCGGCCCGCAAGACCTACCGTCAGCGGGAAGAGTTGGCCGCACTCCTGACCGATGAGAAAGGCAAGGTCCGCACCTGGCGTCAGTTTAAAGCCGCCAGTCAGTCGATTGTCAGCAACTACAATGAGGTGTGGTTAAAGGTCGAATACAATACGGCCATTGCCAGTGCCCGGAATGCCAGCCGGTGGAAGCAGTTCGAAGCGGACGCCGATCAGTATCCGAACCTGGAATATTTACCATCCAGGGCGGCAACCCCTAGGGAGGAGCATAAGCCGTATTACCATGTCATTCGGCCTATCAATGATGAGTTTTGGGTACATCATTTCCCACCGTCTGCATACAACTGTCAGTGTGGTGTAGAGCAATCAGATGACGATGAAACGCCGGTACCGGAAAAAGGACCGCAGCCGGTGCCGGGTTTGGATCACAACGTAGGCAAGACGGGTGAACTGTTCAGCAAGAGCCATCCGTACAGCGTCGATCTGAGCAAAGAGCAGCAAGAGGAAATTGATGATGAAGGCGAAAAACTAGCAGACGACGATGGCCAATAGCAGCTTCGACATTCAGATCAGCCGCCTTCGGGCCTTCGTTCAGCGCGATGCCAAAACCATCATCCGAGTTGAAGCGGTCAAACATTTCAAACAGTCGTTCCGGGATGAGGGCTTTACCGACGATACACTGGAGAAGTGGCCTGACATCAGCGGGAAGCGTAAAGCCCAAAAGCGAAAGCGGAACGGCAACTTGCCGCCCATCTTGACCGACACAGGTGATCTGGGCAACAGCATAACCGGCGAAGAGAATAGCCAGGGCGTGACGATCAGCAGTGACAAAGCCTATGCCCAGCGACACAACGAAGGATTAGCCGGAATGCCAAAACGTCAATTTATGGGACCATCGAAGGCATTGGATCGCAAGATCATGGCCAAACTCGACAAAGGGATTGGTAAGATTTTTGGTCGTTTCTAACCACCGTATAAATGCTGTTTAAACCATGTTTAAAGCCTATTTTACCATTGCCCAGGCAATTAAAAAGCTGGCCAACCAAATCAACTGGATCGACTTGGATAAGGACCAGTTAGACAACCCGGAGTTGTACAATAGCATCATTACACCGGGTATCCTGATCGGCCATTCTGAATTGGAATGGAGCCAACTGGCGGGTCGAAATCAGCTTGGCAACGGTACCGTGACGGTTAAGTTGGTCGTAAGGCTACCCGGTCAAACCCACCTGACTGATCCATTCATCGTTGAAAACCTTAAATCTCTTGATTTGTCCGATCTGGTCAATCAGGCGGTCTTGTCCGTGCCTGGCGTATTGAGCCGGGTTCGTTCCCTCGACTACCCGTCAGGCACCTACTATGTATTTGAACAGACTTATATGACACAGTTCAAATCCAGCCCCACTATTACCCAAAAGACCGTATCCCTAGTTGTTAATCCATTTCTCCACAATCCCACCGCAAACGCATGAAAAATGAACGAATTGGCTGGATAGCCGCCAACGCTTTGCTACTGGCAACCGCCCTGTTACTTGCCTATTTGATGTCCGGCTGCATGACCTACAGCAAAGCTCTACGCAAGTTCGGGCACCTGGCAAAAGATTCTACCACCGTGCTGATCCAGGACACCGTGACCATTCCCAAAGACAGTATCGTCACGCAGTTCAAAACCGACACTACGATCTTTCACAAGGTCATTGAAACGCTTCGCTCTAAGCTGACCATTGATCGTACCCCACGCTCGACCCGGATCACCGCCGAATGCAAGCCGGATACGATCATACGCACGCTCCAGGCTAAATGCCCACCCGTGGCCAGCTTCGGTATTGCGCCCGGGTACAAATGGGCATTCTATATCACGCTTGGCCTGTTGATCGTGGCCATCATCGTTTTTCTGTTTTCTTATCTGTTCAAACTAACCGTAGTAAAACGATGACCATAATGAACGTCATTGATGTTGATGAAGCCGTTGAACTGACGATCCGATGTAAGGCCAACCGCACATTCGATCTGGTAGTCAACCTGAACCGGGATACCACCGGCAAGACCTACAAATTGGATGTCCGGGATAGTAGTGACGCACTCTTGCTGTCGTTTGTTTCCGGTCAGGGAATGACCCAGCAGCCACAAGCCGTAAAACTCTCTAAAAGCCCTTCAGAGATGGAACAGCCAACGGGCTGTTACCGCTACGATCTGGTAGAGATTGACGCGAACCAGGGGGCTGAAAACATCTTTTTCGGCTGGTTCATCATTCAACCAAGCCACACCCAGCTATGAAAGTAATCACCGTAACGAATGGTCAGCGGAATGAAGTAGTCGTTAACGCTGACGCCCCCCCTTCATTAGTTACTGTTGGCTCATCGGCCTACGCAGGTGTCTTGCCTGAGCTGGTTCTACCCATTATTCGCACGGGGCAAACCGTGTTCAACATCGGCGGGCTGGAGCCACGTCGAACCCTGTACCTGAATGGTGTTCGTCAACGGATCGACAGTGATTACACGATTACCCTGCCTTACCTGATCTGGATTCCCGCAATACCCTTGGAACCAACGGACCTTTTGATTTTATCTTTTTGAGTTCACACCCTAACGTAGTTCACAATGCTTATTAAAGCCAAACAGATTGCACCAGGCATTTTACCCAGCCAAATTGACCTCTCAACTGCATCGACGCCGTCGCACCCTGCCAGCCGTCAATTTGTGGCTGACTCCGTACAACAGTCCATCTATAACATGGACATCAAAGATTCGGTAAAGGCGGCTACCACTGCCAACATTACCCTATCAGCCGCGCAAACGATTGATGGCGTCTCGCTGGTGGCGGGTGATCGGGTTTTGGTCAAGAACCAGACTACAGCCAGCGCCAACGGCATCTACATCGTCAATGCTTCCTCATGGGTTCGGTCCACCGACTTCGATGGCTCAACCGAAGTCACCAGTCAGGCGATTATTTCCGTTGAATCCGGCACCACGAATGCCAATACGACCTGGCGGCTGACGGGCACCGGCCCGTTCACGGTCAACACCTCGAACCTGGCGTTTCAACTCTTTTCGTCAGCCTACTACGCAACCCCTACCATCAGCAATAAAAACATGGTAGCCAGCGTCACCGCTGCCGATAACGATATTGCTTGTGCTACGGGCATGGCCGCTACCCCTGCTCAGAGCAGCTACGTCTACGTCGAAGTGAATGGCATTGCTGCCGCCGTGGGTAACGCGGTGAAGACTGCCGATTGCTACTTCAGCGGTGATTCCGGCTCAACGGCCCGCGCGCTGAACGCTGTCGTGTCGGGGGATAAGCTGTATTGGGTTGGTTCGGTGGCTGGTCATCAGCTCGATGCTAACGACCGGATCACGTTCGACTACGTTGTCTAATTCCACGCCATAGGTCTACCTACCTCCCGTAGGTAGACCTATTCTTCATTCCACCCACAAAAAATGAAAATACCCGTCAAACAACTGCGCGATTACCATATCGTAAACTCAACTACGGAGCTTACCGCTTACACAGGTTCCAGAACCGGAATGCTGTTGCCCGATGGCCGAAGTTATTACTATGATTCAGCCAGCAGTGCGACCATTGATAATGCAATCGTTTTGGCCGCGACAGGAAAGGGGGGGGGACGATGGATCAGCAACCTGTTACACCGCGTTGATCTGGCTCGCTTCGGCGTTAAAACGGGCACTTCACTTTCTGCCAGTCAGATCACGGCCAATACTAGTGCGTTTCAATCTGCCATTAATTCAGGCGAACGGCTTTCCCTGCCATCGAACGTTGATATTGTCATTGATGGATTGTTGACAACAAACAATATACCCGTCAATATCATCGGCTCAACGATCAGCAGTAAAATACGTCAGAAAACCGCAGTCGGCGTCTTTGATTGCGCGGTCAATCTGGAAAATTTCTGGATGGAGAATGTCAATGTCTTTCCTGAAGTAGATACGCCGAACAGTTTTGCCATTAAAATCACGGGTGCCGGTGGAAATAACCCCAACGTTCAGCTAAAGAACGTCGTCGTTAATCGGGGAGTTACGGCAAACAATGTGACCAACTTATTCGGGGGTGGGTTCTGGCTGGTAAACTTTGGTGAGGGTTTGATCGAGCACTGTAAGTATTTCGGCATGGATCAAACCAAAAGCGTGGGCATGAAGCTGACGAATACAGTCATAAGTGTGTCATCAACGATTCACGATTTTAAAGTATACGGAGCCTTGACGGGCTTGGATGTTAACAACTCGACCTATCCGGGTATCGAAGGGATTCGGATAACGGAAAGCGATTTTGTTACCTGTAGTACAGGTATCAATGTAAGTTCAGCGACTAACTTAGGCACCGATGGCAACTATCATCCACCGCAATTTGAGATAATAGGATGCCACTTTAATGTGTCAACAGCGGCAGTAAAAATGCGTCAATACTGTCAGTTTAATATTAGTGATCCTTTGGTTTACCTGTCGAACGCAACCGACTCGACCGCGTTTGATATTGACTACTGCCAGGACGTGACGGTGCAAAATGCACGCGTATTTTCAGTCGGAAGCGGACCAACCACGGGGATAATCATCGGTGCCAATTGCAACAATATCAAGTGGATCAATAACTACTCGAAGCAAAAAGCAGGCGAGTCTCAATGTATTGTCAAGCCGGGTGCAACTGGCATCGAAGCCCGTAATAATCGAATTGAAGGGGGAACTACCTGCATTAACGATAGTGCTGGCCTGGCCATCAAAGCCAGTAATTATGTTGGCTCGGAGCGCGAAGTAGAGTATAAAGCAATGTATAGTACGAGTAACTGGTCTACATCGAATTATTACAATGTCATACCAGGGGGGACGCTTGTGCCGGGAGCGGTCTATTTAGTGCAGCTATCATTTTCACAAAGCGGTTTAGATGATATTAATCAAGCCTATATTGTCCCCATTACCAATACGTACACGTCCGCCAATGCCATGTTAATCAATGGCAATTACGTCACCTATTCAGGGACGGCTAGATATTTTACTATCCGATACCGCCCAGGGGCTACCTCTAATACAGCCGTGGGATTAGAAGTAAGCCCGTCTGTTTCCGGTCTTTCCTCTACTTTGGTTGTGACAGCGACCAAGCTAAGCTGAAGCCATTTTTCCAAAATTAGACTACCTTTGCCCCATTATTATTTCTCATTAGATCATAAAAAAGGCGGGGACCAATGGTCCCCGCCTTTCTCGTTTTGAACAACTAAACTAATGAATTATCCTTTGCCAGCTTTGGCCAAAGCTTTGTAATCGTTATCAAACTTACCTCGTAGATACGTAGCCGGGTACAGCTTGTTTTGATTCGGTCGGGTCATCAGATAAAAGTTATAGGAAGGAATATTCTCGAAAGCCTTTATTTGATCATCCCGGCTCATTTTATCCCAAGCCTTGATGGCATCCTGTTTATCGACCTTCAGGCCATACGCGTCATAAAACTGATCGAACGTCACTTCGTTGGTTGTTAGCCGGATCGTCATGCTCTTGCTGTTACCAGCCATCTGCTCCAGTAGCTTTTCCGTGACGGGAAAGTTCTTGTTGAGAAACTGCAAATGCTCGACCGTCAATTCTGCATCGTTGAAAAAGCCCGTTAGCGTACTCTCATCGTTATACGTAAAGGTCAGCTCACCGGGAAACATGGACGACGTGATGGTGTACCTTTTCTTCATGATCTCAAACTTAGCGGGTTTTAAATGATTCATCCGGGCGTAGTTTGGGGTTGTACGCATCATCAGCCATTCGACGGTTATCCGCAAATATGATCCCAATAGCAAAGCCCATTAAGCCAGCAATCATGATAGCCAGAATGAAGAGCATCAACGTAAATTCCAGCGGTCCAAAGTAGATTTCCGGTTTCATGCTGCCAGGGCGATTGATGGTTGGTTGACAACGATCCGGTACCGGCCACGCTTCCACACAATAGCTTCAATCGTCGCTTCAGTCATGTAGAAGCGATAAGCGAGATCAGAGATGATAAACTTGGACTGCTTACCAGCCAACTTTTGCCGGTCGAACTCGTCACGGATCGTTATGATTCGACGTTCACGATTCGACAAAGCAGCAGCAGTAGATGCACTGCCTTCGGGAAGGTTCTTCATTAAGTGTGAGTTACGGTTTGTGGGATTACCACAAAATAATAACGCACAAAATAGATATTTTCGATACATTTTAAAAACAGATTAAAAAATTTAGTTACACGAGAAACGTTTGGTGGATTCGACCGATCAGCGACTGAATAAAGTTGCCCTCGTACGACTGCATGGCCGTTGGCGAATCCACCTCAAAATAGCCAGCGCAAATCAGGGCTAAGGCTTGCGTTCGGGTGATCGTCACGCTGTATAGTTCTTCGTTTCGGGATGCCTTGAAAATGCGAATGTTCTCGCTTTTCTCTTTCACCTTCGCGTATAGCTCATACAACGCTGACATGATCATCAAATCACTTGGCTCCTTGCGTAACTCCTCGATTGGATTCAGCGTCAGCGTCGATGCCAGGTGTTTACTCAAGGCAATCACCTCGCCCGATTTGAGCCGCAATTTTAGCTTGACTATCATTATTAAAGCAGATCAGAAAACCACTTGACCAGGTAGATGAAAAGCGACCACGAAAAGGCTCCGATCACGATCATGATCAGCCAGGCAGACACCAATATTACCACATCAAAAAAAGTTAATCTAGGGGGTTGCATAGCGTTTAAATAGCATTTAAAAGGTTGTTGACCATTTTCTTAGTTTCTGATTCCCGCCACTTTTCCATAGCCGTCACGGCGTCTATTAGCTTCAGATAAGATAGCTTGTGTAGGGGGGCTTTGAACTTGCCAAACAGGAATGTGTTTAGCTTGTCGTAATGCACCTGCTCCCAGGCGTCACGTGGTCTCAAGTCAAAAATATCACGCCCAATGTGGATGATCTTGGCCCTCATTTTCTTGATACTCGTGGTCTGCTCATCGTCCAGTATCTCAATCGCTTTAGCCATCTCGTCTATGCTCATATCTGAACTGGAGGTGGTTCGCCCATCGGTGCAAGCCTTCACGAGTTCGGCTTTATCTTCCCGGTCGAACTTCCGTAGCGTCAACAGGGTGTGAAACCGGCTATTCTGTTGGAGTGTCCGTTGCATAGTTATGAAAGTCAATTGTTTTGTGCGTTCGGACCTCAACTGACGAATAAAAAGGGACTCTTTTACCTGTTAGAATGTACTTTTTAACTAGGTCGAAAGACGCTTTTATGTCCGCCAAATTGCAGAACGAATAGATTATGAAACACTGGCAGTCTGGATATTCCAGGTAAATATCAAGTGACTCTTCATCTCCGCCTTTGAAGGCTATTTGAAGGCGACCCAAGGCATTTTTTTCGTGCATCATGTTGACCATTTCACAGAATTTCTTCAGCATAAATGACCGTTTCTTTATCTCTTCGTTAATGATTGACCTGGCTATTCTAAGTTCCAGTGATGATGCCATCTTCGTTGAGTTGTTTGGTCAACATGAGTGTGTAGTAATTCTTCATGCGTTCATCCGCGTCGATGCTGTTCTGGAACCCTAGCACACAATAGCCGGTTTTGATGCCGGGAAAGCTCTCCAGGATGTAGGTGATCGGAGCGCAAACGAAGCCAGGCAATATCTTTTTGGCATCCCGGTCATACTTCGCCAGGATCAGAATATCACCCACCTTGAACCCTCGATCATTCTTGCGAAGCTCGAATCGTTTACGACCATCGACAACGGCGTCAAACTCGTTCACCCATGTTTTCAGGAAATGCATTTTGACGAATACCCCCTGTTCAATCAATTGCCCTTTGCTCAGTCCAACCAATTGAGTTGTAACTATCTTCTTTTTAGGGTTCTGCATAGCGATCAGTATTGATAGTTTTCAAAATAGTCCTGCCCTTCATCCACGTCTGGCGCGTCAGCAATCAGTTTATTAATCTCATCGACAGTGCCCTTGACCTCGATCCTATGCCCGGATAGGGTTACAATGCTGTTTCCTTCCCGCGTTGATGGTGAAACGTTCTCAATAAATTGGGTATCCATCCGCATGGATTCTGAATCAAATCCCCGTACCCGTTTTACCATTATTTTCTTTGCCATATAAAGTTTGGTTTATGGCTACGGCCGTAGGTCTCCAGCCGTAGCCTGGTCAGAATTTTATACTACTGGATCAGGAGTTGTATCGACCTCGATGATGTCGATGTAAAATCGCTTTCCACTCAAAAAGAACTCGTCCAAGCTCTCTTGCTCGACCAGCAAGGACATCACAGCCGAAGGCGTAGTCTTACTGAAAGACGTATTCTCGTTGGGCGTCCCGTCCAGATTATCACCCGTCACGGCGGTCATGTATACCTGCTTCTGGTACGAGTCTCCAGAAGTGCTATCCTGAACGTCTGTACACTGAAATTTGCACCGGATCGACGCTACCGGAGCCGGTTCCTGAACAGCCGGATCGGCTGTCTTTTCTTGCTTTGCCATAAAATTTGGGGGGTTAAACTGGCAGAATTGCCATTGCACCGGGTAGGGAGTCGAACACCTACCGAAGACCGTCCCGGTTTGCCTTACTGGTTGATTATCTAGCGGTTAGAATGGTCCGCCGTTATTATTGCGCTCGAAGGTGACGATTCGGTTGTTCGGACCATTCCAAATCATTGTGTTGCCGTTATTGGCGAACGAAACGAAATACCCTCGTGAAACACTCAGTGACCCATTGGAACGTTGCACATAGATGTTATCTCCACCTACTCCATTGTTTTCGCCCCAACTGATATTGTCATTCAAGGCTGTTGTCTCGAACATCAGTCCACCCGCATCTGTATCGTAGTACATCGCCATAAAAGAAGGGCTACAGGTAGGCGTCATATTGGCCATACTAATGTTACCACCTCCATTACCATTACTGTGTACATAAATCCAGACATTAGCCAGCGAACAACCCGATGCGTTTTGGTAGTAGGTTGAATTGTAGGGGTACCGATCAAGACCGGTTACAGAAACTAATTTCCATTGGCCAAGCATCGCGTTACTAAAGCCAGAGCGTGCCCCTGATTTTTTGGGCGAAACGGGTGTATTACTGTTACAGCTAACTAATACACACAAAACAAGGATAGCACTCAAAACAAACGATTTCATAAAAATTTGGGATGTTAAATTGTGAGAGATTTAGCTAGGAAGTAGCCCTAATCGGGTGGCTATTTTGTGCGCCTTCGCGTGTTCTTCCAGCTTCTTTTTTAATTCTTGCGCGAAGGTTTTGGCTCGATCTTCAGGTATGGTGGTCCCCTGATTTGGTGCATCTTTTTTCATGGCTATTCAGGTTTCTTTATGTCGTAGCGAGTCTCCTGCACCAATGTGATCTCGTGCTTATCCAGGGCTTTGATCAGCGTCTTATTGCCCTTTGCTACCTCATCCCGGACACGAGTTACATCAACCGATAGTTTACCATAACTTGGTCCTAGAATCGTTACCAAACCCGCTTGCTCGACCGCGTTCAGGTTCTTGCCCGTCGATCTTAATTTCAGCCCTGGTGCATTGACTACGATCTTGACCAGGCCAACGCCTTCGACGGCTAAAATCCCATCCTTATTGAAAGCCGTTGGATTGGCTCTACAGATGTCGATAACAATGGCTTTCAGTTCGTCCATCTGCTTTTCTTGGGCTGTGGTTAAGCCTTTTAGCTGAAGCCATGATGCCATAGCATCGCTCAATTTTGTGCGTTCTGCCTTTTTCATTTTGCTGTTGCCAGGGCTACCCGCCTGGCGTGGGTTTGGGTGGTTAATTGTCTGTAATCTTGACCTCGACTTTACTTAGCTCCTTCACGATTTCGTAAGTCTGAAGAGCCATTTCCCGCAGGAATACGGAGGGAATATTTGGCTCAACTACAGAGATCGCTACGATGCAGTGATCCTGTGTTGGGCTGTCTTCCTTGCGGTGTTCAGCTACCGTGTAGCCAGCCGTAAGGCCATATTTGGCCAAAACGGTACCCATGTCCGCTTGAAAGCGGGCTATCTGTTCTTGACTTAAAGGGGCCATGTTATTTGTCTATTGGAAGGGGGTAATTGAAGGCTTTCATAAACCGCCAAAGCTGAACTTCACTGGTCAGGTGGAACGTCATTGCTCCAGCATACGCACGCCATTCAGCGGCTGGTGTGTAGTACTCGATGTAAGGCGGACGATGGTGTCCTTCACAATGTCTATGTCCCTGTATTTCAAGCCTGTTGTTTGACGCATTAAAGACACAAACCTTATTGATTTGGAAGGAATTATGAACCAAAAATCGGTTGTCTATGTAATGGGCTACTTTGTGTCTCACTACGACAATAAATTCGGCGGGAATGAATTTGAAGCCAGCGGCAAGTATCTCATCTACAGTTAGCATGTCCATTTTCGTAGCGGTTAAGCCAATGCTGGCGTGGTGAGTTGTTGCATTGCAATTTCCGGTTCCCGTTGGCGTAGGGCTTGTGCCCGTTCATGCTTCACAGCCTGTTTTAAGACACGCAGATCATGCTTGCTCATCATGGCGTATTTACCGCCAACCATCACCCGTTCAGGCTGCATCTTTTGCCACACCCGCGCTTGTGCCCGTTCGTCGGTCAGCCCATTTGCCTTGCAGATCGCAACCACATCTGTTTCAAAAATCCCCACTAAGGGCATGTATGAGCGACCCAACCGGCTTTCTAATTCATCCATACCACGCGAGTCCCGACGAACACCGGCCTGAATGTGTTTCTTTAGGTCGTGTGCCCCGATCAGCACCATACCCACTTCATCCTGTAGCTTGTTGAAAAGCGGGATAAACAGGCGCAAACTGGAGGGTTTCAGCTTGTTGGCTTCATCGACAATCAACAGTGGACGGGTAGTCGTTGCCTTTTGCTTCAGGAAGGAAACAATCATGTCGGTCAGGTCCGAAATGCTGTACCGCTCGACCCGCAAACCCAACGTTTCAGCCAGTTTTTGCACGAACTTTTTGTGACTCCAGGACTCTTCACACTCGACATAGAACACGGCATCGTGACTGAGCTTGTACATCTGTACCCCCGCCGTTTTGCCCTGGCCAGCTTCGTGCGAAATGGCCGTAAACAACTGATCATTTTGCGCCCGATCTAATAGTTCCATCATCACCAGTGTGTTGGTGGTTGGGACCAGATGCCAGGCTGATTCATTGATCTTGTAGCCTAGTTTGATAGCTACTTTTGCCCACATCTGATCACTAACCAAGTGCCATTTTGCCGGATCGGTCATGTTATACCGTACCGTAATGTGGTTGGCTCCAACTTTGGTGGCGACGCGTGGCCAGCTACCAAGCTGTTCCGCTTCGATCTCCAAGAGCCGGGCGATTTCGTGTTTCTGTGTGTCCGTTATCATTATTTCTCAGAGGTTAAAAGGTGTTTAAACCGCGTTTAAACGACTATTTGCTATGAAATTCAGCCGCTAGAAGTGCGTCGATTTCGAGTTCAACCAACAGATACCAGCGTATATCTGTCCGCAATTCGTCAATCTGACTGAAGAATAAATTGACCGTCTTGATCCGGCTATAAATCAGCTCAATTCGGGCCGATATGAGCAGTTTAGCGGCTTGTAGCTCCTTGACATCCATAAGCTGTAATTCGCCCAGGGAATGGCTACGGAGAACGCTGTACAGCGTCGTAGCTTGCGGTTGTTTAACCGGCGTGTTAATTGTGGTTGAAACTTGGCTTGTCATCATTTCTCAATTGATTATTGGTTATAGAAGCTATTGTTAACAAAGGATTTTGCGTCGAATGGAGCGTCCGAAACCGGCACCGGATGCGCCTTCGGTTTAGTCTGCTTAGTCTGTTTCGATTTGGCTGTATGGTGAGCATTCACCGACATGGATAGGCCCATTTGCTCATAGATCAGGGTATTTTGGGCACTCTCAAACTCATCTTTCCCGACTTTACCGCCCATCGTCAGCAGGTATTCAGGATCGACCGTGGCCGCACTGATGGTAGCTTCCAGATCAGCCCGTTTGCGGTCGTTGAACTGCTTAATTTTGGTCTGACGACCTGCCAGACGCCGTTTATCAGCATCAGGACCGTACATCACAACCGGCGCTGTATGGCCTAATTCACAGATGAAGAAATCAGTCACCTGATCGTCAGCACCCACCGCAAACAGCATCACTTTAGTCGGGTCGGATTCTTCGTACCGAATGGCTACGCGGTCATAGCGATACAGTAGCTTTTCGTCGTAGATATGGTACTCATAATCGACGCCGTGTACTGTATGCTCCAGGCGATTCCGGCGTATATCCAGCACTTTGGTATGCCAGAATAGTGACGCCTGGTCCCAAATCTCAACCGGGATCACATTTGGCTTTTCGCTTTGCTCGTGGAGTTGAGCCGGGCTAAGATCAAGACCCTTATGCTTGCGGGAATAGTAGCTTACCGGCGTCTGACGGTACTCCTCTATACGTTGCCATGCTTCTTGCCATGATTTGTCAAAGTCCCACCCGTCCGCTTTAGCTTCTTTCCGAACTTTTACCAGGTAATCGGGTGATCGGTGAGCGTAGTCACGAGTAGACATAATGCCTTGCCCGTAGTAGTATTTTGACTTACTCAGGAACACCGTTTGAAGGGTATCGAACCAACGCTCCAAGAGTGCTTTTCCGGTCGCTTTATGTGTGCAAACTAACTGCACACCTTTACGCTCCATTGCGCCTAAAATGGACTGCATTTCGTCGCTCACATGCCCCGGAAACCGATCATAGACCAGCGTATGAGGCAAATAACCCGTCGATTTAACCGCCATTTTCAGGGCATTTGCATAACCCCAACGGTCCTCTTTCGTGTCGAAATAACAGCCAACCACTTCGCCCGAATAGGCATCCCGGATCACGATCACAAACATGAATTGAAACTTGTCTCGATCCGCCGTGGCATGTTCGATGAAGTTGACACGCGTAGCATCCATCATCCAGCAATCACCCGCGTACATGGCCCTGGCCATCGTAATCGAATGCGAGAAAGCTCCAGCCTTTTTGGTTCCAGCACCAAAGCGAGAATCCGCCGTCATTTGCTTCATCTTGCCGCTGGCCAGGACTTGACTGAACCAGGAAGCGGATGGCACGTCCCGCCCAACGATCCGACAAACATCTGACACCTTCCGAATCACATAGGCGTTCGGATCATTGGTACCCTGCATCCGGGCCATTGTGATCCAGGCCATCAGTTCAGCGTCACCCGCGAACTTATCCCGGCTCTTGTTGCCCTCACGAGGGAGCTTAACTACCTCCGTGATCGGAAGCGGATCGACACCCACCTTGCCAAACCGCTGTACAACTTTCTCTTTAAGCCGGATCGCGTTTGAGGGTAGGTACTGATTTCCTTTTGGGAAATAGAAATCATAGTTACCATCCTGTTTCAACCAGCTTATTACTTCGTTATACGGCTGGTAACTGCGTGAGTCTAATTGCCGATCTTGAATGTAATTGCCGATCAATTCAACAGCAGCAGCAGCACGAGCCAGACAAGTTTGAGTCTTTAGAGCCGCCCGGCTCGTATCGTCAGCCGGATAAAGGCCGCAATACCGGCGAAAACGCTCATTTAGCGTTAATTCTAGTTCTTCAGCCAATGACCGTTCGCTCAAAACCTCCTTTGCGCGCTTTGCGGCTATTTCCCACGGTTCCAGCCCTCCACATAGCACCCGCCGAACGGTTGACTTGTATTCATCAGCAAGGGTATCGTAGCGAATCAGCACACAACGCTTATCATCGGGGTCGTTGATTTTTTGCCACCGATTTGAGCCGCGCTTGTATCCACTACGAATAGTATCGTCGTCAATTGAACATTGACTAACCAGTTCATCGAACGACACATACCATATTTGAGCAACAGGCTTCATAATCGTTTACGCGGCTTTACTTTGGGAGGCCAGCCGCGCACGGTCAGCTAAAAGTTGTTCAGCAACAGATATGATTTGAGCGTTTTTACGACGCCCACGAATCACCTTTTTCACATAGTCATGTGTGAAGCCGGTTATCTCTGCAATTCTGGCCTGATCGCCGTGTTTTAGCTCCTTTTCCATTGCCGTTCGCTCAATACCAGCCAATGCGACCCCTTGCAGGACTGGATTATCTCATTAATTTGTCCTCTAATTAGGGGACTTGTCTGCAATAATAGAATATATTCTATTAAGGTGCAAGGGATTTTAGAATATATTTTAAGGATTGCTATGGCCAGTGCGAATCGACTTAAACAGTATTTAGTAGCTAAAGGAATGAATAACAGGGAAGCAGACGATTTATTCGGCTTTTCTAATGGCCTTACAGGTAAATTTCTTGCTGGAAAAACTGTCTTAGGAATCGACAAAATAGAAAATATTCTATCAGCCTGCCCTGATTTGAATGGAGACTGGCTAATCACAGGCCGTGGAGCGATGTTGGTCAACGATCATAGCCATAACGCTACTCAAGAGCCAAAAACTAATTACATACGCTTAAATGACGCTTCTGGGAAGATTTCCGAATTGGAAGAGCGCCTGAAAGATAAAGATGAAATTATAGACGCGTTGAAAGAGAATATCCGCCTTTACAGAACAATGCTCAAAAAATAGAAGAATTTCTATACGGAATGCACCGCTAATTGCACCACTAAATGCACCCCTAATCTTAAATGTAAATTTTAGAGGTGCATTTTGTTAAGAATTTTCTAAATTTTTAATGAATTTAAGTGTAACCACATTTCAACCTTAGATAGAGTTTGTATGGGATTTCTTGATACCATGAAAGAGGTGGCCAACAGTGCCGCAGCAGCGAAGCAAAACGCCTTCAATGATGAAGTCAATACATTGTTGTTGCCAGATGAGAAGATAGAAGACACAATCCGACTATTTGCTGACTACTTCGTCTTTACGAGTAGACGGGTGATTTTTGTAGATGCGAAGGCCATGTCATCTAAGCGGGCGATAATATCCATTCCATACAGCAAAATCAGCGAAGTGGCCATGTCATCGGGTGGAATGATGAACTTCTCTCAAGAGGTAGCCATACAAGTAGGCTCAATACAGCATGAAGTCAAATTATACGACGCTAAGCAGTCAATTGAGCTTTATAAGAAGCTGGTTGCTAAAATCAGCTAAAACGCGATTAAATACCATTTAAACCACATAAAAACGCCTTACAGTGGTCCAATACTGTAAGGCGTTTCCAATTTTTCGGCTAATAATGGCTGGTTTCGCTCAATTTCTCCAACGCCAATTCAAGGCAAATCCAACTCTTTACATTTGGCGATTTATCCACATATTCGTAACTGTCTGAATATCAGAATCGGGCAAAAAATAATTAAACCCTATTCTTTACATTTAGAACTACCCCTTATACCATCCGTGCGGATGGCCTTGTCCGTTTCAGTACGGTTTGTGTCCGTAATTGGACACGGCATTGACCCAGTATGGAAAATAAATGGGTTCAAAACGCTGTAGACAGCCTTCCACAGATTTGGCACTGCATTTGATCGACATAATCGTATATAATAATCCCTGCTATGAAACGGGCCTTTTTAGGAGAGTTTGAAGAGATTGTTCTCCTCACGGTTGCGGTGCTGGACGAACAGGCGTATGGCGTGACCATTACCCAGGAGATTGAGCAGAAAACGGGGCGGTCCGTTGGGTTCAGCACCGTTCATACCACCCTGCAACGTCTGGCCGAAAAAGGCTTTCTGACCTCAACGATGGGCGGAGCCACAGCCGAGCGCGGTGGTCGGCGGAAACGCTTTTTCACGGTTACGGCAACCGGCCGAAGAGCCTTACAGGAGGTTAGGCAAATCCGCGATGAGTTATGGGGTGCTTTACCTCCCCAAACGTTACAACTGATGGGAAACTGACCATAAGAAAACCATGGACAAGCCAACTCGCCCTCGCCCCATCGGTGATCCAACGCCCCGACCGCCCCGCTGGGCCACCCTACTGCTGACCTGGTGGGGCCACCCCGACGCGCGCGAAGAAGTGCAGGGTGACCTGCTCGAACTGTATGCCTACTGGCTAACCACCCTGGGCAAACGGCGGGCCGACTGGTGCTACGGCCTGAACGCCCTGAAGTTGATCCGGCCTCTGGCCAGACCCCAATCGACAAGTGATTACACTACACCCTTTTTCCTAGACCCTGACATGATCCGAAATTATTTCAAAATAGCCTGGCGGAATCTGGCCAATAACAAACTCTATACAGGTATCAACATAGCGGGGCTAGCCCTGGGTATGGCCTGTGCGTTACTCATCGGCCTGTGGGTACACGATGAACTAAGCTACGATCGCTTTTTACCCGATGCAAAAAATCTCTATTTCGTTCGAGTAAACTTTAACTTCCGCGGTGGAGAAACCCAGACAGCCTTTGTTACGCCGGGGCCGTTGCAGGAGGCTATCGCGAACGATGTGCCGCAGGTAGCCGCCGTCACAAAACTCGACTGGGGCTTTGAGACCCTGGTTAAAGCGATCGGCACGCCGATGGGCGAAAAAATGGCCAAAGAACGTGGGCATTACGCGACGTCGGACTTTTTCTCCGTATTTGAGCTGCCTGCGCTCTACGGCGATCCGAAGAAGGCCCTGGCAGATCCCAACAAGGTTGTGATTACGCGCCATTTAGCCGAGAAATATTACCCGACCGGACTAGCACTTGGCAAAACACTTCAACTCGACAACGCCAAATACTACGTGGTGGGAGCCGTAATTGAGGATCTGCCAACAACATCGACGCTGCAATTCGACTGGCTCATCAACTTCAACGCGCAGGAACAACCCTGGCATAAAACATGGGGCAATAATTCATTTTTGACCTACGTCCGCCTGAAACCGGGCACAACCGTAGCTCAGGCAGAAGCCGCCATGAAAAGCATCTACCCGCGCTATGCCCAATTCGACAACAACGAACTACCGGTATTACAGCCCATGACCGATCTGCACCTGTACGGAGAATTTAAAGATGGCCGGTCCATTGGTGGTCGGATTGAGTACGTTCGTATCTTTTCCATAGTCGCTCTGTTTATCCTGTTCATCGCCTGTATCAACTTCATGAACTTAACAACGGCCCGATCCGCCATTCGGGCAAAGGAGGTTGGCGTCCGAAAGGCAGTTGGCGCACTACGATCCTCCCTGATAGGGCAGTTTTTGAGCGAATCGTTACTGACCAGCTTGCTGTCCGTTGGGTTGGCGTTGTTTATGGTCTGGCTGGTTCTGCCAACGTTCAACGCCGTATTCGATAAGCAGCTGGCACTTGATCTGACAAACCAGGGGCTTTGGCTCATCCTGGCGGTTTTGGTCCTGGTTACAGGTTTGCTTTCGGGCAGTTACCCGGCCTTCTTTCTGTCCGGTTTACAACCGATGCGTATTCTGAAGGGAGCCGGTTCGGCGCTTCGGCTACCGATCGGTACGGGTACGGCCAACTTCCGGCGCGTACTGGTTGTGATCCAGTTTTCGCTGTCCACTTTCCTGATTGTGGGAATGTTAGCTATCGGTCGGCAGATGCAGTACCTGCGTAGCAAGAACCTTGGCCTCGATCGCGAAAACGTTATGTACATGAAGCTGGAAGGCAGTCTGAATGACTACCAGAAAACAGAATTATTACAGCAGGCCTTGTTACGAACCCCGGCGGTGGTACAGGCAACCACCACAGGACACCTGCCCCTGAACATCCAGAGCAGTACGACTGACTTACACTGGCCGGGTCAGAACCCCAAGCAGTTGGTAAGCGTAGCAGCCACGTCGGTGGGGAATAATTTCGTTAAAACGATGAACATCAAACTGCTTGACGGACGCGATTTTCGGGTTAATAGTCTTGCCGACACCGCCAATTACCTTATCAACGAAGCAGCCGCTAAACTGATGGGCATGGATAAGCCTGTTGGCCGTGAGATTACGTTCTGGTTTGGCAAAGGACGAGTCATCGGCCTGATGAAAAACTTTCACCTCGGCTCGCTGCATCAGCCCATTGGCCCCCTGGTTGTAGCCTATATGCCGCCTAACACCAGCTATCTGCTTGTTCGTAGCCGCGCGGGACAAACAGGGCAGGCCATTGCCGACTTAGAACGCCTGACCAAGCAGTTTAACCCAAGCTATCCGTTTAGCTACCATTTTCTAGACGAAGCTTACGAGAAGATGTACCTCGCCGAGCAGCAAGTCCACACGTTGGTCAATTACTTTGGGGTATTAGCCATTCTGATTTCCTGCCTGGGCCTGTTTGCACTGACGGCCTTTACCGCTGAGCAGCGAACAAAAGAAATTGGCATTCGTAAAGTATTGGGAGCCAGTGTGCAAAACATTGTCAGCTTACTGTCAGCCGATTTACTGCGCCTTGTCCTGATTGCCCTTGTGTTAGCGACACCTGTCGCGTGGTGGGCCGTCGATAAATGGCTGAAGACATTTGAGTACCGGCAGGAATTAACCTGGTGGATTTTTGCCCTGGCAGGATTGTTAGCGGTTGGTATTGCCCTGCTAACCGTCAGCTTTCAAAGCATCAGAGCGGCCCTGGTGAACCCGGTCAAAAGCTTACGGAGCGAATAGGAAAGCATGCCGAAACTAAGCACACGCCAAATTGTGTTCGTATCTTTGTGAGTCGCTAGTAACGGCGCACGATTAGTCATAACCATTACCATCGCGGGGCTTTGAACCCTGGCGGATATGAGCAAACACGGACGAATTCTGGTCGCCATGAGTGGCGGCATTGACTCTTCATTAGCAGCGGTACTACTGCATGAAGAAGGGTATGAGGTCATCGGGATGACCATGAAAACCTGGGATTATGCCTCCTCAGGCGGCACAAAGAAAGAGACAGGCTGTTGTAGCCTGGACAGCATCAACGATGCCCGCAACATTGCCGTCAATCTCGGCTTTCCCCATTACATTCTGGATATTCGGGAGGAGTTCGGCGATGCCGTAATCGATCACTTCACGGGCGAATACCTCGAAGGCCGGACGCCGAACCCCTGCGTTATGTGCAACACACACATCAAATGGGATGCTCTCCTTCGACGGGCCGACCGGCTCGATTGCGAGTCGATTGCGACGGGCCATTACGCCCATATCCGGGAAGAGAACAGCCGATTTATTCTCTCCAAAGGCGTCGACACGCTGAAGGATCAATCGTATGTACTGTGGGGCGTTTCGCAGGCGAGTCTGAGCCGAACCAAATTACCGTTGGGCCACCTGCGCAAAACCGAAATCCGGGAGATGGCTAAAGAACGAGGGTTTATGGAATTGGTCACCAAATCCGAATCCTACGAAATCTGTTTCGTGCCGGATAACGATTACCGGGGCTTTTTGAAACGGCGGATGCCGGGCCTGGAAGCTGAAGTAGCCGGGGGCAATTTCGTCTTGGAAGGTTCGGGGAAAGTGCTGGGTAAACACCAGGGCTATCCATTCTACACCATCGGGCAACGTAAGGGCCTGGGGATGGCGTTCGGCCAGCCCATGTTTGTTACCGAAATCCGGAAAGACACGAATGAAGTGGTATTAGGGGTCGATAAAGACCTGTTCCGGGATGGCATGATCGTCAGCAAGCTGAATTTGCAAAAGTACGATCGCATCAACGGCCCGCTCGAAACGGTTACCAAAGTACGGTATAAAGACCCCGGCACGCCGGCCACCATTTCGCAGGAAGGGGACAAAATCGAGGTTCTTTTCAAAGAGGGTGTATCGGCTATTGCGCCCGGCCAGGCAGCCGTTTTTTACGACGGCGACGACGTTATCGGCGGTGGCTGGATCATGAAGAGCTTTCGACAGGGTGACAACCAAACCCATCAGCCGTTTGCGTTAAGCACAGTGGCTTGATAGCTCAGGGATTATTTTAGACAGCAAGTCGTCGGGAAAAACAGAGACATACCGTTCCTGGTTATCCCGGCGGCTTTCTGTTTATCACCCTATTGCCTACCTTTCGTACATGAAAACGTTATTTCTGCTCACCGGCGTCATGATGGCCTTTACCGTTCAGGTGCTGGCTCAGACTACGGTCCCCGTTGCCATACCCAAAGGCCATCCAAACACCGCAGCGGCTGGCTGGAAACCGTTGTTTGCCAGTGATCTTTCGGACGCCGGATTTCCCAAAGGTGTGTGGAGTATGGACGACGGGGGCGTTTTGACGGCTACAGCCGACAAGGCCATCTGGACGGCAATTCCCTACGACGATTTCGTTCTGGATCTGCTCTTCAAAACCGCCGACGGTACCAACAGTGGCGTGGTTGTCCACGCCAGCGATACAACAAACTGGATTCCGAACTCGGTGGAGATTCAGATTGCTGACGATTATGCGGCAAAGTGGGCCGAATCGCCCACAAACTGGCAGTGTGGTGCTTTTTTCGGGCATCAGGCTGCCAGTAAACAGCAAATCGTTAAGAAGCCCGACGAATGGAACCGGTACACCGTTACGTGCCAGGGCAAGCTGATTTACGTTGTGCTTAACAACCAACTCATCAACACCATCGACCTGTCGAAGTTTACCTCATCCAAGACGAATCCAGATGGCACAGAAGTGCCCGCCTGGCTCAGTAAAGCCCCCGCCGACCTTCCTCTTCATGGCTACATTGGCTTACAGGGCAAACATGCTGGTGCTCCGATCTACTTCAGGAATTTAAAGATAAAAATTCTATAAGGCGGTGGTGCGGCATTCTGCCATCCTGCCTTGCAGTACGCTTATTACGAACAGGATGGTGGAATGCCGCACCACCGCGCTACACGAACCCAACCGTTGTTATCAGTTGTTCACTGCGTATGCAAACCGAACCACAAACCCGCCATAGTCCTGCGCTGCCCGAATTGCGTTTCTCGCTCCATCTGTTGTACGTTGGCCGACTGTTGCTGGGCATGAAGTCGCCATCGCTCACGACCAACGAAGGAATCGACGCGTTCGATGAGCGGATCGAAGATGTAACCGACGAACTGGTATCTACGGAACTCCTTCACGAAGCAGCCGTTCTGGCGGGTGATGTTCTGCCCATAACGACACCTGACAACAACGTTCACCCTAGTTAATCTCAATTGATACCTCATGATGCCTAACACACCATCGGCTACTCATCCGTGGGCGGCCCTTTTTGATATGGACGGTGTTTTGATTGCCAACACCGAATTCCACATCAATGCCTGGCTGCAATTTGCCCAGCAACACAATCGTCTGCTTACCTGGGAACTGTACGTTGAGCACATTAACGGGCGCGTTGCCGCTGATGCGATGGCGTATGTCTTTCAACGACCCATTTCACCCGATGAATTAACCGCGTTGACAGAAGAGAAAGAAGCTATTTATCGGGAGTTATATCGCCCCTATCGTCAACCGACACCCGGTTTATTACCGTTTCTGGATGCCCTGCGTGCTCAGTCCGTTAAGCTGGCGGTTGGTACGTCGGCTCCGCAAAGCAATGTCCGGTTCACCCTCGATGAGCTTCCGCTGAGGGCCTATTTTGATGTGGTTGTGGACGCCAGCATGGTTCAGCGGGGCAAGCCCGACCCGGAAATTTACCTGACTGCTGCTCAGCGAGTTGGTATTGAAGCAAGTCAGTGCCTTGTGTTCGAAGATGCGCTGGCCGGTATTGAGGCTGGTCTCCGGGCGGGCATGAAAGTTGTTGCGCTGGCCACGACGCATACCCATGACGAGCTCGCCAATACGGGGGCTTCCCTCATTGTTGATGACTTTACCGACTTAAGCGTCGATGCCGTCAGGGCGCTGATTGAGTAGGCTATCCGGGAAATTTTGCGCCCTTGCCGTACCTTTGCTTCTCGTAAACCGTAATTCGTCCATCGTATATGGCTTTGATTCCCGCCCGTGAGGGCTTTTTCTTTCCTGCCGAATGGCATCCGCACGTAGCGACCTGGCTTAGCTGGCCTCATACCGAAGCTTCCTGGACGAAGGAGCGACAGGAACTGATGTTTCCGGCTTACATCGAGTTCATCAAGGCCATCGCCGAAAGCGAACAGGTCTGTATCAACGCGCACAACGACGAGGTGATGGAGTCGGCCAAACGTCGTTTGCTGGCTGCCGGGGCCGATATGAGCCGCATCACCCTGTTGCCCCATCCCACCAATGATTCGTGGTGCCGTGATCATGGCCCGGCGTTTCTGATCAACCCGCAGACAAACAAGCGGATGATCATTAACTGGGGCTACAACGCCTGGGGCAACAAGTACCCTCCCTACGACCGGGATAACCTGATTCCGGTTGAAATTGCCCGGTACCGCAAGCTGGACTACGTAACGCCCACAGTGGATGCTGCCGCAGTGGATACTGCCGCAATGGATTCTGCCACTGCAAATGCGGTGGAAATTATTATGGAAGGCGGATCGGTTGAATTTAACGGAGCCGGAACCGTGCTGACCAGCCGTGCCTGCCTGCTCAACCAGAACCGAAACGCGCACCTGACCCAAACACAGATCGAACAGTATCTCCGTGATTACTACGGCGTTCAGCAGGTGTTGTGGGTAGAAGAAGGCATCGTGGGCGATGATACCGACGGCCATATTGACGACACCGTTCGTTTTGTTAATGAGGACACCGTCATTGCGGCTTACGAGGCCAATCCGCAGGATGACAACTACCCGTTTTTGCAGGAAATTCACCGCGAGCTCCGTGAGATGCGCCTGATCAATGGCAAACCGCTTACCATCGTAGAGCTACCCATGCCCGATCCCGTGTACAGCGATGGCCTGCGCTTACCGGCTTCATACGCCAACTTCCTGATCACCAATGGAGCGGTCATTGTACCAACCTTCCGGTGCGATAAAGATCAACCGGCGCTAGACATCATCGGCTCGTGCTTTCCCAACCGAAAAATTATCGGTATCGACTCAACCGATATTGTCTGGGGTCTGGGCAGTTTCCATTGCCTGAGCCAGCAGGAACCGGCTGTATAGCTATAAGATATATGATGTATGGTATAGCCGTTACCCATAAAGATCATGACATACATCATATACCCTGTATCATACACCATACATCCCCAACACCATGTACGATAACAAGACCTTTCGCTCCGTCGCCAATACTAGTAATGGGGAGGTCAGTGACGAGACACTTTTTCACTACCACCAGGAAGGCAAGGTGGTCTGGGCCGACTACGCGGGTGGTGGCATTCTGAAAGGATTTCTGATTGCCGTTGTTCTGGAAGGGGGTTTCCTGGACATGCGCTATGAGCACGTTAACAAGCAGGGTGAGCTGATGACCGGCCGCTGCACTTCCGCCCCCGAATACCTGCCCGACGGTCGGATTCGGTTGCACGAACAATGGCAATGGACGAGTGGTGACGGGTCGTCGGGTTCGTCGGTTATTGAAGAAGTTTTACCGTAAAAGCGACGTTTAGAGAAGCATGCGCATTCATTTAACCCTGTTGATACTGGCCATTGGTGTTTCGGTTCAATGGAGTTGTACCCGAAAACCGTCGCTGACAGCGGAGTTGACACCCCGATCCATCCACGCGATAAATCTGGAAGAAACCCTGAGTCGGCGCGACGAGTTGATGATGGTCTACTCACTCACCAGCTACGATGCCAAAAACAAGGCCGTAGCGGTTGTGAATGGTGGCTGGGGCATTGAGTCCGTCCAGAAAGGGCAGCTTCTCGACTTACAGGCTCCATCCCAGGAAGAGCATACTCCGGCAAAGTCGATTAGTCTGAGCATTCCCCGAAACGGACGTGTCGTAGCCTCGCTGGTCCTCATTGAGGTAGATGACTACAACCAGGCGAGACAGACCGTGGCAAAAATTCAGAAAATTCATAACCTGGTTGCCTTACCAGCGGGTTTGCTATTAACAGCCGCCGAAGTGCTGACACCCTTGAAGTACGTGTCGGCAGGTTTGGTCGCTTCGGGTGTTGGCCTGCAATTGCTGGACAAACTCGATGATGATGACCTGCTCGGACAAAGCAGCGTGGAACTGAAGGAAGCGGAGATCCGTCAGAAAAACCAGCGATTTATTCGGGTACCCGCTATTTTTACCGGACAGAAATTTAAGGACTCATTCGAGTACCGGCTTGAGTACGACATCATTCTCAAGTCGGTGAAAATCCAGCCCGTGCACCAATAAGGGGGCTTTCGTAACGTTGCTTAGTCATACCGAATGTTTTTTCTGCTGTATCTGTTTTCCTAACATAGTTCCATTTACTTTCCAGACGCTATGCGCCATATCACAGGCGGCCTTCTGCTGACTTTACTCGTAACAGCCTGTAAGACAGCCGCACCCGTTGTTCAGAAAACACCGCCAGAACCTGTTATTCTGACGCTGGGCAACAAAGCCTTCACGACCAGCGACTTCTTTCAGTCGTTCACTAAAAATCAGCTTTCTTCCGATTCGGCTCAGCGAACCGACGTGAAAAATTACTTCGATCTGTACACCAATCTGAAGCTGAAAGTGCTGGCTGCCGAGGCCGGTGGCCGCGATACGACCGAAGCGTTTCGGGAAGAAATGAATACCTACCGGAAGCAGTTGGCGCAGTCGTATTTGACGGATAAAGTGCTGGTTGAGTCGCTGGCTGCCGAAGCCTATCAGCGCATGCAGACAGATGTGAACGCATCGCATATATTGATTCCGATTGCCGAATACGCAACCCCGGCCGATACCCTGACGGCTTACCAGGCCAGTCTGGCCGTGCGCAAACAGGCGCAGGATGGGACCGATTTCGCTAAACTAGCCCGCGACTACTCCAAGGATGTCAATACGGTGGAGAATGGCGGTAACCTCGGCTATGTCTCCGTTTTTGGCGTTGTCTACCCCCTGGAAACGGCGATCTTTACCACACCTGTCAACAGCGTTTCGGCACCTGTCCGCACCCGGTTTGGCTATCACCTCATCAAGGTAAACGATCGGCGACCCAGCCGGGGACGTCTGCGGGTTGCGCACATCTTGGTTCGAATGAGTCCCTCCGCCGATGAAGCCGGACAGAAAATGGCTAAAGAGCGCATCGACGCGGCTTACGCGCAGCTTCAGAAAGGAGAACCGTTTGACCAGGTCTGTAGCCGGATTTCAGACGATGCTACCTCTAAAGCCAATGGTGGGGTATTACCGATGTTTGAGCCCGGCCGATCGGTTCCCTGGGTGCCCGCTTTTGACGATGCGGCTTTCTCACTGACAAAACCGGGTGCGTATTCAAAGCCCGTCCGAACCAACTACGGCTGGCACATTATTAAACTCATCGAGCGTAAACCGCTGGATTCCTATGCAACACTGGGGCCGTCGTTGCGGCAGCGCGTCATGACGGATAGCCGCGCAGAGATTCTACGCCAGGCAACCATACAGCGCCTGCAAAAGGAATATGCGGTGCAACCTGACCAGACCGTTCTGCAACAGGCGCTGGCCAAAGCCGACAGCAGCATGTTGTCCGGTAAATGGCGCTTTGCCGAACCCCTCGATCCGGCTCTACAAGGCAAGACACTCGTTCTAATCAATAAACAGCCCTACAGCGTCAACCAGTTTTTTGATTACGTTCGGCAGAAACAGCAGCCCCCCCGCAACCCGGCCGTAGCCAGCGCACCCGGCAATAGCCCAGCCTCGTCAGCCATAGATCGCCCCGCTGGGGGGTCGCCAGCGGTTGCCATGCGCCGGTTGTTCGACCGGTTTGTGGGTGATCAATTGATATCGGTAGAAGAAGCAAACCTGGACAAGAAATCGCCTGAGTTTCGGGCATTGCTCAATGAAATCAGAGATGGGGTACTGCTCTCGCAGGTTATGGAGCAAAACGTGTGGGAGCGCTCCATGGCCGATTCTCTAGGGCAGCGGCAGTACTATGAGCAAAACAAAGACAAATACCGGTTTCCTGTACGGGCACTGGCCACGGTTGTCGTTGCGCAGAACGATAGCCTGCTGAAGCAGGCCACAACGATGCTCAGTGGTCGCCCCCCGTATCAGCTTCGGCGGTCAGCGGCACCGCTTACGTTCGCCAAAAATCAAACGGCGTTAACGCCCGCCCTTCGCGAAACCCTGTTTGACGTATTAGTGGTCATGGGCGCCAACCCTGATTACATCGTTGAAGTGAGTGGTTCACACGACCCTACCGAGAGCGACTCCATGTCGGCAGGGCGGATCAGGCAGGTAGTAGGGTATTTGCAGAAAAATGGCATTTCGCTTAACCGTATCTCGGAGAAAGATTTTCAGGGGGCACGACCGGGAGCGGCTAAAAATGCCCAGCGCAATGTTTCCTTTCAGTATTTCAGCAATGCCAAAGACGACATCGCGAAAGTAATTAACAGCCGATCTGGTGCACCCACTACTGCAACACCCCGCCTGACCGATAACCCGGCCGTAACCATGACAACGGGTTTATTTGAGCGCGGTGAGAATCCTTATCTCGATAGCGTTACAGACTGGAAAGTGGGAACAACACCCTTACGTCGCAACAACAACGTTATTGCT
Source organism: Spirosoma lituiforme (assembly GCF_054776635.1). Lineage (NCBI taxonomy): Bacteria > Pseudomonadati > Bacteroidota > Cytophagia > Cytophagales > Cytophagaceae > Spirosoma > Spirosoma lituiforme. The sequence continues at coordinate 207,341 of NZ_BAAHBO010000005.1, forward strand.
GTAATCATCGAACGGATTGAACCAGCCAGAGCCAAAACGTTTGCCGAAGCCCGCGGAACCGTCATCAACGAATACCAGGCAACGCTCGAAAAACAATGGCTGGCCCAGCTCCGGCAAACGTATCCGGTAAAAGTCAACGACGATGAAATCCGGAAGTTGGCGAAGTAAGCTTTTGCCAGGCGAATAAAGCTATTGTGCGACCTACCCGCACGACCATAAATTAACTCTTAAAATTGCTTAAAACGCAGAGTAACAACCATTCTCTGCGTATCTTTAAAACATGAAAAAAGTAATCAGCAGTGCGCTTATTATGTTGGTTGGCTGGTTTTTGACCGCACCCACGTTTGGGCAGGGTCAGGGCGTTAGCCTGAACAGGATCATCGCCAAAGTCGATAACTACTACGTGCTTCAGTCCGACCTGGAGGAAGCCTATCAATCGTACGTTGGCCAAAATCAGACACCCCCACAAAAGTGCCAGTTACTGGAAAGCCTGGTCATCAATAAAATGATGCTGGCCAAAGCCGAAATTGACTCGGTGGTGGTTGAAGAAAAGATTGTCGACAGCGAACTCGACTCCCGGATGCAGTACATGATCCAGCAGTTTGGCTCCGACAAAAACATTGTGGAAGCGTACGGCAAAAGCCTGGAAATGCTAAAAAGCGAACTGCGGACGCAGGTGAAAGACCAGAAGGTTGTTCAGAAGATGCAACAGAAAATCACGAGCGACGTGAAGGTAACCCCACGCGATGTTCGTCGGTTTTTCGATGGTATTCCCAAAGACAGTCTGCCGTATATACCCGCCGAAGTAGAGGTAGGCCAGATCGTTCGGTTTGCCAAGCCAACGAAAGAACAGAAAGAAGTACTGCGCCAGAAACTGCTTGACTTCAAGCAGCGGGTTGAGAAAGGCGAAGATTTTGCCAAACTAGCCAAGGAAAACTCCGAAGACGTTGGCTCGGCCCAGAACGGAGGTGACCTCGGCTTTGCCAAACGGGGTATGATGGTTGCACCCTTCGAAGGAGCAGCCCTTAAGTTAAAGCCCAATCAGATCTCCGACGTAGTCGAATCGGATTTCGGCCTTCACCTTATTCAGCTGATCGAAACGCGCGGAGCAGAGTACCACGCCCGGCACATTCTGCTTCGGCCCGATTACAACCGGCTAGATGTCTCGGGGCCAACCCACTACCTGGATAGCCTTCGGAACCTGGTCCAGATTGATTCGCTGAAATTTGATAAAGCCGCTAAAGACTTTTCGGAAGATAAAAACACCGCTGATGCCGGTGGCCTGCTTCGCGATGCCCAGTCGGGCAGCAGTCGGCTGGCGATGGACGGAACGATGGAGTATGCTATGTTCCAGATGCTCGATACGATGAAAGTTGGCAGCGTTTCGGCCCCACTGCCGTACCGTACGGAAGACGGTAAAAGTGCGGTACGAATATTGTACTTCAAAAGTAAGGTTGCGCCACACACGGCTGATTATACGAAAGATTTCGAAAAATTACAGACGATTGTGTTGAGCAATAAAAAGAACCGGGCGATTGATGACTGGTTCAAAAAATCCATTGCGGATGTGTACATCACCGTTGATCCTGAGTATCATGGCTGCCGGATATTTGGCACCACGCAGGGCAGCGCAGCTACGCTAAGTGGGGGAGGAAACTAAGTAAATGATGAATTATAGATGATAATTCGTTTCTTAGTCGTTTATAAGTCATCAGGTGCGGTTGGTTGCTGAAACAACGACAGTACGTTCTTCATTTCTCATTCCTAATTAGAATACTGTGCCCTATTCATCGGATGTTGCGGCTGCCGAAGCCCTTACAGTTTCCTATCAGAAATTAAAAACTGAAATTTCGAAAGTCGTTATTGGTCAGGATGAAACGGTTCGGTTGTTACTGACCGCCATCTTTTGTCAGGGTCACTGCCTGTTGGTCGGTGTACCGGGGCTGGCGAAAACGCTGCTGATCCAAACCATTGCGGGTGCTCTGGATCTTGACTTTAACCGGATTCAGTTCACGCCGGATTTGATGCCTTCCGATATTCTTGGTTCCGAAACGCTGGATCAGGAACGCAATTTCAAATTTATCAGAGGCCCCATTTTCGCCAACATCATCCTGGCCGATGAAATCAACCGGACTCCTCCCAAAACGCAATCGGCTCTGCTCGAAGCGATGCAGGAATATTCTGTAACGATTGCCGGTCAGAAATACGGTTTAGGTCGGCCTTTCTTTGTGCTGGCGACCCAAAACCCTATCGAGCAGGAAGGTACTTACCCCCTGCCCGAAGCCCAGCTGGACCGGTTTATGTTCAATATCTACCTGGATTACCCTTCATACCAATCGGAGGTAGACATTGTTAAGAACACCACCTCGGACAAGCGGTATGATGTGCAACGGGTCATTACCGGCGAAGAAATCCGGGAGTTTCAGCAGTTGGTGCGTCGGGTACCCGTAGTCGACAACGTAATTGAATACGCCGTTTCGCTTGTGCACAAGACCCGGCCCAATACCGAGAAAGCAGCTGCTGATGCCAACTCCTACCTCGAATGGGGGGCGGGACCACGAGCCTCACAATCGCTGATTCTGGCGGCCAAGTGCAATGCCTTATTATCGGGCAAATATTCCCCTGACATCGAAGATGTTCGGGCGGTAGCGCTGCCTATTTTACGGCATCGGGTTGTGCGTAACTTCAAAGCCGAAGCGGAAGGTATTTCAGTAGAGCAGTTGATTAAGCGACTACTCTAAAGTAGCCGGATAAAAATAGCAAACGGGCCACCTTTTAGTAAAGGTGGCCCGTTTTATTTGTGCCCCCGTTCCGTGTATAGGAATCAGCTTATTCGTCGTCTTTGCCTTCCAGGTTGGTCTTGCCCAAAAAGTCATCCTCGCCCATACCGGTCGAGTGGTCATCTACACCTGAAGCATCTACATTGTCGGTTTCCTTACTAACCAAGCGTCCTTCTTTGAGGTCTTGCTGTCCGGTATCCCAGGTTTCTTCGTTGTTCTTGTCGGGTTGTTGATTTTCCATAATGCGTTGTTGGTTTCGTTTTTCATACAACTCAATAGCAACCATCCGGTTTACATTCAGGGTTTCAAACGCCACACCGATTCCGGCTCCACCCGGACACCAACCGACTGTCCGACCTGTAAATCGGCGCGGGTGGTCAGCAAGCGCAGGCACACATAACGCGACAATTCGACTTCGGCTTCGTAGTGACTCCCCTTGAAAAACAGCGCCCGAAGAAGTCCGCGGGCTCCTCCTTCATGCAGAGAAATCTGCTCGGGGCGGAGGCAAATCAATTCATTAGAATTATCGCCTTGGGGTAAGTTAAGCAGCGGTAAGTGCTTTGCTTTTAAAATATTGACCGGCCCCGTCATGCGGGCGGAATAAGCCGTTTCGGGCTGTTTATACACCGCCACTGGAGTTCCCAGTTGTATCAGCTTACCATCCCGCATAATACCCAGCAAATCCGCAATGGACAGAGCATCCGTGGCGTCATGGGTAACCAGTAAACAGGATGTCGGGGAAGACCCATCATCCGTCTGACGAACCATATCGAACAGCAGGTCACGGACAATGAGCCGATTGGGTAAATCGAGGTGACTGAACGGTTCGTCCAGCAGCAAGACGGCTGGTTTATCCGCAATGGCACGGGCAATGGCCGTACGCTGTTTTTCGCCCCCTGATACCTGCCGGGGCAACCGGCTCTGAACCTCCGTTAGTCGACACAGTCTCAGCAGTTCATCAACCCGATAATTGCGGTAACTTTTCTCAAAGAACCGGAGGGCGTAACTGATGTTCTCCCGCACCGATATATTCGGCATGAGCTGGTACTCCTGGTGTACCAGCCGAATGTCTTTGTGTCCGGCCACCAAGACCTCAGCGGGTCCCATTACCCGTTCGCCGTTCAGCGTAACATCACCCGTATCCGCATCGGTCAGCCCGGCCAGCAAGCTAAGCAGCGTACTTTTACCTGAGCCACTGGCACCAACAAGTGCCATGATCCGGCCCGGTTCGAGATGTAAAGAAACGTGCCGTACGGCGGGCGCGTCGTTGTACGCTTTGGTAAGTTTGGTGGCAGTGAGCATAAGTAAACCTATAAGGCCCGGAAGACCTTATAGGTTCTGGCTAGCCGTTAAAAAATAAAGTTGGTACTCAGAAATTCGGACTTATGATTCCCAACAATGTCATTCAGAATTTCTTTATTGGCTGGCGTATCTTTCGTGGCTACCGCCGACCGAATGGAAAATGAACGGAGTGCATCTTCAACCGACAAAGTACCTTCGGCCGAGTCTTTCCGCCCGGTGAAAGGAAACGTATCCGGCCCCCGCTGGCATTGCGCATTGATATTGACCCGGCTCACCAGATTGACCAAGGGGTCAATAAGCCGGGCAATTTTTTCGGTGTCCGTACCAAAAATACTGGCCTGCATACCGTGGTCGTCCGTGATGAGGTAGTCGATAAATTCTTCCACATCATCGTAGGGAACAACCGGAACAATCGGCCCGAACTGCTCTTCCCGGTACAGCTTCATACCCTCCTTAACCGGATACACAACCGCCGGTCTGAACAGCGACGCGGATACCTCACCCCCACCCTCATTCACGATGGCGGCACCATGCGCTTCCGCATCCTGGATACAATCGGCCAGATAGTCGGGTTTGCTTGGCTCCGGGAGTGGTGTGATCTGCACCCCATCGCTCCAGGGCATACCCGGCTTCAGTTTACTTACTTCGGCGCCAAACCGTTTCAGGAACTCATCGGCAATAGAGCGGTGAACCCAGATAATTTTTATGGCCGTACACCGCTGACCATTAAACGACAGCGATCCCAGCAAGCACTCTTTAACGGCTACGTCCAGATCGGCATCGGGCAAAATAATGGCTGCGTTCTTGGCATCCAGACTCATAATGGATCGAAGCCGGTTCAGTTTCGGGTGTTGCCGCTGAAGTTCATCGGCCACCCGACTGGAACCAATCAGGGTCAGCACGTTTACTTTTCCCGAGTGCATAACAGGCGGAATCACATTGGCACCCCGGCCGTAGAGCGAATTGACAACGCCTTTGGGGAAGCTGGTGCGAAACGCTTCGAGCAGTGGATAGTGCAGCAACGAACCATGTTTAGGAGTCTTGAACAGAATGGTATTCCCCATTAGAATGGCCGGAATCAGCGTTGTGTAGGTTTCATTCAACGGGTAGTTGAACGGACCCATAGCCAGCACAACCCCCAACGGCGACCGGCGGATCTGGCCGATGATGCCTTCTTCGATGCGGAACCGGGACGAATTCCGATCCATCGTTTTAAGTGTATCGATGGTATCGTAAATATATGTTACGGTCCGGTCGAACTCCTTGGTCGAATCGGCCAGGTTTTTCCCAATCTCCCACATGATCAGGTTAACGACCAGCTTCTTCTGCTCCAGCATTTTGCCAACGAATGTCTCCATGCACTGAATTCGTCTGGCGACTGGCATTTGCGGCCACTCACCCCGGCCGTTGTCATACGCATTAACAGCTGCATTCAATGCTTCAAGCGCTTCGTCGGGTCCGGTAACCGGAAAGCTACCCACCAGTTTGCGTTCCAGCTGGCCATCAGCGCCCGGAATGCAAACTGGCGAATAAACCTCGGAAACGGGGCCATTCCACGAGCGCATCTCGCCGTTGAGCAGGTATTCACGCTGGTGAATGGGTTCGATACGGTAGTCGGATGGAATCTGATCTTCCGTCGGAAAAAGTTGACTAAGTTCCTGGGTGTTCATCGTAAAAGAAACAGATTTGAAAAGAAACGCTGGCAAACGTCGCCATTCGTCCGGCGAATTCCAACCCGGCCAAAAACAAAATTGGCCGACTCTCAGAGAGAATCAGCCAATTGGGTCGTCCTGTTCGTTTTTATAAGATTGTCTGGTACTTTTCCCACTACTGAACGTGCTTTTCACTCCCTTAACGATACATTCCGATTAGTCTTCAAATTTGACGGTCGACATGGCCCAGGCCCGTTCGTCGAAGGGTGGCCGATACACATCATCCGTGGATACCGCATTGGGTTCCGCCGGCGTAGTCCGCGGATTGGCGGGCGCTTTAAGGAGTTGCTGCCATTCGTTCTCCAGTTGCTTAATGGGTTCTGACATGGACGTTCCGTCAAAACCATCTATAGGTAGTTGAGTGAGGTGTTCATGATCGATAAGTTCGGCCCGTATAATTTTTTTACCTTTCACGGAAAGCGAACTCATTACATCCAAAGCAAACTCCAGGCTAGCAAACCACCAGGAAAAGTCCCGAATCTGGCCTAATTCATCAATTACGGTAAATGATAGAAACATACAAGTCAGCTAGTTTAATGCGCACAAAAATTACAGATAGTCCGTCCAATACAAACTTTATTTACTAATTGGTAACATATAATTTTCACATCAAAGTTATTATGAATTTATTGGTCAGATTTCAACAAAATTCTGTCATAACTACTCAAAAAATAGCAAATATTGGGCCATAGACGACGAAACAAGTATTATCAAATTGAGTTACTCGTAACAAAGTATGAATTTTTGTTACCAATCCAAAATTTTTAAAAACAGTAATTAGGCTATACCTCGGTCGTTTACGACTAGCTTGTTTGCGTACATACCTCTGTACTAGCACATACAATCGTAATTCAACTGCCGATGTGCAACCGGAATCGCCTTTTCCGAGTTTTGAGGTTGGGTAATCTGGCATTTGTCAGATGCCCCTCAGCGGACATCACGATTACACGAAACTTGAAAAGAGTATGGAAATTGGCATAGATAGTTTTGCCTCGAACCTGCTGGAGAATGGTACCAGTACCACCATCAGCGGCAGAGAAGCAATTAGTCAGTTGCTTGACCGCATTGATCTGGCCGATCAGATTGGGCTGGACGTGTTCGGTATTGGCGAGCATCATCGGCCGGAATATCTTGATTCCGCTCCGGTCGTTATTCTGGCCGCAGCCGCAGCCCGAACCAGGCGTATTCGATTAACCAGCGCGGTAACGGTACTCAGCGCAGCCGACCCGGTGCGGGTCTTTCAGGAATTTTCAACGCTCGATCTTATTTCGCAGGGCCGGGCAGAAATGGTGGTAGGCCGGGGTTCTTCCATCGAGGCATTTCCCCTGTTCGGGTTTGACCTCAACGATTACGATGCGCTGTTTGCGGAAAAGCTTGATCTGTTGCTCACTGTTCGAGACAATGAGCATGTCCGCTGGTCCGGCAACTTCCGCCCCGCCCTCACAGGCCAGGGAATTTACCCCAGACCAATGCAAAGCCCCCTGCCTATCTGGCTGGGCGTGGGAGGCACCCCCGCTTCGTTTGTGCGGGCCGGCACGCTGGGCCTGCCGCTTATGGTCGCCATCATTGGGGGAGATACCCACCGTTTCCGGCCCCTTGTGGATTTATACCGGGAAGCGGGTCGGCGGGCGGGCCATTCACCAGAGCAGTTACAGGTAGGGCTGCATTCGCTGGGCTACGTAGCAGAAACCACCCAGAGAGCCGCCGATGAAGCTTATCCAGGTTACGCCCGTACGTTCAACAAACGCTCACAGGAGCGTGGTGGATCGCCCGTAACCCGTGCCCAGTTCGATGCCCAGCTTGGTCCGTTGGGCGCCTTGCTGATTGGCAACCCCGAAGACGTTGCTGCGAAGATACAGCGGCATAGCCAGGCGCTGGGCGGTATATCGAGGGTAACGTTTCAACTGGATGTGACGGCCTTACCACACGACAGAATTATGCAGACAATCGAGTTGCTCGGCACGCGCGTGGCTCCACTGCTGCGTTGAGTATTGGCAAAACAAGACTTCAACGCTCGGGTGGGAAACCGGAAAGAAGCTGCGGGCTGGCAGTCCGGTGCCCCACCAGAGAGGTTTTAGTCTACTTTCGGGCAAAGCAATACCATCGCGTTATCGTTTGATAGCAACTGAATCCGGACCGCTTTGCAGTCGACTCTAGCTGGTTTGATTCGGTCATGGCGAGACGACACGAAACGCCACCGCCTGAGCGGCCCGACAGCCTGAGATTTGCTTATTCGTTTTTCAGGTAATGAACCGGATTGGAACGAGCCGCTTTTAGCGCCTGATGTACGACGGTTAGAGCGGTGATCAGGGCGGTTATGGTAAGCGTACCCGCCAGCAGCCACCCATTTATAGATATTCGATAGGTATACTGCTGTAACCACCCAGACAGCAGCCAGACGCCCAGCGGGGCTGCTACCAGAAAACTCAGACCCAATGATTTGCCGAATTCACGGCCTAACAGCCACAGAAGCTGTTCCGTCCGAGCGCCCAGTACACGACGAACGCCAATTTCTTTCGCTTTGGCTTCGCTCAGGAACGTAACCAGCCCGTACAAACCCAGGCAACCCAGCCCGATGGCAACTAACGCGAAGAACTGCATAAGTCCCGCCAGCAACCGTTCAATTTTCATAAAACTTTGCATCAGATCAGACACGTCTTCCGCATGATAGACCTGATCGGGGAGTACTTTGTCCCAGACCTGCTGAATGCCCAAACGGGTCTGATCGTTGGACGTTGGGGCTAACTGAATCATCGCCACCCGGCTGTGCGGAATGTCGTGGATAAGCGTGACAGGGAGAATAGGCTGGTGCAAATCGCCACTGCGAAAATCCCGTACGACTCCGACAATGATCCGATCCGCATTGTTTACCCGAATTGGTTTTCCCAGCACGGCCGCTGGCGAGGAAACGCCCAGCCGCTTCACCATCGTTTCGTTCACCAGAACATCCTGTCCAGTCGTGTCGGTGGTTCGAACGTTTCGACCCGCCACCAACGACATACCGAAAACCGACAGGTAGTACGCATCAATTGCCCGTAACCGCGTCTCAAATGCTTCGGGCTCGGTGGCCTTGTGGTAGCTGAACGAACTGGGGCGGTCATAGGGGGACGCGGGTATGTCACTGCCGAAAGTTACTTGTTCGACACCCGGAATTTGACGCCACTGTTCCCCGAGGGTCGAAAGAGGAGCAGGACTCTGCTGAGGTAGAAAAACGGCTACGATCGATTCATAGTGAAAACCCCAGGAGGCTTGCTGCATATGCCGAATCTGCGCGGTAATGACCAGCACACTCAGGATAAAAAACTGCATCAACACGAATTGGCCCCAAACCAGCCCCTGTCGAACCGTTAGTCTCCCTTTCAGTCGCGTTGTGAGTTGGCTAGTCAAGGCGCTAATTGGGTTGAAACGAGCGAGAACGAACGCTGGGTACAGACCTGAGAGCAGAATAACCCCGACGAGCAGGCTTATAAACCAGCCTATGGCCCGGGGCTGAACCACATCTATGATGGAGAGTTTGGGCTGTAGCATACTGACGTTAGCGGCCAGGGTCTGATTGACAAACGGCAAACTCAGTTGCGTAAACAGAAGTGCAACAAACATCGACAGGATGACCAGTATGGCCGTTTCCAGCATGAACTGGGCGATAAGCTGCCCCTGCGTGCTGCCCATCACTTTGCGAACCCCGACTTCCCGCGCTCGTTTGAGCGCCCGGGCAGTGGCCAGATTGATAAAGTTGATACAACCCGCCATTACCAGAAGTATGCCTACGCCAATGAGTGCATAGAGAATAGGCCGGGGAGCCATACCACTACGCTCATGATTGAGTTCAGCCAGCGGCAGCATCTGATACTCAAAATGGGCAACCTCCTTGGGAGATAGGTACTTCCGCCGGATAATGGGCAAACTTTGCCGGAGCCGGTTGGGATCGGTTCCGTCCCGCAACTGGACAAAGCACATCGCTTGCAGGCCTTGCCAATCGGCCAGGGCGGTGGGTCCTTCGAGCACCGGAATGGTGGCGTAGGAAACAAACGCATCGAAGCGCATCTGGGTGTTGGCCGGCGGGTCTTTCACAATACCCGTAACCGTCAGGTCTACTTTGTTATCTAACCGTAGGGTTCGCCCCATGGCGGGTGCCGCATCGAAGTACTTACGGGCGTAACGTTCACTGAGCACAATCGTATTGGGAGCCGCCAGGGCTGTTTTGGGGTTACCAAGCACCCACTCCACGCCGAATATGCCAAAGTACTGAGGCTCGGTGAAGCAGACGTTACGGGCTTCGGCAAACTTTTTGACCCAGCCGCCTTTTCCGTTCGAGACGCTCAGAGCGCGGCCAAAAAAGGTCTCCAGACGAACCGCACTTTCCACAAACGCGTAGTCGCGCCGGAGCACCTGGGCCAGCGGACGGGGGGCAGCATCTGTGGGCATTGTTCGTTCCCCTCTGACGTCAGTAACAAGCCAATACGTCCGATTCAAGTGCGGGTGGTAGCGGTCAAAGCTGAACATGTAATTGACCACCAGAAAAATGATCAGGCCACTGGTCAAGCCAACGGCCAGCCCTATCAGGCTAATTAAGTTGATATGCCAGTACTGCCGCAGGTGGCGCTTAGCCACGGTGAGTAAATGAATAACCATGGGAAACGTAATAAGATGAGCTCGTTTTCAGATAGGACTAACTGGAACAAAAATATATAAGAAAATTATATATACAAATAATAGTACTATAATGGTTTATCCCGGAAACGCTTTCGTACTTTTCAGTTGTTTTCATCTGGCGCTTTCACTCCTGCCATCTGACTTAAATTTTCACGACACATAGTAAACCAAATTGACTATCCTTGCGTTTTGCGACTATCATTGTCTACTGATACGTTCATGCAAGCTGCCCTTCCTGTCAGCTCACCCGCCATTCCAACCGGGTTGGTTCGAGTGATTATTGTCGTTACGGCCATCTCGGCCGCCGTTATGGAGCTTATCGATGTTACCATCGTCAACGTAGCGCTCAATGAAATTGCCGGTGCCTTAGGCGCTACCATCGAAGATGTTGCCTGGGTCGTCACGTCCTACGCCATCGCCAACGTCATTATCATTCCCATGACGGGTTTTCTGGCCGATTATTTTGGGCGCAAAAAGTATTACGTGGCGTCGATTATTCTCTTCACAATTGCTTCCTATTTCTGCGCCAGCTCAACGAGTTTGTGGCAGCTGGTCTTCTGGCGGTTTATCCAGGGTATGGGGGGCGGTGCCTTGCTGTCTACCTCGCAGGGCATTATCTTCGACGCTTTCCCACCGGCTAAACGAGGGGTAGCTTCCGGTATTTTTGGTATGGGAATCATCCTGGGGCCAACGCTGGGGCCGTTTTTGGGGGGTGTCATTGTGGATAACTACCATTGGTCGTACATTTTTTACGTTAACGTACCCATTGGGATCATAGCCACCATTCTTACCTTGCTTTACATCGCTAAGAAACCCGGCGAAGGCACCCGCAAAAGCCAGATCAAGATTGATTATGCAGGCATATTACTGTTAAGTATCGGGGTTGGATCGTTGCAATACGTGCTGGAGAAAGGCCAATCCGACGACTGGTTTGAGTCGCGCACCATTGTGATCCTGACCATAACGGCCATCGGCGGCCTGGCAGGCTTCATCTGGCGGCAACTGACGACCGACCACCCGGTTGTCAACTTACGCGTTTTGGGCAAGGGGACGCTGGGGGTAACCACTATTTTCAGCTTTGTGGCCGGTCTGGGGCTCTTTACGTCCGTCTTCGTTTATCCCGTGCTGGTGCAGCGTATCAACGGGTTCACGCCCACCATGACGGGGCTTTCCCTGCTCTGGCCTACTCTGGTGGGTATCCCCCTGTTTCCCCTGATTGGCAAACGACTTTCGACGGGCGCATCTCCCCTGCCCTTTATCATCACGGGCATGTGCATTTTTGTGGTATTCGGTTTTTATAGCGGCACCCTGAACGGACAGGCCAACCAGTGGGACTTTTTCTGGGCGCAGATGATGCGCGTCTTCGCCGTAACAATGCTTCAATTGCCACTTATTAATCAGGCCGTTGCCGGCTTGCCACCCCAGGACTTCCCGTCGGCTATCGCTCTCAACAACATGATTCGGCAATTGGGTGGAGCCTTCGGCATTGCCCTGGCCAACACGTTTGTCACCCGGGATTATGCCCAGCACCGCTACGACCTGGTCAGCAACCTTGACCCCTCTAACCCACTGCTCACGGAGCGGCTTAACCTGTTGGGTGGGGCGAGCCAGCGGGCGTACAAAATTCTTGACCTGACGGTAGATCGACAGGCTTACCTGCTGGCGTATCTGGACACGTTCCGGCTCGTGGGTATTTTCTTTCTGATCATTCTACCCCTGGTTTACTTTCTGCGCACGAAAAAGAAATCAGCAGCGGAGATAGCCCTGGCCGCCAAGGCCATGTCGGAAGCTCACTAAGGCCGGAAAACAGCTCATTCTGGTACCCCGCTACCTGTTTAGATTGATTCGTTGGTTGTTTTCCTATACATTGGTCGGTGCCCGTTGATCAATCCCTACTTAATACAAACTATGCAACGAATAGTCTATTTTTCGCTACTTCTGCTACTGGCCGGAGCTTGTCAGCGCGTTTCGGTTCCGACAACCAAACGCGTAATCCTGACGGGAGTTGACCCGTCTAAAAAACCAGGCGATGATTTTTTCACGTACGCCAATGGCATTTGGAACGACACGGTCCAGATACCGGCCAGTCAAACCGGCGTAGGGTCTTACTCTTTTTTGAACTATCCCCAGCGCATCCGGCTCCAGGCGATTCTGGACAGCGTTTCGACACGCCAGCATTCAGCCGGGAGCATCGAACAAAAGGTAGGCGACTTTTATGCCTCAGGTATGGATACGGCCGCCATCAACAAACGCGGCTATGAGCCGATTAAACCGCTGCTCGCCCGCATTGATGCGGTGACGGATATTCCTTCGTTAGTAAAACTAGTGGCTGACGAACAAAAAACAGGCAACAATTCCATTATTGGTTTTTATGTTGGGCCCGATGACAAACAGAGTACGGTCAACATTGCGCAGTTTTCTCAAACCGGCATTGGCTTACCCGAACGGGCGTATTATTTTAAAACGGATTCTTCAACCATCTCCCTTCAGAAAGCCTACAAAACCTACCTGACCCGCTTATTTGAACTGATCGGCACAGAACCCTCCGCGGCAAAGAAGAACGCAACCATTGCCTACGACATTGAAAAGCAACTGGCTGAATCTCACCGTACCAATATTGAGCTCAGGGACGTAAAGACAAACTATAATAAGTTGTCAGTCAGAGACTTGTCAAAAAAGCAGCCTACCCTGAACTGGCCCACGTTATTAACCGATCTGGGCGTGAAAACAGATTCCGTTAATGTAGGTCAACCGGCTTATTATGACAAGTTGAACACCATGCTGGCTTCCGTTCCCATCCAGAACTGGACCGTTTATTTAAAAGCCCAAGCACTGACCAACTATGCTGATTTTTTAAGTCAACCGTTTGCCGATGCGTCTTTTGCCTATGCAAAAACCCTGACCGGACAAGCCGTCAAGAAAACGCGGGCGGAAGAAATGACACAAGCCGTCGACAGATCCCTGGGCGATGCGTTAGCCCAATTGTACGTAAAAAAATACTTTCCTGAAACAGCCAGAAAACGAATAGCGGCCCTGGTCGACAATCTAAAGACCGCCTTCGAAGCCCGCATCAATAAACTGGACTGGATGAGCGATTCCACGAAGGCAAAGGCCAAAGAAAAACTGTATGCCTTCAATCAGAAAATTGGCTACCCCGATAAATGGCGGGATTACTCGACGGTGGCCGTAAGCAGGGGCGGTTATTTTGAAAACCGGCTGGCAGCGACTAAAAACGAGTATAGCTACAACCTGGCAAAAGTAGGCCAGCGGGTCGACCGGGCAGAATGGCATACTACCCCACCCACGGTGACAGCGTACAACAATCCTCCGCTGAATGAAATCGTTTTTCCGGCGGGCATACTACAGTCTCCTTACTTCGACATAAACGCCGATGATGCCCTCAATTACGGCGGTATCGGCATGGTAATCGGTCACGAAATAACCCACTCGTTCGATGATCAGGGGGCTCAGTATGATAAGGACGGCAACGTGACCAACTGGTGGACCAAAGCAGACTATGCCAAGTTCAAAGCCAGAACCCAGCAGGTCATCAACCAGTACGATTCGTTCACCGTACTGGATTCGGTACACGTCAAAGGAGCCTTAACAGTAGGCGAAAACACCGCCGATATTGCCGGGGTAGCCATTGCGTATGACGCCTTCAAGTTAACCGAGCAAGGAAAAAGTCTGGAAAAACTAGATGGATTTACCCCCGATCAACGGTTCTTTATTTCGATAGCCAGAATCTGGCGGGTAAAAACCCGGAATGCGTACATGGGCATGTACGTAAACACCAATCCGCACTCTCCAGCCAAGTGGCGGGTAAACGGCCCGTTGATGAACTTCACGCCCTTTTACAACGCCTTCAGTGTGCAGCCCGGCGACAAAATGTATAAACCTGAACCGAAAAGGATAACCGTCTGGTAACGTTCCGGACAAAGCATTCGTACTCGCCCGACCCCGCATCGATAAAAAGAAGCGACACTCCAAGCCCCGCCATCACGACGGGGCTTACTTTTTTTTAACGGGTTTTAGGTGATTGGGCCATTTACTCAGGATTGACAAATCATCCGTAGCGTCGCGCCACTAAGTAAATATTAAGCTACATCATTAACATTTAGTTTACTATTGCATGCCTTTTAAGTCCTTACCAATCATGAATGAACTAGTCTATTCTCTATCATTAGTCGGTCTCCTATTCGAAACTGGCTTTGCCCAGTGCAACCAGGTTGTTAGACACGCCGAAAAACAAGGGAACAGAGTCGTTATCAAAAGTACGAGTGCTGGCTCTATCTGGACAGAGCCTGTTCAATACAAACAGGTGACAGAAAAGGGCGTAACTCAATTCTACATACACCTGTACGCCTTGGGTGGCTCTTTAACCGATCAACAGGGAGCATCCATCTTTTTTAAGGATGGAACCGTATTAGAGTGGCCCGAAACCAAAGTGAGGGCGACTTTCGGAGAAACAGCCCCCATGAATCAATGTAAGATCAAGCTGACAGAAAGTGAAATAGAGCAGTTTCAGGAAAAGAAAATCAGCAGCATCAAATTAGCTGGTCAGGAACGATCGCTCACGACTGCGCAGTCACAACGGGCGCAGGACATCATCAATTGTGTCATTTATGCCAACTACTGCGATATCAAGTCAGACAAGTTAATCAACCAATGATAAACCGGCTAGCCAGCAATTCTACGCCGATAGTTCTCCGTCAATCCTGGTAAAATGCGTTGTTGTCATTTCTGTTTTACTTAAGCGAATCTTAGTCATGCGTACGCTCATCAACACCTGCATCATTTACTACTTCGCAATCGGTTATCGACTGCTGCAACTGCTCGATCCAAACGCGGATGATAGGTAGCAGGCAATTAGTTGACGACGTTAACCTCCTTCATTAAGCTGCACGTCGGGGCAGTGGCTTCTCGGATAGTATTACCTGCCAATCGCCCTTTTCCCCGGCTTCCAGGAAATCCTCACGGCTTTGGCAGCCCAGTTCAGCAGTCATACATGTTGGTCTTGAGCCCTTCTCGCCGACGAACTCCGGCCATTGACGGTTCGCCCTGTAGACCTTCGGAACCAATCTTCTCTTCGACCGTATATTGCCGCCGGGTCTAATCCGCGTCGGTGTCCTTTTGTCCCAGGCGGTATAGTAATCTCCATTATTCTACTCCAAATCGTTTTTTCCATCAACTATTTGTATTTAAAAATCATTGTTTAGTAAGTTTACAGACTTTGTTGGTTTGAAACGAATAACGGTATGGCTGATAAAAGCCCGTTTACCCATTCCGTTTGCTTACCCGCACTTAACTTGAAAACGTGTGGCCTGATTCTGAAAGAAGAACGGTCATCGGTGTTGACATACTGGCAGAACTAAATCGGCAACCAGTCAACGCACTTACTTAGTCAATAAAAACACGCACGGCTATTTTTTCATGCAGCCGTGAACGATACCAAAATGGAATTATTTGTACGATATGATCTGGAACGTCTGACAAAATACGCTTCCCTAACTCAAAATTCAGCCCGCATACGAACCCATATAACGACGCATTATGCGTGCTTACAGTTTGTCGATGTCAATTATTTCAACTATTGCATTTGTCTGGTTGCCGAACAGATTCCACAGATCGTTCAGGAAACGAAAGCTTTCTACCAGCATATACCTTATAGGCTCTTAATTGAAGATACTGGCGACTCAGCATCCATCCACCCCTTTCTGAAGCAGCAGGGGTACGTCTGCAAGGGTCAGCAGGTTCTGTTGCACGCACCCGATACGCTCCGTCAGGTAGACAAACCCGATGTGTTAACCGAATTGGAACTCGTGTCTCCTTCAACATTACACTCCTTCACCCAGGACTACCTGACTGGCTTCGAATCCGATCGAACCGACGCCGAATCAGTATCGGTCAACTTTGGGCAATTATTAACGTCCCCGGCTATTCGACTGTACCGGGTTATTGTCAATCGGCAACCCGTAGGTGTTGCCGCGCTTTATCAGGAAGGTGACCACTTCCTGTTGGCTGGCGGGGCCATTCTCCCCCCCTACCGACATCAGGGCTACCATACCGGTGCTTTAATCAGCCGTCTGCAGTATTGTTGGCAACACCAGCCAAAAAGTATTTCAGCCTGGGCTTACCAGGATAGTATCAGTTATCAGAACATGTGCCACTTGGGTCTGGCTCCTCTCAAAAGCTACTGGATTTATGAGCACAGGATTTCGTGATCGCTGGTATCAGTTAAGTGAACAATTTGCCCAGCAGGAAGCGATCTGTCATACGAGTCGGCGGGTAACCTACGGGCAACTGGCTGCACAGGCCAACATGTACGCACGCCGGCTAACTGACTTAGACCTCATTCATACGTGTATCCCGGTGCTGGTCGACAGCCCTATCGATCATATAGCCGCCCTGTTGGGTATCCTCCTGTCGGGTAATTACTACTATTCAGTTCATCCAGACCGGGCACCCACGATCAACCAGATTCTGAAAAGCGTAGGTGCGCGGGCACTGATTGCTACCGCAGATTTAGTTGATCCAGAGCTATTACCGGACTCACAGTGGCTCATTCAGCCCGATACGCTTCAGCCAGTCCGATCTTACCAGGCCACGCAGGTTATTGAACCGACAACCGCTTTCTGCCTGTTCACAACCTCGGGAACCACGGGCGAACCCAAACAGGTCATTCATTCCCACCAGAGTGTACTGACCGACACCGATCGTCAGATTGCGGATAACCAGGTTGGCCCAGCGGATCGCATCGATTTATTATTCTCGCTCGAATTTAGCGCGTCTTTAGCGTGTGTTTTTCCCGCTTTGCTGACGGGGGCTACGCTGGTTATTCATAACCTTAGGAAAGAAGGGGTCTTATCCCTGCCTTCTTTTTGGCAACGCGAACGAATCAGTTTCAGTACACTGGCCGTCAGTACGCTTCGGCTGTTGCTGAAAAGTCCAGTTGATTTCAAAACACTCGACCGGCTCCGGTTTTTGTCAATTGGCGCGGAGCCCGTGTATCAACGGGATGTTGAGGGGTTCCAGCAGCGATTCGGAGACCAAACCATTCTTCAGATCGCCTACGCCACCACCGAAACCCGGACCATCACGGAACACAAAATACGAACCAATACGGTCTGGACGGATACCCTCCATTCAGTCGGTAAACCCGTTAGTGGGCGAACCGTTCGCATCCGGTCGGAAGCGGGTGATTGGCTTGAGGCTGGGGAAGTGGGTGAAATCGTTGTTGTGGCCAGGGCAATTCCTCAGCAGTACGCGAATAGCCCGATTGCCAGTCAACGGTCTTACCAGATCCAGGCCAACGGACTGATAAACTACGCAACGGGCGATCTGGGCTACCTCGACGAAGCCGGTTATTTATTCTGGTGTGGCCGCACCGACTTTATGATCAAGAAAAACGGACAGAAAATTAATTTGCTTGATCTAGAACAGGGGATTGGCCGCGCCCCTGGTATGGGTGAGGTAGCCGTTGTGTGTGATCTGGCTCGACCTGATCAGCCAGTTATTCGAGCTTTTTTAGGGCCAGCCCCCCAACTGGATTTAGTTAGCCTGAAAGGTTGGGTAGCGGAACAGTTCCCTCCCTTTATGCTTCCTGATACGTATCAGTTCGTCACGGAGTTACCCCGCACCCGGACCGGCAAAATTGATCGGTTTGGTCTGCTTCGTCACTACCCGATTGCCTCGCCTGATGTTCCATCCGTCCCCCAATCCGGTACAAATCCCTTGCTGGATGCTGTCAAAAAAATATGGGCCCAGGAATTAAGATACCCGGATGCCATTGCGGACTATGACGATTTTTTTCGGGATTTAGGTGGCGACTCCCTTACCGCTGAGGCTTGTGTGGCCAGGCTCGAAGCACACATTGATCGGACCTTACCGATGCAATTGGCCTTTTCCTACTCCACGCCCCAGGCGCTGGTTTCCTTTATAACCACTCCGCCAGAAACGGGCGTTCAGTGTATTTCGTTGAATCCCCCTGTCGCCGATCGGCCCCAGGTGTATTTTATTCCCCCCCTGTCGGGCGATAAACGAATTTACCAATGGCTGGAAAGAACGCTGAGTACTCAGGCCAATTTATATTGCCTTTACTTTTCCCCTTTCACCGCAACTGGGCATCTAAGGTCGTTGGATGAGCTGTGTGATTCGATGGCTCAGGCGGTCAGTAGTACCAAAAATCACGCACCGAATCTATTGATTGGGTACTCATTCGGTGGCATTCTGGCCTACGAGTTAGCCCTGCGTCTGGATCGTCAGTTACCCCGGCATCAGCTAAGTCGCCTGGTGTTGTTGGATACCCCCGTGTACAAGCGTTACGCTTTTTCGTATGTTATCAGGCAGGATTTGAAACGAAGCTGGCACAAACTTCGGCGGGTCATTCAAGATCAGGAATCCTTTGGTTGGTCAACGAATTTCCATCAGGTATTAGCTCGGTACTCGGGTCGGTTGACGGGTTTATCGCCTGAGCGGCTTTCCACCAACTGGCAACAGAAAGTTGAGCTGGCGGCCCAGCGGTATAGTCAGCAGGTATCGGTGCAAGCTCCTGTTGAGCGGCCTATTGTGTTGTTCCGGGCTAGCGATACGTCTTTTTTCAAGCACGACGTCAAACCGGATTATACCTGGCAGGATTATACAAAAGAAGGGGTGGAAGAGCACCTGTTAGCAACGAATCACTACCACCTGCTGAATCAAGTCAACAGCGGTCAGGTTTCTCAGGTTCTCCTGGGCTTGTTAACCCAGATGATCTAGGATGAGCTATACCGGCAGGCAAATGATCGTGTTGAGCAATTTGATACTACCAAACAGTCATTCATCAACGCATTAAAGTGAGCGAAACGGCTAACTTTTCAGTTGCACTTAGCTCCACTACTCTACCCCTCGTTTAATCGACAGGCAGCGGCTATAGGGCTTACGGGATGTTACCAGTCCAGATGAGTACCACATCTACGCAAAGAATATTGGGGTTGTTTTCTTTGGTAACTGTGACCTCTTTCATCCAATGTGATACGTATCGAGTAAGTAACGGTAACCCACAAACGCAACATCAGGATGACTTTGTTTTTCTTCCAAAGAACGTACCCGTCCGAACCCGGGAAAGCAAGTAAAACAAACTTTTGGTAGTTCGTGCGGCTTGCCCCCCTGTCTCTGGATCAATCTTTATTTACGTGGGAACGTTCCGGCTGTTGCCGAAAGGACAAATACCAGAACACAGCGTCGACCGTCATGGCAAGGTCATGGGGCTTTACTCAACCTGTATTGATGGGATACTCCGTGCCCAGGTGGTTGATATAATTAGCGCCCTTCAATGACGTATCGATAACATCCATCAAAAACGTGGCCGCCAGTACGCTGAAAAGCCAGGTGCGCCGGGCGTAGTAGTAGTCCTTGAATCCCTTGTAGTCAGACAGGTCTTCCGGAAACAGCAACGCGCAGAGAAAGTAAAAGAGAATGACGTAAATGATCACGGCCATGTAGGACAGAAATGTCCATTCGGTCAGTTGACGCAACCGGTATTCCCACCACCAAAAATCAATGATCGTTAAGAATACATTGGCACCCCACACGAGATGCACCCAATAGGGTCGGCTCCGGGTAGGATGAACAATGAGTTTAGCCACTCCACGTAACAAGTGGGCGATCGTAAGGCTCAGAATAAAGCCTATAATCATCCGGATGTGGATGAATTCATTCATGAAGTAATCGTTAGCCGTGACTGCACCACCCAGTTGGTATAGTCACGTGCGTTATGCGGCTATTTTCGTCAACCGCGATGTACACAGTAGAGGCACTGTTTATTTTTTCCGAATGCCAATACGTCCTCCTTCCTGATCGTAGTATACATCAAACATGAAGAAGAAGTTAGTGCCAAAGGCCAGGTAAGCTTTTTCCGGTGTAGACGCGTTCGTAACGATGCGGTCTCTACCTGCTATCTGCCTTGTCACCTGAAACGTCGTGTCAACCAAGGGGGTTGTCTGTCCTGGCAACCCGATTCCTAACGTCACGACCGTTCCTTTGGCTAGCTTTCCATAGCTGGCCAGGTTCGGTACAAACGCCTGGGTAATCGGATTTCCCGTATCTAGGATCGCAGTTGCCTGTATCAGACGGCCATCAACGACCAATATTCCGTTGAGTCGATTATCAATCCAGCTGTTCAGCCCATTTGGCATCAGGTTCGGTCCTGGCGCTAACGAAAAGAACGTAAACCCGGTCAAATCTGAAGCCGTTGGATTCACCACGAGCTTCCCCGCCAACTGGCCGTAGCGGGGAAAATAAATCAGATAGCTGTGGTTGCCCGGTAGTTGAGCCAATGGACTAGCTATATCTGACCGTGGTCCGTGCCGCATGCCTACCCCAAATACCCCCGACAGCCCGTTAAATACCTTCTTCAGCGCAACGGAATCCATAGTCGGCGTTACCAGATTCGAGGACGAATGCGTGATGGTATCGATCAACATCATAGTTAGGAGCCCGTCCGAACTCAGTCCACCCACCGAAATGGTACCACTGGCTTCCTGTCCTTTGATGTAGGTCGTGCTGATGGCTGAGCCATATCCGTAGGTCAATCGTTTAGCGTCCAGTTTGACATTGGCCCCCTTCAGCGCTCCCTTTAGTATGCGAAGTCCGGATGAACCCGTATCGAAGATAAGATCGCTGGCCACTCCATTAACCTTTACCGATATAATTGGGGTAACGGTGTTGTACAGTGTATCGTATTTAAACCTGAGCGGAAGTTCCGTTCGATTGGCAGCGACCAACGAGCCCAGCGGTGAATCGACCTGCTCTTTGCGGGCGCTGCCCACACCCAGCAGCAGCAGCAGGGGTAATACCCAAAGATTAATGATAGACATGAGAACGACGGGTCTCGATTGCGATGTAAATGAAGAGACGGTAGGCTCCCGTTATTTTTTTCGAAAACCAATACGACCGCCTTCCTGGTCATAGTATACATCAAAAGCAAAGAAGAAATCAGTACCGAAAGACAGGAAGGCATTCGCCTGTGTGGACTCGTTAGTGTATACCAAATCGCGACCCGCTACCTGCTCCGTTACCCGGAACGTCGTGTCGATCAATGTGGTTGTCCGTCCTGGCAACCCGATTCCTAGCTTCAAGACAGTGCCTGGAGCCAATATTCCCTGACCCGTCAGGTTCGGAGCGAATGCCATTGAGGCTGGATTTCCCGTGTCCAGAATCGTGTGCGCCTGGATCAGACGTCCATCAATGATCATCATCCCGTTAAGCTGATCCGTAACCCAGCTATGGAGGCCATTCGGCAATGGAGTAGCCCCCGGAGTCAGAGAAAAAAACGTAAACCCGGTCAAATCCGAAGCGGTCGGATTGACAACGAGTTGGCCCACCGGTTGACCGAATTGAGGGAAACGAACCAGATAACTATGATTGCCCGATAGTTGCGCTAGTGGGCTGGCTATAGTAGATCCTGACGCGTATCGCATGTCAACGCCAAATAGTCCTGCCAGATTGCGAAATTCTCCCTTTACAACGACTGAATCTACCGTGGAGGTGACTCGGCTCGTCCATGAATGCGTGATGGTATCGATCAACATTAGCTGTAGAGGACCAGCTGAACTTAATTCCCCTACTGAAACTGTACCACTAGCCTGCCGCCCCTTTATGAGGGTATTGCTTTTCGAATCACCCAACCTATAGGTTACTTGTTTTGCGTCTACGTTTACGTTAGCGCCCTTCAGGGCTCCCCCCAAAATCCGAATCCCCGACGACCCCGTGTCGAACAGCAGATCGTTGTCCACGCCGTTGATCTTTACCGATATAACCGGCGTAACGGACTGTTTACTGTAAATGACCTTCAGAGGAAGTTCCGTTCGATTGCCTGTCGCTAACGGATCAAAAGGTGAATCAGCCGACTTTTTGCAGGCGCTGCTTATGCACAAAAGCAGCAGAAAGGGTACTAATCGGTAGTAGATTACAGACATAAAAAGATAGTTTTCGGATTGATAGCCAACGATATAGCGAGCCATAATCCGTAGCAGACTCATTTTTTTACAAGGTGCATTATAACCTTATTGGCCAGCGCCAAAAGCGGTCTGGCGACCAACGGCTATCGGACTAGCGAGGGGATCAAATCCATCCAGCGGCCGTCCTACGCCCCAACTATAGCCAACGAGTCGACCTTGTAGGTCAGCATAGAAGCGGAAAGTTCCTTCGCCCAGACCGGGGTAATGTTCCGTTGCTGATAGGCGCCGGGTATCGGCACTGTGAGGAGATCCCGTCGAGTCCATCACCCGAACGCTGTACTGAACGGTGTTAGCCAGTAGAATATCCGCTGATGGCATGCGTATAGGCGCGCCATCCATCAGCAAACAATGGCCGGTATCTTCTTCGTGCTGCGACCGGTCCAGAAACTTCAGGGCAATCACATCACCAGGCTGCATATCGCTGATCTGCGTGATATGGTTGAATTTGTTGCCACTCACGATAGCCTCATAATAATCGGAGGCATGGGGCCGCTTTACGCCCATCCATGTTTTGAAATACAGACTATCGACCTGGTAACTATGCTGGAAAAGGGCGTTGATAAACCCGCTGCAATCGGTGTAAGACTGGTAATCGGTTGAGGCTGTTTTCCAGGTGACAATACTGGGACTATGCTGGTAAGTCGTATTGGCCTGAGAGATGTGGGCCAGCAGATCACGGGCGTCCTGTAGATGCTGGAGCGGATTAATCACGGGCGTAGCTGGGTCCGGATGTTTGCAGCCCACCAGGGGTAAGCACAGCAGAATAAAAATCCAATAAATTTGTTTCATAAGCGGGGAGCGTCCAGTGTGATCAGCTAGCTACTGTTCGATTTTTAGTTTACTATATTTACTGTTTAATTACCAAAAGTAGTCAAATAACTTATAGATAAAACTACTTAGTATATATATTTACCGTTTATTACAAATATCAACTTAATGACGAATCGGACTGGGTTTATTACGCTGGTTATACACCACAGGTTGACAACTTCAGGCGCCACGCAGTTTCCCCTAATTGCGCTCGATGCTGGCTGATGTTGATTTAATTCTCGTCGGGCAGGGTGTGTTGCTGCCGTAATTTCACGTAGTTGGCATGGTATGCTTTGTTTCCTTTTACCCCCACGCTGACCAGCACACCGCTCATGATGGATTTGATCCAGTACCCAAACACAAATTTCGTCTGATCACGGCTGTAGAAAATGGGGGCCTCCTGCTGGTTTTTTTTGCGTAGAACGTGGCCAATCACAAAATTTTCAACGCGAATCAGCAGCGATTTCCGGGGGGCATCTGTCTTGCCCAGCAAGCGCAGTTTTAAATCTTTATAGAAAAACCGCATGGTACCCACCGATGCATAGTTGTTCCCCGCCATCCGGACCAAAACGGGCTCCAGATACCCGCCCTCCAGACCCGCAGCAGCCATAGGTTTCGTGATCTGGGTCAGTTCCGGCAGGTGCATACCCGACGTTTGGAGTAGCATACGAAAGCCTGACAGCGAATCGCCGTAAGACTCCCGATAATGCATTTGATTGATGGACAAGCCCAGCAGTTTGGTACTGGCCAGCAACGACAAACTATCCGACCACCGGGTGGGGCGGTTCGTGATGTTCTTGACTACCCCATTGATTTCCGTCAACGGAATCGTACCGACCTGATTGGTTATTTTGGATGTTTCATGATAGGTTAGCCGACTATTTATAATGCGGATCGAGTCCACACGAAACGGCAACGTAATGCCAGACAGCAACCGGGTTGGCATCCGTCTATGAGGAATTGACGCAGGTACCGGTAATCGTTTATCCCGCGACACATCGGTGTCGATACCGTCCAGAATGATGTGGTGGATGGCCATTGCGGAGTCACTGGACCATTGGTTGGTCTGGATACCAAGTAGTTGCGCTTTGCGTCCACGCATGATTATGTAGTCCTTCTGAAACGGGGATCGCTCCAGAGTCTCCTGTTTACTGGTGGCGGGACTAACCTTAAAGTTCTCGACTTCCAGTTGAGACGGGCCATGCAGCCACGTCACCTGTTCAGCCTCGGCATGGGTAGTTGCGCTCTTAACAGACGGTTTTTTGATAGTCACATTCGCGTGGTTTACCCAGGTCGTCCAGGGTATTTTTTTCTCCCCTGTCCAGTAAAAATTGGGTAAATCGACAGTACCCGTAATGCCCTGTACCCGAAATGAAAGTGGCTTCTTCGCCTGGCTGACCAAGGGCCGGGGGTGCAACTCGTCGACTACCCAACTGGCCGTGAGGTGTGCCGTCAATACAGGCTTCCCCGCCGGAGATGTCGCCAGTTTCCCATTGGCTAACTGCATGGTAGCCGACGGTACGGTCGTCGTTAGGGTTGGCATTTCCAGCGCCAGGTCAATGGGGCTGACCCGCACCGAAGCAAAGGTAACGGCCTTGTGTTTTTGAGCCCGTAAAGAAACAATCACCATGTTCATCCGCGTTTGAATGTGCGTTGAGTCAGCTCCCTTTTTGCCCGTAAACGTCACGTTTGCCTGATTGACATTCAGTTGATCGAGGCCAAGTGTAACCGGAATAGAAAATGTATTGGCAGCACCGATCGGTTGGGGACTGTTGTCGGTAATGATGGTTATCTGGGGTTGCTCCAGTTGTACGGAACTCAGCTTGATGGTCGAAAAATCAGTGGACAAAAGTGGCCCTCTGATGGCTGCTTGCGGGACCAGAAAGCGCAAGCTGCGGCCGGGACCATTATCGACGTAGGCAAGGTTGGTCAGGGTAGTGCTGTGTTGGCTGTTCAGCACCAGTTTTTCGGCTGTGATCTGCTTCCCCCCTGTTTGATTATAATAGAAATGCGTCAGTTTTCCGCCGAATTGCATCCATCGCAAGTGATGATCGTCTGTCATTAGTTTATCAACCCGGATACCTTCACCCACAAAACCCGCCAGCGTCTGGTTCGGTAGAGCCGCGTTCATTCGTATCTGCCCAATAACGAGCTGACCAATTTGAAGGCGGGGAAGGGGTTTCTCTACGACTGGGGTAGCCGCCGATGCCATCAACCCATGTGCGGAGAGGGCCGGTTTTATTGAGCTATCCGCTTTGGCATCAATGGTTACTGTACCCACCTGGAGTCGTTCGACCTGCACTGCGTTCATCTTCTGAACCATAGTCCACGACAATTTCTCCCCGCTCAGCGTTGTTCCGTTTGCAGTTTTCAAGTGGAATTTACCCAACCGATTGTACCGATTTTTCCCGTTGAAGGCATACTGACTGAGCAGTACGTTTGCGCGGGTTGTCGCTGCCCGGACCTGACCAATCGTTAATGTTGGCATAGCGTGCATCATATCGGCCAGTGAATCACTCAACAGCAGCTTTCTTAGCCGAATCGTCGTATTCAGGTTTTTCAGATCGACACGGACTGGCTTACCGACCGAAACGGCATAGTGAGCGCTCGCATCAACGACGCGAAACGTCTCTACCTGTAGCAGTTCGGCCAGCCCGTGCAGAGTCTGGTACATAGTCGGTTTAGCATGCGGAGATCCGGTTGCCGTATCGGAGCGGGGGATGAACGGTACTTTTGTCGTGCCCGAAAATGTTAAAACGGGCCGTACCAATTCGGCGTCCGTTGCGATCAGCCGTTTTCGGAGAAGATCTTCCAGGCTGATGTTTCTCAGCCGCAAAGCGGGCGCGGTAAAGGTTAGCTGACTACCCGCGACGTGGGGCGCTACCGGACCATAAGATACCCGGTTGAAAACAACGTCTTTGTTGAACAGGGCGAACGATTCGACCGCTATTTTAAACAAGCTGTCTTTTGAATAAAAGGCGATATTGTTCAGATTCAGGCGAATACTCCCGGCCGTCAGTGAATGCCGTTTACCGGGCCTGAACGAAAGGTTTTGAATGGTGAGGTTGGCTTTCTTCGTCCCGGCCCGGGATACCTTACTGGTTTGCCCGGCTACGATGACTTCACCGTCTTTTATGGCCGCGTGCCGGATCGTTATGTCGTTGAACAGGCTTTGCAGGTTTGTTCGACCGGTTGCGTACTGGTTCTTGTTGCGCTCCATAGGCAACGTTAGCACGGGTCTTACGCACACTAACGTGTCGAGTTGCAGTTTGCCCTTCTGATAAATAGCTGGCAGGTGACTCGACGTAAAAAAAAACTTATCGGCTCGCAGGCTGGTTTCACCCTGCCCGTTGGCCGCCGGTTTCCGATAAAAAACAGAGTCGATTTCAACCAACTGGGTTGTACTCGAAAAACGAAGTCCGGTAAAACTCAGGCTATTTTCACCATCCGACAATTGCCAGTGTTGCCGTCCTATAGCCAGCTCTACGTAATCAGAGCCAAATACATGCTTATCGTTATTGTCTATTTTTAAAAAGTTACGGACAATAACGGTTATATCATTCAGATGAAAGGGAACCGGATTCGTCCGTTTATAAAGCATTAGCGAGCCATGCCGGATCGTGAATGCTTTCGCGTGGAAATGATCGAGTGCCAGCTGAAGGTTTTCCAAAATCATGGCCGTATGAAAACTCGTCAGATGACGGCCCGTTTCTGGTATTCTATAATCATGAATGACAATGTCAGGATGTTCTATCGACAAGCTATCAACCGATACACGCTTGTTAATCAGCAACTCCCGCCATGAATTAATGGATAGATACGCCTTCGGAATTTTTACGTCACAATAAACTGGTATGCTGGCGGTATCCCTACGCGTTAAAACCAGCTTGTCGATCCGGATCGTTTTATCGAGCAACGAAAGCCTAATCGTTTCGCTGTCAATCACGTAGCCATCTGCGGTTTGTTTCGAAACGGCATATTTTACAATGGCCTTTGCGTTGAGAAGTAACACATAGTAACAGGCGCCAACGGCAAGCAACAGACAAGCCGCGACAATAAGCCCGATTTTTATTCCTCTTTTCAACGATATGTACATTACTTATTCTTTAAAGATCTAGCCAGTAGTTGTTGCTAAACTATGGCCCGTTAAAAAGAGAAAAAGCAGTTACTCGTTGCCATTGTATTGATTTGAACTGACCAGCCCATTATTTCTTTTTGATACCAATGCGCCCTCCTTTTTGGTCGTAGTATACGTCGAAGAAGAAGAAGAAATTAGTGCCAAATACCAGACTAGGTTCAGTCCATGTGGGCACATTGGTATGCACCAGATCTTTACCCACCACCTGACTGGTAACCCGAAACGTAGTGTCGACAAGCGCACTTGGTTGCCCCCGTTGCGCTAAGCCCATTTTTACCACACTACCTTGATCGAGTATCCCGTAATGATGCAGGTTGAAGGCGGAGATATGAGTAGTTGGCGTACCCGTATCCAATAGGGCAGGCGCTCGTACAGTTAGTCCGTTAAGTACAGCAATTCCGTTGAGCTGATCATCCGTCCAACTGGATAAGCCATTGGGCATGGGGTAATTGCCTTTGGCGAGTGGAAAGAAGGTAAACCCCGCTAGATCGGATTCGTTTGGATTAAGAATCACGCTACCCATTGGCTGACCATAAGCGGGAAAGCGAATCAAATAGCTGTTATTACCCGGCAGCTGCGCCAGCGGACTAGCCACATCCGACCCTTCCCTATTGCGCA
This sequence comes from Spirosoma lituiforme, assembly GCF_054776635.1. Taxonomy (NCBI): domain Bacteria; kingdom Pseudomonadati; phylum Bacteroidota; class Cytophagia; order Cytophagales; family Cytophagaceae; genus Spirosoma; species Spirosoma lituiforme. Next base: position 235,353 of record NZ_BAAHBO010000005.1, read on the forward strand.
TACCAACCCCTAAAATACCCGCCAGATTACGAAAGTGGTGATTAGGTACCGTTACCGAATCCAGGGTAGATCGACCGGCATCCGTAGCGGAACGACGAATCGTATCGATGAGCATAATGTGAACCGGCGCGGTAGCCGCTAAACCGCCAACTGAAAAGGTGCCACTCGCTTGTCGTCCGTTTATCGTGATGCTTCCTCGTGAAGAGCCGTAGCCGTAAGTCAGTTGGTTCGTATTAATGGTCAGGTTGGCCCCTTTCAACGCGCCGGGTAAAATGCGCAGACCCGCAGAGCCGGTATCAAAAACAAGCTCATTGGCCACTCCGTTGACGCTCACCACAAGCGTAGGCGTGATTATTTGTTCGGCAATGTCGTACGTCAATTTAAGCGGCAATTCGGTTCGGTAATCCACCTCAACTGGTGTTGGCAAATGGTCTTTAGGGCTGGAACAGGCAGCCAAAGCCGCCACCAACAAAAGCACACACCATTTCTGGATCGCAAACGGGACATGAACTGGTCCGCAACAATAAGGCGAACCGGACGCTACCGACCCATTGGCTTTGACGTCCTGCTCACGGCTTGCCCGCGTATTAACAAGCTGATTGATTTCAGTAGATATTTGTGACATACGTATGCTTTTTTGATGGCAACCTGTCTGGCCGGTTTGGCCGACTTAGTTATCAATACGAGCGGTGGTTTGACGGATCAGGCGCATTTTTCCGTTCACGCGCTGTTTGAAGGTAGTGATGGTCCGGCTCGACTTGTTCGGGTCTACTGTTGTTTCGGTTTGTTGCAGCAGCGTCAACTGACCATCGAGGAAACCATACGTGTCTTCGCCATAATCGCAGCAATTGGCCCGCCAGGCTGAACGAATCCGCTGATTGACCCGATCTACAACAGGTGAGGTAATTTCTTCCAGAGCCGTATTACGAGTGAACCGATTGGTTTGCGGATCGTACAGCCAGACGTAGTAAGGAATGTTGGGCGCTGCCGGCATTAACTGGCGGATTCGCAGGTCATTGTAGCCATCAAAGTTCATGTCTTCTACCACCAGGGCACTACTTAGTTGCTGGCAGTCCTGGTCATTCTCTTCAGGCTTGATGCGTTGACGCAACTGGTTGTTTGCTCTGTCGAGAATAGCGATGGCGGACACCAAACACGACCTTAGATCCCCCTGCCCCTGAGAAGCGATGTGAACCTGGTACGTAAACCGACTATCCGATGACCGGATGAGCGAATCTGCGGGCTGCCCATACGCCGTCGACAGTAGCGCTTTTAGCCCGAGCAGAACCCCTGTCATGAGCCATTTTGGCTGGGTCATACCCATTCGGTTCAGACTAATGTGAATATTCGGCAAGTTCGTTGAGTGTCTAACCAGTGGATGAATCATGCTCGCAAAATTTGTCAGGCAGACGGCAAAATTGAGCGTAGATAAAGCGGGCGGCAACCCAACCTCCGTAACCAGACGAAGGCTCTGCTCGCAACGTTATTTACTTACCCCAAAAAACGACTGACGACCAACTGCGATTGGATTTTCCTGAGGATTGAACCCTGCGTTGGGCTTTAACTCACTCCAGCTATACGCCACCAGTTTACCCTGCTGGTCGGCATAAAGCCGGAACGTTCCTTTCCCCAAACCGGTATATTTATCAGTAGCCGATAGGTGACGGGTGTCGCTGGTGCCGTGCGGATCTTCCGTTGAATCAATCACACGCACACTATACTGGGTTGTATTGGGGAGCTGAATATCTTTAGCCGTCATCAGTTTGGGCAACTCATCGACCAGCAGGCAATGCCCTGTGTTTTCATCGTGTTTACCCGAATCTACGTACTTCAGTGTGATCAGATCACCAGGCTGAATATCACTCACGTTTTTGATGTGTACAAAACCGTGATTAGCCACAACCGCGTCATAGTAGGTGTACGCGTGCGGGCGGTATGATCCCATCCATGTTTTGAAATAGAGACTATCGACCTGGTAACTATGCTGGAAGAGGGCGTTGATAAACCCGCTGCAATCGGTGTAAGACTGGTAATCGGTTGTAGGCGTCTTCCAGGTGACAATACTAAGGCCGTGCTGGTAAGTCGTGTTGGCTTGCGAGATGTGCGAAACCAGATCACGAGCATCCTGCAGATGCTGAAGTGGATCGACGGTAGGCGCAACTGGGTCAGGCTTGTTACAGCTAAACAAGGGCAGATAGAGCACAACGAGAGTCCAATAGAGATACTTCATGTAAATAGTAATTTTATGTTATAAGCGATGTTACTTTTAAAGATTATGAAAACTTACTAGTTTATTATTAGTACATATATATATATATTATGATTAACTAATTAATATTTTTGTATACTAAATCTATGTAATTAATCCATCTAGACTGAACACAGAAGGCACATTTTATGTAGCTAACAGCGCTTACCAAGCTGAAGAGGAGAGCGACCTTGACCGGAAGCCGCCGGTCATGAATCCACAGCGGTGGTGGAACGACTTTTCATAACGTACTAGCGCCGTCAACCAACGTGAGCTGGTCTGCTTTGTAGGCTTGCCCGGCTAGTGGTGAAATCGACCAATGGCTTAGTCTGGTTCTCTGGTTTTAATCGATGACCGTAAAGCACGACACCTAACTCCTACCGAAAAGAGTTAGGTGTCGCATTATTTTAACCGTAAGTATGTCGTTCCGGACGCGTATCGCAAAATACCCCACCGGTTGATTGCACCACTCAGTCTTTGTTTACTTTCTTCTGGGAATACCGACTTGCAGACCAACGTTGACGGTAAAAAATCTGGACGTCTTATCAACGTTCACATTGCCAAATGTCCCTACGTATGCACTTCCATTACTATTGTCGAATATGACATTGTAAGCCCCTTCGGCAAAAATGCCCAGATTACCTATGGCCAGCATAAGCCCTGCCTTTGGCGCCACCCCAGCATGAGTTGACCTGATTTTACTACTCTCCTGTCCGTTGAATGTAATTTCCGTACCAACGGCATAAGCGCCCACTTCAGCACCAATATAAGGACGCAACAAGCTCCCCGTCAGATAATAGTCAACCTGCGCCGTGATAGGAATGATAGCCTCCAGGTAGTTCAGGGTCTGCCCACCAACGGAGATCGTTCGACTTTCGCCGAAAGCTTTAATACCAACACCTACGTCAACTTTTGGGCTTAGGAAAACCTTTGCATTCAACCCACCTCCGTAGATCGTCGTTGAATTACGAACATTTGAAAAGGCCGCAGACCCATTAACGCCAACTGAAAACTGAGCGAAGGCAGGTGTTAATACAAGTAGAAAAAAAACCAGGATGGCACAAACGCTGGTGTACACTTTACTCATCATAATGTAATTATAGTTAACTTATTCGCAATAGTAGTTAATTATATCTAATATTGATATACTAATTATACAAAAAAGATAGAAATATTACCCTTTTCGAATGAAATTGGATAAACGAAGTTCAGAGGCTACGCAGCCATTCGGCAAATTGATATTGAATAGCCTCTACGGCCAGGCAGCGCGAATATTCGTGGTTGCGGGACTGGTAGGATGGGGATTAAGTGACTGCAAAACTACTCCGCTTGACTCAACGCTCCCCGTTTTTTCGACGGACACTACCGGAGACCGACAGATCGTAGATGTGATTCTGACCTACAATATAGATCTCACAACCGATCAGCTTTACCTATACCAGTCTTATCCAGCCCCCTCATCGGTAGATGCTACTGGCTGGAACGCAGAAAAAGCCAATCAGGCCGAGCATCAACAGGCATTCAGTTTATTTGCCCGCATCATTCCAAAAGCCTACCGAACGCAATTGAAGTATCTTTCAATACAACAACTGGACAAACAAAACCTGGTATTTGCCGCCATGGGGTGGCAGAAAAATAATTCGTTGTCTCCATTCAGGTTAATGCTCGTACCTAACATACTTCAGTATGTTGATTCGATTCCGGCCTTCAAAGCCCCTGCCTACCAGAGCAATACATTAGGCTATTCCATCTCTGTTTATACGATGATTCATGAATTTGGCCATTACCTGACTTGGGCAGACAAACAGGCGTCTGGCGTGACTGGGCAGACAGTTACATTTGGGTCAGGCTCGATTGTGGACAGCCTGATAACCAGGTACTGGAAGCCTCATCTCACTGATGACGTAGTAACCACTTGCTTTCCTAAATATGGAAAGATGTTTTTTTGTTTCCCGTCAGGCTCGTTTGTTGGATCTTACGCCAGTACGTCGCCAGAGGAAGATGCGGCAGAATCCTTTGCTCAATTTGTGTTACTGGATGCCAGGCCGACGGGCGCTACGGAGGCTGAACGAAAAATTCGCTTATTCTATCAGTCGCCCACCTTTGTAGACGTACGGACCGCTATTCGGGCGAATTTGAGGCAGATGGGTATCACTCCCCGAAGTCCCAACTGGCGTTTATGACGCAAACAGGCAGAATTATCAACTAATTTCCAACTTTCACCCAGCAGAGCCGGTTAAACTAGCTTACAGGCGGCTATCAGGCGTAGACATGGCTACAGTTCGTGTCAACATCACACCGATCTATCGACTAGCCGGTCTTGTCTCCAACGGCATCGTCCGAGGGGCAAGCCCCTGAGAATGCAGGGTTTTATAGATGTACCCACTCCCGTATTTATAGAAGTAGCCAATTTTTTGACGATGCCTTCAGGACTTTTTGCGTTATTGGATGATATATCGGCCTTAGTAAAAGCAAGCGCTGCCAGTTTAGATGATGTACCAACTCAGGTGGCTAAAACGACCGGAAAAGTGTCGGGCATTGTCATTGATGATACGGCCGTTACGCCCAAGTACGTTGTGGGTCTCGATCCATCCCGGGAGCTGGCCATTATTTACCAGATTGCCAAAAAATCGCTAATCAATAAGCTCCTGATATTAAGTCCAGCAGCCTTGTTACTCGGTTACTTTGCTCCTTGGGCTATCACGCCTATTTTAATGGTAGGTGGCGCTTATTTATGTTTTGAAGGCTACGAAAAGGTTCATTCTTTGTTTAGTCATCACGATAGCCAAACGGAAAAGAAGCCGGTAAAAGAGATTACGCCCCAGGAACTGGAGAAGGAACGAGTGGAGAGTGCAGTTCGCACGGATGTTATTTTATCGGCCGAGATTATGGCTATTGCGTATAGCCAGGTAACCGGCCAGCCGATTCTTAACCAAGTTGTGGTGATGCTGGCGGTGGCCGTTTTCATTACGGTGGCCGTTTATGGGTTTGTGGGCCTGATTGTTAAAGCCGATGATATGGGGCTACACCTGGCTGGCAGTGAGCAGTCACCAACTACGCAGAAAATAGGCCGCGGCATTGTAAAATTTATGCCTCATTTCTTGCGTTGGCTGGGGTATATCGGTACAGCCGCCATGCTGTGGGTCGGTGCCGAAATCATCGCGCATGGCATACCGTATACTGCTCATTTACTGCACGATCTGGAACAGAGCTTATCCTCCATGCCGGTCGTCGCCTGGTTGGCCAAGGCCCTGGCCTGCGGAGCTGGCGGGCTGGTAATCGGCTTTATGATCGAGAAGATTGTCGTGCTGGTGAAAAAGGTCTTCTTCCAGTCCAGAGAATAGCGTAACCAGTTCATCCAGTTTTTTGCCTCCTGTACCTATTTTCTATCGTCAGACAGTCGATCCACGACCCTTGTTCATTTGTCGCTACTCCAACTTTTCTGAAAAGGCAATCTGTGTACATGACCATTAACAGACTGCGAGGCTAAAATACCTTATTGAATCAAGGTCCTCACCGTTACGGTATAACGATAAAAAATACGGGCTGACTACAGATTTCTGTAATCAGCCCGTTTTGGTACCGGGAGCCGGACTCGAACCGGCATGTCCTTGCAGACAATGGTGTTTGAGACCATCGCGTCTACCGATTCCGCCATCCCGGCGACAGAATCGTCACACTTGCGTGTGATGCGTTTGTCAAACGTGGGTGCAAAACTAGGTTTTTGATATGGCTTATGCAAACAAAACGTGAGATAAATTAAGCCACATCGCTAATCAGCGGGCGTTCGATCATCTTATTCATACCGTAGGGCATCAATAGGATCAAGTTTAGACGCTCGGACGGCAGGATAAATACCTGCGAACAAACCAACCGAAACGCAGACAACAATACCCAGGCCCATCCAGCCCCAAGGAACAATAAAGCTGCCTTTCCCTTGGCTGATAACGCCCGCAATCAAATTCCCAACGCCCAAGCCCAACAGGATTCCGCCTATTCCGCCCAGAATACAGATAACAATGGCTTCAATCAGAAACTGTTCCCGAATCCGTTTGGGTGTTGCACCCAGTGATTTACGGATGCCAATCTCGCGAGTCCGTTCAGTTACTGAAACGAGCATGATATTCAGCAAAGCAATCGATGCGCCTAACAAAGTAATGAAACCAATGCCGAAGCCGCCAATGCGCAGATAGCCCGTAATATTGGCCGTTTCTTTAGCCAGGTCATCGGCGCGTTCGATTTCAAACGAATCCAGCTGACCGAGTTGGTCATGCCGAACCAGTCGCATCGTGCCCCGTGCTTCATCGACGGCTTCGTCCTGATCCGACACCGTTGGCACAGAGGTTGTAATGTCGAACGAAAGCTTTTGGGTTCCGGCCAGCGCCCGGGCGTTATCGAGGGGAATCAGGATAATACGGTCATCGCCACCACCCGAAAAACCGCCTTTCTTATCCAGAACGCCTATAATTTTATATTGGGTACCCGAAACCCGGATAACCTGACTGAGCGGGTTAAGCTTTTTCTCAAACAAAGTATTGGCGACTTCGATGCCAATGATCGCGACGTTCAGCGCGTGGGTCAAATCATTCTGCGTAAAATTGCGACCATTCTGGATCGTAAATCCTTTCACGTTCAGGTAGGCATCATCGCCCCCGATAAGCTGCACATTGGGGTTCGTTTTCTTCGAGCCAAATTTGGCCTGCGCAGCGCCCGATACGGCTGTTGATACCGCAATGGTAGCTCCATAAGGAAACCGTCGCTTAAAGTTCATGGCATCAAAGTAGTCAATCGGCGCATCCTGTTTTTGCACGCGGCCACCCCGCCGAAACGCATCCTGCCGGGCCACGATACTGAACGTGTTGGCTCCCAGACCCGCAAAACTGCTGTCGACTGAACTCTGTATGCCCTCAATGGCCGTCAGAATACCAACCAATGAGGTAATACCGATGGCAATGATGAGGGAGGTCAGAATGGTCCGCAAGCGGTTACTCGCAATCGAGCGAAGACCTTCACGAATATTTTCAAGTAAGTTCATTTAGTAAAGGTGAAAGAGCAAAAGAGCGAATGAGTGAAAGAGCCTAATGCGCAAACGTATACGCGTAGTTTTCGTCGCTCTTTCACTCATTCGCTCTTTCACCTATATTTTCTCGCACAATATTTGCCTATCTTTCGTTATAACAAAACTACCACAAGCATTTTTATCGGGGAAACCAATGAAGCGCCTGCTGTTACCGTTTATCCTATTTCTCACGCTGACGGCTCAGGTGTGGGCTTCCAAGATTCTGATTCCGATGGATGACACCCAGAAGAATCACTTGAAGGCCTATGGTATTGCCTATTGGGTACTGAAAACGCACGATACCGAAATCGACTGGCTACTAAACTACCGGGGGGGCTCGTTCATGATGCCTCAGAGTCAGTCGTTCATTAACGAGATGGTGATTCGAGGAGTCAGCTACGAAGTTATTTCGGATGCGCAGTCGGCCCAGATACTATCGGAAGTGTCGGCCGCCGATGCCAATATGGATGCGGTGAAGCTACAGAAGCCGCCGAAGGTAGCAGTTTATTCGCCCAAGACGAAACAGCCCTGGGACGATGCCGTGACGATGGTTATGACCTACGCGGAAATTCCCTATGACGTTGTTTTCGATGAAGAGGTCATGAACGGAAAATTGCCTGAGTATGACTGGCTTCACCTTCACCATGAAGATTTTACGGGTCAGTACGGCAAGTTTTTTCACTTTAAGGACCAGCCCTGGTACATTGCACAAAAACAGGAAGCCGAGAGCATCACCCGCAAATTTGGCTTTACCAAAGTACCCCAGTTAAAGCTGGCCGTTTCGCAGAAGATCCGCGATTTCGTGCTGGGTGGCGGTTATCTGTTTGCCATGTGCAATGCTACGGACACTTACGACATCGCGCTGGCAGCTCACAATACGGACATTGTGGATACCTTCTACGATGGCGACCCTGCTGACCCCAGCGCCAATAATAAGCTGGATTTCAGTCAGACACTGGCCTTCAGAAATTTTCAGGTGTACACCAATCCCTATCTGATCGAGTTCTCAAACATTGACAATCAACCCGATGAGCGTGGTTTGAGCGAACATAACGACTACTTTACGTTGTTTCAGTTTTCAGCTAAATACGATCCAATTCCCACCATGCTGACGCAGAACCATGCCAATGTCATCAAGGGCTTTATGGGTCAGACAACCGCGTTCAAGAAGAATTACATAAAGCCCGAGGTAGTCATTCTGGCCGAAAATCGGGCAGCGGGCGAGGCTCGTTACATTCACGCTCCCTATGGCCGGGGCTTCTTCACGTTCTATGGTGGGCACGATCCGGAAGACTATCGACACGAAATTGGTGAAGAACCCACTGACCTTAACCTTCATCCCAACTCGGCCGGCTATCGCCTGATTCTCAACAACATTCTCTTCCCCGCTGCGAAGAAAAAGAAACAAAAGACGTAGGTCTGGCTCAGTGATACTTGATCAATTATCGAACCACTCCGATACCATTTCTTCCTGAGATTTGCTCTCTAGTTTTCGCTCCAGATCGTCGGGAATTTTAGGAAAGAAATCAATGCCGGTTAGCTGCTCAATGCGATCGACCGGCACCACAAACCGGCTTAAGGAACTGTCCGACGCTTCGTTGTTCAGCAAAAAGCCAATCATTCTGATGTTGGGTTTGTCGCAGTACAAAATCACTTTGTAAAATTTTTCGGGCACACTCACTTCAACGGTTTTACCGATAGTGGGTAAGCCGGGCTTGAGAACGGCACCCGTGACTACGTATATACCCTTATCCCGAATGGCCCACGAGCGGACTTTCTCTTCGAGTTCCTTCCAGATACCCCGGTTAAAATCAGGCGTCTGAGGCGTAATGTTGCTCATGAAGAACGTCTCACGCATGATTCGCTGCGAAAACTTAAAATCTCCGGCGGGTGCCAGGTGCCCCCGGTCATAGCCCGAGCGGGTGTAATCGGATGGAAGCGCGGTGCCGTTTTCTACGTTTGGATCGGGTTTGAATTGCTCAAATTTCCGATCCGCATCGCCCGTCGTTTCGTAGTTCAGTAACGGGTACGCTACCCAATCTGCGTCTTTATATTGATTCTGATACCGAAGTGTGTACCCTTCGTGCCTTACGATGTCATCACCGGCTTTGACCAGCGGCAGGAGAAAATCAACCTGCTTTTCAAAGTCAAACCGCACATTTCCCGACGAGCCGCCTGTCGGCGCGTTAGACCGATTATCGCTGGCTTCACTTTCATCTGATTTCGGCTTACCTTTCCGCCGACTGCGCGTAGTGACATCAGGATCAGTTGGCTCGGGAGCTTTGTACGGATTATCTTCATCAGGGTGTGATCTCGAGCGACCCAGCCCGATCATCTGCCGGAAGTCGTTCCAGAACGCCACTACCGGTTGAGTACGGCCACCGTAGTGCAGAAACAGGCCAATAAGAAAGAAAAAAAACAGTATTACGAGGGTATTACCACGCAGCCGAAAGCCCCGACGGGAATACTTTTTGTTTGAAAAGCGAGGTTTGAAGAACATAAAAGTAAAGTTACACTGTTTTTGTCTTGGTGATAAGTTAGTCCGTCCGATACAAACTTTCTTAAGGAGTATATTCATTACCCGAACATGGGTAGCCGGTTCATAATCCATGAACCGTTCCCCTCAAAGTGCTGTTAAAAACTCATGTCATCGTTGAATATCGTCGTTATTGGGGGCGGAGCGTCTGGTTTTTTCGGGGCTATAACAGCCGCTGAAACCTATCCGGACGCAACCGTCACCATCCTTGAGAAAACCCGCACGGTACTGAACAAAGTCCGTATTTCGGGCGGAGGACGCTGTAATGTCACCCACGCCTGTTTCGAAAATCGAACGTTTGTCAAGCACTACCCGCGTGGCGAAAAACCGTTGCGCTCATTGATGAGCCAGTTCGATGCAGCCGCAACCGTTGCCTGGTTTGCCAGACGGGGCGTAACGCTGAAAACAGAAGCCGACGGGCGTATGTTTCCAATCACAAATACGTCCGAAACCATTGTAACCTGCCTGCTCCAGACCGCTCGTCGGTTAGGCATTGGTATTCGTACCAGTTGCGGGGTTAGCTCCATAATGCGCGACGAACAAAATCGCTGGCAGTTACACCTACTCACCGACGAAGTTCTGGTGGCAGATCGGGTATTGATCGCTACGGGCGGTTTTCCTAAAGCAGACGGCTACGACTGGTTGCCCGAGCAAAGCGAATCGCTGTCGTTGCCGGTTCCCTCCCTGTTTACGTTCAACATTCCCGACAGCCCATTTCTGTCATTGGCCGGTGTGGCCGTACCGGATGCAAAAGTTTCGGTACCAGGTACCAAACAGGAGCAGCGCGGCCCCTTACTGATTACCCATTGGGGGTTTAGCGGACCGGCTATTCTGCGTTTATCGGCCTGGGCAGCCCGCGATCTGGCTGATGCAACCTATCAGTTTACGCTGCGAGTGAACTGGACACCTACCCTGAATGAGAACGAGTTACGAACTACGCTCCAGAATTTCAGACAGCAGAATGGCAAGAAACAGGTCATCTCTCAAAATCCGTTCGGGCTTCCTTCCCGTCTCTGGCAGGCACTGATACAGGAGTCGGACATATCCGACACGCAGCGGTGGGCTGATTTGCCAGCCAAGCCCCTTAACCGACTTTCTGAGCGACTCACCAACAGTCAGTTTCGGGTTACGGGCAAGAGTACCTTTAAAGATGAATTTGTGACCTGCGGGGGAATTTCGTTCGATGGACTACATCCGCAAACGCTCGAAAGCAAGGCCCAACCCGGTTTGTTTTTTGCCGGTGAAGTGCTGGATGTCGATGGTATTACGGGTGGCTTTAACTTCCAGAGCGCCTGGACAACCGGTTATGTAGCCGGGCTGGCTATTGGCCGTTGACTTACTGATTCAGGATAGTGCGGGCCGACTCTTCGTCGCGTTTCAGCTGCGCGACCAGGGCGGGTAACCCATCAAACTTTTGCTCAGGACGCAAAAACTCCTTGAATTTCAATGTGATGTGCTCGCCGTATATGTCCTTGCCGAAGTCAAAAATGTAGGTTTCGATGGTTTGATTCGTTCCCGCAACGGTAGGCCGAAAGCCAATGTTGAGCATACCGCCCAGGGTTTGCCCGGCATACTCTACATCAACCGCGTAAACGCCATTAGCCGGAATAAGCTTGGATGGATCATCGACCTGTAAATTAGCCGTTGGAAAACCAATGGTACGGCCAAGCTGACGTCCTTTCACGACCGTTCCATTCAAACTATAAAGTCGTCCCAGAAACCGGTTTGCGGTTTGCACGTTGCCTTCATTTAGAGCCGCCCGAATTTTTGACGAACTAACCCCTACAGCCTCTACATCCTGCCGGGGAATTTCCTCCACTTCGAACCCATACTCGCTTTGATGGGCCTGAATATAGTCGAAACCGCCTTCACGATCCCGGCCAAAGCGGTGATCGTACCCGATCACGAGTTTTCGGGTGCCGATTTTACCAATCAGAATCTGACGAATATACTCTTCAGAGGTTAATTCAGAAAACGAGCGCGTGAAAGGAATAACGACCAGATGATCAACCCCCGCCTGATCGAGCAACTCTATTTTCTCGTCCAGCGTTGTCAGGAGCCGCAGATTCTGGCTGTCGTTGGAAACAACCGTTCGGGGGTGTGGCCAGTACGTAATCAGAACGGACTCGCCCCCGCTAGCCTTGGCAACTTCGGTCAGTCGGGACAGAATAGTCTGATGCCCAAGATGAACTCCATCAAATGTACCGCTCGTCACAACAGCATTTGGTAGGGGTTGGATATCGTCGAGTCCTTTGTAAATAATCATTCGTTTGTCGAAAGTGGATCAGGCAGCGAAGCACGATGCACAGCAATAAACTGTTCGATGGTGGCGGCATCCTCCACCCGAAAGTTACCAATGCGTGTTCTGCGCAGGCCGCTCATGTAAGCACCGTTGTTGAGTAATAAGCCTAAATCGCGTACCAGACTGCGAATATAGGTGCCTTTTGAACACACGATACGAAAATCCACTTCGGGAAAGCGTTCGGTGTTCACCTCAAAAACCGATACAGTAACGGTGCGTGCCTTAATCCCACCGTCAACCCGATCGGCGGTTTCGCCCCGACGTGCCTTCTCGTACAACCGTTCTCCGTTTACCCGAATCGCGGAATAAATGGGCGGCACTTGTAGAATGTCGCCCGTTAGCTGCTGAGCGGCTTCCTGTATCTGATCGGGCGTAACTCCGCTTGTATCAAATTCGGCATCAATTTCTGTTTCAAGATCGACAGAAGGCGTTGTTTTACCCAGAACAAGCGTACCCGTATATTCTTTTTCCTGCGCTTGGTACTGATCAATTTGCTTGGTCATTTTGCCCGTGCAAAGAATAAGCAAACCCGTTGCCAATGGGTCGAGCGTACCGGCATGACCTATTTTTTTAAACTTACAGGCGTGTTTAAGCTTGTTCGCCACGTCGAACGATGTCCAGGTTAGCGGCTTATCAATTAAGATGACCTGACCTGGATCAGGGGTTTGTTCCTTGTTCAATGACAGTTTATAGTTTGTACGGTTTCCTACCGGAATTGACTGACCGGCTTAGTTGATTGAATGCCCTGCCATTACAGTACGTCCAGTTTAACGCCAGCCGCCATCAGGCCCAGCAGCAGTAAGCCGAGGGCAATGCGGTAATAGCCAAACACCTTAAATCCGTAGCGGTTCAGGAAGCCGACAAAAGCGCGAATGGCCAGCAGACCAACGAGGAAGGCAATCACGTTACCAATCAACAACGTCTGGTAATCAGCCGGCTGTAGAAGCTTGTATGTTTTGAGCAGCTTGTATCCCGAAGCAGCGGCCATAGTCGGTACGGCCAGGAAGAAGGAAAACTCGGCGGCCTGTGTACGGCTCAACCCCTGAAACATACCACCGATGATGGTTGCTGCCGACCGGGATACGCCCGGAACCATAGCGATGCACTGAAAGAACCCGATTCGGATCGCATCGGGCACCGTTACATCACCATCTTTCGGTTGCCGGTTAACAATGCGATCAATAAATACGAGCACAATACCGCCCAACAGAAGCGAAATAGCCACGGTGGTGATACTTTCCAGCAACGAGTCGATAAAATCGTTCAGCAGGAAGCCAATAACGGCGGCAGGCAGAAAGGCAATCAGAATTTTACTGTAGAAATCCGCCATGGGCTGCAGGCGGATAGGCAGCGATTTGAGATAACCAGGAACGACAAAAGTCCCTTTTCGGGTGTCCGTCATGAAACGACGGTGATACAATACCAGCACCGACAGGATGCAGCCAAACTGAACATCAACGGTGTATAACTTGGTGAATTCATTCCCGGCAATGCCCGCCAGCGAAGAGTAAATAATCATATGGCCCGTTGAGGACACCGGCAGAAACTCGGTTAGCCCCTCAATAATGGCCAGTGCAATGGCATGAATCAGATCCATTAATACTGGTTTGTAGTTTGTAGTTTGTCGTTACCATCTGTCAACGACAGACAAACTTAGAGTAACTGGCACGAAACGACAAACCACAAACCACAAACTTTACGCCTTAGGACGGGCGAGAATCGCAAAAAATTCGAGCATGAACCCGCCCATAACGACTAAAGGACCGAGGGTTAAGCCCAGAAATCCGAAGCCAAACTCTTCTTTGTCGAGACTCATAATAAAGAATCCGGCTAGAATAATACCGATACCTGCCAACATCAGGGTATAGTTCTGCCGACCAAAGGGCAACGCAGCAGCGGTGTCCCGCCGGGTTGGTTCTACCACCGACGACCGGGTTGTAAGCGGTTTAAGAGGCACCGGTGTGGTGGCCACTATTTTAGGGGCTGGTTGTTCGCGGACCAACGTTGGTGCGCCCGCCTGTTTATCTTTTGCCATGTTCGTTCGTCAGTTATGCTTTTTGTGTAACCCTAAAATCGCCCTGTAGGTTTGCGCTGTCCATTACGGCGATTAAACCATAACTGATTCAGCAATAGCCTGATCAATAAAGCTCATCTATTGTTAGGCCCAGATACCGGTTGACGGCCTGAAAGGTGCTCAGGAAGCCGATCAATACACCCAGCCCAACAATACCAATCATCAGAAATACCATCTTTTCTGTATCCTGAAACGTTCCCAGTTCCGGCAGATTATGAATAGCGATCTGTAAACCGGCTAACAAAAGAACGACGGCAATAATACCCGCTAAAAACCCCTGCCACATGCCCCGTCCCAGAAACGGCCGCGTAATAAACCCATTTGTTGCCCCAACCAACTGCATGCTTCGAATGAGCAACCGCTGGGAGTGCAGCGCCAGCCGGATTGTGTTGTTCATCAGCACAACAATGATGATCAGCAGAATTAAAGCAAAAGCCGACATCACGGCGTAAATTTTTGTAATGTTCCGATTGATATTATCGACCAGATTTTCCTGATAGACTACCTCAAATACGCCATCTATTTCTTCCAGATCCTGTTTTACTTCCTGCAATTTAGCTTCCTCAAAATAGCCCTCGTTGAGCTTAATGCGGTAGCTGTCGTGCAATGGATTTTCGCCCAGAAATTTCGAAAAATCTTCCTTTGTTTCGGCAATGAATTCTTTGGCGGCTTCGTCTTTAGTAACCAGATTTATTTGTGGTACCCCATTTATTTTTAAAATGTAAGGCTGCTCTGCTATGGTCTGAAAAAGCGCGGTGCTCTGCTTGGCACTGAGGTCTTTATCCAAAAAAGCCCGCACTTCGTAATGCTCACGAATGTATGTTACCAGTTTCTTTGACTGAATAGCTAGCAAGCCACAGAAACCAACCAAAAATAACGCCAGCGTCAGACTGAATAAAATCATGCCACTGGGATACGCACCTACTTTTTTCTTGTTACGAGCCATTTAGTGGGTTCGTGTTATGGAGACAAAAATAACGGATTCGACCGGGGAAAGGTCGAATTTAACAAATTTTAGCATAACGGGCCGAAAATCAGCACCGAGCCAGTAGTGGCCACCCCCGAAACGTTGGGTTAGCTTCGTTCCGCAAATACAGCGTCCGGATAGCCAACTTCCACCAAATATAGTCCGTTGGCGGGTGCTGCCCGGCCCGCTATAGTACGATCCTGCGCCCGGATGATGTGCTCAAACTGGTCGAGACTCATGCGCCCCTGCCCTATTTCGAGCATAGTGCCGACAATGGTTCGCACCATTCCCCACAAAAACCGGTCGGCTTTAATATGAAACGTCAGGCAATCGTCATTTGTATGTTTCCAGTACGCAAAATCGAGTCGGCAATGAAAGTGCGTAACGTTAGCTCTGGCTTTACTGAAACTCTTGAAATTAGTATGCTGCAAAAGGAGTTTGCAAGCGTTGTTCATCCGGTCAACGTCCAGCACTGGCCGAAAGTGGTACGTCAAATTGCTCTGGAAAGCATCTTTTTGCCGCGTAACATGGTATTGGTAGTACCGTGACGTAGCCGAGAACCGGGCGTGGTCTTTCGGTCGAACCGGAAAAATCGTGTGGATAGCGATATCCTCGGGTAACATGCAATTGATCGAGTAGATAAGGGACTCCGTCAACTCAAGCGGTTCAGCAACCTCAAAATGGGCAAACTGCTGCTTTGCATGAACACCCGCGTCCGTACGCCCACTCCCCATAATGTAAATGGGTTTACCCAGCCGTTGAGTGAGGGCAGCTTCGAGCGTCGTCTGTACGCTAGTCCCGTTAGCCTGTGTTTGCCAGCCATGGTAGGCCGTTCCCCGATACGACAATTCAATAAAATAACGCATACCGGGCAAAAGTACCGTTTAATCCGCTTTTGTCAGCTACCACAGACACCGACTTGACTGATGTGTTATCGGTCACTGAGTACCGGCAAACGAGGTTTTTAAAATGCAAACCTGGTAGAAGCAGTGAAGAGCCGTGCCACGGCTCTTCACTGCTTCTACCAAAGACTTCTAGTACAAAAAAACCAAATGCCCGGTGGTCATAAAGATCTAAACGTTCTCTATGACCACCGGGCATTCACGTACTATATTTTCGCTTAGCGGGGACCGCGCTGACGTCCACCTTCACCATTCCCTCGTTGTGGCTGTTCCTGACCACCGGGTTGCGCCTGGCTCTGCCCACCCCGGTTCTCGGGTATCCGCTGGAAGTTTCCGCCATCACTACGGCCACCGGGCGCAGACGGCGCATTCTGCAAACCGGGCGAGCCGGCATTGTTCATGGAACCGGCCCGTTCTGCCCGATCAAATGGGCGATTAGGTTGCTGCTGCTGGAAGCCGCCGGGCTGCGATTCCCCTCTCGAATTACCACCCGGCTGAAAACTTCCCCGACCGGACTCAAAACGATTGGATGGCGTTGGCGCTGCGTTTCCGGGATTTGGCGCGGGTGCACTTACCGTACTGCTCCGATCAGCGGGCGCATTGTTATTAAAATTCCCATTGTAGCCTCCCCGGCTAGGGCTACCGTTATACTCCCGGTTGGGCGTATTGTTCGAGTTGCTATAATCGGGACGGCCCGGTGCATTATTCCCGTTGTAATCCCGGCCAGGCAGGTTATTAGTACCGTTGTACGGATTATTTCCACCGTAGCTACCCCGATTAGGGACATTGTTGCTGTTATAATTAGGACGCGATGAATTATCGAACCGGTCATTCCGGTCAAACCGATCATTCCGATCATAATTTTGTCCGTATCCCGACGGGCCACCGGGCCTGTAGAAACCCACGGATCCATTGCCGATCACAGAGCGTCCGGGACGATCCAGCGGGTCGATCCGATAGACCGGAACATTGCGTCGGGTAATCCGCTCGATCTCTCCCCGGTTTGGGCCATATACATAAGCTCGGTTGTTGGACCGGTATATGTTATTGATGATGGTTGTGTTCTGGTAGATGTTCACCACGTTTGGCCGGGCTACCCGATAGCTGTACAGGTAGGGACTGGTGATATACACCTGCGGCACGAAAGTCCAGTAAGGAGCCGGAATGTTTATGTTAACATTGATGTCCAGGCCGGGGCCTAATGGAGCCCAGCCGTAATAGCCACCACCCGACCGCCAAGATACCCAGGCTGGCCCCCAGTCGTTACCCGGAATCCAGGCCCAGCCGAACTGGTTGTCGAAATACCAGCGTCCATAGTGGAACGGTGCCCATCCCCAAGGGTAATCCGATACCCAGGTATTACCGAACTCGGTCACGACCCAATGCCCGTCTGTTGCATAAGGCTGAAAATCCTGGCCTACGTTGGGTATCCAGACCGAACCATACATTGGACTGGGCACCCATTGCCCATAGGGAGCCAATTCATTATAAAATGTTTGAATAGGAACGCTGATGCCCGGCTGTGCTGAAACCTGCCGGGGGGATAATGGCTCCAGCGCGAGCACCGCTACCAGGCCAAGTACGTTTATTATTGTCGGGATACGCATGACGTTTGGTCGTTTTCTGCCGCGTACTGAAACGCGTCGAAGGTTAGATGTATAACCGCTCAAAACGTTTAACGTACGAGTAAACAAACTTCGTCTTTGTGTAAAAAATGCCCAACGTATCTAACCAGCTTACCGACCCAGGCCAACTATGCACTACAGCCAGTTTTTACGCCGGAATATCCAGACCGTTAGTGCCGACGACAGCACCATCATCGCCAGCGCAAACGCGTAACCGTATTTCCAGTGGACTTCGGGCATCTCATCGAAGTTCATGCCCCAGATGCTGGCCAGCAGGGTGGGCGGCAAAAACACCAGCGATACAACGGTAAAGATTTTAACGACCCGGTTCTGCTCCAGGTCAATCAGACCGAGGTACGTATTTTGCAAGAACTCCAGGCGTTCAAAGATAAAATTAGTGTGGTCGATCAGCGAATTGATGTCTTTGATCAGCGTTCGTAACCGTTGTTGCTCGACCTCGTTGAACCAGCCATCCGACCGAATCATTGACGATATAACGCGTTGCTTGTCAACCACATTTTCCCGAATAGACATCGTCAATTCCTGGTAATCGTTGATATTGAGCAGCATTTCCCGATCAAGGTTGGCATCAAGGTCGAGCATCCGGTTGATCGCTTTGATTTCACCGGACACCATTTCGATCAGGTCGGCATCGGAATCAATGCGGGATTCGAAAATGGAAATCAGAATCTGTGCACCATCGTTGAACAATGCCCGGCGCGACTTGATGCGCTTAACGGTATCAGCAAATGCTTTCAGGTCGGCATTCCGGTACGTGAACAACGTATCGTCTTTCAGCAGAAAACTTACCGGTACGGTCACGTAACGGTGCTCGGCATCGGATACCAGAAAGTTGGAATTGGCAATCAAAAAATCGTCTTCTTCAATATAACGCGAGCTGCTTTCAATTTCAAGCTGCTCCTGCTGGCTCAGAAAATCAACGTCAAATTTCTCCTCCACCCGCTTGATTTCAACAGGTGTTGGATTCTGAAGATCCACCCAGAGCGTTCGTTCTGTATTGGAGAAAGAATCAATATCACGGATTTTTCGGACGGACGTTGCGTCTTGCTGAAAGATTCGGATCATAAAATCGAAAGCAGAGTATATGGCCGCGAAGTTCGTAGAAACAAATCATTTATTTTGCCCTGATGATGGCTGATTTTCGGCTTTAGCTATCTGTTAAAACAATCTTAACAATATAATTATTCGAAGCGATACCCTCTGAAACAATCATTTAAGCGGCTACTCATTGACTCTTTTACGATATCACGCACAAAATCGTTGTATTAACTGTTACCCTTTTAGCTGAGCCTAACCCGCTTGGCTGTTGGCTATGCAACCCGATTATCTTATTAATACGCGCTCGACTATCGACCGTCGGCCCCAGGCCATCAGCCTCTGGGAAACGGCTCACTTACTTGGTTTCCCGGCTGCCATGTGGCGGCTGCCGAACCAACTGGACAAACACCTGATTGTGTCGTTTGATGAGGTGTTGCCGCGTGTATCGGCTGACCTGGACGAGCTGCCCGCCGGTTTTTTGGTCAGTCCTTTCGACAACCTCGCGGGTACGGCTCCAACCAATACATCGGATGGTGTCACGACAGGAAACAGCAACCAGACGCTTTTCCTGAGAGCTGATATTCAGGCTTCTTTCGCTGAATCAGGTGAAGCGCACTCAACGGCTTTTACACACACCACAGCCGATGCCGCAACGGCTAACACGTTCTGGCAACGCGTATCAATTCAGCCTGTCAATCGACCAGCAAGCCAGTCTGTTCAACATGGCGTAACGACATTGCCCGATCCGGAAGCGCAGGCGGAGTATGTTCATAACGTAGCCCTGGCGGTTGAAGCCATGCAGCGGGGTGAGTTCAGGAAAGTGGTTCTGTCACGAACAAAACGGATCGTTTTTACGAATGCGCCGGATGCTGTGGCTCTGTTCGACAAGTTGTGCGCGGCCTACCCAACGGCTTTTGTTTCGGCCATTTCAATCCCGGAGAAAGGACAGATATGGATAAGCGCCACGCCCGAGCGTCTGGTCAGTGTGGATGCCAACGGCATCTTCAAAACAGCGTCGCTGGCGGGAACACAATCGGCATTTGAGCCGGATGGTACGCCCAAACGGCCCGCCGAAGCGATGTGGTCGCAGAAAGAAATTGAGGAGCAGGCGCTGGTAAGCCGTTACATTATCGAGTGCTTTAAAAAAATCAGGCTGCGCGAATACCTGGAAGAAGGACCCAAAACGCTTATCGCCGGAAACCTGATGCACCTCAGCACTTGCTTTTCGGTAGATACCCAGGCGGTACGCTACCCGCAACTTGGCACCGTTATGTTACGGTTACTGCATCCAACATCTGCCGTGTGTGGCATGCCTCGTGATGTAGCCTTTCGGTTTATCGGTCAGCACGAAACCCATGACCGGGAGCTGTACAGTGGTTTTGTCGGCCCAGTCAACATCAACACGAATAACGAAGGTCCGGCAAGCGACCTGTTCGTTCACATACGCTGCATGAAACTGGAGGGTACGCTCGCAACCCTATACGCGGGTGCGGGCTTGACGGAAGATTCTGTTCCCGAGCGCGAATGGCAGGAAACCGAGATGAAGTGCAAGACACTCCTCAACATAATAATGACAGATAAATGACAAATTTCACTTCATCATTTATCTGTCATTATTGACTGATTATGCCCCTTCAGCAGGATCGTTGGGGGCGCGGGACCCGTCTTCGGCGGTTCGGCCACCAGCTTCACTGGCCGCAGACGATTGCGTGTCTGCGTCAGGAGCGGTCCCTTCCGTATCAGCGCCTTCAGTTGTTACAAGGGCTTCCTCCTGCGGGTCTGGAGTTGATTCTAGGTCTGCCATAGTCTTGGTTGAGTAAAGAATGTAGTGAAAAATTTTTCGACTTCCGGCTAACCGAGCCGTCAATCGCGGTGCAGGAATAGCTTACTCCATGCTATCGTCATCCAGGTCATCTTCAATAGAATCGTCATCCAGATCTTCGTCCAGGTCCTCCTCATTGAAGTCATCTTCGATGTCGTCCAGATCATCTCCTCCGTAGCCACTGGCGGCACCGGAGCCAAGTTCATCGAAATCAGCTCCCGCATCGTCGAAGTCATCTTCATCATCGTCGAAGGCGGCTGTTTCTGGATCTGGGTTAAGCATCAGAACGTCTTCGTCCTGATCAAATGCTAGCTGGTTAATCATGATTTAAAGAGTATAAAAGTTAGTTCATCCCTGTTAACGCGTCTCTTTCCCGGAAGGTTTAGCGATTGCAAAAACTTATTAAGATTTGCGCTATAACAGTGTATTCAGTTTGTGAGTTAGTTGATTGCACCCCTCATACCAGCCATTCATAAGCCAATATACATGCGACACTATCAACTCCAGCGACTCGTTGACCAGCCAATTATACAAACAAGCGATGTAAATCCAACAATCGACGGCTTTGAGGTACTGGGTGCTTTTAACCCGGCGGCCTGCGTGTTTGACAATGAAATTCTGCTGCTGCTGCGTGTGGCAGAAGCGCCGAAAGCCGAGAAAGAGACAATTCTTATTCCGTTGATTGAAGAGCAGGATGGTGTGCCGACGCTGGTAATCAAGCGCTTTCCTGAACCAACCGAGCCATATGATCCCCGCGTCATACCCATTCAGGGCAAGACGTACCTTACCTCGCTGAGCCACTTACGACTGGCCCGCAGCCGGGATGGTATTCATTTTACCATTGACGATAAGCCCTTTCTTTTTCCGGCTCGCCTGGACGAATCGTTTGGTATCGAAGATGCCCGGATCACGTTTCTGGATGGTAAATACTGGATTACGTACACAGCCGTATCCGAACACGGACCGGGGGTAGGTCTAGCCGTGACTACCGATTTCAAAACCGTTGACCGCCTGGGAATGATTTTACCCCCACCTAATAAAGATGTGGCGCTGTTCCCGCAAAAGATCCACGGGAAATACCTGTTGCTACACCGACCCATGGTGTCAGAAATTGGTAAACCGTCCGTTTGGCTGGCGGAATCGACCGATGGTGTACACTGGGGCAACCACCGCTTTCTGTTCGGTGGCCGGGGCGGAACAGACGCCCGTTTTTCCTGGGAAGGCGGTAAAATTGGCGCCGGACCGGAACCGATCCTGACCGATGAGGGCTGGTTAGTTTGCTACCATGGCGCGGACCAGACTCACGCGTATGCGCTGGCGCTGGCGCTGCTCGACAAAGACGATCCATCCATTGTACTGGACCGCTCGGAGACTCCCCTCCTCACACCCGATTTAGTCTGGGAACAGGAAGGATTTTTCCCCAATGTTGTCTTTTCCAACGGCTGGATAAAGTGGCCCGAAGGCAGCGACAAGGCAGGAAAAATCTGGGTGTACTACGGTGCCGCTGATTCGGGAGTTGGCCTGGCGGAGTTAGTGAGAACGGAAACTTTACCAGAGCCTTTATTATAAATACGTCTTCTTCACCAGGGCTACCGTAGTGGCTGGCTCGTAGGCAGCGTTCAGTCGGGTTGCGTTCTCCTCTACGGTAAGCTCAAATCCGGCTTCTTTCCGTCGTTGGTTTACAGCTTTTACATTGGCGATTGGCCAGACAAAACAGCGCGACTGTTTGGATGTTTTCATGGGTCGGCAGGTTACCTGCGTACCGTAGATCTGCGGCTTGCTACTGTTCATCAGTGAACGATCAAGCATCATGGCATACTGAAAAAAAGGCAGTTCCCCCTGATCAGCGGCTTTTTTTATGGCCGGCAAATAGGTTCCGATTTTATCGGAATGCTGAATAATGTAGAAGATCGCCTGATTGGTGGGTGAGCCGACCAAGCTTTTGCCAGGATAGCCATATTGCTTGATAATGGCTTCTGCCCGATTCAGATTACTCGAATCAACTTTCGTTTGCTCAGCCCACAGAATACTAGCCAGCTTCGACCGATCCGTTTTATAGAGGGTGCTCAGGCTATCCGTAAACGGCTGGTTATTTCCCAGTTTAGCCAGCCATTCGCGGTTGCGCTGATCCAGCACGTACATGCTATCCAACTCCTGCTTCAGGCGGGTATTTTGCTGAGCGTATGACAAAATGGGCACACAAGCATATAAAAGCGTGAAAAATTGCAGGTATCTCATAAGTAGTAGACTGATTAACAGATGGTGGTTTATTGGCGCTGGCTTTTTTGTAGTTTACGTTAGTTTTTAACTCTCCTCCTTTAATGAAAAACGTTAGCCAACTTTTACTCTGTCTCTTCCTCTCAACGTCGCTGTTCGCGCAGAGCCAGAAAAGGCCGCTTACCGCTGCCGACTATGACCGCTGGCAAAGTGTCCGATCCGAAAAGATCTCGAACGACGGCCGCTGGATTGCCTACCAGATCGACCCCCAAGAGGGCGACGGCCGGTTGGAGGTGACAACATCTGGTGTCAACTCAAACCGGAAGCAGTATGTTTTCTCGCGCGGTTATATGGCTCAATTTACTCCCGACAGCCGGTTTCTAGTGATGCGCCTGAAAGCCCCCTATGCCGACACGCGCAAAGCAAAGCTCAAGAAGAAAAAGGCCGACGACATGCCCAAAGACAGTTTGCTGGTATTGAACCTGACTACCGGCAAACCAACCAAATTGCCCAACGCCAAATCATTCGCCTTTGGTAAAGATTCGGGTTCGTGGCTGGCAGTGGTGCAGGAGCGTAAAGACGACAAAGAACGGCCGACACCACGGTCAACTTCGCTGAAAGATACACTTACCCCCCTCCCCCCCGTTTCGACAACCGCCGTAGCGACCCGAAAAGGAACGTCCAAAAAGCCCAAAGGTGATGACCTGACGCTGCTGAACATGACCGATGGCACGCGTAAAACCGTTCGGTACGTTTCCAACGTGGCGATGTCCGACAACGGTCAGGCAATTTTTTACAGCAAAGAATCGGCGAATGACTCCTTAAAAACGGGCGAAACCGGCATTCCCGGCGTTTTTCTATTCAACACCACCAACGGGCAAACAATGCTGGTTGATACCAGCTCTAAGCGAAAAATTTACAAAGGACTGGCGGTCGATAAAGCTGGGCAACAGCTCACCTGGATGGCTTCCGCCGATAGCGCCGGAAGCGACGTAAAAGTGTTTACGCTGTATTACAAAAGCCTGTCGCCAGCAATGGCGGCCAAGGGTAAATCAGGCAAAAAGGCAGCACCCGACGTACCGTTCAAAATTATCGCCGACACGCTGACGAACGTTCTCCCCAAGGGTTGGTCGGTCAATGAGTACCGGGAACCGAAGTTTTCGGATGATGGCAGTCGGCTCTATTTCTCGACCTCTCCCATTGCACCAAAGCCAACGAAAGACAGCCTGACGCCCGAGGATGAGAAAGTAAAAATGGACATCTGGACCTGGACCGATAGCCGTCTGCAACCCATGCAACAGCGCCGGTTGAAGGAAGAAAAAGAACGCGGTTTCCTAACCGTTTATGACCCGAAGTCCGGCAAATTAACGCCCCTGGCGAGCCGCGAAGTACCGACTGTTTCGTTCGATCCGAAAAAAAATGCACGTTACCTGCTTGGCCTGAGCGACCTTCCCTACCAGGTTCAGTCATCCTGGGATCCTGGTCATACTGACCTCTATCTGGTTGATGCACAAACCGGTGAGAAGAAGCGTATCGCCAGCGACATTATGGCCTCGCAGCCCCGGCTATCGCCCGAAGGAAAATACGCGTATTGGTTCGATGAACGCGATTCGCTCTGGCGGGCGTGGTCAATTCCCGAAGGCAAACGCATTGACCTGACCCGGGGCCTGCCCAGCAAATTTTTCGATGAAGAACACGACACACCCAACCTGCCCGGCTCCTACGGTGCGGCTGGCTGGACAACCGGCGACCGCTACCTGTGGCTTTACGACCGGTATGACATCTGGCAAATTGATCCTGCCGGTCGCGAGAAACCGACGAGCCTGACTACGGGCTGGGGTCGTAAAAATAAGATTCGGCTGCGCCGGGCGGAGCTGGATAACGACGATGATGATGCCCCCGGCCGGCGGTCGGGTGCTATCGAGAAGGCAATCGACCCCAAAAGTGAACTGTTCCTGACTGGTATTTGGGAGAGTGACAAGGCGACGGGTATTTTAAAAAGCAAAAATGGACTGACAGCCGCCGAACCAACGGTTTTAACCCGTAGCAACCACCGGTATTTTGGTCTGAACAAGGCGAAAAACGCGCCGGTCGTCACCTTCTACAAAGGCAATTACCAGGAGCCGGTCAACCTGTTCCAGACGGATACGACGCTGGCCAACCCCGTACAGCTCACCCACACGAACCCCCAGCAGGACAGTATCCGCTGGGGTAGTGTCGAAATCGTAAAATGGACGGGTACCAACGGCATCAAACTGGAAGGATTACTCTTTAAACCCGAAGGTTTCGACCCAACCAAGAAGTACCCCATGCTCACGTACTTCTACGAGCGGAATGCCGAAACCCTGAATGACTACCGGGCTCCGTCGCCAAGCCGCTCCACGATCAACATTCCTTACTGCGTCTCGAATGGCTACCTGGTTTTTGTTCCCGACATCGTGTACACGACGGGGCAACCCGGCCCCAACGCTTACGACTGTATCGTGCCGGGCGTCTTGAGTCTTCTCGATAAGGGCTTCGTTGACCGGGACCGGCTTGGTATTCAGGGCCAGAGCTGGGGCGGTTACCAAACCGCTTACATCATTACCCGCACGAACCTGTTCCGGGCGGCCGAAGCGGGAGCACCCGTTGCCAACATGACATCGGCCTACGGGGGTATCCGCTGGGAAACGGGCATGAGCCGGGCATTCCAGTACGAAAAAACCCAGAGCCGGATTGGTGGTACCTTATGGGATAAACCCATGAACTACATCGAAAACTCGCCCCTCTTCTTCGCCAATCGCATTGAAACGCCCCTGATGATGACACACAATGACGCCGATGGAGCCGTTCCCTGGTATCAGGGTATTGAGTTATTTTCGGCCCTTCGCCGGTTGAACAAACCCGTCTGGATGCTGGTCTACAACGGCGAAGGGCATAACCTGACCCAGCGGCACAACGCCAAAGACCTGAGTATTCGCCTGTATCAGTATTTCGATTATTACCTCAAGGATGCGCCCATGCCCATCTGGATGAAAGAGGGGCGCAGCGCCGTGGAGAAAGATCGGGGGGAGATGAAATACGGCACTAACCTAAGCGCCGATTCACCACAACGGTAACCAAAAGGAATTTCACGATTAGCGGAACAGAACGCCCGGATATAGTCACATTCGGGCGTTCTGCTGGTTAGTACACTCACCTGTTTCTTATTCGTTGACGACTTCGCCCTTGAAAGACAAGGTTTGCGAGCCACCCTCGGCATTGGACTCGACCGTAACGGTTTTGTTAAAGGCTCCCGGAGCAGCCGCGTTAAACGTTGCCTTGATTTTCCCCGTCTGACCGGGCAAAATTGCCGCCTTGGGATAGTCAACGCCGGTGCAGCCGCAGGAGCCTTTCGCATTGTTGATAACGAGCGGCAATTCGCCCGTATTGGTAAAGGTGAACTCAGCCGTGACGGGTTTACCCTGCGGAATGCGCCCGAAATCATGGGTAGCACTGCGCCAGTTAAACAGAGCCGTTGGCGCAGTCATGGCAACGGAAGCCATCAGTAAAACCAGCGAAGCAAAGAATAGCATGCGTTTCATAAAAAAGCGATTTAATAAGGTTTACAGCACCGCTCACCCGAGCGACAAGGCAAACCTACTCTACTCTTCCCTGTGCCTTTGTTAAGCACTTGCCAACGTTTGTTAATGAGTTGTTAATTAGTTAGAGTACGATACGCTAAGCGCTATCTTTGACTAAACGAGCCCCCCACTCCTCACATTACCGGGCTGGCCCGCTCGTTTGTGCTTTCACTCATTCGTCCTTTATTATGTCCCGCTTACGTCTGCTGATCGTCCTCTCCGTTTTATCCATCATCGGTATTTTGGCGGTCCAAGCGATTTGGGTGCGGAATGCTTACGCCTTGCGGGAACGACAGTTTCGGCAGTCAGCCTTTATTGCGTTGCAGGACGTAGCCGATGAGGTTGCCCGACTGAATCGCTTTACAATCAATCGGTACGCAGTCACGCAGCTTTCAACGGACTATTTCATTGTCAATACCGACGCGCCGATTGATCCCGTTACGCTTGAAGCGTTCATTCAGCGATCGTTGCAGCAGCATCACCTCATTACGGATTATGAGTATGGTATCTACAATTGCGAGACCGACCGCATGGTCTACGGAGCTTATGTGAGCACGAGCAGTTCAACCCCGTTGAAAGCGGGTGTCCAGCGGCAAAGCTTACCGAAATTTCCGCGCTATACCTATTACTTCGGCATTCGATTTCCGAACCAGACGGGTTTTGTCGCGGGCCAGTTAAGTAGCTGGCTGTGGTCAACGGTGGCGGTATTGGTGGTTGTCATGTTCTTTGGCTATACGCTGAGCGTGGTGCTAAAACAACGGCGGCTAACCGAAGTGCAACGTGACTTCATCAACAACATCACCCACGAACTTCAAACGCCCGTTTCGACCATTCGTATAGCTGCCGATGTACTCCAGTCCGACGCCATTCGTCAACAGCCCGACCGACTGACGCAATACGTCCGGGTTTTGGGCGAAGAGAGTCGGCGCTTGCAGAAGCAGATTAACAGCGTGCTGGAACTGGCCCGTTCGGAACGCAACGGGTTTGTGCTCGATCAGGAAGAGGTTGATCTACACGAACTTATGACGCTAGCTGCCACGGGGTTCGCGCCCCACGTAACCCTTAACCTGACAGCACCCGATGTCTGTATTCGAGCCGACCGGTATCACCTCGAAACGACACTCAACAACCTGATCGACAACGCCTTAAAATATTGCAACACCACTCCCTGCGTCTTGCTGGAAACCCGGTTTGAGTCTGGTAAACTAATCTGGTCGGTAAAGGATAATGGCATTGGTATTGCACCAGCACACCAGAAAGCCGTCTTTCGTCAGTTCTTCCGTGTCGCATCCGGCCACACGCATAACGTCAAAGGGTTTGGCCTGGGACTTTATTCTGTTCAGCAGGTAATTCGGGCGCACGGCTGGCAGTTAATCCTCACCAGTAAGCCCGATCAGGGCAGTACGTTTGAGATAACCTGTCCTTATGTGAAGAGCGAAGGAGTGAATGAGCGAAAGAGCGGGTCAACAAAGCGATTGTCTGCCTTGTTTCCGCGGCTCGTATCCTCTCGTGCCACGGAAACAGCAACCTACCGGACAGGTGGTTCGTGAAGACACGAACCACGGATAGGGAATCGCTTTATTAATCATTTTTCGCTCTATCACTACGCATCGGCGGGCCGATTTCACTCTTTCGCTCATTCACTCTTCCACTCTTTATCTTTTGACACCCGCCCGTATCTTGTTTGTCGAAGACGACATCAATCTCGGTTTTGTTGTTCGGGATACCCTCGAAAACGTACCATTCGATGTGACGCACTGCACAACCGGCCCCGACGCCTGGACTGCCTTCCAAACTCAGTCCTTCGATTTATGTCTGCTGGATGTCATGTTGCCGCAAACGGACGGTTTCACCCTGGCACGCCAGATCCGGGCCGTGAACACAAACATTCCAATCTTGTTTCTGAGTGCGCTGGCTGATAAAAATGACCGGTTACAAGGGTTGCGACTCGGGGCTGATGACTACCTGACTAAACCCTTTAGCGTTGACGAGTTACTCTTGAAAATAAACATTTTCCTGCGCCGAACGGCCAAAGAAATCCACTCACTGCCGAAGACGCTTCTCGACCGACAGAATTTAACGCTCCTGGTTAATGGGCAAACGCAGATACTTACCCAACGCGAAGCCGATGTGATGGCTTACTTCCTCGACCGGCCCAACACACTCGTTCGGCGCGACGAGCTGCTGCGGGCCGTTTGGGGTGACGATGACTATTTTATGGGCCGCAGCCTCGACGTTTTCATCTCCCGGCTTCGTAAGCGACTGGCGCCAAGTGCGAGTCTCCGCATTGACAATGTGCACAGTGTCGGGTTTATTTTACGGCAGCCAATCGCGTAGTTTGGAGACGATCTCTATTTTTACGGCATGAATTATCGACTACCTATCCTTGCCGCCACGGCTCTTTTACTGGTCTACGGTTGTAAAACGGCTAAATATGTTACGAATACGGCACCAGCCTCGGCCAGCATTACCCAGGAAGGCTTATTGACCTGTTTTACCGCAGGCACGTCACTCAACGGACAACCGGTTTGGTGCGAAGCATCGGCCGTAGTGTACGACGGCAAAAAGCTGTTCTTCGCCAACGATAAAGATATGCCTTCGGGCATGAGTCCGGTATTTGACAAATCACCTGCATCAATTGGTGACTCAACAAAGACGCCCACGTACCTGATGTCACCTATTTTTTCGGCGGCTCGTAAATACGAAGATTTCGCCCAGACGCCCAATCAGACGACCGGTTACGTTTTTCTGACAACGGCTTTTGACCGCGTAAAGCCCAGAAGCCACGACTGGGATAATTACAATACTATTCTTTACTGGCGCAAAGGCGATGAACAGCATCCGCACGTGCTGGCCCCCGACGATACCAGCCGTACTTCGATCGCTTACCGGCAACGCATGGCCCGACTATTGGCCACCGATAAATTTCCCGGTACGCTCCCCTATTTCAAGGTTGAAGGATTGGCCGCGACCGATAAACAACTGCTGTTTGGTGTTCGTGAAGAAGGCAAATCGTTCGAGAGCTTTACCTACGGGGCAAAAATTATCAGCGTATCGTACCGAATCGAAAAAACCAGCAGCGGGGATCGGATTCGCCTGGCCGACGATTGGAAAATCATTAACAACTTTGATATAGCCAAAGCAGAACCCGGCCTGCCTGCATCACTGGGTTTGTCCAGTCTGGAATATGATCCGTATCGGGGGCGTTTCTGGATGCTGACTTCGCTGGAGAAGAATGGCCAGTTAGATGCCTACCTCTGGACAATCACGCCGGAGGATTTGTACGCGAACAAGCCCTTTACGCTCCTGCGCGATGCCCGGGGGCAACCCCTGCACACGGCCGGCCACAAGGCCGAAGATTTGACATTTCTGGATGCGAATCGGGTGTTACTTATTCACGATGATGACCGGGGCCAAACAGTAGTTGGCCCCCGTACCAGACAGCCTAATCAGGCGGCTTATACAATTATTACTGTATCGCCCCAAAGAACTCGTACGTCCCCAAAATAAATCCCAGAATACCCGTAGCGTGGGTTGCGCCCTTGAGTGGTTTTAACTCAACGGTAGTTGCCCCCCGCTTGGTCATGGCATCGTAGGCGTTCTGCGAGTTCAGAAAATTAACGATCTCGTCGGCGTCTCCGTGATAAAGTCGGGTTGGCGTCCGGGGTTTCCAGTCATGCACATCATTGTCCTGCACAGCCGCCAGAAACGCCTTGTCGGTACCGTCATTGATTCCTTGTTTGAAACTGTCGGTGAAAATCTGATTCAGACTGACGTTAACGGAAGCTCCCATGCCCTGAGCCGCAATTTGCGAGGCATAGGGCTCTTTGAAGTAGCCTGACATGGGCCGATTAATGCCATAGATCCGGTCGTAGGTGAGCAGTACCCAAACGTACAGCCGGTTAATGTAATCAACACCCGCCGACTTTTCGTTGATGATCTGCTTCATGAACGCCGGTTTATCGTAGGCGCCAGCGCCACAACTCGACGCCACTAGGTTGAACTCAGAACCGGTTTCTTCTTCGATCTTCTTCTGCAGAGACATGGTGGCATAACCACCCTCCGAATACCCTGCGATAAACAATCGCTTGTCCCAGTTGATCTGCTGGTCACTCAGGAAATCGCGCGCTGCGCGCAGCATATCCAGTGATGCCGTTGCCAGACCATTTCGCTGCTCATACGTGTGGGGCAAGTCCTTCGAGGCACCATACCCAATGTAATCGGGAGCGGTAATAATGTACCCCTGCGAGGCAAAGACCGATCCAAAACTATACGCTTCGCTGCTCGTGTTAAAATACGATGGGGCGTCGCTATCGTTCGTGATCGTGCCGTGCTGCATACTGAGCATAGGAATCGGCGTTGACATAACAGGCACTATGATGGCGCCGGAAGCCCTGATCGTTTTCCCATCCGTGTTGGTTGTTGTGTATTCCAGCCGATAGGCTTTGACACTGTACCGAACAAAGATTTGAAGTGCCGCATTGACTCCGGTAAAACGACTCCGCAGTTGAGCGGTCGAATATTCTCCGATAAGCGAACTGCTGACCAGTGTACGACTGGGAACTGGCGAAACAGGTTCGGAACTGTTGGACTGTTTGCAACTGGTCGGCCCGACCAGCAACATAACTCCTACCAGGAGTAACGTAATCGTTGATTTAAACAGGATCATGTAAATGAAGAAAAGAAAGCGTGCTGTTTACGGTATCATTTTAACGCTACAAATTCCATTTTCGTTTGGTTGCAATACACAATAAGAAGATGACTACAAAAATCATCTAACTGTAAATCAATCATATATAATCATACCGCAAGAATTTTGGCCGATTGAAGAGCGGGTAGCGTTTGCAACTAATTACATGATGAAATCGGACTGGTCACTTTTCCCCTGATTATGTGGAACCGGCTCTACAACAATAGGCATCTTACTGCCCGCTTACTCTATAAAACAACTACGCTTTGTCCATAATACCAATTCATAGCTTCTTTTCAAACGGTCAATTATGAACTGTTTATCAACAGGTTACGCATGCACGCATTAATAGACGTTGTTTCATTCGGTCAAATTGGTACAGCGTTTGAACAGCTGAAGTCAACACCAAACATTCACAACACTATGAACAATCAGTTAAAATCAGCCGGAACCAGGTCACTCGCGATGCTTATGGCCGCCGGTATCTTGTCAGGCAACGTTTTGACAAGTTGTAAGTCATCCGCTCAGTCATTGAACAAAACACAAAAGGGCGGTATTGTCGGAGCCAGTGGTGGCGCTGTTATTGGCGGCATGATTGGCAAGTCGAAAGGAAATACGGCGCTTGGTGCCATACTGGGTGCTACCGTTGGCGGTGCTGCCGGAGCTGTTATCGGCCGGCGGATGGACAAGCAGGCCGAAGAAATGAAGCGCGACATGCCTAATGCACAGGTCGAACGAGTTGGTGAAGGCATTAAAGTATCGCTTGGTTCAGATATCCTTTTTGATGTCAACTCATACGCCCTGAAGCCAGACACAAAACAACAACTCGACGACTTCGCAAAGTCACTCAATAAATACGAGGATACAGATATCGTCATTGAAGGGCATGCCGACGCTACAGGATCGGACGCACATAACCTGACGCTGTCAAAACAACGGGCTAATTCTGTTGCCTCTTATCTGGAGGCTCAAGGTGTGAAAACGTCTCGTGTCGATGAAAAAGGTTATGGCGAGGCACAACCCATTGCCGACAACAGTACGGAAGCCGGGCGTCGGAAAAACCGCCGGGTAGATGTAGCTGTCTTCGCAAACAAGAAATTACAGCGCGATGCCAAAGACGGCAAAGTAGGTGAATAGATAACCAGTTGGGGGTAGTTGTGCCGCACATAACTACCCCCAGTTTCTAATTTCAAACAAACAAAGAAATGTCAACGGTAGAGAAAGGCGACGAAGTGACCTGGAAGTACGGAAAAGGAAAAGCAACCGGAACCGTTGCTGAAGTCCACACCGACGACGTTGAACGCACTGTTCAGGGTGCTAAGATCAAGCGTAAAGGCTCTGACGAAGAGCCTGCCTTGGTTATAAAGCAGGGCGAAAAAAAGATCATTAAGTCGTCTAGTGAAGTCACTAAAAACAAGAAATAGTTATGGCGGCTGCGAACCTCGATGATGACAAGAAAAAGTCAGTACGCAAAGATTTTGATGATGTCGTAAATATGTCGTCATCGCAAATCGAGAAGTGGCTAAAAACTGACGAATCAAAATCAGTCGGGCAAACGAAAGACGGACAAAGCGAATCAATTGGCCATCAATCGGGGAATCACATCATTGACATTCTGAACAAAAAAGCCAGCGATCTATCTGACAGTGATTACAAGCACATGGAGAAAGTTGTCAGTTATGTCAAACGACATTTGGCGCAACGTCCGGACCAGGTTGCTGACTCAGACTGGAGTTATTCGCTCAAAAACTGGGGTCACGATCCCGAGAAAAAATAGTGACCCCGTTGGCTCATTATATTAAGACAAAGTCGCTCTTATTATTGTTAGTTTAATAAGTACAACGAAGGTTAACTAGCTAATATTCAGTAATAACACAAACGACATTATCAGTAAGCGTACAGCAATGATCTTTCTGATTTACTCAACATTAAATTAAGTACAAATTCAATTTCACCCTACACAATTACAAAACGTTATGGACGTAAAACAAACAAGAGGAGAAATCCTTGACCAACTCAACAAGCTTCTGACCCTTAGCCACGACGCAGAAAAAGGATACCAGGAAGCAGCAGAAAATGCAAAGGACACCGAATTGAAAAGCCTGTTCATGTCCCAGTCGCGTCAACGGTCGGAGTTTGCGGTTTCATTAGACCGGGAAATTCGGGCGCTGGGTGGCGAGCCAGACAACGGAACCAGCATCACGGCCGATTTACACCGCGCCTGGATCAATATAAAATCAACATTTGCCTCCGACGATGACAAAGCAACCGTCGAGGAGTGTCACCGGGGCGATAAAGAAGCCCTTGAAACTTACAACGCCGTGTTGCAGGAAACTGACCTGGTTGCCAGCACACGTGAGCTTTTGCTTCAACAGAAACAGAGCATCGACACAGCTAATTCGACAATGGCTCGTTTAGCCTTGGTAGTGTAGTGAATGGTGGGATTAGAAAGCCTATCTCCATTGGAGATGGGCTTTTTTGTGCCATAACTCGTAAAAACAATCCCAATTGACAGGTTGTTACGTTACAAACATGCCACAAAAGCATACAGATAATTTATACAAAACCACGTTATGAGTAAACAATCCAAATCAAAAGCTTCCTTCGATTCAATAAAATCAAGACCTGGCAAACCCTACCCGCTGGGGGCTACGTATGATACAGAAGGGG
The DNA here is from genome assembly GCF_054776635.1 of Spirosoma lituiforme. Lineage (NCBI taxonomy): Bacteria > Pseudomonadati > Bacteroidota > Cytophagia > Cytophagales > Cytophagaceae > Spirosoma > Spirosoma lituiforme. The sequence continues at coordinate 269,126 of NZ_BAAHBO010000005.1, forward strand.
TAAACTTTGCCTTGTTCAGTGAGAATGCAACAGCCGTTCAACTATGCCTGTATAACCCAGCCGATCCTACCGAAGAAGTAGCCCGCATTTCGCTGGAAGAACGAACAGACTTAGTTTGGCATATTTATATTGAGGGGCTGCAGCCTGGCCAGCTTTACGGATTCCGGGTAGATGGGCCTTATTCGCCGGAGACGGGTCATTTCTTCAACTCGAACAAACTTCTGCTCGATCCATACGCCCGTGCGATCAATGCCCCCGTCAACAGTAACAATGACTGGCTGGGATACGATTACAAAAAGGCAGCTGCGGAGAACCACAAAAAAGAAGCGATCCTGTCGATGAATAAAGAGGATAGCGGCCCCAGTATGCCTAAGAGTGTTGTTATCGATACGACGTTTGACTGGGAAGACGACGCTGCGCCCGACACCCCCCTGCATCGCTCAGTTATCTATGAAATGCACGTAAAGGGATTCTCGCATTTACATCCTACTATTGACGAGAGCGTTCGGGGTACATACGCCGGCCTGGGCACCCCAGAAAGTGTTGACTACTTAAAGCGGTTGGGCATCACGGCGGTTGAGTTATTGCCGGTTCATCAGTTTACGGATGAGAGCTATTGGGGCTATAACAGCATCGGCTTTTTTGCTCCTCAAAACACGTACTCGTCATCTGGAATGGCGGGTCAGCAGGTTACTGAATTCAAGCAGATGGTTAAAAACCTGCACAAAGCAGGCATCGAAGTTATTCTGGATGTGGTGTACAATCACACCGCAGAGGGTAACCAGATGGGGCCGACGCTTTCTTTTAAAGGCATAGACAATCGCGTGTACTACCATCAGGTCGGCGATAATCCGGCTTACTACATGGATTACACAGGTACGGGTAATACATTCAACCTGAGCCATCCCCGTGTTCTGCAACTGGTTATGGACAGCCTTCGCTACTGGGTAACCGATATGCACGTAGATGGCTTCCGTTTTGACCTGGCTTCAGCCCTGATTCGAACGGATGAAGAATTTGGCACGGTTTCGTCATTTCTGGATACGGTAGCCCAGGACCCCATTCTGGCGCGGGTGAAACTCATTGCCGAACCCTGGGATATTCAGTCGTACAACGTCGGTGGTTTCCCCGTACGCTGGTCGGAATGGAACGGTAAATACCGTGATTCACTCCGGTCGTTCTGGAAGGGTGACGAGAGCACGGCCGCTGAAACCGCCACGCGTTTATTGGGTAGTCCTGATTTATACGCCAGTGATGGTCGCTCACCAGCCAACAGCATTAACCTGATCACGGCCCACGACGGTTTTACCCTCAATGACCTGGTTAGCTACAACGAGAAACACAATGAGGCAAACGGCGAAGACAACAATGACGGCTCAAACGACAACATGAGCTGGAATTGCGGAGCCGAGGGACCTACGGATGACGAGGCCATCAACGAACTGCGCGAACGTCAGAAGCGGAATTTTCTGACGACGATGCTTCTCAGCCAGGGAACACCCATGCTGGTAATGGGTGATGAATGTGGCCGGACACAGCATGGTAATAACAACGGCTATAACCAGGATAGCGAGATCAGCTGGATGGACTGGCACTGGAATGACAAACAGCAGGCTCTGTTCGAGTTCACCAGCCAGTTAACCGACCTGCGTCGTGATATTCCGCTCCTGAGCCGCCGTCGTTTTTTCGGTAAAGAGCAGGTAGCGTATTTACGTCCCGACGGTGGTGAAATGACGAGCGATGATCTGGAAGACCCGAATACACACTTCCTGGCTCTCTTTATCGATGGCCTGCGCGTATCGGAACAAACCGAAGACGGACAGGATATTGGCGATGAACAGTTGATCTGGGTACTGAATTCGTACTGGGAATCCATTGACTTTATGCTGCCTAAAATCGGTCGCAAAAGTTCACAATGGGAAATCCTTGTCAACACCAATACGGGCGAGATTCATCCGAATGGCTCACCCATCAAAGGTGGACATGAACTTAGCATTCCTGGCCGGTCATCCCTGTTGCTACGGTTGAAATAAGGGAAATAATCGTTCTTAAAAACGAATGACGTCAGGGCCTAGGCCCTGACGTCATTCGTTTTTAAGAACGATTGGACTAACTATTTTTCACGAAAGGCCCATTTTTTGACCTCCACAGGTGCTTCCTGAATCGCGGCATAAAGCTGTTTATCGTTTTTGAAGACTAGTTTATTGAGCAGGAATGTTTCAACATGTACTTCAAATGCAGGTACATCGAATGGCCAGGGCTCAATAGTAAGCGATTCATCCGGGCGTTGCAAAATGAAATACGGAATGCCATCGGGACCCAGGCTTACTTCCAGACGGCGGCTTTCCGGCGGTACCTGATCCAGGCACAGCACCAGCGATAGCGCATCGCACCATTGAAGAAATGCGTACGCGTAATCAGCTTCTTTCTTAGTAGCTTTTGTCTCTTTTCGCCATTTAGCCTGATTTGTAGCCTGCTGATCCAGAAATTCATCCAGTTCTTTGTCGGTGCCCCGTTTGGGTTCGTACAGGAACGACGTATGCATTGACATCAACAGTGCGTTCCAGCGGCTCTTTTGCAGGCCGATATGAATTAGCCTGTGGCACTGCCCTACGGAGTACTGTAACAATTGAAAATGAAGCGGTGCGCCCGCCGTGGTAAGATGATTACGTCCTTCCCAGGCGTCCTGTCCGTCATCGTGCTCCGTGAGCGCAATCAGGGTTTCGATCCAGTTGACCGGACGGCTATCGGGGCGCCAGTGCTGAGCGAGCTGCACCGCCAGCAAACCATGTGCCTGCTGGTTAACAATCTGCCAGCCAGTGTCTATTTGGGTAACAATCATAGGAAGCGTATGCGTAAGCTACGAATAGAAAGCGGCCTGAAAAGATTGTGTCTCTTCAGGCCGCTTCCATGTGATTTATGTGTTCATTAGTTGTATACCTTCTCGTTCTCGCCCATTTTGGGTGGATTTCCAGTAATAACCGCGGCCGCCTGCTGAAACAATCGAACCATTGTGCTATCGCTCGAATTCCAATACTCGGCCATGTCGATGTGTACTTTCAGCAGGGTAAGTTCAGGATCTTCTTTTCCGTTTGGAAACCAGGCTTTGGCCTGCGGATTCCATAACTCATCTATTTTAGCCCGATCATCAAATTCCTGTGCTGTACCCGAAACCGACACATAATCGGCGTCACTTACATCGGCAAATGACAGGTTGACTTTATGCTCGTTTTTCTCAATCTGATCAACCTTGGGTGATGTCCGTTTGGTGAAGAACCAAATCGTGCCCTCTTCATCTACCTGAAGAGCAGCCATCGGACGGCTCACTAAGTTTCCTTGTTCGTCTACAGTTGTCATCATGGCGATCCGAATATCTTCGATCATGTCACCAATTTTTTCTAACTGCTTGTTGTTTTGTTGTTTCGTTTCCATAACGTTGAGATTGGTCTATAAGCAAATCATGAATGGCTTGCTGTTACTTACTTAGCGGCTACTGTACTCGAAAAGCTGTATTATAATCATTTAGTTATACAGTGGCTCGCGTGCGTCCGTTCCATAGAACGACGATGAGGGTGCCATACCTGAACCCTTTGCTTCAAACTCTATCTGACTACCCATATCGATAATGTTCACGCAACTGCATATGGTTTGCTTGCACATGGCATACACCTGTCTGCTTCGTTCGGTATCGAATTGTGAAACTTCTTTGGCGCATTCTTCACACACATCAATACAAGCGTTCGCCATCAGCCGTGCATTTGCTGAGCCACGAACATAGGACGCGGCTAGGTTACGACATAGGTCAGCGCAGTCAAGACTTAGAAAAATGCTGCGATAACATTCTTCCAATCTGTCCGAGTTCGAACACTCCGTAGCAAACTCGTTGCAAAGAGTTGAACAACTGGTTAGTGTATCGTAAATGTTTTTCTTCCAGATCATCATGGTGTGGTGAGTGTTACGCGTTCTCTTTTGTATGAACTAGACAAAAGTTCCTACGCTGGTTGCCATCCATTCAGTCCTCGCACTTCCCAGACGAGCCCAGCGACGAGCTTCATCAATGCTGATAGCCACAATTTCGTGGTTGTCAAGATGCCCCTGTTCGAGTAAACTGTTGGCAATTTCAATTGCTTTTGCCCGAGTTGTGGGGTTAAGCGACCGCATTGCCGCCGGAAAGTGTAACGTAGACCACATAACATTGACGCATAAGTTCACCATACCAATAGCTTTTATTATGCCAGTATCCGGGCGAGACACCCCTTTGATTAACAAACCTAAACAACATCTTGACTGTCAATAGCTTATTTATAAAACGTGATTAATTTATCTAAACTATGATTCTGGCTTTCATGCTGGTGTGGGGAAATTTTTTAAGGAGGTGGGTATTTTTATCCCCAATTTGGTCCACAAAAAAGCCAGCCCCATGGCGGAGCTGGCGCTGTTAGCGTGTTACAGGATAGAAAACTACCGATTCGATAAATTATTTCATTTGGGAAAATACAATCGAAAGGTGGTTCCCTCCCCTAACTGGCTTTCTACTTCAATAGAGCCCTTATGGCTGTTAATTATATTTTGTGTGGCGGTCAGTCCCAGGCCCATCCCCCCCGATTTACCGGTGAAAAATGGGTCAAATAGTCGCTGTCTGTCCATTTCGTTTATTCCTCCACCATTATCACTTACCTCAACGTAAACCCGCTTGTCATCCGAACAACTGGTCCTGACAATCAGGATGCCTTTACCCTCCTGCATGGCCTCGACCGCATTAACCAGTATATTCAGAAGAGCCGTTTTCACCTGATCCCGGTCAATGAGCGCGTGGCAGTCATCTTTAACGAAACTCGTTTCAAGACGCATCCGCTTCAATTTAATACGGTCACTTACCAGTTGCAGAGTTTCCTTAACCACCAGGTTAAAATCCTGTTTTTTCCGATCCAAATCGCGGGGCTTCGATGAATTAAGCATCTCGGTAATGAGTTGCCCAATGCGGTCTACGTTGCGGCCAATAATGTCGGTAAACATTGTAATATACTCATTGTCCGTATCCAGCTCGTCTTTCAACTGCTCCAGAGCCAGACTAAGGTTGGTGAGTGGATTACGAACTTCGTGGGCAATGCTCCGGGCAATTTTTCCCGTCATGGTCAGTTTTTCGGCCAGAATCAGATCTTGTTGTGCCTTCTTCTGCTCGGTAATATCCCGCACAATTCCCTGATACCATTCGGGACGGCCATTCGGATCATCAACGGCCCAGATCGAAATCAGGCAGATTCGTTTACGACCACTTCGGTGAATAAGCGTCGTTTCGAAATCTTTAATCTGGCCATGCTCCCGAACATTGAACCGAAGTTTTCGCAATTGATCGAATTCGGCGAACAAACGGGCAGGATTCAATATGCGCAGGTCGTCCCGGCTATAACCCAGCAAACGCTCAACAGATGAATTGGCATCCTGAAAGCGCATCTCATTGTTCACAACGAAAATGGCATCTATAGACCGCTCAAAAAGGGAGCGGTATTTATTTTCTTTTTGGGCTACTTCAGTCAGCACACTGGCCTGCCGGAGCGCATACCGAATACTACGTCCCAGAAGCTGGGCATCAATCCGACCCTTTACCAGGTAATCGGCGGCACCCAGTTCGAGCGCCGATTGATCGACGGTCAGATCATCCTGACCCGTCAGCAAGATCATAGGCGCCCGACAACCCCTCCGGAAAGCTTCCTGTATGAGATCGATTCCCGTATGGTGTCCCAATCGGTAATCAACCAGATATACGTCGTGCTGATTCGTGAGAATGGATTCCAGAGCCAGGTCGTAGCTATCAACCCAATCGAGTTTAATCGTCGAATTTTCTCTTGCTGAAACAAGCGCTTTTGTCAGTAAATAGTCGTCTTCGTCATCTTCAATCAACAAGACACGAATGGTTTCTTTTTTATCAGCAACGTCGAATAATACCGCCACAGGAGTTATGAAATAAAGTGCAGTTAATAGGTATTCGCAAAAAACCAGCTCAAAAATAGACTCTTAATAGACTAGTTGTCAAGCCAGTTATACAGTCGGACATTTTTTATCCGGTCAAAGTCACCAAACAAACCTTGATTCAGTAACTCAATAATCTTGCACAAAGATTTAATACGGGTACTGATTAGGGTAGTTTAACGGTATCCATCCAGTACGTTTTCAAAGCACCCACCATCTCAACCAGACGGTTAAAATTGAACGGCTTCGTCACAAATGAATTAACGCCAAGTGTATAGGTTTTCAATATATCTTCGTCAGCAGAAGAGGTGGTCATAACTACTACCGGAAGTCGGCGTAACCTGGAATCGTCCTTAATTTCCCGAAGGGCCTGAAAGCCATTTTTGCGAGGCATGTTCAGGTCCAGAATCAGCAAGTCAGGCCAGGGTAAGTTCTGATTGGCATAACGACCGCTCCGGTTCAAATACTCCATCAATTCTTCACCATCCTCAACGAATTGTACAGTTTGGGTGTATCCACTCTGTCGAAGCGCACGTTCCATGAACAATCGATCATCGGAATCGTCGTCGGCAATAAGAATGGTCATAAGTTCTTGTTTATAGGACATGTTGTCGGTATTGGATAAAGCAGTTACGGCAGTGATAAGGGCACTTATTTCTATCTTTTGCTGAGAGAAGTCAACTAATTAATTGACAAAAAACACGTTTCATGGATTACCTCAAACGTTTTTCTCTTCATCCAAAGATACTATAAATCATTAATTCTAACTTTATTTTCGGCAACTAAATGATCCCTCCAGTTCCTTGATTTCAGTAAGGTTTGCCGCCTTGCAAACCATTTTATTCACGCTAAAAGCCATTAACAAACAAAGGCGAAGTTGCCTTTCGTGAAACTAGAAAATGGGATAATACCCGGTAATTGAACGTAATCGGTGCCAAGCAAAAAGACAAAACTCTCCCTCTCCTTTGGTTACGTACTTCCCTGTTTGCGCCAAATGTCCACGCTGAGATCAGAAAAAAAACGCCTGATGTCTTCTACAATTTGGGGAATTTTTTCCGCACTAAATAGCAAATATTATTTGGTGCTCTTTTTTCACCAGCCGTCGCAAATGAGTATAATACAACAGCATAGCCCCTTTCAAGCCCGCCTTAGCAGACTTGGCACGATTTTAACATATTAGCCTTCCATAGCAGCAGCACATAACCTCTATCGCTACTAAATTAACCAATATGAAAAAGTCATTCAGCACTTTAATTGCAACAGCCGCAATAATGGCTGGTGCCATCTTCTTCAATTCATCTGACGCGACAGCCCAGGGGCGTACACGAGTAGGTGTAAAGGGAGGTCTAAATGCCAGTTCACTATTTTACGATAGCCAGGGGGCAACGAACAAAAATGAGCGTATTGGTTTCCACGTAGGTTTGTTTGCTCAGGCACCAGTCGGTGAGTTTTTCGCCATTCAGCCCGAGTTACTCTATATGACAAAAGGAGCATCGGCTGATTATAACTTGCTAAGTTTCAACGGAAAAAATACATTCAAACTTAACTACGCAGAGTTACCTGTACTGGCTACTTTCAAATTAGGTCAGGCGGTTGAGTTACAGGCTGGTCCCTATGTAGCGTATTTGCTTAACTCTAATGTCAACTCGAACGGAAGTTTTGGATCAGGTAGCAGTGCAATCAACCGGGACAATTTCAACAAGGTTGATTACGGTATCGCTGGTGGCCTTAACATTTATTTCGGCAAGGCATTTATCGGTGCTCGATACGAACAAGGATTGCAGCAGATTGCGAACAGTGGTGCCGCTCAAACGCTCCTGGGAAGCGCGAAGAATGGTGTAGGTCTATTATCAGTTGGCTTTAGCCTGAATTAAGAACGAACGAGTAAATGAGCGAATACTGGTTACGCCAGTTTCTTCGCTCATTTACTCGTTCGTTCTTACAAATGAATATCGTACGCTTTTAATTTATTGTAAAGCGTCTTGCGGTCGATGTTAAGCACTTCGGCCGCTTTTGTTTTATTGTAACCGGTTTTTTCCAACACTTTCAGAATGGCAGCCCGTTCGGCATTTTCTGAAACAGATTTCAGGTTAGCGGCCGATTGACTGAACACGGGTACACCAGGCCGGGCGGGGTCATAACTAATTTGAATGTGCTGATTACCCGTGTCTTCTGCCGTTAAATACTGGGGCGAAATAATTTCCTGGGGTAACACATCAGCTTCAATGTACTCACCTTGGGTAAGCAACACCGATCGCTTCACTACGTTCTGTAGTTCGCGCAGGTTACCATGCCAGTAATATTCCTTGAGTTTCTCTTTTGCCTCTTCCTCGAAACCCAGGATTTCTTTTTCTAACTGGATATTGGCCGACTCTAGAAAATGTTCGGCGAAAATCATAATATCAGCCTTGCGTTCGCGAAGGGGCGACAAATGCATTTCAAATTCGGCAATCCGGTGGTAAATATCTTCCCGGAACTTTCCTTGCCGCACCGCTTCCCGCAGGTCTTCATTGGTAGCAACAATAATCCGAACGTCAACGGGTATATCCTGGTTGCTACCGATTCGACGAATTTTCCGCTCCTGCAGTACACGAAGCAGCTTGATCTGGTTATCGTACGACAGGTTACCAATTTCATCCAGAAATATGGTACCGCCGTTGGCAAATTCAAAGCTACCTGCTTTGTCGGACATCGCGCCTGTAAACGACCCTTTCACGTGACCGAACAATTCACTACCAGCCAGCTCTTTTCCCAGAGCACCACAGTCAATAGCGACAAAAGGCTTATCAGCACGTTTACTCTTCAGGTGAACGGCATTAGCCACAAATTCTTTGCCCGTGCCAGTTTCGCCGGTAATAATTACCGACATATCCGTTGGGGCAATCAAATCAATATGTTTCTGAAGTTGCTCGGCAGCGCGGCTTTTGCCAAAAATGAACCGCTTCCCATCAGGGGCCAGCGTTGTTTTCGTCGATGTTGGTTTTGTCGCACTTGTTTTAGACGGCTGGTTAGCAGCCGCAGTTGGTGCCACACTTTTGGGTTGACTTAGTGACTGGTTACGCCGTTCGAGTGCCCCCTTAATGGTGTACAGAATTTCGTCGGGATAAAGTGGCTTTGTTACATAATCGTAAGCGCCGTGTTTAACCGTTTGCACCGCCACCCGGACGTCCGAATACCCAGTAATGATGATAACGGCTGTTGTTGAATTCATCACCTTAATACGGCGCAACATTTCCAACCCATCAATATCGGGGAGTTTGAAATCACAAATAACCAATTCAAATGACTCCTTCCGCAGCAAGGCAAGACCATCATCGCCCCGCTGCACCGACGCCGTTTTATATCCCTGCTTTGTCAGGAAACGTTCTAACAACAGGCATATATCATTATTATCGTCAATAATCAGTATTTTTTCCATGAAGAGGAAGTACTTGTTCAGTTGAATACACCCGGTTTTAGACCTGGGATGCTATTCACAAGCCTTCGTTGGCTATACAAACAAAGTTACTCAAACCTGAATGGTTTGCAAAGCCGTCTCCACAGATCGACGAGTGAATGGTTTTCCGATAAAATAGTCGGCTCCCTGCTCGGTAGCACGACGGCGTTCTGCCTGGCCATCGAAGGCACTTATCATGATGATTTTAGCCTCATTCTGACCTTCTTTAATGAAAGGCAACAGGTCAAAGCCCAAGCCATCCGGTAAATTCAGATCAAGGAATATGGCGTCAAACTGCTGAGAATTCAGCCACTGACGCCCCTCTTCTATAAAATGGGCGCATGTTGGCTGATAGCCTAACCGGCGCAAAAGACCTGATAACAGTAAGCATATATCTGCTTCATCATCAACAATCAGCACTCGCTTAGCAAGAGATGTTGTATTCATTACGGTTGGTCTGGATTGATATCCCGTATTAGCTCCTACTATCGGTCTTACCACGGTAAATTCAGTTTTCTAGTGTTTTCTATTTATAGTTACTTATATAAAATATAGTGCCGGAATTGATACCGATGTCTTAAATGTATAATTCATAAATTAATAAAGGCCAATAACTTAACTAATTGCGATTTTTCGGTCCCTGTTTTGTCTAACGTAGATCTAAACGTCTAGCCTGTATTCCTCTCTTTGAACGGGCTATTTTTCTACGATTATTCTACATGTGTAGAAACATTTCCACACCGTACAACGGCACGATTCATACAAGAAATAGTAAGCCTATAGCGTGTATGCGTTTATTATGAGCTCATTTACAAGCCTGTAAGAAGCATTTACCGGCTTCATGCTTTCCAACAAGCTAAACGGTAACTATTTGGCACAGATTTTTCTAATACAACTAACAACAGCGAGATAGCTTTTTCTGATTTACTCACGAACATAATGGGAAACCTCCTTTACACAATAGCTGTGGTGCTGATCATCATTTGGCTACTTGGTTTCTTAGGCGTACTAGGAACAGGTTTGGCAAGTAGTGGTTTAATACACATTCTGTTGGTAATTGCTGTAATCGCAATTATTCTTCGACTGATACAAGGTCGCGGTGTATGAGAAGGAAAGTACCTTTTACGGTATTGTTTTAACAAATAATGTCTGTTACAAAAGCATTCCTATTCAATTAGGTCATTTCATTTTAGGTTAAGTACAAGTTACGGTGGGTACGGAATCCCTGCGCCAGATTGAGCGCGGGGATTTTTATTTTACGCTAATCGTCAAAAAACACATACAGGTGAAGTAGGAAGGGTACGCTGGCAGCTAATCGATGCATAACTTTACACGGGTCGACATATGGGGTACCAACGCGTAAAACGTGGACGCCCTTGTAGAGAAAAATCCTCAACTGCTCAATTTATTCTGTTAGCCTATTTGAAGATCAAATAACTCATTATCAAAAAGTTACCCCTAAAAAATGATTACTGGTATAAAATTTTCTGTGTAACTAGTATCAAGTATGAAATCAATCATTCACAAACGTTATAGAAATTATGAAAGCATTGCCAGGAATAATAGTAGGTCTAGCGGTTGGCGCTGTTGTAGGAATTTTGCTTGCTCCAGAGAGTGGTAAAAAAACGCGCAAACGCATTACGTCAGAGTCTGACTCGTTTTTCAATGATCTTCAGAACCAGCTTCAGTCAGGTCTGGAAAGTATCAAGAGCCAATACAACGACTACGTTGATTCGGCCACTGAAAAAACGCAGGACTTGGTTAGCCAGGCAAAGCGCAAAGTAAAGTAGTAGATTAAGTTGCCATCAGGCAGAAACTTACCTAAAACAATAGAACAATGAGAAGCACAAGAGATTTTCTAACTGGTATCATCACAGGCGTTGTTATCGGCATTTTGACGGCTCCCCGGAGCGGCAAAGAAACACGCGATAAGTTAACGGAAGAAGCCAGTAAACATACCGGCGATCTGAAAGACCAGTGGGAAAAAGGTGTATCGCAAGTAAAAGAAGGTTTGGAGCAGGCGAAAAGCCAGGTAAACCAGTACACCGACAAAGCCAAAGAGCAATTCAACCAGTATAAGGATCAGGCTCAGGCGGATAAAGAAAAGATAAAAGACAAGTATAACAATACAGTTGACGAGTTAGCTGACAATGCCAAAGACGGTGTTGACAATGCCCAGTCATCATTCAAAGCCAACTAGAAAATAGGCTGGGCAACGTCGGTCTTGTATGACTGATGTTACCCTCACTGGTTTGCTCATTAAGTACAAATACCCTATTTACTCAACGTTATTGAAAAGTAACCCCCACCGGTCTCCGGTGGGGGTTACGTCTTTTCAGGGGTTTAATAATCTTTTAATGCTGGTTTAAGGGGCGTTTAATTGCGAGGGTAGACATTTGTGACGGAAAAAATAGTCATGGAAAAATACTCGTTTTTTTTGTCTCTGCAATTACCTGCTAACCTGAGACTTATCGTCCGGCAGGTGTTTGGTCTGCCACAGAATCAGGTGCTGGTTCCGGTCTCGTCGGTATTCCGTCCCGCGCGATTTCCGATGAGACATAACCCTTACATACGTTCATTAAGCGCGTTGCTGATCGTAGCGGCTATGAGCAGTTGTGGTAGTTCTGCCAAAACTGAAGAGTCGTCTGCCACGGGCACTCATCGCAAAAATAATCTGCTTGCCACAGCGACTTACGATACGGCGAAACTCGAAAACGTTCGCAACGAGATTAACCTAACGGGTAAAATCACCTTCAATCAGGATCAGGTCGTTAAGGTTTTCCCGCTGGTTGGTGGTCACATCGAAACGCTCAAAGCTGATCTGGGCGATTATGTTCGGAAGGGGCAGATCATGGCCGTTATTCGTTCTGGTGACCTGGCCGATCTTGAACAGGAAGCCGTGTCAGCACGGGGCCAGCTGGCCGTTGCACAGAAGAATCAGCAGGTCACTGAAGACATGAATAAAGCGGGCCTGAGTTCGCAACGCGAGTTGGTAGCCAGCCAGGAGCAGCTACAGGCCGCAAAGGGCGAATTGGCCCGGGTTGCCGAACGACGCCGGATTGTGGGTGGAACAGGCTCGGTTTATCTGGTTAAAGCACCCATGAGCGGTTTTGTGGTTGAAAAAACGGCTTCCTCCGGCATGGAACTTCGCTCCGATGATCCGGAAAACCTGTTCACCGTATCTAATCTCGATCACGTTTGGGTGCTGGCCAATGTTTACGAATCTGATCTAGCTAATGTTCATGAAGGCGACGCAGCAACCATCACCACCATCTCCTACCCGGACAAAATCTTTCGGGGGAAGATTGATAAGATATTCAACGTGCTTGACCCGGACAGCAAGACGCTTAAAGTCCGCGTTACGCTTGACAATGCCGACTATCGGCTCAAACCCGAGATGTTCGCCAATGTAAGCGTTACGTATGCCGGGCGCGACCAACGTATATCCATTCCGGCAAAGGCTGTTGTTTTTGACAAGAACCGCAATTTTGTTGTGCTGGTCAACAAAGAAAACCATCCTATTGTGCGCGAGGTAAATATCTATAAAACGATTGGTCCGAAAACGTATCTGGCGGGAGGGGTTGCTCCCGGCGACCGGGTAGTAACGACCAATCAACTGCTGGTTTATAATGCGCTGGGAAATTAAGCACATAGGCATCCGTAACCGTTTGTAACCAGCCTGCATGAAAAAAGCCAGCCTTTGTAAGAGCTGGCTTTTTTCATGCAGGCTGACTCTGGTGCGCCTGGAACCTATTTTTTCGTGACCCGAATAGAAATGCGTCGATTTTGGGCCCGACCCTCCTGGCTATCGTTCGAGGCAACGGGATGTTCTTGCCCGTACCCTTCCGCTTCCAGACGGTCCTTGTCAACACCCATTTTTTCAAGTTCGGCGCGCACCGAATTTGCCCGATCCTGCGAAAGTTTCAGGTTGCTGTCTGCATTGCCTGTATTATCGGTATAACCACCCAGTTTAACGTTTACAGCTGGATAGGCTTTTAAAATTTCGGCAATGTTTTTCAGCTGTTCCTGCGAGGCAGGTTTAAGGGTAGCTTTTCCCGTGTCGAAGGTGAGCCGGTCAAAATCGAACCAAGTAGTTTTATCGACGGCCTTGTCACTTTTTATGAATGCCAGCAGTTTATTCTCAATGCCCAGTTCCGGTATATTCAGGTCAACCCCGCTTGTCAATTTTTGAATACTGAAAGCGCCCAAACGCTCATTTGGTGTACTCACAATGTCATTATCGGCTGCCGTCGACTCTTCCAGCGGCACTTCGGTGCCGGCAGCCTCCTTCCCTTCGCGATTATAACCCGGTGTTTCAGAGGACTGGACTGCGATGTACGGCGCAATGACGAGCGAGACGATGGACATTAACTTGATCAGAATGTTCATTGACGGACCGGACGTGTCTTTAAAGGGATCACCAACGGTATCGCCTGTTACGGATGCCTTGTGCGGCTCTGATTTTTTGTAGAACATTTCGCCGTTGATTAGAACGCCTTTCTCAAACGACTTCTTGGCGTTATCCCAGGCACCACCGGCGTTGTTCATAAAAATCCCCATTAGTACGCCCGACACCGTAACCCCAGCGAGTAGACCACCAAGTACTTCGGGCCCAAAAATAAACCCGACAATAACGGGAACAGTCAGGGCAATGGCTCCCGGCAGTACCATCTCGCGGATAGATGCCTGGGTGGAAATAGCCACGCACTTTTCGTATTCCGGTTTGCCCGTACCTTCCATAATACCCGGAATGTCCCGAAACTGACGACGTACCTCTTCCACCATTGCCATAGCTGCCCGACCTACGGCCGCAATGGCCAGTGAGGAGAAAATGTACGGAATCATGCCGCCCACAAACAGGCCAGCCAGCACGTCGGCTTTGTAAATATCAATGGCCGAAATACCCGATAGACCCACAAAAGCCGCGAATAGCGCCAGCGCTGTCAACGCAGCTGAGGCAATAGCAAATCCCTTGCCACTGGCCGCGGTGGTGTTACCCACGGCGTCAAGAATATCGGTACGACCGCGGACTTCTTCGGGCAGGTAGCTCATTTCGGCAATACCACCGGCATTATCGGCAATCGGGCCAAAGGCATCAATGGCCAACTGCATAGCCGTTGTAGCCATCATGCCCGCAGCCGAAATAGCGACTCCGTATAGACCGGCAAAGTGATAGGAGGTATAGATACCGGCCGCCAGCACTAAAATGGGCAATACAGTAGATTCCATACCTACCGACAAACCACCGATGATGTTGGTAGCCGCCCCCGTTGCCGACTGCCGGATGATGGACAACACCGGACGGCGCCCCATAGCCGTGTAATATTCCGTAATGACACTCATCAGTGCGCCAACAACCAGCCCCGTCACGATAGCGAAAAACACATCCATCCGGGTAAATTCAACGCCCCGGATTTTCATCATACCAGCCGGCAGCATGGCATTGACCAAAAAGTAAGAGGCAACTAGCGTAATGCCTATCGATGCCCAGTTCCCGAGGTTCAGCGCGCCCTGCACATTTCCGTTATCGTCTTTTACCCGAACCAGGTAGGTGGCAATAATGGAGAAAATAAGACCTAACCCCGCAATAACCATTGGCAATACAATCGGCGCATGGCCGATGATCGGATCATTCGGAATCACAATTTCGCGACCCAGTACCATAGTTGCCAGAATAGTAGCCACGTAGGATCCAAACAAATCGGCACCCATACCGGCTACGTCGCCTACGTTATCCCCTACGTTATCGGCAATCGTGGCGGGGTTACGCGGATCATCTTCGGGAATACCGGCCTCCACTTTGCCGACGAGGTCAGCGCCAACGTCGGCGGCTTTGGTGTAAATACCACCCCCTACCCGGGCAAACAGCGCAATCGATTCAGCACCGAGCGAGAAACCCGCCAGCACTTCAAGCGCTTTCTCCATTGGCAGGCCATTCACATCGCCCGAGGGTTCGACGTACAATTTGTAGAGAACAATGAACAGACTACCCAGACCCAGTACTGCAATACCTGCCACCCCAATACCCATTACCGAACCGCCGGTAAACGACACCTCAAGGGCTTTGGTCAGGCTGGTACGGGCGGCATGAGCGGTACGGACGTTTGCCTTGGTCGCGATGTTCATACCAATGTAGCCGGCCAGCGCCGACAGAAACGCACCAAGAATAAATGAACCTCCTATAAGTGGACTGGAATTAGGCACCAGACTCCCCATATAGGCTAATAAGATGGCAACGATAATGCCGAAATAAGTCAGAACCCGCCATTCGGCTCTAAGGAAAGCAATAGCTCCATCGGCAATGTAGCCTGCAATTTCCTGCATGCGCGCGTCGCCAGCATCCTGCTTCGACACCCACATAAATTTGGTAAACATCACCAGCAGACCGACGATGCCCAGAATAGGGACCAGATAAACACTGTAATTCATAGAAGTGGCTAAAGGTTAGTGTTTTGATTGCTCACAAATATAGAATTCGACAACGCATAACCCAACCTAAAAAAGCCGTTTACTGACTTTTTTTAAGTTTTTTTTCTATTATTCTGTGAGATTATAATCCGTGCAACGTGAATCAATACTGTCGTTTGGAACTAGGCTTTCGATACCGTAAGTTCAAAATAAAATTTGGATCTAAACGATCTCCATAAAACATTTAAGCTGTAATTAACAGTTGATAGTAACTATGATTCGCCCTACTAACTATTTTATAAAATTTACTTTTTACTGGCTGCTCTTTTTTTCACCGCTGGTAACTCAAGCCAGCGCCGTTGATTCAATACGGGTAACGATCACGGAAGGCACGAACATGGCGGCCGATCTGTCACCGGACAAAAGCCAGCTGGTTATTGACTTGCAGGGCACCCTGTGGCTTCTCCCATCTGCCGGTGGTACTGCCAAACCCATTACCGACCCGTTAGGCGACTGCCGCCAGCCAAGCTGGTCGCCGGACGGGAGGCAGATTGCTTTTCACTCCTTCTGGGACGGGCGGTATCACATCTGGAGTGTATCGGCAACGGGCGGCAAGCCCCGGCAGCTCACGTCGGGTGTGTACGACGACCGCGAGCCCCACTGGTCGCCGGATGGGAAGCAGCTGGTATTCTCGTCGGATCGAAGCGGCAATTACGACATTTGGCAACTCAATCTGGCCGACGGCAAACTGACCCAGTTAACCCACGATTTGGCGAACGATTTCAACCCGGCGTTTTCGCCCGATGGCAAACAGATTGCGTTCATCTCTGACCGAACCGATGCGCCCGGCGTGTACGTACTGACGCCGGGCACTGATGAGAAGCTGATCACTCCCGCCATTGGTAAACTCGCCGGGGTCGGCTGGCAGCCCGATGGCTCACACCTCTATTACAACATTCTCAACAATACGCAGAGTGGCTTGGCAACGGTGTCACTGACAAACAACAAAGCGCAGATACTAACCGAAGTCAGTGACGATGTCTTTCCATTTCGGGTGAGCTGGCTCTCGGCCACGGAGTACCTATACACAGCCAATGGCCTCTTGAAACGGCGAAAAATCGGTAGTAAGACAGACCAGACTATTCCTTTTCAGGCGCTGATTGCGCTGCCCCGAAACACCTACAAACGTAAAGTGTACGATTTTGACAGTCAGAAACCACAGCCCGTTCTGGGCATCAAGGGAGCCGCGATCTCACCCGACGGCAAGCAAATTGCCTTTGCTGCGTTGGGCGATCTGTGGCTGCTGACCAAAGGAACGAAAACACCGGAACGCATGACGCAGGGCCCCACCATGGAGCTGGAACCAGCCTGGTCGCCGGACGGCACTAAGCTGGCGTATGTTTCGGATCGGAACGGCACGATGGACGTCTGGATTCGGGATTTAAGAACCGGACAGGATCGAAGCCTGGTCGATATGACCGACGATCTTCACTACCCAACCTGGTCACCCGATGGGAGTAAACTTGCTTTCTACCAGAGCGATCCCCGCAACGCCTGGGGTCGCAGCACGCTCTACGTGGCTGATGTTACCTATACCGCTGACGTTACAGCTCCTAAAACGCGCAAAGTACACGAGTCAATTTTTGTACCGAGTCAGGCCAGCTGGTCGCCCGATGGCAAAACAATTGCGGTCTCGGCACTCCACCCCTACTCATCGCGCTACCGCGAAGGCGTCAGCGAAGTACTCCTTATTTCGCTGGCGGGTACAGAAGACCGGTACGTATCACCCGCTCCGGCGCACAGCCTGGCAACCAGGGGCCAGAACGGGCCTGTCTGGTCGCCGGACGGATCGAAAATGGCGTATGTGCTCGACGGGCTGCTTTGGGTAACGGACGTTAAGCCCGACGGGAACATCGTTGGAACACCCCGGCAACTCACCACCGAACAGGCCGAAACCCCCACCTGGACCAGTGATTCAAAGAGCCTGTTATTTCTGGCGACGGATGTCTTCAAACAGGTTTATCTGGCCGATGGGCACATGGAGACGCACCCGATGGATTTGTCCTGGACGATCAGCCAGCCAACCGGGACCGTAGTCGTGCATGCCGGACGATTATTCGATGGGCGGGCAAATACGTACCGAACCAACGTCGACATTCTGATCGATGGCCACCGGATCAAGGCTATCCTGCCGCATCAGGCAGGTCGTTCCGGTACACTCGTAGATGCCTCAACGAAAACGGTCATCCCCGGTTTGTTTGAGATGCACACGCACCAGCATTCGATGGTCGGCGAGAAGATAGGGCGATTGTGGCTGTCGTTTGGTATCACCTCTATTCGTGAGCCCGGTGCTGATCCGTACGATGCGCTCGAACGAAAAGAAGCCTGGGCGAGTAGTACCCGACCCGGTCCACGTCAGTTTTTTACGGGTGGGCTGACGGATGGAACCCGTATTTATTACGGAGCTGCTACCAGCATTAATTCCGATGAGCAACTGGATCGCGAACTCAACCGCTCGGTTCGGCTGGGCTACGATCTGATCAAAACCTACGTTCGCATGCCAGACGCCATGCAGCAGCGAATTACGGCTTTTGCCCACGCACATGGCCTGCCTGTTTCATCCCACGAAATTTTCCCGGCCATGCGCTATGATGTCGATGCCGTTGAGCACATTGGCGGTACAAGTCGGCGGGGTTACTCGCCCAAGATAACGGCCATGAACCGCAGTTACCAGGACGTCATTCAGCTTCTGGCAAAATCAGGTATGAACATTACACCAACGGCCTCCTTACAGGGTGGCTTTTCGGTACTGACTACCAAAGACCCTAGTCTGTTGGAAAATCGACAGTACAAAGCGTTTTACTCCGAAGACTACACCAATGCCCTGATGGCTGGCTCGGCTCAGTATGCTAAGTTAAATCCCGGCTACCTGAGTAATTTCGGAAACCTCCAAAAAGGCGTGAAAGCCCTTGTCGACGCGGGTGCCCACGTCACGGCCGGCACCGACAGCCCTTTTGTACCCTATGGCATGAGTCTGCACACTGAGTTGCAGGTCTTCGTCGATGCGGGGCTCAGTCCGTATCAGGCATTGCGGTCGGCGACGCTTTGGGCTGCCGAAACGGTTGGGGTCAGTAAAGATTTGGGGTCCATAGAGCCTGGCAAACTAGCCGATCTGGTCATTGTAAACGGTGATCCACTCACCAACATCCGCGACGTGCTAAACGTCGAGCAAGTCATTCGCAATGGCGAGGTTCTCCCAATGGAACGGTTGCTAAGGCATCCTTAGGTACGTCTTTCTTCTATTGGCCTTCGAATGTTCTGCCACATAACGGACTGACAAGTCGGCGATGAGCAGGGCGCGCATCTTCCAATAATTCGTTTAGTTGTTAGGTAACACGGGTAAAAGGTTACCTTACTTTAGGTAGCCTTTCCTTATTTTAGGTTTTTCGTCCAAAACGGTGCCACGGTTTATTTTGGTATATGTAAAAACCATGGCACCGCTCTGGCACGTCTCTTGGCGAAAGTCTCCTATTTTTACGTTGAACTTTAATTGTAAATTTGCCCGTTGCCCGCTATAATCTACCTCCTGCCTGTGTCTCTTCAAAAATCCCTCCTCATCCTGTTGCTCGGCAGTCTGCTTACGCCCGCTGTTTTTGCCCAAGTTCCTTACGGCCCCATCAAGCCAGCCCCACCGGGTGAGATCCTGTCGAACCTCAAAAAACTGAACGTTCTGGGATCAGTGCTGTATATAGCGGCCCACCCCGATGATGAAAATACGTTGCTGCTGTCTTATCTGGCGAAAGAGCGCCTGGTTCGGACAGGCTATTTATCCCTGACCCGGGGCGATGGCGGGCAAAACCTTATTGGCCCCGAACAGGGCGAAAATATTGGCGTGATCCGAACGCAGGAACTGCTGGCCGCCCGGCGCGTCGATGGGCCGGATCAGTTTTTCAGCCGGGCGTATGACTTTGGTTTCTCCAAGCAAACAACCGAAGCGGTACGAACCTGGGGGCAGGATAAAGTGCTGGCCGATGTGGTCTGGATGATTCGTAAATACCAGCCCGACGTAATCATTACCCGCTTTCCGCCCGACGCCCGCGCGGGTCATGGACACCATAGCGCATCCGGATTTCTGGCCGAGGAAGCGTTTAAGATTTCGAGCGATCCCACGAAGTTTCCCGAACAACTAGCCTACGTAAAGCCGTGGCAGGCCAAGCGAATCATGTGGAATATGTTTATTCCCGGTGCCTTCTTGAGTAACAAAAAACCGGAAGAAGCCGGCAACCTGATCGGTATAGAAACCGGGCTGTTCAATTCGTTACTGGGCCGATCATACGGCGAAATTGCTTCCGAGAGTCGCAGCCAGCACAAAAGTCAGGGCTTTGGCGTGGCTCCTAACCGGGGCGCTAAAATTGATTACCTATTACTGAAAGGGGGCGATCCCGTCCAGAAAGACCCCATGGAAGGCATTGACATGACCTGGAAACGGGTACTCAACAGCGATGCGGTTCAAGCCCAGGTGAACCAGGTAATCAGCCAGTTCAGGCCCGATCAGCCAGCCGCATCGGTACACGCCCTGGTAAACCTGTACGGAGCGATCGGTAAACTGGATACGACCAATAGTTACGTGAAGGCGAAGCGGCAGGAAGTCGAAATGCTGATCCGACAATGCCTTGGCCTGTGGTTTGAAACCAACCCCGCCGATTATGCCGCCACGCCCGGCGAAACCATCAAATTAACCACCAACATCGTCAACCGTACTGACGCACCCGTCACGCTGGTTCGCGTTCAATACTCGACCGGAAAAGACAGTACGCTCAACCTGGCACTCAAGCCAAACGATCTTGTCCTGCTTCCAACGAGCGTACTGATTCCGAAAACGGCGAAAATCTCCCAGCCCTACTGGCTCGAAAAGCCGATAGACAAAGGCTTGTTTCAGGTAGACAATCAGCAACTTATTGGTCTGCCCGAGAATCCACCCGCTCTGACAGCCAGTTATACCTTCGACATCAGTGGTCAGCGTTTTACGTTTAGCCGTCCGGTCGTGTATAAATCGACCGATCCGGTAGACGGCGAAATTTACCGGCCTTTTATTATTCAACCCGCCGTTACAGCCAACCTGACCGAACGGGTGTACACCTTTGCCGACAACACCCCCAAAATGGGTGAAGTTGTTTTAAAAGCAGGGCGTGCCAATATCGCGGGCACGTTACGGATCGAGGTGCCAACGGGCTGGCGGATCGAACCGGCATCGCAGCCCTTCGAGCTAAAAAACAAAGGGGACGAACAACGACTGTCGTTCCGGCTGATTCCTGGCGACAAAGCCCAGAACGGAAAGCTGCAGGCCGTTATGACAACGGCAGACGGCACGTTCACAACGGGGCTTCGCGTCATTGCGTACAAGCACATTCCAACCCAGACGCTGTTTCCGCAGGCAGAGGCCAAACTGGTTAAGCTGGATGTGAAAGTAACCGCCAAAAACATAGGCTACATTGTGGGTGCGGGCGATGAAGTTCCGGCCGCCCTCCAGCAGATGGGTTGCCGGGTCACCCTTCTGGGGCCAACCGAACTGAACGGGAACCTGTCTGCCTACGACGCCATTGTGGTCGGCGTTCGGGCGTACAATACCAACAGTACCCTGGCCCGTTACCAGCCGAAATTGATGGAGTATGTTAAAAATGGGGGAACGATGGTTGTTCAGTATGTGACACCCAACAGTTCGTTTCTGCGCAATGAGGCCCCATTACCTCAGTTAGGCCCCTACCCGTTTGCGGTGGTGAACGAGCGCGTAACGGAGGAGGATGCACCCATGACGTTTATCAACCCAAAACATCCGCTGCTCAACTACCCAAACAAAATTACCGAAGCGGATTTCGGGGGCTGGATTCAGGAACGCGGCATCTACTTTGCCCGTGACTGGGACAAAGCGTACGAGCCCATCTTCTCCTCGCACGACCAGAACGAAGCGCCTAAAGAAGGTAGTCTGATCTATACCAAGTACGGCAAAGGACATTTTATGTACACGGGTCTGGTCTTTTTCCGCGAACTACCGGCTGGTGTCCCCGGCGCCTACCGCCTGTTCGCCAACCTGATTTCAGCGGGCAAGTAAGTGGTGGATATGCTGGACTGTGTGCGGTGGTGTCAGTTTGTCGAAAACTGACACCACCGCACACAAAAACTCGTTCAATTCGGGCTCAGTTGTTTTAGCCGCAGGTGCTGTAGCAGCATGATCGTTTTACCGTCCATTATTTCACCCCGTGCAACCATATCGTAAGCCTGACGAACGGGTAACTCCAGAATATCTATTTCCTCTTCATCGATGCCACCACCGGCATGGCGTTCGGTATCAGCCGAATACTCAGCCAGGTAAAAAAACAGCTTTTCCGTTACCGAGCCGGGGCTCATATACGCTTCCATCACTTTCTGCACCGATTCGATCCGGTAACCAGTTTCCTCTTCTGTTTCCCGCCGGATGGCGTCATCGGGACTCTCATCATCGAGCAGTCCGGCACAGGTTTCAATGAGCATGCCCGTTGGATTACCATTTACGAAGGTTGGTAATCGAAATTGGCGAGTCAGGATAACAGTGTCCGTCTGTGGGTTGTGTAGTAAAATCGTCGCACCGTTTCCCCGGTCATAGGCTTCCCGTTGCTGGGTTGTCCACTGCCCGTTTTTACCGAGGTAATTAAACGTAAATCGCTTCAGGATATACCAATTGTCAGACAAGAGTTTCTCTTCCGTTATTTGCACTCGTTCGACAGCCATTTGTTCAATATTGTTTGTTTTTGTTTATTTTTGATCAAAAGAACACAATTGTCTATGAATTTCCAAAACCGGAAGCAACTAATTGTACAGACGGTCGATGAGCGGGGGTCTGTCGATGTGCGGGAGTTAGCCGAACTGTTGCAAACGTCGGAGATGACTGTCCGCCGTGACTTGGTGCAGTTAGCCGCTTCCGGTCTGCTGTACCGCACACGCGGAGGGGCCATGAAAGTGAGCCTCGCAACCGACTCGTTTCGATTCGCCAACAAAACGGCCGTAAACGCCGACCGGAAAGATTACATCTGCCAGCTAGCCGCACAGGACATCGAGGAAGGCGATATTATTTTTATGGACTGCGGTAGTACCGTGTTTCGCCTGTGTCCATTTATCCGGAACAAACGAATCACCGTCATAACCAACTCACTGCCGGTAGTAGCGGAACTGATGGCCTCCGACGTAACTGTCAATCTGGTCGGTGGCGAGGTTGACAAAGAGCGGCAGGCGGTTCATGGGCTCGTGGCCGAAGAGCACATAGCCCGTTATCGGGCCGACCGGGCCTTCATGGGTGTTGATGGCATTTCGCTCCAGCACGGACTGAGCGCCAACAGCGAGAAAGAGGCCAGCACGGCCACGGCTATGGCCCGGCAAACGGAAAAAGTTTATCTCCTCTGTGACTCGTCGAAATTAGAAACCGACAAATACCTCTATTTTGCACCCCTCAACCTGTTCGATGTGCTGATTACCGATGCGGAAGCCAAACCGGACGTTGTAGCCGCTTACCGACAGGCAGGCATTACGCTGATTAATTGACCCATGTACCAAATCTGGATTGACACCGGCGGCACTTTTACCGATGGCCTCGCCCAAGACCCAAACGGAACCATACACCGCGCCAAAGTACTCAGCAGCAGTCGACTACGGGGACAACTCATTGATGGCAAACTAGTAGCGCCCTGGCTCACCGCTCCCATTTTTGACGGTTATCAGCTTCGCGTTGTCGATACGAATGACGTATACACAATTGAGTCGTTGAGTGTGGATGGGACAGTCGTTTTGAATAACGCGGTGGTGCGGCATTCCGACAGGCGGTTAGAATGCCGCACCACCGCGCCACAAACCATCGAGTTGTTCACCAGTGAGGAAGCGCCGGTTCTGGCGGCTCGTTTACTGACGCAGACGCCCGTGAATGAGCCTTTCCCACCCTTGACGATGCGGCTGGGTACAACAAAAGGAACCAATGCCCTGCTCGAACGAAAGGGGGGGCGGGTAGCGCTGCTCGTTACGAAAGGGTTTACCGATATACTCAAGATCGGTACGCAGCAACGGCCCCATCTTTTTCAGTTGGCCATTCCACCTGCCGATGTTTTGTACGATTCTGTCATAGGCGTAGCGGAACGCCTTACGGCCGACGGTCAGGTATTGACACCCCTATCTGACCAGGTCATTGCCAACTTGATCGAACAGCTGCACCAGAGCAAGCCCGATGCCATCGCGATCTCACTGCTGAATGCCTACCGGAATCCAATTCATGAAAAGCAACTTTACCAGGCGCTAACCGCAGCCGGCTTCCCCTACATTACCCTGTCGACTGACGTATCGACCACTCCGCAGTATGTATCCCGCACGCAAACGGCGGTGGTGGATGCTTACTTAACGCCGGTCATGCGTTCGTACCTGGACAACGTACAGCAGCAGCTCGGCGGAGGTACCACATCCGGGCAGCAGGTTCGCATTATGACCAGTTCGGGAGGCCTAGTACGAGCCGATCTATTCCAGCCTAAAGATAGCTTACTGAGTGGACCGGCGGGGGGTGTGATCGGGGCAGCTGTCGTGTCCGACAATCTTGGGCTATCAGCCAGTAGCACCGCCGACGGCCCGGAGCTATCGGGTACGTTGACCCTCGATATGGGTGGTACCAGTACCGACGTGGCCCGGATTCAGGGGAATTTAGATTATCGGTTCTCGACAAAAATTGGCTCGTTTGACTTACAATTGCCCTCCCTGGCTATCGAAACCGTTGCGGCCGGGGGCGGGTCGATCTGCTGGTTCGATGGGACGCAATTACGGGTTGGTCCGCAAAGCGCAGGCGCTAATCCCGGCCCGGCCTGTTATGGTGTATCCATTCCGGGCGACGTACCCCGGCTGACCATTACGGACGTGAATCTGTTGCTGGGTAAGCTGGACCCGAAGCAGTTTGGCATTCCGGTTTTTCCGGCCAAAGCGCAGGAAGCGCTGGACGCCATTATCCGGCAACTTGACGTGACGGGCACCCCGGCATCTCCCATCGATTTACTGCGCGGCTTCGAGCACATTGCCAACGAGACCATGACGGGCGCTATCCGGAAAATTTCGGTGGCCCGCGGGTTCGATCCTAAAGACTATAGCCTGCTTGTTTTTGGTGGGGCCGGTGGCCTGCACGGATGCGCTGTTGCCCGACTGCTGGGTATGGAACGACTCATTCTTCCCTTCGATGGCGGTCTGTTAAGTGCCTATGGCATCGGCCAGGCTCAGATTGAGCGAATGGCGACCCAGTCCGTCTTGAAACCACTTTCTGACGTTGGGTCAGCTATCTTCGCCATCCGGCAGCACCTCATCGACTCGGCCACCCAGGCACTCCGGCAAGATATTGGCTCAGAAACCGCTAGCCAGGTTAAATCGGTTTCGGTGTTTATGCGGCTGGCGGGTCAGGAAGCGACCGTCGAAGTCCCATTCAGTAATCAGCTGGCGGCTGATTTCGAGCATCAATACCAGCATTTGTATGGTCACTTTCCAACCAGTACCAGCGGACAACCACGAACGATCGAAATCGAAAGCGTTCGGGCGCTAGTTAGCACCGTTACCGATAGACTACCCACGAATGACTCGCCAGTAAGCCATCGGCACGCCGTTCCGGGTGGTTCGTCGGTACAGTTTTCCGGAGATGCCTATCCAACATACGACTGGACGAACTTGCAGGAAGGCGATACCTTTCGCGGCCCGGCTCTACTCCTCAATACGACCTCATCGGCCTTCATCGAACCGGGCTGGCGGCTGGTTATACAAGCCGACAAAAATGCGGTTGTCGACTACGTGGCCGACCTGGAAGAACCCGGAGAAATAGCCGCAAATGAAGTCATCCAACTGGAGCTATTCACCCAGCGCTTCCGGGCCATTGCCGAAGAAATGGGGGCCCAACTACAACGAACGGCCTTTTCAGTGAATGTTAAAGAGCGGCTCGACTTCTCCTGCGCATTGCTCGACGCCAACGCCGAACTGGTCGCCAACGCGCCCCATATTCCGGTACACCTCGGCAGCCTGGGCGTTTGCGCCCGTTTGGTTCGGGCTAAACTAGCGATCGAACCGGGCGATGTAGTCATTACTAACCACCCGAACTATGGCGGGTCGCATCTACCCGATGTAACCCTGCTGAGTGGCGTATTTACCGAGGAAAAAATGGGTGAACAGCCCCAGTTGATTGGGTATGTGATCAACCGCGCACACCATGCTGAAATTGGCGGCAAAGTGCCGGGGTCGATGCCGCCGGATGCGGTTTCGTTGGTGGAGGAAGGCGTTGTTCTGGAGCCGATGTATGTGGTTAAAGCGGGAGAGTTTTTGTGGAAAAGCACCGAAACGACCACAGGCTTATCGACTCATTTTACCGATGGTCTTTATCCCACCCGTGCCCTGGCCGAAAACCAAGCAGACATTGAAGCCGCCCTGGCATCACTCAAAGCAGGCGAAACAGCGCTCCAGGCTCTGGCCCGGCAGTACGGCCTCCCGACTGTGCACCAATACATGACGCGACTGAAACAAGCGGCAAACAGCACCCTGTTAGCGGTATTGGAACCCCTGAATGGACAGCGATTTACGGCGGAGGAATCCCTCGACGACGGCCATACCATTCGGGTGCAGATCCATGTAGCCAACGGGCGGGTTGCGTTCGATTTTTCCGGAACCTCGGGCGTTCATCCCCACAACCTCAATGCCAACATCTCGATTCTGTACAGTGCGGTATTGTACGTGCTGCGACTTTGGTGCGATAAAGATATTCCGCTCAATGAAGGCCTGATGGCCCCCGTCGATCTGATTCTTCCGGAGTCCTCTTTTCTAAATCCGATTTTCCCCGACGCCCCGTCGGCCTGCCCTGCCGTAGTAGGTGGCAATACGGAAGTTAGCCAGCGACTGGTCGATACGTTGCTGAAGGCACTAGGGCTGGCGGCCTGTAGTCAGGGTACCATGAATAATTTTCTGTTCGGCAGGTCAGCGCAGCCAAACCCTTTTGGCTATTACGAAACCATTGGCGGTGGCGCGGGCGCAACCATGGGGGCCGATGGGCGATCGGCGGTGCACCAGCACATGACCAACACCAAACTTACTGATCCCGAAGAATTTGAGCGTCGCTATCCGGTAAGGCTCCATGAATTCAGCATCCGTACTGGCTCCGGGGGCAAGGGTCAGTGGCGCGGTGGCGATGGAATCGTTCGGGATATTGAGTTTCTGGAACCCGTGCAGGCAACGCTCCTGAGTCAGCATCGGGTCATAGCACCGTACGGTCTGAAAGGGGGCGACTCGGGCCTATCCGGTCGCCAAACGTTAATTTACTCCGATGGTCGGGAGGAAAGTCTGCCCGGCATTTTCACCCGCGCCATGCAGGCAGGCGAACGCATCCGAATCGAAACACCGGGGGGCGGTGGGGCCGGAAACACCGATGATAAAAGCGAAACAAACCGCCCGTTTGTGGGTTAATATTGGCGAAGGGCACAGTGTCCTTCGCGATCTCACAAACTCACGTTAGCATCATGCAACCCAATATTGGCCTTGACAAAGACGTCCTCAAACAGGACAATGCCCTTTTAAACGATTTTTTGTCTGACCTGCACGTCCTGTACATCAAGACCCGCAAATACCACTGGAATGTTGCCGGTCCGAACTTCATGGAATATCATAAATTCTTTGAGTCGCAGTACAAGGCCATTGAAGCCGAAATCGACGAAGTAGCTGAACGCATCCGGCAGTTGGGCGGTACTCCGCTGGCGACCATGGCCGAATTCATTCACAATACGAGCCTTAAAGAAGATTCGGGGAAGCCGACAAGCACGAACGACATGTTCAAAAACCTGCTCTCCGACCACGAACAAATCGTTCGCGAGCTGCGCGAAGATGTAGATAAGTGCGATGAAGAATTAAAAGATGCAGGTACCGCTGATTTTCTGACGGGCCTTATGGAAGCCCATGAAGCCATGGCCTGGATGTTGCGTAAATATCTTTCCTAGTATTTCGGCAAGGCGGTAAAACGAAGTGCCACGGTTCCTGCATAATGCAAATGAACCGTGGCACTTCGTTTTACCGCCTTGCCGAAAGCCTTGTGATGAACAATAAATGGTGAATAGTTAGGTTTTTTTTCTACATTCATCATGTACAACTCATCCTCCTCACAAGTGCCTAAAGTACTTTCTCTCCGTTCCGGTCTTGGTAGTGTTTTATTCTGGTCGGTTATTTCAGCCGCCTTTATAGGACCGGGTTCTGTCACAGCCTGTGCCATAGCCGGTTCAACATATGGCCTTCAACTGCTTTGGGTTCTTACGTTTGCCACCCTTGGCACCGTTTGGTTGCAGGAAGCCGCGGCCCGAATTACCATCGCCACCGGCAATGACCTGGGGCAGATTATTGTCAAAACATACGCGGGTCCGCGCGGACGCCGAATAGCCTGGGCTTTGTTCCTGGCTATTTTTTTGGGCTGTGCCGCCTATCAGGCCGGTAACATACTCGGAGCTGTGTCCGGACTGGCCCTGTTAACAGGCTTTTCCATTCCTCTCCTGACTGTCGTTGTCGGACTGATTTGCATCGTACTTTTATGGGTTGGCTCCACACAGGGATTAGCCAATATGCTTGGTCTGGTTGTTTTTGCCATGGGTGGCGCCTTTTTGTACGTTGCCTTTGGCACACCGGTCACACCGGGGAATTTGGCCCGCGCACTGGTCACACCGGCGGTTCCATCGGGTTCGCTACTGCTGATCAACGGCCTCATTGGAACAACGATTGTCCCCTACAACCTTTTCTTCGGTTCAAGCATCGTTCCAACCAGCGATTCATCGACCGGTGAGTCTGGCGGGCAGTCATTAAGCGAAATGAAGCTTGGTATTTGGGTAGCCGTTGTTCTGGGTGGCATTATTTCGGTGGTACTACTGCTGGCCGGTCTGCTCATTCCCAACGACTTCTCGTACGCCCACATGGCGCAGGTCATGACCAACCGGATTGGTCCCTGGGCCGGATCACTGTTTGCCTTTGGTCTTTTTGCGGCTGGCTTTGCCTCATCGCTCACCGCCCCGCTGGCGGCTGCCGTAACGGCGCAGAGCTTACTGGGTATTCAGAAAAACTCACTTCCATACCGGGCCATCTGGCTCATTGTCATGACCACGGGACTGGCGTTTGGACTGCTGAACGTCACGCCGATTCCGGTCATCGTTGCCGTTCAGGCAATCAACGGTATACTCCTGCCGTTCATCACGGTATTCTTATTTCTGGCCGTCAATAATCGGACGCTGCTCGGCGACGGGTACTGCAACACGCTCTGGCAAAACATAGCCATGGGCATCGTTGTCCTCGTTACGGCCGTGTTCGGTCTCTGGAATATCTGGTTAGCCATCCAGGCAGCGTAGTATTGTTACGGCAGACTTATTTACCCGTTTTTTTTCTCAACCGACAATGCGTTGGTGCCTGGCCGCCATGGCTACATAGTAGTCCATACCGGGCGTTAGCAAACCCGGAATTTTGGCCTGCTCGTCCCAGGTTCGCATTTGCAGAATACCCTTAAAGTACGGATTCGCTTCAAAGTCAGCAGCTTCGTCTGGCGTCATAGGGCCACCCTGAAAGTCCAGCGTCTTTAAACTGGCTTCTGACAGACGGGCGAAGTACTTCGTATTTTTATAGACCAGGTAACGCTTGGCATTCACATGGTGTTCGATCAGTTGGGCCACTTTTTCCGAGAAACCAAGCTTACGAAGGTAATCGGCTCCCAGCCGTTCGTGATCAACGGTGCCATAGCCATCCATGTACCCATCGGCCATAGTGGGAGGCAGCAAATGCCCGATGTCGTGCAGGAAAGCGGCTATCACCGTTTCCTCGTCCGTACCGGCCTCTTCGGCCAGTAGTGCACATTGCAGCGCGTGCTCAAGCTGGGTAACGGGCTCGCCGAAATAGGCATCCTGACCTCCCTGGGCGAAAAGAGTAACAATCGTTTCCATGGCTATGTGTATTGCAGGTAGGTTCGTTCTACGCTGCCGTCGTCGTATAAATCAATAAGCGCGTAGCCCGCTTTCGTTTGCTGGTACGTATCGCTCTTCCACCAGTTTCCACTAACGGCTCCGTTGCACATGTACGTAACCCCATTGTACTCAACCCGGTCGAGGAGGTGCATATGACCACTGAGTGCCGTTTTTACGTTTGGGTACTGGTAGAACAATGTCAATAGTTCCGGCGTATTCGACAGGACCAGACCGGCCGAAATAGACCAGTTACCCTCCTTTATATTTTGCTGACTAAAAAAGGCGGTCGGACTAAAAATCGGAATATGCGACAGGACGAGCGTGGGTGTTTTCGTTCCGGTTTTAGCCAAGTCCTGTTTCAGCCACTCCAGCTGCTCCCCATCGATATAACCCGTATACCACTTGCCATCGGGTTTGATCTGCACACTGTCCAGAATGATGAAATGCCAGCCGTTTTTGTCAAAACTACGATACCGACCGCTGATTTTCATCTGATCGACGGCCCATTTTTTACCGTACATTGGGTCTGTTTTGGCCCCTTCGAATCCCCAGATGTCGTGGTTGCCAATACAGTATTCGATGGGTAATGAACTGTCCGCTTTTACAACGGTGTTCCAGGCCTCCCATTGTTTCCGTACATCGTCACGATCCCTGGCCAGTGCGTCCATGATCACATCGCCCCCGTGCAGGATAAATGCCGGTTTGTCAGCGTGATTTTGGGCGTGGTGAAAGCACTTGGCTATCGCTTCCATTGGCTTACTGTCGGGCGTGATATGCGTATCGCCGAGGTAAGCAAACCGAACCGATCGTTTGCGGGCAGCGGGTGCCGGAGCAAGCTGGTCACTGGAAGCGGGAACGAAAGGCAGCAGGCTCGCTGATTTGAGGATAGTTCTACGGTTCATTGTCGAAGCAGGATGTTCGTTAAACGTACTCTATTTATTGGTGTCGATGGGGGCACCAACCGGATGATCGCAGGTGAACGTGAAGCCCATCAACCGGGCCATTGTGGCCGCCAGCTGATTCTGGAACAGGACGGGTCCACCGGTCTGTTCGCCCGTTGCGCGAATGCCCGGCCCCATGGCAGCCAGCCAGATCTGGTACGAATCGGCGGTTTTGGTACCGTGATCTTTCCAGCGGGCTTTGGGTGTATGGCCCCGGCCATGATCTGTGGTAACCAGGATGGCAGTTTTTCCGGCGTACTGCGGCATCTGCTGAACCATCTTCCATAAATCGGCCAGGTAGTTGTCAATAGACTGCACCATGCGAAGATGATCGTGATACCGTCCGGCATGAGCCAGGTCGTCGGTTTCATCGAACGACAGAAACAAAACACGGGGCTGTTTCTGCTTCACGTACTGCCGGGCCGAAAAATACGTCAGAAAATCGGCCCGGACCCCATCGCCAAACTCGCGTGGGTAGAGGGTCGTCATATCGCTCAGCACGGTATCGGCAGCGGTCACCGGCTGGGTGGGTTCATTAGCCGAACTGGCCGGAATGCCGGTCTTCTTTTCATTGACGGCGGCTTCAATCACATCCCAGGAGGAGAACACGGCTACTTTTCCGGCTATTCCCGGCTGCTTGTTCAGGAACTCAAGTACTGTTACGTTCGGATTATCGATCTTATCATTCGATTTGATTCGGTCATCGGCGTAGCCGCTCAGAATTTCGTTGTAACCAGGGTAACTGAACCAGTGCGGATTCGATACATTCATCCGGCTTCCTTTCTGTCGATTCCCATAAAGCTGACCCTGCTGGCCGATGGTGTTCCAGAGAAAGGGCGTCAGTTTTTTCCGGCGTTCGACGGGGGTAGCCGCCCAGAACTGCTTCCGGGCGCTGGCGGTGTCGCGGCTATACATCGGATCGAATAGCAGCGTTGAGTCGGCCCCATTGAACACTTCCTGCCAGCGCACGCCGTCCAGCGTTACCAGAATGATGTTCTGAGCGGTCTGAGCCAACGCCGAACTGCTCAGGAACAGCGCAAACAGTAGGTAAAGTTGTCGCATAGTTTATCGAAAAAGGCCGATGGGCAAGGTGTCAAAACACCTGCCCATCGGCCGTGAAAATACTCAATTATTTCAGCAACCACATGGCGGCATTAATATCATCCGTTCCACCATACTGACTGGCTACAGCAGCCGTGTTGTTCGCCGTATTATACGACCGTTCGGTTGATGGGTACTGCCACCGCACCGGAATCCGCTGGCTGTTACCCGTTCCGGGTCCGGTTAAAAACGTGGGTACACCCGTCCGGCGCTGGTTATAAAACGCTTCCATACCCGACTGCTGGAAGAAGGCAAGGTACTTCTGCGTTAAGATCTGGTTCAGCCCGGTGGTGCTACCTGCATAGTTCACGGCAGTCTGCGCGTAATAATCAGCAAAGCTAACGTTCACCGTGTACGTGTTGAATACTTTATACCCTCCATCGGCCGAGAAGTAAACCGTATTAGCGCCGTCCGTCAGGCCATAAAAAGCCCAGGATGCCTGAATGCCTTTTTTGTAGTAATCTTCGGCCGTACCGCTGGCCCAGCCCCGGTTGATACCTTCGGCAATGGTAAACTGCAGTTCCGGATAGCCAAGGATGATGTACGGCTCGGCGGTATAGGTACTATAGTAATGCTTGCGGTTCTGGAACGAATACAGCCCCTGGTTGGCATTCGAAGACATCGTTGCCAGATCTTCGCCCGACGATGCCCCGACGAAAGCCGAAAAATCAGTTGGCTTGACTCCAGCGGCAACCTTCGCCGTAGCCGGTTCGGCCACCACAAATGTCCGGGGATCTTTGAGGCTTGTCAGGGTACCCAGGTACGTAGCCGCCATGTTCTCGCGGGTGGCGTTTCCGCCGAAGTTATCCGGATTGCGGTTGTACTTGTTGAATGACGTGTTGTAGATGTACTGCAGGTTATCATCCATCGACGTCATCACCGGGTATTTGGTTGGGTTGGCCAGCACCTCGGCAAACCGGGTTTTTACAGCCAAATCCGTATCTGATTCCTTCTTGCTCAAACTCACCAGCACCCGCAGTTTAAAGGTGTTGACCGTTTTTTGCCATTTCGTCAGACTGTTGCCCAGGTAAATATCGCCCGACAGGTTGTTGTCGCCTTTGGCAATCAGCGTGGTCAGGTCCGAGTTGGCATCGTCGAGCCATTTCAGCACCTGTATATATACCTCTTTCTGGGTGTTGTACTTCGGGGTGGGGTTGTCCAGCCCCTGCAAGGCATCGGTCAATGGAATATCGCCCACCCGCTTGGTCATGTTCTCGAAGAAGTACGCCCGGAAAAACTTACCCAGCGCCGAGTAAGCGTTTACATCCGGCAAACCCGCCTTCCTGGCTTCCTGCTCCATCTTCACCACGTTTTTCAGCGTTGTGTAATTAAGGCCTGTTGTTGTCCAGGCGTAGTCGTTGGTTGCGTAGTAATTGTAGTTACTGGCATAAAATTGACCCCAGCGCTGGGCTTCATTCCAGGCACCACCGCCCGCTACACTATACATATCGTTCAATACGCCGTTGAACACCAGTGAGGCTGGAGCGCTCGTTGGCCGGTTTGGGTCCTGCTCCAGTTCATCGAACGGCTTTTCGCAGCCCGAGAGCGTCAGGCCAAGGGCCATCAGCGAGACAATGAAGAGTTTATTGACTTTCATAAAGACTATTGTTGGGAATTCGCTGGAGAGAGAGATGCTCACGCCAGCGAACCGGATTAAAATGTCAGATTCAAATTGATACCGTACCGGCGGGTGGTCGGAGTTTGCAGCGACGAGCGGCCACCCGTTACAAATTGATCGAGATCGATGTCTTTGTACTGAGCGAAGTAGAGCAGATTCCGTCCGACAACCGATATACTGGCCTGTTTTACGCCAATGCGACCCAGCATGGCTGTCGGCAGGGTATAGCCAATGATCACTTCACGCAGTTTGGCAAAGCTCCGGTTCATCAGGTAGGATTCTGTAGCCCCGAAAACACGGGCTATGTAATCCTGCTCGTAGGTTTTCGTCACGTTAGGCGTGTACTTCAACTCACCGTAGTTCAGCACATTACCGTTCACATCGTAATTAATCGTGCCGCTGGCCAGGGCTACGCCATCGCCCAGATATGACTTGATACCCAGCACATCGTTAGGACGGGCGGCCCCAAAGGCACCCTGCACCGTTTCGATATGACGGCCACCCTGGAAGGTTTTCTGCCGAACGTAGTCGCCGATAACACCCCCGACGCGTCCATCGAACTGGAAGCTGAACGTAAGGTTTTTGTAGCTGAACCGGTTGTTAATCCCCCAGACAAACTTAGGATTCACGTAGCCCAGAAACTGAGATACCGGATTGATGATTGGACGACCACCCGCATCGTTGATCAACTGCCCGTCCTGAGTACGCACGAACGCACTGGAATAGAAGCCGTCCGTCCGGTCGCCGATATTGATGTAGCGGGCATCGCTGCTGTTACCCACAAAGTAGCTCGATGCCAGCGTATTGATTCCCCCATCCGGGTACACTTCTTTCAGCCGTTCGGTATAGGTCGAATAGTTAGCAACTACATCCCAGTTCAGGCCTTTTGCCGACCGGATCGCTTTGCCGGTTACCGAGATTTCGCCCCCTTTTTTCTGGGTCTGAATACCGTTGGCTAACCGACTAACATAGCCTGTTGCTTCTGATGAAGGTACGGGAAAAATGCGAGGGCCATCATTGCTGACATAATAGGCGGCATCGACGGCAATTCGGTTATCGAAGAAACGAACATCCAGGCCAACTTCACTCTGAGAGCTTGAGTTTGGCTTCAGATTCAGGTTATTCAGCGTATTGGTATAGTACGCTGACGGCTTGTTGTTATACGATAGCGGCAACGAATACACCGCTGAATTCTGATAGGTTGGTCCGCCATACGATGATGAATAGTTATCGCCATAACCAATTGGATTCGAGCCGTAATTCGGGAATGGATTAAACGCATTTTGAATCGTGGACTGAGTCAGTCCGTCTTTTACGTTGGCATACGAAGCCCGCAATTTCAGGAATGAAATACCCAGATTGGCCGGTAGTTTAACGTAATCTGAAATAACAGTACTCAAAGCCACAGACGGATAGAAGTAAGCGTTGTTTCCTTTCGGTAAAGTCGAGAGTTTATCCAGCCGACCCGTTGTGCTCAGGGTAACATAATCGCGGAAAGTAAAATCAGCCGAGTAGTATGCCGACAGTACGCGCATGTCTGACTGGAAGTTCGACGCAATTACCGGATTCGATGAATTGGCAAAGTTATATACGCCAGGCACGTTCAGATAGTTGGTGCTGGCGTAATCGGTATTATAGTTGAAAATCCGGGCTTCGCCACCGGCCAGTGCACCAATGGTTAAATCCTTCGTCACTTTGCGGTTATATTGGAGCAGCACCTGGTTGATGTTGTCGAACAAATTCCGGCGATCTTCTCGGTAATCGCCACGGGCTTCTTCACGGCCATAGGTCGTTGCCGAATAGGGGAACTTCTCCGTACGAAGCAGGCTATACGTCGTCAGCTGGGTTTTGGCCGTCAGTTGTAAGCCATCGGCCAGTTGGTAGCGTAAAGACGTGTACCCATACACGTTGTTGTTGTAGTGACCCCGCAACCAGTACTTTGCCAGAAACCAGGGGTTGTTGTACCGCTGGTATTCGGCATAAATCTGTTGCGTACCTTCTTTGCCCGGCTGCCAGATCTGCTTCATATCGTCGATGTTCCAGTCGGCACCACCCCAGGCAATCACGTTATAAATAAGCGAGTTAGGCCCGTAGTTTACGTCCGGAAAGTTCGGCGTGTACTGGCGGTTGTAGTTCAGACTGGCCTCGAAACGCAGTTTCGGCGAAAAGTTATACCCGCCCGTCATATTGAAGTTGGTCACGTTCAGCTTGGTGTTCGGCACCAGACCCCGCTGGAAGTTATGGGACAGCGAAAAACGCATGTCGTATTTCTCACCCGACGCGGCCACGGCAACGTTGTTGTTCGACAGGATACCCGTTTGAATAAACCGGCTCAGGTTGTCTTTCCCACGCGGCAGGAAGGGCGTCGGCTGGCGGTTGCTGGTGAAGCTGGCCCCATTCGGAAATTTCGTGGTGAAACTCTGCCCCGATACAACCGGGCTGTCATACTGCGGAATCAGTTGGCCGTTGAGCGCGGGGCCCCAGATGTCGTAGTCACCATCGTTCAGGCCATTGCCTTTTCCGTCGCTGAACGCATACACGCCGTGATCGCCGGGGCCATATTCGTCCTGTACTTTAGGAATGGCGAGAAAACCCTGATCGGCCATCTGACTCGTATTCACCTCAACAGAGAACCCACGTTTGTCTTTCGTCCCGCGTTTGGTGGTGATCAGGATTGCGCCATTTTTACCCCGGAAGCCATACAACGCAGAAGCCGATGCTCCTTTCAAGACGGTGTATGTCTCAATATCGTCGGCGCTGATGTTCCAGGTATCCGACGTGATGGGAATACCATCGACAACGAACAGTACATCCTGATTACCCCGCAGCGTGACCGACGGACGACCCAGCAATTCGGCCGACGCCCCAATGGTCAGACCAGCGACTTTACCCGTCAGGGAGTTGATCGGGTTTGGTTCACGGGCTTTCAGCAGTTGCGACCCATCGACGGTCTGAATGGCGACACCCGTTTGCCGAACGTCTTTCTTGATACCGAGCGCCGTGACGACTACTTCGTTGAGCGCCTTTTCACTACCCCGCATCGACACATCAATCGTGGTCCGGTTGCCTACGGTAATATCCTGCGTTTCGTAGCCAATAAACGAAAACGTCAGCGTACCCGCAGATGGCGCATTAATCGAATACGTCCCATCGGCCCGGCTGGTTGTACCCGTATTGGTGCCTTTAACAATGATTGACACGCCCGGCAGCGGTTGGTTATCATCACCAGAAAGTACACGCCCGCTAATGCCCTGGGCAAAAGCCGACAGGCCGGACAACAGGCAAAATAAAAACGTCATGGACAGTCGGCCATGATCACGAGTAGTGGTCGGCCGATGCCATGACGTTGAAGTTGGTATACGAAGCTTCATACGTTTGACAGGTTAGTGTTGCTCAAGTAATTTTCCGCAAAAGTATCATTGTCTTATTGGCTCATTATTAAGTACTTATTATCTGTTTATAAACAAAAAAGGCAAGATATTTATCTTGCCTTAACACCGGAATGATAACTATTTCTTATTAAAGAATTCAATCATAACACATAGCTATGCATGTATAAATTTTACAGAATGATGGTGATCAAACGATGGTGCGAACGTCTACGTTTGTACACATTATTAGTAGGCCTCTGGCCGTAACTATACACAGTCATTCGGCTGGAGGCCGGGTAATAGTAGGTACGAACGTAGACGTTCGCACCATCGTTCGTCCTCATTACGGAAGCCATTGCCGTATGCTTTCTTCGGCATATCCGGCGCCGGAGCTCATGCCTTTTCCACCGATACCCGTTACGATGCGAATGCTGTCCGTTACATTATGTTCGAAGATTTCGTCCTTCGTCTGGCTGTAAAAACCAGCCCATGTTTTTTTGATCGTTAACGGGAAGGTAACAATGCGCCGGGCTTCGTTTAGCATCAACTCATTGATGTAATCCTGGGTATGATAACCGAGATCTTCAGCCTGGGTGGCCGCTGCGTACTCGTGCGAATCGCCAACGATGATAGACCCATCGATGGCTTGCTTGAACAGAATATGAATCCCCCACTGTTTCAGTTCGGTGAGGTGCGCCGGCGTGTTTGCGCTAATGCTGGCGTAGGACGGACATTCTTGAAACGCTTCGTAGCGCCGTATCGTCAACCCCGTCAGCACGTTGCCGGGTAAATACAGGCCCGCCACCGGTTCGGCCAGTAGCATCTGAAGTTTGCTGACCACTAAGCCCGCTTGCGCCAGCACGTCAGGGAACAGCAGCCGGACCTCATGACCCCCGCAAATCAGTACCCGCTCCGCCTGAAACTGCTGCCGATTACTCAGCGTTACCGTGGCTCCGCTGGCCTTCGGCTGCACGTCAATCACAACGGAACCAGGGCGATAGTCGACGCCGTATTTCTGCTGAACGAAAGCAAGCAGCCGATGAATCATCTGCTCTGGCTCGACGCTCATTTCCTGCGGAAAGAAAATTCCGCCTACGGCATAATCAGACTTTAGCGCTGGGTAATTGGCCAGGCATTGGGCTTTCGTCAGCAACTCGCTTGGGTAGCTAACCTGCTGGTATCGATCGTGTAGCTCATTCGCCAGCGTCAGCTCATCGGCATCGGATGCGATGTATACGGTACCATTGGGCCGCACCGTCAGGTCAGTTTCCTGTTGTAGCTCCCGGTAAATTTCCATACTCCGGCGACCGTACTCGAACCACCGGCCCGCTAGTCCGGATGGCACGACCTGCCCAAAGTTTCGGACGGTAGCCCCAACCGGGTAGCTATCTTTTTCGAGCAACAGAACGCGCTTCCCGGACTTAGCCGCGTGATAAGCATGGAACGTACCGAGCGTTCCGGCACCAACTATAATCAGATCGTACGATGATGTCATTTTTGAAAGAGTATGGCAATAATGTCCTCATGACCGTCAGGACAAACCCAAACCATGAAAATAGCTCAAACGGGGTTTTGAGAAACCTCGCTGGCCAGGTTTGAGCATCCGACTTCACTGGATCTTACGCAAGGGACAGGTTATGCTTTTCCAGCAGGGCGGGTAACTCTCGCAGAGAACCCAGAAGCAAATCGTGGGGCTGGCTTTCCAGCTGTTCCCGCGAGTGTGTCCCGTTTGTGAGGCCCAAGTTCAAGGCCACGCCCGCAGCACGCCCCGATAGTAAATCGGAAGGGGTATCGCCGATATTGACCACCGCTTTGGGGTTTGTCACACCCGTTACCTGCATGGCTCGTTCGATCATTTCTGGATAAGGACGACCATGGGCTACTTCGTCGCTGGCAATGGATGTCTGTAACAGGCTGGTAGCCGTACCTACCCGTTGCGCGTCGAGCCCATCGAGCCAGC
This sequence comes from Spirosoma lituiforme, assembly GCF_054776635.1. Lineage (NCBI taxonomy): Bacteria > Pseudomonadati > Bacteroidota > Cytophagia > Cytophagales > Cytophagaceae > Spirosoma > Spirosoma lituiforme. Next base: position 307,937 of record NZ_BAAHBO010000005.1, read on the forward strand.
CGAGTTTCTCCAGAATAATGTCGGTCACGACCCGGTAGAAGCCCGTTGTCAGAGCAATAGCGATACCGCGTTCATGCAGATACGCAAACGTTTCCAGGCAACCCTCGGTGGGGGTTGCGCCCTGTGTACGGTAATGGTTTTCCAGTATGTGCCGGAACGCATCATAAGAATGATCGACCTTCGATTGAATTTCGGGACTGTCATCACCCAGTTGCTCTTTCCAGAGCGTCTCAAAAACGAAGCGTTTGGACAGGCCCTGCATGGCCAGAATCCGCTCATCGCTAACAGACAAACCCGTTTCCACAGCCGCTTCGGCAAAACAGCGCTCTACTTCGTGGTGATCGGTGACGGTAGTCCCGGCCATATCGAAAACAACTAACTCAATTGGCTGCATAGCGTATAGAATCAAAGGAAAAGTAGACAAATCAACAGAATCTTTCGGTACGACCAACGTCTCCTGGATTAAGAAAAAGTAAAATTGACGCAAATGGGTTTTTCCAATGCGCATCTCCTGCGGGGAGCCACCAGATATAATTAAAAAAAGATTTCATCTCAACACTAGTTTTCGGCGTTAGTTTCCCGCTTCGCCTGATCGACATGGCCGCGTATTTGAATTAAACGTTTTTAAGACGCTGTATTTCTATTTGCAAACGTTTGCGGCAACGTTTGCAAATAGAAACAAGTAAATTAGCGGCTTGAACGGGGGCTATGTTGTACTACACCGCTATTTTAGTGTAAAATAGCTAGTCAATCCTACTGGAATAGGCCAATGTAGCTAGCCTTCTTCGTAGCCGTTCAGTGAAGTAAATTTGTACTTTAGCTAGTTTATGACTGACTCCTCATCATCCCGTTTCCGTTAAACTTTCTTTTGCCAGCAGGCAATTTATCGAACTATGCAAGTCCAATCAACCCCTCTGGCAGACGACCAGGTCGACCAGAAAACCGTCTTCGAAAGCCGATATGCGTCTTCACCCAATGAAGTAAAAGGCATGGATACGGCGCAGCTTCGGCAGAACTTTCTGATCGACACGCTTTTCATTCCCAACCAATTCCAATGGGTACTCTCGTTCTTCGACCGCTACCTGACGGGCGGTGTGATGCCGATCGACGGTCCGCTTACGCTCGACACACCCGACCAGCTTAAGGCCAGTTATTTTCTGGAACGACGCGAACTGGGTATCATCAACGTAGGCGGGGCGGGTCGCGTTGTTGCCGACGGTACGCCGTATGAGTTGAATTATAAAGAAGCTCTTTACATTGGCCAGGGTACGCAGGACATCCAGTTCATTTCGTTCGATGCCGATGCCCCTGCTAAATTCTACCTCAACTCTACCCCCGCCACCCGCCAGTATCCAACCCGGAAAATAGCACGCACGGATGCCGAAGTCGTGGAACTGGGCAGTATGGAAACGGCCAATCACCGGGTTATCAACAAACTGCTGGTCAACAGTGTACTCCCCACCTGTCAGCTACAAATGGGTATGACCGAGCTGAAAGCGGGCAGCGTCTGGAATACGATGCCTGCCCACACCCACGACCGGCGAATGGAAGTGTACTTCTATTTCGAGGTTCCGGAAGGCCAGAGTGTCTGCCATTTTATGGGACAACCGCAGGAAACCCGCCATATTTTTGTGCAGAACGAACAGGCCGTTATCTCACCCAACTGGTCGATACATTCCGGAGCGGGTACGTCGAACTACACCTTTATCTGGGGTATGGCCGGCGAAAACCTCGACTATGGCGATATGGATTTCTGCGCGATAACAGACCTGAAGTAAAGTTTGTCTGCTGAGCGGATATGGGAAAGGGTGTCTGTATTTTTGCGCTATTTGCGGGAGATGAATCCAGCTATAACGATAACCCAGCCCCTTTCTATACTGTATCAGGATACAGATTTAGTAGCCATCAATAAACCGCATGGTTTGCTGGTACATCGGTCGATGATTGCCAGCGATGCTAGCGAATTTGCCGTTCAGCTTCTCCGCGACCAGTTGGGACAGCGGGTCTACCCTGTACATCGGCTCGACCGAAAAACGGCGGGCGTGCTGCTGTTTGCCCTATCCGAATCCATGAATGCCACTATGCAGCAGCAGTTTATGGAAGGCGCTGTTCATAAAACCTACCTGGCCATTGTGCGCGGCTTCACGCCCGATGAGCAGGAGATCGATTATCCCCTTCGGAAAGATGACGACCGTGGCGGTCCCGATATTTTACAGGACGCCTTTACGCATCTGAAAACCATTCGGCGCACCGAAATTCCTTTGCCCTTCGGCAAACACGCCACCTCCCGTTATTCATTGGTAGAGTTAACGCCAACCACCGGCCGAATGCACCAGTTACGCAAGCACATGGCGCATATTCTTCACCCTATCATCGGCGACCGGCCTCACGGCTGCAACAAGCAGAACAAACTTTTCAAGGATCATTTCGAGATGAACACCATGCTGCTTCACGCGCAGCAAATTAACTTTACCCATCCCACTACGGCGGAACGGATTGTGATTTCGGCACCCTTTCAGGATGAGTTTGGGCGGATGTTGGGGGCGTTGTTTGGGACGGCAGCCGTATAAATTTACATTGGCTTGCCGGTAAACAGGGCAGTACATTCAATGAACAGCGCTGATCTACGGCAGAGTCGAATTCGCTTTTAGTCTTCTTTTCTGAGCTTACTCTATGATTTTAACAATCCCAAAATCAATAGGGTAAAAAAGCGTATGTCCCTCCTTTTCTCTCTAAATCTGTTTGACATCCTTTTCTATGAATCCATCAGACAACTCAACGCCCGGATCGGCAGACTCGCCTAATCAGGCTGTGGCTTCCGGCTCCACAACATCACGGCGTCAATTCATGCAAACCGGAGCGCTGGCTGCGGCAAGCTTTTTTATTGTGCCCCGCCACGTACTGGGCGGAAAAGGGTTTATTGCACCCAGCGACAAACTCAACATTGCCGGCGTTGGCTTCGGCGGTAAAGGCTTTAGCGACACTAACAACTCGTATAACAACGGCGCGAATAATATCGTAGCCCTCTGTGATGTCGACTGGGGACTTCCCCGGGTTAAAGAAAATTTCGAGAAACATCCGACCGCGAAACGCTACAAAGATTTCCGGGAGATGCTCGACAAGGAAGGCAAAACCATCGATGCCGTTACGGTTTCAACGGCCGACCATACGCACGCGGTTGTGGCGATGGCCGCCATGATGCGTGGTAAACACGTGTACGTACAGAAGCCGCTGACGCATAATATCTACGAAGCCCGGATGCTCACCGAAGCGGCCCGTAAATACAAAGTCGTTACGCAAATGGGCAACCAGGGCTCGTCGAACCCGCAGCAGAAGCAAATGGTAGACTGGTTCGACAAGGGCCTGCTGGGTACGGTCCATACCGTTAATCTCTGGACCAATCGGCCTGTCTGGCCGCAGGGCATTCCAGTGCCACAGGCCGTTGACCAGGTGCCCGTTGATCTGGACTGGGATCTGTGGCTCGGACCTGCTCAGAAAGTTGGCTATACACCCGCTTATCACCCCTTCAAATGGCGCGGCTGGTGGAATTTTGGTGCTGGTGCGCTCGGCGACATCGGTTGCCACATCATGGATACCCCGTTCCGCGTACTCGGCCTCGGTTACCCAACGGAAGTTGAAACCAGCATTGGTCAGGTCTTTCTAAAGGACTGGACACCCGAGTATATTCCTGAAGGTTGCCCGCCATCGTCGCATGTGGAGTTGAAATTCCCGGCAACGGCTAAAAACAAGTCGGTGGTTAAAATGATCTGGGAAGATGGTGGCCTTCGTCCCTTCCGCCCGGAGATGTTGCCTGAAGGCGAACCCATGCCCGAAAACGGTGAAAATGGAGTACTCATCCACGGCGACAAGGGGCTGTTGATCTGCGGTATGTATGGCGAAGATCCTAAGCTTTACACCAAAGACGGGAAGAAAATTGTAGGTGATCCAAAACCAAAGCCAGCGGATGGTGCCAAACCACTGCCGGAAAACGGCCACCAGGTGCTGTGGACCGAAGCCTGCAAAGCGGGTTTCAACAGCAAAGAGCACAAAGCCCTTACGTCGTCGTTCGATTTCGCAGGACCGCTGACGGAATCGGTACTGATGGGCAATCTGGCTATTCGTAGCTACACCGTCCGCCAGCCTAAAGCCGACGGTAAAGGCTTCACGTACCCTGGCCGGAAACAACTGTCATGGGACGGTAAAAACATGAAGATCACCAACTTCGACGAAGCCAATCAGTTCGTCAAACGGGAGTACCGTCAGGGCTGGTCTTTAACGGCATAAATCGGTAAAATGGTTAACCACAGAGGCCACGGAGTTTTTATTTTCTCCGTGGCCTCTGTGGTTAACCATTTTACAATTAGTTACTGGTCTTAAGAAATAGCGATTGTACCATTGTGCGTAGCCGCTCGTGAGCCACATAAGCCCAGATCAGGAGCATGTACATCGAAAAATCCTGGTAGGATACCGGAAACGCCAGGTTGTTGATGTAGTAGCGCGTAGCGGTGAAATCGAGTGTAGGCGTGAACCCGATAAGGTTTTCATACCCTAACACCAGCGTCAAGCCAAGGGCATAGAACAGGTACTGGGGTTTACGAAAGGCCCACAAAACGCCCGCCAGGGCTGTAGCCCCAAAGCCGACGTAGTGCTTCCAGGAAAGGGAAAGGTCGGTTGTGGCGGCAAGATAAGCGGAGTAAAGCTGAACGGTTGTCAGTACGGCCAGTATAAGGCCATAGCCGTAAAACTCCTTTAATTGAGCACGTTGCATACAGTCAGTTAGTTACGGAAAGAAAAAAACGAAAGATAAAAATACGTAAAAACTGCTATGCATATCGACTAACAACGCTATTTTTTCAGGGCATTTTCGTTAAAAAATACAGACAAGCCATCTTTCCCAGCCACGATAATGTCTTTTCGGCCGGTTTTGCGCAGGTCAGCCACGGCAAAGTAAATACCCGTTCCTTTCCCGACACCTGCCGGACCGTAGGCAATGTCATGTTTGGTGAATTGTTTCGTTGGGGCATCCCAGGTAAAATAATACAGACCAACGGGATCTTCTTCACCGGGATCTTTGCCGTTATGGGCTCGAAACCGTTTGCCCGTTAACAGCTCCGGACGTCCATCGCCCGTTATATCAATCCATTCAAGGCAGTGGTATTGTGAGTTTTTCTCATCGATCAGATGCTTTGTCCAGCCACGTTGTCCATTGGCCCCGCGGGTTTGTTCGTACCAGTGCAATCCGTAACTGTGGCCCTGACCCACAATCAAATCGTTTTGCTTGTCGCCATTCACATCGGCAACAATAATTGGCACACTGGCCGTACCGAACGAAAATTCCTTATGCAACGTCCAGGGCGTTTGCTCCCGGTTGGCGGGGGCTTCGAGCCAGCCAACACTCACGATCAGGTCGCCCCGTCCGTCGCCGTTTACATCACCGAAGCCAAGCCCGTGCCCCTGGGTTGGGGCCACCGTTACAGTCCTGAATACGCCAGGACTCACCAACTTAATGTACTTCAGCGGATGGTTCGGATTGTTCGGCACAATGTCGAGCACCCCGTCGCCGTCTACATCCCAGGCACGGGTTGTTTCCACATTACCGACTTTACCGATTTCGTGCAATGGCCAGACAGTTCCTTTTTTTCCGGGATTTTCGACCCACCGCAGGGTTTGATCGAACCAGCCGCCGGTTATGAAATCCAGCCGACCATCGGCGTTCACATCCATTGGAATGGTCGAAAAATCGTCGTAGTACTGTTCTTTACGGGGTTCGTTGCCAATAAGATGCCGGTTTCGGAAGCGTGGCCCTTCGTACCAGAAATCGCCCGATACCAGATCGAGGGTATCGTTATTATCCACATCGAAGACCCCCACCGACTCATAACTTTCGGCCGCTACGAAATAACGGCTGAAGCGCAAACCAGGTTCGGGGGCAACAGCACTGGCGAAAACCAGCAAGGCGAAAAGACTACTGACCGGACGGAGCATACAGGCATCGGTTTTACTGAACCAAAGACTGAACGCAATCATCTTTACTACAGCAAGCAGTGTCATCGAATCAATTAGTAGCGGTCATCAGGCAGGAATCGTACGGGATGCCGATCAAAATTCCACCGCGTATAGTGAGTTACGGTCAGACACGTTTTCCGCCCACTTTCTACCGTTTGTGTTCTTGTATTTATACTCATGGCAGGTAGCTGAAAAGGCCCCAATAGCCCCTTTCCAGTTAAATTTCTGCTGTCATATATACTCACAGGGACGCAAAAATCACTTGACTATTATTTTTAACAACCGTTTAACTCTTTTTTAATTATTTTCTAATCCTCAAGAGTAGTTCTAAACTCCCTTGGTGTTTTCACAAAAAATCTAGCCAATGTATAATTTTCTTTTCCAACCAACTCTAAACTAATAGCCTAAAGAAACTTCCTTATGAAGAAACACTTACTTCCCCGACGAATGCTGGGCAGACTTTTAAAAACCTCAAGTACTCAACTGCTGCTAGCCTTTACCTGCGTCAGTTTTACGTATGCGAACAATTCGTTCGAGCGGAATTCATTTACAAATCGTCCGGAAATTCGTGCCGACAGAACCTTAACCGGTCGGGTTACGGACGAAAAGAACGAAGGCTTACCCGGTGTTAGTGTTATCCTGAAAGGTACCCAACGCGGAACCGTTACGGACGTCGATGGCCGGTATAAGTTAGATGTGCCTGAAACGGGGGCTACCCTCGTATTTTCGTTTGTCGGCTACCTTCCACAGGAGGTACGTCTGGGCAATCAGACATCGGTTGATGTTAGCCTGAAAACGGACAGCAAAGTACTCGACGAGATTGTGGTTATCGGGTATGGTACCACCCGGAAATCGGATCTTACCGGAGCCGTATCCGGCGTTAAAGAAGCCCAATTGATGGAGCGGCCAGCCCCATCGCTGAACCAGGCGCTTTCGGGCCGGATGCCGGGTGTACAGGTAAACACCAACTCGGGTCGTCCCGGTGGTCGGACAACGATCCGGATTCGTGGGTTTAGCTCAATCAACTCGTCGAACAACCCGCTGTACGTGGTTGATGGCGTGATGCTACCACAGGGTACGGGCGATCAGTTCAGTAACCCGATTGACTACATTAACCCGAACGATATCGTCAATGTTGAGGTCCTGAAAGATGCGTCGTCAACGGCTATCTACGGAGCACGGGGCGCCAACGGCGTTATTCTGGTATCGACCCGCAAAGGGAAAGCCGGTGAAAGCCGCGTGACGTACGACAGCCAGTTCAGTGTTAACACGATTGGTCCGAACAAACCAAAAGTGCTGAATGCCAAAGAGTACCTGGCCACCGAGGATTTGGCGTACCAGAATATGGCCAAATACGATCCCGTCGGCTGGGCAGCTGGCAAATGGACTTATCTTGATCCGAAAGTCCGCCGGACAGCCTTCAGCGCAGCTCATCCGGGCGTTTTCGATGCCAACCTGAACCCACTGTATGATACCGACTGGTTCAAGGAGTCGTCGCAGAACAAATTGTCGCAGAACCACCAGCTGGGTTTCAGCGGGGGTAACGAGCGGACACAGTACTCGCTTTCGCTTAACTACCGCGATGATCAGGGGTTAATCAAAACCTCGTACATGAAACGGTATTCGGGTCGCTTCTCGATCGATGATCAGGTGAAAAGCTGGTTAAAAATCGGCGGTACGATGAGCTATAACTACCAGACAGAAAACTTGGTGGACATTAATGACGCCGTAGCTCGGCAAATTGTGGAAGACTTCCCTTTCTTGCCTGTTCGATATCCCGATAGCGGTGTCTTCGCTGAAAACCGCGATTATCCATACGCTGAAGGATCGATGAGTTCGGTTCACCGCCTGACGGACCGCAAATACATCCAGAATACGCAAACGATTCTGGGTAGCCTGTTCACCAACATCACGTTCGGCAAAGGGCTGGAAATGCGTACGGTATTGGGTACGAACATTCAAACCCAGGAAATTAACCAGTCGCAAACCCGTACGCTGAACATTGGCAACAACGGTAACGCGTCGACCAACAACAACCGGCAGAATTTCTGGTCGCTGGAAAACTACCTGACCTACAACAAGCAGATCGGTCAGGACCACTCGTTCACGGGCTTGCTGGGTTTATCGTGGCAGGAAACCAACACCTTTGGATTCGGGGCCAGCGTCAGCGGCTTTGCCACGGACTATTTTACGTTCAATAACTTAGGGGCTGGTGCTATCAACCCAGCGGTTAGCTCGGGCGCATCACGGTTTGCGTTCAATTCGTACTTCGGTCGGATCAACTACGGGTATAAAAACAAATACCTGTTCACCGCAACGGGCCGGGCCGATGGTTCGTCGAAGTTCGGGGAAAACCACAAGTTCGCTTTTTTCCCCTCGGCGGCTTTAGCCTGGCGCGTATCGGAAGAAGATTTCCTGAAAGGAAACAATGCCATTTCTAACCTTAAAGTTCGTGCCAGCTATGGCTTAACGGGTAACTCAGAGATTCCACCGTATTCATCGTTATCGCTGCTTAGTTCCAACTACGCAACGATTTACAACGATACCAGAACAGGCGGAACGGGTATCAACCGTCTGGCTAACCCTGACCTTCGCTGGGAGAAAACAGCCCAAACCGATGTGGGTCTGGAACTTGGTCTGTTCAAAGGTCGTGTGACAATAGAAGCGGACTACTACTATCGTTTAACGACCGACATGCTGCTTGATGCTCCAGTTCCACGCACCAGCGGTTACGCTACGATTCGCCGGAACGTCGGTTCGATGGAAAACAAAGGATTCGAATTTGGTCTGAATACGGTGAACATCAACCGGGGTCAGTTTAGCTGGAATACATCGTTCAACATCTCGCTTAATAAAAATAAGGTCTTAGCGCTGGCGACTCCCTCCGATATCTTCAACGTGGGTGGTCCTAACTTTACCAACCCAACCAATATAATCCGGGTTGGCGAAGCAGTAGGTTCATTCTGGGGCCTGACCCGTGTAGGCGTATGGGGTACAGCGGAGCGCGAAGAAGCTGCCAAATTTACCAGCTATCGGAACGGCCTGACCATTTTGCCGGGCGACATCAAGTACCTGGACGTAAATGGCGATAAGGCCATCACGGATGCTGACCGTAGCATCATCGGCAACGGTAGTCCGAAAGGCTGGGGTGCTATGACAAACAACATCCGGTTTGGCAACTTCGACGCTACACTGGAACTCCAGTACATGTTTGGTAACAAGGTTATGCTAATGAACCTGCACGCCAGCGAAGACCGTCAGGCACTGGCTAACAGCTACTCGTCTGTGCTCAATGCCTGGACGGAAAACAACCAGGGCAGCCAGATTGCCGAAGTTCGGGATACACGGGCCGGTTACGTAACCAACGTTGATAGCCACTGGATCAAGAATGGCTCGTTCCTGCGCGGCAAAAACCTGTTGTTCGGGTACACCTTCCCGGCTACGCTGACCAACAAGCTTAAAATAAACCGGTTGCGTGTGTACGCATCCAGCCAGAACTTCTTCCTGTTGCTGGAAGATCCGATCGTTGGCGATCCGGAAGTAACCCCCACGAACCAGGCCAACGAAAACAGTGCTTTCTCGCAGGGCATGATCTGGCACAACTATCCAAAACCAACCACCTACCTGCTGGGTCTTCAGATCGGATTGTAGTCCGCAAACGCATTTAACTAATTGACATTTAACAATGAGACATACGTTAGTAAAAAATATAAGTCGGGTTCTTCTGTGTGGCATAGCCCTGACGGGTCCCGCCGGATGTACCGAATTCCTGACCGAACAGGCCCCGTCAAACTTAACATCCGGTAACTTCTATACCATTCCAGACCATGCAGAAGCCGCGCTGGCAGCGGTATACGCCAGTACCCGGTTTATGGGCAATGATGCCGGTATTTTTTCCAGCAACTGGCAGCTACTGGAAGCGCTAACGGGTACATCTACCACCGAGACCGCGCAGAACTCCGATCTGAACAACCTGTATTCGCTGGTGCACGATGGCAATACAGGGCACGTGGTTAACTACTGGAATGGTCTGTATACGGTTATTGCCAATGCCAACCAGTTGCTCGATCGGGTACCCGCCATTACCCCAATGGATGCGGCTCAAAAAACCAAGATCCTGGGCGAAGCCCGGTTTCTGCGCGCAACGGCTTACTTTACGGCCGTTCAGTTGTGGGGTGATATTCCACTGGTTACGACTCCTCAGTCAGCGGCCTCAGCGGATTTCTTACCCGCTCGCGCGTCGAAAGAAGATGTATACAAACTGATCGTCGAGGATCTGACAGCGGCCGAAGCATCGGGTCTGGCCTGGATGGATGTAAGCGGTCGGGCTAATCTGGCTGCGGTAAAAACGCAGCTCGCCAAAGTGTACCTGACCATGGCCGGTTTCCCGCTCGGGAAAGGTGCATCGCACTACAAGCTAGCCGCCGATAAAGCCCTGGAAGTAATTACGTATGCCAATGCGAATTCGTCGTTGATCAATCTGTTCACAACGTACGAAGACGTACACCGGGAAAGCACGAAAAACCGGGTAGAGCACCTGTACATGATTCAGTACAACACGCTGGTAGCACGGAATCCGATGGACAACTTCTATCCGAACTTCAAGCCAGTTACGTACAATGGACCGGGAGGAACAGGAAGTTCAGTACCAACGTCATCCTTCTATAACTCATACGAAGCAGGCGACCTGCGGGCCAAAGACCAGTCCGGGTATTTTTATACGACCTACTACACCAACGGTAACGGGGCGCAGTTTTCGCTTGGAGCACCGTATGTGTTCAAGCACTTCAACCGCACAGCCAACGGAACGGCCGGTGTTGCGGGTTCGCGGCAGAACAACCTGAATGTACCCCAGATTCGTTTCGCCGAAACGCTGCTGATCTACGCTGAAGCGCAGAACGAAGTGGGTGGCCCTGTTCAGGCGGCTTACGATGCCTTCAAGCGCATTCGGGACCGGGCTACGCTCACCACACCCGCTTTGGGTACCTACACGCAGGCAACCTTCCGCGAAGCCATCTGGCGGGAACGGTGGCACGAACTATGTTACGAACAGATCACCTGGTTTGACATGGTACGCCTGCGGAAAGTGTACAATGACAAAACCAACGGGTTCGATAATTTTGTTGGCCACGTGAACCCCAGTTCAAATCAGGCATTGCAGGAGAAACACCTGTTGCTGCCCATCCCTAAACAGGAACTGTTGAACAACCCCAATCTGAAAACACAGAATCCAGGGTATCCGGGCGTTTAAATTTAAAAGAGTAAAAGACTAAACGAGTGAAAGAGCGATTGGCTGACGCCGGTGTAATCGCTCTTTCACTCGTTTAGTCTTTCGCCTTTTAAGTTGTTAGATAATCGTCTTGCGGTAAGCACCTGGCGTCTGGCCCGTTACGGCCAGAAACGTTTTATTGAAATGGGACAGGTTATTAAAGCCAACCGCAGAACTTACGTCGGCTATTGTACGGGCAGAATCCAACAACCGGCGGGCCTGACTGATGCGGTACTCATTCACGAAATCGGTAAACGTCGACTGGGTCATTCGTTTAAAATACCGGCAGAAGGCAGGTACGGTCAGGCTGGACAGGTCAGCTACGGCCCGCATATCGATTGGTTCGGCGTAGTGCTTTTCTACGTACTGGTATACCCGGTTGATGCGATCCTGCTCTTTCGGGTTAAGATCGAACCGGACACCCTCGGTATGGAGTGCTTCTGCATCCGGGGCATTCGCCAGGTAGTGCAGAATTTGCAGCAGCGTTACCAGCCGTTCGAAGGGAACCTGCTCCGGTAGTTTCGCCAACAGAGGCCCTACCCGTTGTCTGGTCCCGATGCCAAATGTAAGCCCTGCGTGAGCCCGCTCAAATAACCGCCGAACGGTAGCCAGTTCCGGCTTTTGCAGGAAGGAATCCCCCATAAAATCATCGCGCAGTTGCACGACGATTTCGTCAAATTGACCTTCTTTTCCGTAGCTGAAATTCAGGTGCGGCAGGTTCGGCCCAATGAAAACAAGTTCGCCTACTTCGTAGCGGGACACATTGGTACCCACCCGGCGCTGCCCGTTACCGTCTGGCAGGTAGACAATCTCATACTCAGGATGATAGTGCCAATAAACCCGACAAGTTTCGGGTTCTGTATTGTGCATAACCTTGAACGAACTTCCGGCTTCCGGCTCTATTTTCTCGAATTGAAGCTTCATAGCGGCAAACGCAGTCTGTATTTTCGCGGGTTTCCGTCCGCCTTCCATCAAACAGGAAACTGTAACCCCTTTTCAATCGTTTATAACGTAACAATACTTTATAGAACAACATGAAACGAATTCACTTACTGGCGCTCAGTCTGCTTCTGCTCGCAGGGTGTGCACAAGGTCAATCGAAAGACACATCGCCCGCCAAGCTTCCCGTTCAGAAGGATGGAGAAGCGGTTGCTACCTTCGCCGGTGGCTGCTTCTGGGCGCTGGACGAAGGCATGAACCAGCTCAAAGGCGTTCGGGAAGTTATTTCCGGCTATGCTGGCGGAAGCGTCAAGAACCCCACCTACGAGCAAGTTGGCACGGATCTGACCGGTCATGCTGAATCAGTGCAGGTCTATTACGACCCGAAAGTAATCAGCTACGCGCAATTACTCGATGCTTTTTTTGCCGGACATGATCCCACTACCCTGAACCGCCAGGGCCCCGACGTTGGTCGTGATTATCGCTCCGTTGCTTTCTACCGGACACCAGCGGAAAAAGCCGAAATTCAGGCCGCTATCAAACGCACCAACGAGTCGAAACACTATGCGAATCCGGTTGTGACGGAAGTAACGCCGATCAGTGTCTTCTACCCAGCGGAGAATTACCATCAGAACTATTTTGCGCTGCACCCCGACCAGCCTTACATTCAGCGGGTATCGCTGCCTAAAGTAGAGAAACTACGGAAGGCTATGGCGGGACATCTCAAGAATAATACAGCGTTAACGATGAATAATTAATTTCTAACGTAAAAGCGTCAACTCAGCATTAGTAAAGGATAACTGATTATAGAAATAGCCGGCCCTGACCGGCTATTTTTGCATTATGAATACCACGGCCCCCTTGAATAACCCGCATCGCAATCTGTTTGTCCAGAATCTGTTGACCTTTTTCCTGAACAGGCAGGCATTGGCCATTGGCCTGGTGTTTGCCTCTGATAGTATTCTGTTTGGCAGTTGGGTCGCCCATATTCCGTACGTGAAGGCGAAGTTGCACCTTTCGGATGCGGAACTGGGATTGACGCTGTTCGCCATGCCCATCGGACTGCTGGTTATGAACCCCCTAACGGGCTGGGTCATCGCTAAACTAGGCGAAGCGCGCTCCTGTTTCTGGTCGGCAATCGGTTTAACGCTGGCGGTGTGTATTCCGCTCAACGCACCGAATCCGTACGTACTGGCCATTGGACTGTTTCTGATGGGACTCAACGCGGCCCTCATAAATGTGGCCATGAATACCACCGCGACGAACCTGGAGCGCGCCCGGGGCATCGTTATCATGTCGTCGTGCCACGGTATGTGGAGCCTGGGGGGATTGCTTGGTTCGGGAATTGCCGGTGTGGTTATCTCACTCCATATGTCGCCCCCAACCCACCTCGCGGTGATGGCCGGCCTGATCTTATTACTGACCTTCGTATTACAGCCGGTTCTGGCGCAGATTCCGTCGAGTAGCCAGACCGAAACGGGCGAAAAAGCCGGATCGTCGTTTGTTCGGCCCAATCTGGACCTCCTGTTGATGATTCTGATCGGCCTTGCCCTGGCCATGGGCGAAGGAGCTGCCTTTGACTGGAGCGCGGTTTATCTTCGCGAAACCCTTGGTGCCACCAGCCAGATTGCGGCACTGGGCTTTGCCAGCTTCTCCCTGACAATGACCGGGTTTCGCTTTCTGGGTGATGCCATTATTCCCAAGATCGGTGCCAAACGCTGGTTGCAAATTGGTGGGGTTTTGGCCGCAGCGGGCCTTTTGTTTGCCATTTTACTTCCTTACCCAACAACGGCGCTTATTGGCTTCGGTTTACTGGGGGCAGGCTGTTCCCTCGGAGCACCGGTACTGTATGCAGCTTCCATGCGGGTACCGGGCATTCCACCCGCGGCAGGGCTGGCAACCTTTGCGACGTTTAGTTTCATCGGGTTTTTGGCTGGCCCTCCCCTCATCGGATTTGTGGCCGAAGCGTTCGGATTATACTACGGACTGGGGTTTGTAGCGGTTCTGCTCTTTATTTCGGCAGGACTAGCGCGCATGGTCAACCTTTTCTGAGTATACCTGTTCCCCATCGTTAAGCCATATGTTTCTAGTTGACGCTTCTGTTCACTTCTGGTTAAAAATACGTAGTATTGATGGTACAACTAATCGCCGAAAGCCATGACCTTAGCCGTTGCACTCCCCTCAAAACAGCTCAGAAAATCAGGCGTGTCCAGCCCTGGATCACCCAGGATTGGGATGCCAGCGTACCTGTTCTGAATGACGCTGTTCTGAACCTGGCCGAGTTGCTACACGAAGAGGGCATCGAGTTCTGATTCCGTCTACTCTTCATTAGCCGCGATGGCCAGCAGATACCAGGCCGCATGCGGCAGCCACTGCTCCGCCCATCGCCAATCGCTGTCTTTACCGGTTTGTTTATAAGCCAAGTTAAAGTCTATATCGTCTTCATTGTTGAGTCCGGACGTTACGCCGTTTACGATACCACCGGGTGCATTCGTGTATTCAAACGTTCCGAAAAAGCCGTAGGTCGGGTTGTTGTGGCCCGCCCCCTGTAGCATGCTGGCATCATAGGGGTTTAACCCCAGTATCCAGTTAAGCTGATCGAGCGCAAAGCCATTCAATTGATCGTGCAGTCGTTTGTCGTCGCTGAATAGCGGAGCGGCCAGCCGAGCAGCCGTTGCCATAGACGCAATCCGGGCATTTTCACCCTGCCACCAGGGCGAAGCCTCGCTTCCGTGCGGAAAGAAAAATGTACTCCGCCGACTTCCCAATGTATCCTGCACCAATTGCCGACTGTAGCCAAACGGATTCGTTACTTCGTGCGTAATCGCCAGTTCGTGCGCCAGGGAGCGCTTAATGACTTCTTTTACCTTAGCCTGAATCTGGGGCGACGCCAGCGGGTAATAATACAACAGGCTTGTTAACGGCAATCCCGCATCGGAGGGGTGAAAGAAGGGCCGATCCTGATTGTCGGCCCGCCAGTAACCATTGTAGTTTTTCCAGGACGAAAGTCGATTCAGAAGTTGCTGCGCCCGTTTATCGGCCACTTGCTTGTAGCTATTTTTTTTCGTCGCCTTGTACAGTTCCGTAGCTGCACTCAACGCGCAGTACTCATCAACGATGTTCTCAACGCCATCGTTGGTCATAGCTACGTTCTCTTTTTCCAGAAAAGCGAAGGCATCTTCGGCAGCTTTCAGGTAGACAGCGGGGCTAAAATCACCCGTCATATCCGGGCCATAGGCAGATGCCATCGCCAGTGCGGCAATAGCCAGCCCCCCACCCGACCGGTAACTGACCTGGTACTTTCGCCAGTTTGTTTCATCGGCCGCGCTGGCCAGTGTCTGGTCTTTCGTTTGCTTGATGCGATACGCTTTATCTTCAGCCTGAATAACGCGGTCTTTTGCTAATTTCCCCGGTCCCGGTGCTTTGACCGACCGATAGAACGAACCACCTTTGGCCTGTACCCGCACCAGGTAGTCGGCACCGTACATGGCCTCATCGAGCAGCCGACGCGTATACTGCCGAAAGTCCGAGCCCGTTCGTTTTGTGAGTTGATCATGCGTTTTGAACAGGCTCCAGGCCGTCAGTGTGATTTGTTGTGGATTGAAGTACGATGAGAACGTCAGGTGCGACAAATGCTTGCCGTAATCGCCGGTTGCATCGTACCAGCCTCCGTGAACGTCCAGTGAATCAGCCGGATGGCCCGCCAGTATCAGTTTATGATCTGCTTTATCCAGCAACCCGGAACTACGCTGACCTTTAAAATAATAGACGACATCCGACAAGGTAAACTGCTCCAGTACATTTTTGCTGATTGAAAATGGATAGGACTCGACCGGCTTCCCCGCCCCGGAAACCTGCACCCGATACGTGCCCTCGGTTTTGTAAGCACTGAAATCCATCGTCCAGAAAAGCCAGTTCTTCCACTTGTTCACGGATCCGCTGAAGAGGGGCTTCCCCGAATAGACCACCTTGCCGGTTGCCGTGTTGACAAGCTCAAAACCGTTTACGGACACCTGCCGGTCGGCCATCAGAATAGCCCGCTTGGCTTTTGCCGGCTCATACCCTACCTGATTGGTTAGAACACGAATGGATTGTGCATTCAACAGGCACGACGGGTGGATACAAACAACGACAAACAGGGTTTTTAGTAATCGAAACTGCATTGACAAGTGAGGTTGGTTGTGTAATGTCCCTACTGCGCGGGTTGCCGGAACAAATGCTTTAGTTTTTCTGTCTGGCTCCCCACAGGATAGCATTCCTGAACAGGGTGGTAAAGGCTTTGTTGTCCAGCAAGTTGGGATGATGCCCCATAAAGATATAGACATTGCGCGCTTTTACTCGCTCGTTTGACCAGACTACCGGGTGGTCTCCCATCTTGATAGGCGAGTCCGGCGAATAGGTTGATTCATCAACTGAGGCCAGTACGTTGACATTAGGGCGCGGGCTTTTGTCGTAGGTGTACCATTCTTCTTTCTGGATCTCAAATGAAGCGGGTACTCCTTTCAGGCAGGGGTGACTTTTTGCTTCAACTCGTACGGTTGCTTTGGCAAAGTCGGGAATGTAATTTTTATACCGGATACCGCCCATAAAATCGGAGAACCAGGGCCACATGGCGTACCCGTCGAATTCGCCCAGCAGGGTGGCATGGTGAAACCCGATCCAACCGCCTTTCCCTTCGGTAATGTATTTTTGAAAGGCCGCTTTTGCCGTATCGCTCCACATATAAGGTGGGTAATTCAACTGGATGAACAGCTGATACTGCGCCAGAAATTTATCGTTTATCGGCTCGGCATTCTCAATGTAATGGATCGCAAAACTGGTTGTGGCAGCCTGATCGGCGAGCCATGTTTTTGCCGCAGCTACGAAGGGCGCATGAATGCCACCGGCTTCGGTCATGACGAGCACGTTAAACCGGGGCTTTGCGGATTGCCCGAACAGGGAGCCACTCCAAGCGGTCCCAGCCAGGATCAATGAGGAGCGAATAAAATCTCGTTTCGTAAAATACGTTGCCATGAATGAGTACCTTCTTCGTAATAAGCTGATGATCCGGCTAGCGAATCAGGCTCAGGGGACCCGTCTTCTGATCAGTAATGACTTTACCCCGTTGCCTGAGCCGATACTGAATCCGCCATGCGTACTCACCTGTTTCGCACCGATCGCCGTGGTAATTACCATCCCACTGGAAGGGCGAGTCTTTTGTCTCGAAAACAACTTCTCCCCAGCGGTTGAAAATAGCCAGCGATGTAATGGTAATGTCTCCGCACCCGTAGGCCAGAAAGGCATCATTCAGCCCGTCGTCGTTGGGGGTAAAGGTGTTGGGGGCGTAAAGAACGCAATCGCAGGCGCTATAATCAATCATAATTGAGTCGGCTACGGTGGCGCAGGCATTTTGCACACTCGCCCGGTATACGCCCGAACTACTTACGGTCCGTTCCATACCGCCAACCTGATCCGCCCAGGTAAACGTTCCCTCGGCAACAATCGGCCTGATGACGAATAACTGCGCCCCGCACAATTGTTTATCGGGTCCTAACTCCAGCTCGGGGGGGCGGATGTACTTTACCTGAATGGTATCACGGGCAATGCAGCTGGCCTGCGTTACCTGTACGCTGTATTGCCCGGCCTGACGTACCGTCAGTGTATTCGTTGATGAGCCATCCTGCCATCGGTAACTCGACGCCGTTGCAGCCGGTATTTGCAAGGAGAGCGTCTGTCCAGTACAAATGGTTGTATCGACACCCAGGCTGAAGTCAAGTGAGTAGTCGACCGTAATGCTATCGGTAAGTGTTTTGCAGGTAGTAAGCACCGTTACGGAGTATTTACCGGGCTTTGTGACCAGCAAGGTAGGCTTGGTACTTCCGTCATTCCACCGATAATCAGATGCTCCGGGCGTGGTTGCATTGAGTAAACAGGTACTCTTACGGCCGCACAGGGTGGTATCCTTCCCAAGATCGAGGTTGACAGGTACCAGCGATACATCATCAACGAACAAGTAATAGAACCCCAGAAAAGGTGGCTCCTTGTAAAAACTCCCAATGGTTATGTACTGCTCCCCGCCCTTGCCCGTTACAAAACCGGCAACCCGTTGCCATTGCAGGCGGCCAAGGCTGCTTTTAGGCTGCGTATCCAGAATTTGCGGACGGGCGGGCAGAATATCCGTTGTTGTGGCGTCCGTAACCGGGCTTGCCGAAAAATAAGCCCCCAGTGTTTCCGTGAGGTATTTGCCGGGCGTATCCGTAGCGATGTACATCTCGAAATAATAGCACTCATCAGCGATCAGGGGTTTGGTCAGGCGTACCCCCAGGTACTCGGCCCACCCCTGATCAAAAAATAAACGCCCTACGCCCTGGCCCGAATGGGGTGGTAACAACATTTGCCCGGTTCTGAAGCACTCGTGGTAGAAATCGGGAGTGGCCCGGTTGGGATTGTACCAGGGTGTGGCCTCGATGAGCTGATTATCCTGTCGCGGACAGTTTCGGTACGTTTCAAAGCTACCGTTGGGAATAAGGTTTTGTCCCGTAAGCATTCCGGGAAGGAGCGCAACGAGACTAACCAGAAGCCAACTATATCCTTTCCGCATAACCCGAAATTATTAAACCGAAGCTGAATATCAACGGCCCGGCCCACCGAACGAGGGGTATCTAAGGTACTGATTTTTCGCGAACACAGACACTATCCCCAGCGGTTAAATATACCAAAAAAGCCACTCTGTTTAGGAGCGGCTTTTTTAGACGGTGTGGACGGAATTACTGCATCAAAGGGGCATTTTCTGATTAGTACTGTATTTAGCCTGGCTCAATTCAGGCAGAAGGACTTTTAGTTGATAGCGTTATAAAGATAGTATCTGGCCTATCGTTGCGCCCTAGGAAAGTTGTCAATGGAAGAAATCAGTAAGCGAACGACCAGACTGACGATGTGAACGACATTCGGCGGGTAATCCCGACATAACCCGATCGGTTCGTTAGTCGCTGCTCAATAGTGATTGAACCGCTGCAGAAATTCTTCTTTGTAGCTCCGGCTTAACGGGATCAGCTGCGTTCCGATGCTTAATTCGGCATCGTTAAAGGAATCCACTTTGTAAATATTAACCGCGTAGGATCGGTGTACCCGAACCAGAGACGGTAAGTTCATTCGCTCCAGAATACCACTCAACGTTTGCCGGACAACATACTTTCGGTTGGTCGTAACCAGGGTAGTGTACACATTATCGGCTTCCAGGTAGAGTAACTCTGCTGTGTCTATTTTGACAAACTGGTAGTTTTGCTTGATGAATAAATGGTCCTCGATTTGCAGAATCGTTTCCTTCTCCCGCGCTGTGCTCCGTTCAGTTGCTGCCGCAACGGCCGGAGCGGGTTTGGTTCGGAGGCTGAAGTTGTGGATGGCCAGTTCGATAGCGGTTCTGAGACTGGTTAGTTGGTAGGGTTTGTTGACATAGGCCGCTGGGTAGGTCTGTTTAGCCCGTTCCAGCGTTCCCCGATCCGTCAGGGCCGTTAGGTAAATAACGGGAATAGGCCGTTCGGCGGTTATGTGTTCTACGGTTTCAATACCATCCCAGTCCCCTTTTATGGTGATATCGCAGAGTAACAGATCGACACGTTGTCGCTTGGATAGGTCGAGCGCTTTGCGTCCGTTGTTCGCAATACCCACAACAAAGTAGCCATCGGCTTCGAGGCTATCGCTCAACTCCATGGCCAGGATACCTTCATCTTCTACTATTAAAATGTGAACGCGTTCATCAGGGGTCATCAACGGGTACTATTTATAAGATTGGGGTAGGACAATCGTATCAATGTCTGCTAATTAACTAGTATTGGTTCATAAATGATCCAGGATAGTACTGTATGGGCTATTATTACGCTGATTCTATCCATGCAATGGGCAACAAGCGTGTTTTCTCAGCAAACGAACCATCAGGCCGCCAGACGATTCTGGGGTATATGCAGCCGACACAAGGTGCCGTTGTGGGATGTCAATTCAAATTTACCGTCTAATTGTTCGGTTAGGGTAGCCACCAGACGTCGACCGAATGATGTCTGGCTACTACCTTTCTGCCAGTCGGCAGACGCTATACCGGGGCCATTGTCCTGCACTTCCAGCGTAATACCGGGCTGCACGGCTTCCGTGGCATAATCAAGTCTGATACGCAGTCGTGGGTGCTTCTGATGAGCAAAGGCGTATTTGAACGAATTAGTAATTAATTCATTCACAATCAGCCCTAACGGCACGGCCACATCGACATCCAATTCTTCTACAACTACATCAACCTGTAAATCGAAGTTAGCGGATTCGTATCCGTACGCCTGCATCAGGCTCACGGCCAAATCGGTCAGGTACTCCCGGATGTTAACGATGGTTACCCGATCTGTCTGGTACAATCGCTGGTGAATGAGCGACATAGCTTGTATCCGCTGCTGCCCCTTCCGAAGCGCTTGCACAGCTTTCTCATCCGTTAGGCCGTTTGCCTGTAAGGTGAGTAGGCTCGACACGATCGCTAAGTTATTTTTAACCCGGTGATGCAATTCTTTCATCAGGGTACGCAACTGATCGGACTGACTGACCAACTGCTGGCTATTGCTGGTAATGATCTCGTTCTGAATGGACAATCGCCTGTTGGCCCGTCGCAGTGCCCAATATTGACCCACCAGAAGGCTCAGTAGTAAACCGAGCAGCCCCAGGCCACCAGCCATGTAATTCACCTGCCGGGTTTGCTGTCGGTTCTGCTGATCAAGGGCCGCAATCTGGCTTACTCGTTTTTGCGTTTCGTATTTAGCCTGAACATCGGCGATTGCCCGCGTTTTTTCAATATCAACGATTGCTTTTACACGGGCAATCCGGCGGTTCTCTTCGGCCTGCATAGCCGCAATCTCTCTTTCCTTAGTTGACTCAATACGGGCAATTTCTCTGGTTTTGGCCAAAGCCAGCCCGGCCTGAATCGTTGCCAGTTCGTTCGACTTTTTTAAGGTATACTGTTCTTCCAGGCGGGCTACCGTGCGTGTTTTGTCTAGATTCATCAACGAATCTTCGATTTGCTTCTGCTGCACGGCGTACCGATAGGCCTTCTCGTATTTTCCTACGCTCGCGTACATCTGCGACATCATTTTGTAAACCGAACGAGTCAGTGGCGCATCCTTGCTTTTCTCTACCAGCATAATGGCTTTTTCGCCGTATAAAACAGCCTGTTCGGGTTTTTGCAGGAGCTGATACGCCGTAGATAGATTGCGATAGTTATGAACAAGACTGGTTGTTCGGTTGAGTTCCAGATTGATGGCCAGGGCCTTGTTGAGGTACACAATTGCCTGTTCATTCTGGCCCTGCACGGTGGCATTTTTTCCAAGGTTATTGTAAATGACCCGGTACGCTTCGGGCTTGGCATGCACGGCATCATTGATCGCCAGTGCTTTCAGGAAACACTCCCTTCCCCGCTCGTACTCGCGCAGGTCTTCATAAATAATTCCGAGGTTAATGTAGTTCTCCGACAGAGCGCGGTTGTTCTTGAGTTCCTGGTTAATTTTAATGGCCTGCTGCATGTAATACAATCCTTTTTCGAGGTTGACCCGTACCCGTAAATCGCCACCCATCGTTTTGTACAGCAGCCCCAGGTTATGATACACTTTGGCGACCGAACCCGGTTTATGGCTTTTCGTGAAGTAGTTGATGGCAGCCTGCGAACACAGAATCGACTCGTCGAACAACCCCTGATGCAGTCGTATGGCACTGGTGAGCAGGTTGTAATCGCCCAATCCGGCCAGATCATGGGCTTTCTGATAAAGTTGCTGAGCTGGTTTCAGGTAGTATAGCGCCGAATCGAGCCTGCTTTCTTTGAAGAAGCTGTTAGCGATATCGTAGTACGTATGTGCCTTGGTTGTATCGGGGAGTTTGGTCGTCAACGTGGTTTTTAGGCTATCGATCAGCCGACGCTGTGCCTGAGTTGGCTCGTTCACCGCAAGTACAACCAAAAGGCCATACAAAACCCATACATGTCGTTTCATGATAACGTCTTGTAATGATTAACCAGGAGAGGAATAGGTGATAGAGTCTACTTTATCGGCAGGAAATATACGATTAAAATCAGCCCAACGCTTTATGCGTAAATTGATGAATCGTTTCAGGTGCAAATCATTCAGAAATACGTTCGACCAATTGTCGAATCGCTGGCACTGAACGCCCAGATAAAACAGATAAGCGCTCAGTCCCAACATAGGCAACAGGCGCTTTTCCTCCTCGCTGATTTTCGTGATCGACTCATAACCAGCCAGGAAGCTTTCTTTCTTCTTCCAGAATTCGGCCTCATCGGCTTCCGTACTGTGAATTTGCAAAATGTAGTAAGCGATGTCGGTACAGAGCAGCCCACTCCCGCAAAAATCAAAATCGAACAGGGTTACCTGACCATCCTTGTCAATATTCAGATTATCGAACCAAATATCCAGATGCACGATTCCTTCCCGTGTTCTGGTGCGGTCTATTGTCGAAAATTCCTCCAGTAAATAGCGCTGGATATCGTGCAGAAACGTCAGTTCGGTCGATTCAGCCATTAGAAACGGCTTCACCAAGTCAAGTGAATCAACGAGTAAAAGCTGGGGCGTGTAGCGAGCCCGCTTTAGGGTCAGGTTATGCGTAAGCTGGTGAAAGCGGGCCATGATTTGCCCTATTTTATAGTGCAGTTCGCCCGAAAAGGTCAGTAACTTTTCGCCCTCGGCAAACGAGAAAAGGACACCAAAACGCCTGCCTTCGGGGGCACTAAATTCCTGAATAAACCCACCGTCTGAATCGACCAGCGGATAGGACACCGGAAGTCCGTTTTTCTGCAGGAGCGTCAGCAATCGTAACTCTTCATTGATCTCCGTTTCGGTACGCCAGTCAAGACTATAAATCCGAAAAATCGCTTTGCTGGTACCATCGGTCAGCAGATAGGAATGGTTGACACCAGCCTTCAGCACCTGGCAGGATGTGTTTTCGCCAAGGCCGTATTTTTTCTGTAGAAATTTGCCCAGATGAGCCGACGACAAGATGGAGGACGAAACGGGAAAGGTGGCCATACGCGATGAGTAGCTGTGATCAGGATACGAACGTTTGCTCAGTTGGCAGGATTGTACCGGGCTGCATCAATGATCGACCACAAGTGAATGATCCAGCCCATCAGGAAAAACCAAAGGGCGCCCGCCAGAATAAACTGTAAAATGGCCATCAGCAGACGACCCTGCAAAAGCTGACCTAAACCGGGAATAAAAAAGCTACAAAGAGCTGCCAACACGTTACCGCCTGAACCCTGACCTGCCATGTTTTCTGTCTGTTTAACGGTGAAATCTGCTTTTTCAATAATTCACTGTGTCACTCTCACCTTGTTATTTCCTCCTGGTCTCCCAAATAAAGGTTTTAATCCATTAGCTTACTACGGTAAGTTTTGATACCAAAAGAAAAGTGTCAGGCTACCAAACCTGACACTAAAAAACGAAGCATACTTTACCTTACAACCCTAAAACCCGCCGATTGAAGGCATCGTCGGCGCCGGTTCCGGCGAAGTCATCAAAAGCCCGCTCGGTGACCCGGATAATGTGGTTTTCGATGAAGGGGGCTCCTTCGGCAGCGCCCTCTTCAGGGTGTTTCAACGCGCACTCCCACTCCAGCACAGCCCAACGATCGTAATCGTATTGAGCCAGTTTGGAGAAGATGCCCGAGAAGTCGACCTGCCCGTCGCCTAACGAACGGAACCGGCCCGCCCGCTCAACCCAGCCCTGGTAACCGCCATATACGCCCTGCTTACCCGTCGGATTGAATTCCGCGTCTTTCACGTGATAGGCGTAGATACGTTCGTGATAGAAATCAATGAATTGCAGGTAGTCGAGCTGCTGCAACACGAAGTGACTCGGGTCATAGTTGATACCGGCGCGCGGGTGGTTGCCCACTTTTTCCAGGAACATCTCGAAGGTAACTCCATCGTGCAAGTCCTCGCCGGGGTGAAGCTCGTAGGCAAGATCAACTCCGGCTTCGTCGTAGGCGTTCAGGATCGGTAACCAGCGATCGGCCAGTTCGGTGAAGCCCGTTTCAACCAGACCCGCCGGACGTTGTGGCCAAGGGTATACAAATGGCCACAGCAGCGCCCCTGAGAAAGTAGGGCTGGCACTCAGGCCCAGATTTTTGCTGGCTTTCGCGGTCATCAGCAGTTGGTCAACCGCCCAAGCCTGCTGGTCTTTCGGCTTACCTGCCAACTCGGCCGGCCCGAAGCCATCGAACATAGCGCCGTAAGCCGGGTGTACGGCTACCAGCTGACCCTGAAGGTGCGTAGCCAGTTCGGTGATTTCAACACCAATGTCTTTCAGCTTCCCTTTCAGTTCGTCGCAGTACGTTTGGCTCTCGGCGGCTTGCTTGAGGTCAATCAGACGCGAATCCCAGGTTGGAATCTGGATACCTTTATAGCCCAGATCTGCCATGTATCTGGCAATCGTATCGAGCGAATTAAATGGGGCTTCGTCACCCAGAAACTGGGCAAGAAAAATGCCCGGACCTTTCATTGTTTTCATGTATGTCTACTTTTGAATGAGCGAATGAGTGAATGATAGAATGGCACAAACGCGATAATCTATCATTCACTCATTCAAAATTTATTCAGGTATTTTTGCGCGCTTTGGAGAGTACTTTGATAATTTCAGTAGCCTCCTGCATCAAACTTTCAAGGCGACCGACTGCTATGATGCCTGATTCAGCCAAAACCTCCATCCAGAAAAGTGATTCGTCAGCTTCTTCAATAGTGATGCTCAGCTTTGCATAAAACTCAGCTTTACTTCTGGCTCGGCAAGCAGCTCGGTAATTAGCCCCCGTCGACGATGCCGATCGCAAAAACTGCTTACCCAGTATCTGAGCTTCTTCGGTTTGGGGTAGGGCCTGAAATACACGAACGCTTCGCAACACAAATTCTTTTGTTCTACGTTTGAAGCTTTCGACAAACTCCTCCTTCCCCGAAAAAACTGGCGTCGCTTCCATCATTCTCTCATTCTACAAATCACTCATTCTACATTAAATCTCCACCCAAGCCTGCTTGCGATTGGATTCCAGAATTTTCTCGCAGATGAGCAATTCCCGATAGCCATCGGCGAAGGTTGGATACGTTGGCTTTTCGGGTTGCTTACCCGCGGCAATGGCATCGTACACCTCCTTGAACAACTGCTTCGATGTATCCGGGAACCCTTCGTTGTGGCCGCCGGGGAAACTGATGACCGACCGGGCTTCGGGGTGAGCCAGCGACGGATCGCGCAGGAACGATTCGTTGGCCCCGTCGCGGTTACCGATCCACATCTCGTTGGGCGCTTCGGAATTCCAGGCAAACGTTTTCTTCGAACCGGCGATTTCTAAACGCATCTGATTTTTGCGGCCTGCCGATACCTGCGATACGGTAATGACACCCCGGTTGCCATTGTCGAACCGCAGCAATACGTTGGCGTGGTCTTCAGTGTTAATGGGGACATCAGCGTAATCTTCTGGCTGAAGCATCTTGCCCGAATACGTTTCAACGGGTTTGAGGGGCTTCTTGCGAACTTTATGCACCGTGTTGAAATCGGCCATAACAGCGACCGTTTTGAGGCCGGTAATGTACTCCAGGCTGTCCATCAGGTGAGAGCCGATGTCGGCAATAGCCCGCGAATCGCCTGATTTGTCGGGTTCGAGCCGCCAGTTATAATCGGTGTCATAAAACAACCAATCCTGCAAATAAGAGCCAATGACGGAATACACATCACCCAGCGCTTCCTGTTCGCGCATTACTTTCATCTGACGAACGAGCGGATAATAGCGCAGGTTAAAATGAACGGCATTGACCAGACCCGTTTGCGCAGCGAGGTCGACCAGTTCTTTGGCCTCGTGCAGATCTTTGGCCAGTGGCTTTTCGCACACTACGTGCTTACCTGCCAGTAAAGCCGCTTTTGACTGCGAGAAGTGCAGGAAGTTAGGGGTACAGATGTGTACGGCAGTTATATCCTGCATAGCCAGCAGTTCGTCGAATGTACACGACCGTTCAATGCCTAGTTGATCCGCTTTCTGGCGGGCCAGTTCGGGGGTCACTTCGCACAGAGCGAGAACGTTCGTGTTTGGCAGGCGACGCAGGGCTTCGATGTGCGCGGGACCGATGAATCCGGTGCCAACAACACCGATGTTAATTTTTTGCATGAGGGTTTAACGAGCGAAAAAATGAAAGAGCGAAAGAGCAAAAGAATGAAAGAGCGAAGTCATTTCGCAGCAAACACTCGTTCATTCGTTCACTCTTTCACCCTTTATGTCAGTCGCTCACTGTTTTACGGGATTTAGATAATTTTTTACAAGTTAATAGCCTTCACTGAGTAGGCTGGCAGTCAATGCAAGGCTCTGACAGGCCGCTCTTTCGCTCTTGCACTCATTCACTCTTTAAACGTCGTCCACTTTGTCGAATCATTCTGGCTCGACGCGATGACTGTATCAATAAAGGCCAGGCCACGAACACCGTCTGCCGCTTTCGGAAAGTCATAGAGTGGGTCCGCTTCCCGCCCTTCCATGTGGGCTTTCACAGCATAAGCGAAATTACGGTAGAGGTTGGCGAAAGCCTCAAAGAAACCTTCGGGGTGGCCCGCCGGTAACCGCCAGTGAACCGATGCCGACGCCGACAAACTTCCCACGTTCGGACGGATGATGCGCTGGCCTTCCTGCGTTTTGTATTTGAGCGTGTTTGGCTCCATCTGGTGCCACTCGATACCACCCAGTTCACCCCAGACGTAAATCTTGAGCGAATTTTCTTCCCCATTGGCAATCTGGCTGGCGTGCAGAACACCCTTGGCCCCATTGTCGAAACGAAGCAGCACGTTCCCGTCGTCGTCAAGCTGGCGACCCGGCACAAAGGCCGTCAGGTCGGCGCAGAGTTCGGTGATGTGCAGCCCCGTCACGTACTCCGCCAGGTTTTCGGCGTGCGTACCAATGTCACCCATACAACCTGCGGCCCCTGATTTTGTGGGGTCAGTACGCCAGATGGCCTGCTTGTAGTCGTTGTGCTCTTCATCTTTCGAAAGCCAGCCCTGCGGGTATTCAACGACCACTTTCCGAATCTTCCCAAGCTTACCATTTCGCACCATATCGCGGGCTTCCTTCACCATCGGGTAGCCCGTGTAGTTGTGCGTAAGACCAAACACCAGACCCGATTTTTCAACAAGGGCAGCCAATTCTTTCGCTTCGGCCAGATTCAGCGTCATGGGTTTATCGCACATCACATGAAATCCATTCTCGAGCGCCATTTTAGCGGGCGGAAAATGCATGTGGTTTGGTGTCACGATGGTCAGAAAATCCATTCGCTCGCCTTCGGGAAGAGATTTCTCCCGCTCAATCATCTCCTGAAAAGACGTATAAATCCGGTCTTCGGGCAGGTACAGGGCGTGGCCGGTCGCCTTCGATTTATCGGGCGAGGCACTAAAGCAGCCACAAACCAATTCGATTTCACCATCGAAACCAGCGGCCCGGCGGTGAACGGCACCAATGAAGGCATCAAGCCCTCCGCCAACCATACCCATTCGCAATTTTCTGTGCATTGGTATTGATGTTGAGAGTAAACAGGTTAGAAAAGAGGGTTACAGGGGTTGGTTTACTGTACCCGATTCAGGGTTTATGGTTGGTGGTTGATAGTTTACGGTTGGCTGGCGGGTCAGCAATACACACGCAACAGCTGACCGTAAACCACTAACCATACCCCATAACTCTTTTTTTACAGCCGAAAATTAGCTGTTTTCTCTTATTTTTCGGAAATTTTGCACAAAAACCATCCCTTGGTAGGGAGTTTATGGCACCTCCTGTCTTTTAATTTTTTTATTAATCCTGTCGCTAAACCACTTTTATCTCGCAGAAATGAGCCTAACCATTAATCGTTCGCGGCTGTTCAACGCCAGTTGCTTTTCGCTCATCACTACCGCGATGGCTTTTGCCATCCGGGCTGGTGTTCTTACTCAGTTGGGTAAGGAGTTCAATCTGACGGCCGAACAGCTAGGCTACGTCAACGCGATGGCCTTTCTGGGTTTTCCGATCGCGATGATCTTTGGCGGCCCGCTCTACAACGTCATCGGCCCCAAGCGCATCGTGTGGGTAGCTTTCGCAACGCACATACTGGGCCTGATCATGACCATTTTCGCAGGTGGCTACTGGACATTGCTCCTATCGACCTTCTTCGTCGGGTTCGGTAACGGTACGGTAGAGGCAGCCTGTAACCCTATGATTGCCGACATGTACGACGGTAATGTGAAGATCAAAATGCTGAGCCGGTTCCATATGTGGTTTCCGGGCGGCATTGTTATCGGAACCCTGGTATCGAAATTCATGACCGACGCTGGCCTGGGCTGGCAGTTGCAAATCGGATCCATTCTGATTCCGGCCGTGGTTTACGCATTCATGTTTTTGGGACAACAATTTCCGGCCAGCAAAGTAGAAGGAGCTGCGTCTACCGGCGAGAACCTGAGATCAATGATGTCACCCCTTTATCTGTTCATGCTGGCCTGCATGGCGCTGACCGCTATCTCTGAATTCGGTCCTGAGCAGTGGGTGGGTCCTATTCTGGGTAAAGCGGGTGCTAGCCCAATGCTCATTCTGGCTTTGGTAACGGGATTGATGGCCGTAGGACGGTACTTTGCCGGACCGGTTGTACACAGCCTGAACCCAACCGGCGTATTACTCGGCTCGGCAATTTTTGCGGCTCTGGGCGTTTACCTGATGAGCACCGCTACTGGCCCGATGGTGTACGTGTCAGCGGTCATATTCGCCATTGGCGTTTGTTATTTCTGGCCAACCATGATTGGCTTTGTCGCGGAATATATTCCTCGTGCGGGTGCTTTCGGTATGTCGATTATGGGGGGTATGGGTATGTTTGCCACGTCCATCTTCCAACCGATCATCGGTGGCTGGATTGATACTGAGACAGCAGCGGCTAAAGGTCGGGGCCTTTCGGGCGATGCCGTCGAGCTGGCAGCCGGACAGGCAACACTGGCGCACATGGTTATCTTCCCCGTGATTCTTATTGTGGCATTTGGCGGATTATACTTCTTCATGCGCAACCGGAAACCAGGCCATGTCGATGAAACGGTCATCCTGGAACAGCCTCAGTTATAAGTTATTAAATAAAGCAATCCATTAACAGAAAAGCCTGAAATCGACGATTTCAGGCTTTTCTGTTAACTAAGTAATTAAAAGTCAATTAACTGTGACTTATGTATTAACGCTATCGCTTACTTTATCGTCAATTAGTCAAATTACTAATCTAATTATCTAATTAATAAGGCGGTGGCTTTACTCGATGTATACACAACGCCCCTGACAACAGCTCAGGTTGCTCATCTTCTTCGGCGGGCCACGTTTGGCCCTACCCCAGAACAGTTGAAGACGCTTACCGGACAAACAGCAGCCCAGATAGTAGCTAAACTATTGGTCGATCAGCCGACGCCCGCCCCGCCCCTTGATCTGGCGACAAGCAAATCGTTTCATGATCAGCCATTTGACATGGCAAATTCGGGCAAACTGACTTCGTACGTTAAGCAGTGGTGGGCTAACCTGATGCTCAACCAGCCAGTGTCGTTGCTCGAAAAAATGACCCTTTTCTGGTCCAACCACTTCGTTACCAACACGACAACGGTCAATGATTATCGGTATACCTATCGGTACAATGCGTTGCTCCGGCAGTTTGCGCTCGGTAATCTCAAAGCCTGTGCCATTGCCATTACGCAGGACCCGGCCATGCTACGGTTTCTGAATGGCAACCAGAATCTGGTGGGTACCGCTAACGAAAACTACGCCCGCGAGCTTCAGGAACTCTTTACCATCGGGCGCAACGGGGGCTATACTGAAGACGACGTCAAGGCAGCCGCTAGAGTCCTGACAGGTTGGGTAGATACAGGGTATCGCGATGCAACCAACGCGACCATCGGCAGTGCATTCAAGGCCAGTCGGCACGACACCACCGACAAAACGTTCTCGGCCACTTACCAGACTACCGTCATAAAAGGGCGATCGGGAGTTACGGCGGGCCTGGACGAATTAAACGACCTGCTCGACATGATACTCAACAATGTCGAGACACCCCGCTACATCTGCCGGAAGCTGTATCGCTGGTTCATCAACGCCGATATTCCGACTGCGGTCGAAGCCGACTTTATTCAGCCGCTGGCCGAGCTATTCCGAACAGGTAATTTTGAGCTAAAACCAGTATTGAGCGCTCTTTTCCAGAGTCAGCATTTCTTCGATGCAGCGTTGCAGGGGGCCATCATTAAATCACCCACCGATCTGGTTGTGGGCACCTTACGCTTCTGGGGTGTACAGGCCCCCGATCCTACGAAAAACATAGCCGGTTTTTATCAGGTCGGGAGCTATATAAACGCCCGCTTAGTCGAAGAGCAGCAGGATCTATTGAATCCACCGACGGTATTCGGCTGGACCGCCTATTACCAAACGGGGTATTATCAGCAATGGATCAACGCCACTACGCTGGGGCTAAGGGGCTATTTCAGCGATTCCCTTACGACCAATGCATTGAAGCTGAACAGTAAACTGGCCGTCGACGTACTGACGTATGTCAAAACACTATCCAACCCCGGCGATGCCGCTAAGCTAGTAACTGATCTGACAGCGCAGTTGCTGGCTCTCCCACTCGATCAGGCCCAGAATGATTTTCTGACCGATACGATTCTGCTGAACTCCATTCCCCGCTACGAGTGGACCAGCGAGTGGAACGATTACACCAAAGCGCCCTCCGACACCGCCAAGAAACAGGCGGTTCAGCTAAAACTGACGTCTTTTCTGCAATACATCTTCCGCATGGCGGAGTATCAGGTGAATTAATCAAAGGGCGAAAGAGTGAATGAGCGAAAGAGCGGTTTCCCAACGCGAATCGAATTGATCTCATTGACTCACTCATCGCTCCAACGGATCGCTCTTTCGCTCATTCACTATTTCGCTCTTTACTCATGAAACGTCGTAACTTTTTACAGCAGGCAGCCTCGTCGCTGATTCTACCAGTTCTCATTGATGGATTCGGAGCCAAAGCGTTTGCGCGCCCTTCGTCCTTTGTGCAATCCCTTATAAACCTGGCTGACCAGACAGATCGGGTGCTTGTAATCATTCAGTTACAGGGAGGCAACGATGGGCTGAATATGGTCATTCCGCTCGATCAAATGGATGTGTATTCGGCACCGAGCTTTCGCGGAAACATTGCCATTCCCGAAGCGAGAGCGCTCCGACTGAAAAAATTCGCCCAAACGGGGTTGCACCCAGCCATGACGGGTATGCAACAATTATTTAATGACGGGAAGTTGAGTATCGTTCAGGGTGTATCTTACCCAACGCCCAACTTCTCGCACTTCAGGGCCAGCGATATCTGGATGACCGCGGTCGATTCCAGCCAAACAGCCTCATCGGGTTGGGCAGGGCGCTACCTCAATAAGCAATACCCGGGCTTTCCAGCCAACTACCCAACGGTAACGATGCCCGACCCACCAGCTATTCAGATTGGTTACGTGGCAACCACCTCGCTGCTTGGCCCAACAGACTCCATGGCCATTGTGTTACAGGATCCCGATACGTTTGCCCGACTGGTTGGCGACACGCCCAAAAGCCCGCTGACCAGTCAAACCGGTTACGCTGGTCAGCAGATCGATTACATCCGACAGCAACAGGCGAGTTCGGTCAGTTATGCCGGACAGATCAAAATGGCCGCCGGGAAGGGAAAAAACCTGGCTACCTATCCGGCAACCAACTCGCTGGCTGCACAACTGAAAATCATTGCCCGGCTAATTAGTGGTGGATTGCAGACGAAGGTGTATTACGTAACATTGGGCGGCTTCGATAACCATGCCAATCAGGTCGATGCCACCGATACAACAACGGGTACCCACGCCAACCTGTTGCGAACGTTGTCCGATGCGGTCCTGGCTTTTCAGACCGATCTGGCCCAGTTAAAACTGGAAGACAGGGTAGTTGGCATGACATTCTCGGAGTTTGGTCGACGGGCAATTTCCAATGGCAGTCGCGGCACGGACCACGGCACGTCAGCCCCCATGTTTGTGTTCGGGACGGCTATCAAATCCCCCATGGTGGGTAAAAACCCTACTCTCAGCGATCTGGACAACAACAACCTGAAAATGCAGATCGATTTCCGGCAGGTGTACGCGGCCATTCTGACCGATTGGTTTGGTACCGATGCCAGTACTGAAACGGCAGCCCTGTTCCGTAATTTTCCGGTGGCCAATGTCTTCAGGTCTTCGCCAGTGACCACAACTGCGGAATCAGGTGAAACGGATCTCCGACTGTACCCGAATCCGGCATCGGGCAATGTAGCGCTCGAATCGGACTGGCTGGCAAAAGGATTGACATCCGTACAGGTTTCCGATATGCAGGGACGGCGAACGACGCTAAACCCAGTCCTGACAGCGCCAGGTTACGCCCAGATCGATGTAGGAAATCTGCCCGTTGGCAATTATATAGTGCAGGTAGAGACCAACCAGGGCTTACTCACGAAGCGGCTATCGGTGACCCGGTAATACTTTTTCGTTACTTTGGTTGCGTCAATGTAGTAGAGCCAAGGGGTCCCTTTCACGTAAGCAACCCCTGTATATCAGGAAACCATGCAACCAAATTTAGCCTATCTACTCACAAAGCCGCCCCTGTGGCTGGCTGTTTTCTTCGCCCTGACAACGGCGCTGACTTTGTTTGCTTTCCTGATAGCCGTTCGGCAGTCTATGACCAAACGCACATTTCCCATATTGACGGGCCTGCTCATCTGGTTAGGTATAATAGGTCTGCTGGCTGGTCAGGACTTTTTCCTCAATCTGAATGCAAGACCACCCCGGTTGCTACCAGCCGTATTGCTACCAATGCTAATGATTATAACGTTATTTGTTTTGCCAAGTGGTCGCCGGTTTCTGGATGCACTTTCGCTCCCCGCAGTCACTTACCTGAACAGTGTTCGTGTGCTGGTTGAGATCGTACTCTATGGCTTATTTATCTACCGTCAAGTTCCACAATTGATAACATTCGAAGGGCGCAATGTTGATATCTTGGCTGGTTTAACGGCACCGATAATGGCTTATTTTTCATTTAATCGCCCACTAATATCAACCCGATGGCTTTTAGTCTGGAACGTGCTGGCTCTGCTACTTTTGGTCAATGTGGTTACACACGCGATCTTATCAGCACCATTGCCTTTTCAGCAGTTGGCTTTTGATCAACCCAACGTAGCCATACTGAAATTCCCCTTTATCTGGTTACCCGGTTTCGTGGTTCCAGTTGTGCTTATGGGTCATTTGGTGTCCATTCGGCGACTGACCATGTCTCAGCTGCGCCCAGCCGATAGCTAACTGAAAAAAAAAGCTTATCAGGCGAGGGCTGTAGCGGCCGATCCGGCCTGTTTGCTGGTCTTGCCAAATCGGTTCTGGCTATCATAGGCCAGCCCCAGGCCAACGCTGGAGAGTTTGTTCTGGTCGGCGATGGCGGCATTCGGGAAGAGTTGTTTGAAAGCAACCTGTATGGAATGCACTTCGGTGGAGCCACCCGTCAGAATGACCAGATCAATAGCTTCCTGCCGAACACCCGCATCCTGGAGGCACTGTTTGGCAGACTCCGCGATTTTGTCGACCTCTTCCTGAATAGATTTCTCGAACAGGTCGCGCTTTATCAGGATAGAGAAATCGTCTTCGATAAAATCGAAAGCGGCTTTATGTTCCAGATCGTAGGTCAGGGCAATTTTAGTTTCTTCGGAAGCGGCCAGGAGCGCGTGGCCCGTTTCGTGTTCGAGCACATGCAACAACCGAGCGTAGCGCTTTTTATCGTGCGACTGGTGCAGCAACAGCCGGGTTTGCGAAATCAATTTGGGCGTATAAAGCATGTTGACCTTACTCCATTCAGCCAGATCGTGGTACTGCTTTAGCGGAACTTCCAGATTTTTATCGCCGTACGTGCTGCGGTAACCCAGTTCGGGCATAATGGCCGCCAGACTCAATTCTTTATCGAAATCATTGCCGCCAATCCGTACACCCGTACTGGCTAAAATATCCGACGATCGATCGGTTTTGTGAATTGAATTCTTCGACAGCCTGATGACCGTAAAATCGGAGGTTCCCCCACCGAGATCGACAACTATTGCCAGTTTGTCGGCGGTTAACTGGGCCTCGTGGGCAAAAGCCGCAGCAATCGGCTCGAACTGAAACTCGATGTGCTTGAAGCCAATGCGCTGGGCAATCGCCCGCAGCTCGTCCTGCGCCCGAATATCGGCAGCCGGGTCATTGTCAACAAAGTGAACAGGTCGCCCCATCACCACATGCTCGATTTCCTGCCCGGCAACCGCATCGGCTTTATTTTTTACCTGCTGTATAAACGAGGAGATAATCGTTGGAAAATTCATGGCAGCCCCATTGACTACGGTTCCCTGCTTCATGAGCGACGTGCCCAGTACCCGCTTTAGACTTCGCATGAAACGCCCCGGTTGCCGATCCAGAAACATGTTGATGGCCGCCCGGCCATAGAACGCCTTATTATCCACACTCCGGAAAAATAAAGCGCTGGGTATCGTTACGTGCGCCTGCTCGACCGGAACCAGACTGATTTCGCCGTTTTTGTCAATGGCTATGCTTGAATTCGATGTACCAAAATCTATACCGCAGGAGATAATCGTCATTGCTATCTGGTTCAACTATCGTCATGCAAAACCCGGCTTTACCAGCGTAGCTGTCGAAACCGACATAGCGATGCACGACCTTTACTAAATAAAAAGGGCGCAAATCTACCTTTAAAATATGACTTTGGTAGCACAACCTCTGCATAGCCACGAACAAGTTTGATCGTTCGCCTGATTTATCCGAAAAAAAAGTCTGTTCTAAGCGTCGATCCTGCGGCACCAAGCTACTTATTCAACGTAAAGAACTGCGTCGAATCGCCCTCAATCAATTCATCACATTAGCGGCAAATTCAGTCAAATCAATAAAACCCGGTACCGATAAGCTTTCACATCGGTCATTTCTTTACTTTCTTGAAATCATCGAGTGTTCCTGTAATCGTCGAGGCAAATTTGCTGTTGGCAAACGACGAATTCCCCTTTTTGTCGATAATCTTGCACCGAAACTTGACCGAGTAAGGCGTGTCTTTTTTGTCGAATAGCATCTTGGGCAACACACTCAGCGTTTTACCCGGATGGGCAGTCACCGGAAAAACCACCGGCGTTGTCGCCTGTGCTTTTATCAGAATGGGTTCGGGCTGGCTTCCTTCAGCGATTTCTTTCCCGTCGATGGTTACAGTATAATGAGCATCGGTGATGTTGAGAGGCACTTTGTTTTTATTCGTGATGCTCACATTAGCTGCCACATCCGTCCGTTTGAGGCCCAGTTTTCCGAAGTCAATGTCATTAATTTTCACCTTCGGCAAATAGATGGTCGGCATTCGTTTATCCACCGTGGTTACGAATGTTTTCTCGCCCAGAATAGGCACATCGAGGGCGAATTTGGCCTGCATTTTATAGCTGGTACTGTCAATATCTTTCCGATCGAGCGTTTCGAGCACCTTGACCAGCTTTTTGTACACCAGCTTGGCGGGCAACACAACCAACGTACTGTCGCCCGATTTTATCTGGATCGGTTTTTTGTAGGCGTCAACCATGACGGGCGTGTTAGCAATGAAAAATGTATAATCCAGGCTGGGGGATTCGAAGCCGACCGGTAATGGGTTATCAATCAGCACATACAGGTTCATCCGGATGGTATCTTCATCGATGTCGGTGATGGCAAATCGACTCATTTCCACCCGTGGCTTCATCGTATTGTCGTACGGCTTTTCGGTACTTGTTTGCTTGTCTTCCAGCCGCTTGTACCAAACATAGGCGCCTAGGCCACCAACCAGCAGCAGCACGAGTACCGCAATACCTCCCTTTTTCATAACGTGTCGTCTAGAATTGAAACTGGGTAACCAACCCAGTAAGGCGACTGTTTTGATCTAGTACTAGTTGTTTAGCGAAGTAACCTGATCAGGTTAAACTTTTTAGCAGAATGCAGGTCTTATACCCAGAACTCATTCGTTAAATCATATGCGAACTGCCTTGCTTGGCTTCCTCCTCCTGACCGCTGCCTGTCGTCGTCCGTCTACCCAATTTGCGGCTATGCTTACACCAGCGAACCAGGTTACTATTACTGATTACAGCCAACAACTTAAATCGGGTGACGACCTCATCGCCATAGGCAACAACCCGGCCTGGTCATTAACCATTAATTCGTCGAAGAACTTTCTGCGCTTTAAAGGGTCAAATGGCGATAGCCTCACAACAACGGCCCCTGAGCGCCAGTCTGATTCGGATGGCGTATTTCGCTACAGCACCGGAACAGAATCAAACCGGGTCAACATCATTTTTCGTCCCGATAGCTGCGTGGACAAACTATCCAGCCAACGCTACGACTACCGGGCCGAAGTCGCTTTTCGGGGTAAAAACTACGCCGGTTGCGGTGCTTCCTTACGCCAGCTGACTTTACTAAACGACATTTGGGTACTCACCGACCTGCAAGGGACGCCAATAGTAGCCGGTGGCCCCCGGAAAGAAGCACCGCGTTTAGAGATTTCTCTTTCCGAGGGTCGGGTAACCGGCACAACGGGCTGCAACCGGCTCAGCGGCACAATCAAAGCCGACACGCGCAATATTCTGTTCGGGCCACTGGTCACCACACGGATGGCCTGCGATAGTAGTATCGCTTCTATCGAGAGTAAATTCCTAAGCGAATTAGCGAATCCCCTAACGTATAGAATTGGCGATGGACTATTAACCTTCCTCTCGAAAGGCAAATCCGTGATGACATTCAAAAAAGTAGATTAACCTGTATTCATCCTTTATTTTAAGCGAACGACTACACGATAGCGTTCGCTTTTTGTTTACTTTTGTTTCTCGATAAAAGTCAATCGAATCCTCAAATAAGTTAACCTTTTGCGCTTCCTTACCAGTTTACCCAAGCAATCTGCATAAATTGAAAAACTCCATGAAAACCCTACGGCTTCCCTCCCGCGCCTGGCTGCTGGCGGGCGTGCTGGCAACGGCCGTGCCCGGCATGATACCATCCGCCGAAGCTCAGACGGCTGCCAAACGTACAGCCAGTAAATCGGTGGTAACGTCGGCCCAAAATTCCGTTGCGCTGAACCGGGTTCTGGTCTTTTCCAGAACCAAAGGGTACCGACACGGCTCGATCCCGGTTGGTAAACTGGCGATCATGAAACTCGGTAAAGAAAACAACTTCGCCGTTGACACAACCGAAGATGCCTCGAAGTTTACCGAAGCCAACCTCAAACAATACAGCGCGGTAATCTGGCTCAGCACCACCGGCGATGTGCTCGACGATGCGCAGCAGGCCGCTTTTGAACGGTATATCCAGGCAGGGGGCGGCTATGTAGGCATTCACGCTGCGGCCGATACCGAGTATGACTGGCCGTGGTACAATAAGCTGGCCGGTGCCTGGTTCCTCAATCACCCCAAGCAGCAGAACGCTGAAATTGAGATCGTCGACAAAAATCATCCGTCGACCAAGATGTTGCCCGACCGCTGGAAACGCTTTGACGAGTGGTACAGCTACAAGAACATTCAGCCTGACCTGAAGGTATTGGGCAAACTGGATGAGAAAACGTATGAAGGTGGCAAAAACGGCGACAATCACCCCTTTATCTGGCATCACGATTTTGAAGGTGGCAAAGCGTTCTACACAGGGGGCGGCCATACCGACGAGTCTTACAGCGATCCGCTGTTTTTGCAGCACATTCTGGGCGGTATTAAATCCGTTATGGCCACCAGCCTGAAATTTGGTCAGGCGACAACGCAGCCTTTTCCGGAAGAGAACCGCTTTGATCGCCAGGTTCTGACAGCTAATCTGGACGAACCAACCGAACTGGTTGTACTCGACAATGGCAAAGTGCTTTTCGCCGAGCGAAAAGGCGCCCTGAAATTGTACGATCCTAAAACGAAGTCGGTAAAAGTGGTGGCTAACTTTCCTGTATTCACCAAGTTTGAATACGGTCTGATGGGCCTGAACGTTGATCCCAATTTCAAGCAAAACAAATGGGTATACGCGTATTACTCGCCCATCACGGGAAAAACGGTAGCCGATACGGCTCAGCATCTGTCGCGTTTTGTGTACGATGACATTCGGGATACGCTGCTTATGAACACCGAAAAGGTGCTGTTGACAGTTCCTGTTAAACGCGATGGCTGCTGCCACACGGGCGGGTCGATTGCCTGGGATCGTAAGGGAAACCTTTACCTATCAGCTGGTGATGATACGAATCCGTTCAACTCCGACGGATTCGCTCCGATCGATGAACGGCAGGGCCGTGGCGGCTGGGATGCCCGGTTAACATCGAGCAACACCAACGACCTGCGCGGAAAAATCATGCGTATCCACCCCGAAGCGGATGGCACGTACACGATTCCCGAGGGTAACCTGTTCCCAAAAGGCACCCCCAAAACCCGCCCCGAAATTTATGTGATGGGCAACCGGAATCCTTACCGGATCTCAGTTGATCAGCGCACGGGATTTCTGTACTGGGGCGAAGTGGGCCCTGATGCCGGTGAAAACAGCGAGAAATATGGCCCACGTGGTCATGATGAGATGAACCAGGCTCGTAAGGCAGGATACTTCGGCTGGCCGCTATTCGTAGCTGACAACCGTCCGTATCACGCCCGGACCTTCGCCGATAGCACCACCGGGCCCCTGTTCGACCCGATGAAACCAATCAACAACTCACCACACAACACAGGTCTCACGGAGCTACCTCCCGCCCAAAAAGCCTTTATCTACTACCCCTACGCTGACTCGCCCGAGTTCGGCCCGATTGTTAGCAAAGGGGGTCGGAACGCCATGGGCGGCCCCGTTTATTATTACGACGATTATGCGGAATCGGCCGTAAAGTTTCCCCGCGCTTACGACGGTAAATTCTTTGCCTACGACTGGATGCGCGACTGGATTCACCCGGTAACGATGGAGAAAAACGGCGACTTCGTAAAAATGGAGACGTTCATGCCCAGCACGAAATTCTCGCACGTTATTGATATGCAGTTTGCTAATGACGGCTCCCTGTACACGCTCGAATACGGCCAGCAGTGGTTTGCGGCCAACGCCGATGCCCGCCTGTCGCGCATTACCTATAATGCAGGTAATCGAAAGCCCGTTGCTCTGGCCAGCGCCAGCAAAACAGTTGGTTCGGCTCCGCTGACCGTGAAGTTCGACTCGAAAGGCTCGATGGATTATGATGGCGATGCCCTGAAATATGCCTGGTCTTTCGGTAACGGAGCGCCCAAGCAATCGACGGCAAAACCTACCGTGACCTTTAGTAAACCCGGTACGTATCCAGCCACGCTCACAGTAACCGACGCTGCGGGTAATGTGGCAACAAAAACGATGGACATAAAAGTTGGCAACGACGAGCCCAAAGTAGAAGTAGCCGTAACGGGTAATAAAACGTTCTATTTCCCTGATAAGCCGGTTAAGTATTCGGTGAAGGTGATGGACAAAGAAGATGGTACATTACAGAAAGGCATTAGTCCCGAAGATGTGACCATGACAATTGATTACCTCGAAGGATTCGACAAAACAATGCTGGCACAGGGTCACCAGGCCAACTTAGGTTTCTCAACCGGCAAGCGCCTGATTGAATTGAGCGATTGCAAAGCCTGTCATGCCATCGACAAAAAATCCATTGGACCCGCTTACCTGGATGTTGCCAAAAAATACAAGGGGGCTTTCCAGATTGAAGGGAAACTGGCCCGCAAGGTTATCAACGGCGGTGGTGGTGTCTGGGGCGAACAGGCCATGAGTGCTCACCCTCAACTGAAAGAAAGCGAAGCTACGGATATGGTACGCTACATTCTTTCCCTGGCCGACGAAAAGAAAGCCAATCGCCAGCCACTAGCCGGTGATTACGTTCCAGCGCAGCAAAAGAAAGATGGGTCTTATATTCTAACCGCCAGCTATACCGACCGGGGTAACGGGGCGATTGGTCCGCTGACGGGGTCAACGTCGCTGGCGCTACGGTCACCCTCGGTAAAAGCAATTTCGGCCGATGGCAAACAGGATATCT
Source organism: Spirosoma lituiforme (assembly GCF_054776635.1). NCBI lineage: Bacteria > Pseudomonadati > Bacteroidota > Cytophagia > Cytophagales > Cytophagaceae > Spirosoma > Spirosoma lituiforme. The sequence goes on from NZ_BAAHBO010000005.1 coordinate 348,225, forward strand.
TCCAGTATGACATTCCTAAGCTGGGCCCTGCCGCAATCGGCACAAAATCAGGCAGCTATCTGGTATTCAACGACATCGATATGACGGGTATCCAGGGGCTTACCCCTTCGGTATTTGCCTCAAGCGATCAGGTGGTGGGTGGTAAACTCGAAGCCCGGCTCGATTCACCAACCGGTGCGTTACTGGGCGAAGCCGATGTTAAATCAGGTACTGTGGGCGCGGTAAACCTGCCCTTCCGGCAACCCGTTTCGGGCGTTCATAAACTATATCTGATCTTCGTTAATCCCGAAGCCAAACAGAAAGCCCTGTTCGCCGTCGATAAGGTACAGTTCTCGACGCAGGGTATGTAAGGAGAAAGTTAGAATCGTCTGAATGAGAAATGCCACAACCAGTTCCGGTTGTGGCATTTCTCATTTTAGATAGACACTATTCCCAAATTGATTAATACCGGATTCCGGCCCATCCATACGGAGTCTGGTGAGCCGTTATCCGATCGGTGATGTGTTGCTTAATCAGAGCATCGTAACTAGCATCGGTCAGCTTTTTTCCTTTCTGTTTCGGCAGTTTGAGATCCTCGGGTGTGAGCGGGCGGAAAGCCACACTAGCGGCTTCAATTACAACATCCCCCTCATTAATGTCCAGTTCCAGAATCAAACCCGGTAAGCCATTCATCCGTTCAGGACCCGCCGAAACGGGAATATCCTGAGCGAACCAAGCCGTTATTTTCTGCTTCTTGATGGGGTCTTCCGTCTCCGCTTTCATGCAGATATAGCCAGCCACTTCTTTGATCTGATTTCCAATTTTCCAGACCGGCGCGTTCAACGAATCATCAATGACGTAAGTTTTGCCGAGCATCTCGATGATGTCTATCTTTTTATCTTTCTCGAAATTACGGTACAGGTAGAAATCCGATTTACGCCAGGAATAGCCTCCTTCTTCAGGCTCATCGCTATTGTAGGTATACAGACTCTCGTTTGGACTGAAGGCAAGCTTCATTTTGATTCCCTTATTATTTTCTTCCCAGTTTTTCCAGGTTTGGGTCTCACGATCCTTCTCTTCCTGACTCAAGAACGTAAGGCGATTGGTAATCTTTAACCAGTGTTCTTTACGAACGTACGTCACGACACCCTCAGTTTTTTGGGCCATTGCGGCCGAACTGGTCAGCAGGTACAGGACTATAAGTAGTTTTTTCATGGTAGATAGCTTGTTGTGGCGTTGGGCTTGATAAACCAACGCCACAATGAATATAACTTGTATGATTAACTCGTAAACGTTGCTGTTGCGTGATCAGTAGAAGCCATCCCGACGTATGTTGGTCTGAACACCCCGCATGTTATACGTAAAACCGATGGTGAAATACCGGGCCAGCGTCTGAATCGTTTCCGACTGCGTGTAGTTAGGCCCCTGATTCAATGTTACCGCCACATTCCGGTTCAGCATGTCGATCGCCGTCAGTCGAATTTCAGCCCGTTTTGCTTTGCCCAGAATATGGTACACCGATGTGTTCCAGATCGGAATCCGCTGTTCGAAATTTAGCTGCTCATTCTTGGATATTCTGTAGTTCATGCTCGTGTTGATGTAAAAATCATGCGGCAGCTTCAGGTTCAGATCACCACTAAAGTTGTTGTTCGTGAACGTTTGGTTCCGATCTGGGCTGATGGAAAACTGCGTATTATTTACATTAAAACTCGCGTTTCCGTAGAATGTAAGCCATTCAGTAGGCGTCAAACTCAGGCGAGTACCGACATAATAGCTCTGATTGCGCGTTTCGTTGAGAACGTCGTTGATTCGAACCGGATTTTTACCAAAATTCAGGCTGGTATTAAGATCAAGCGTTGCCTTCGTTTTCTTCAATGGAAACCCAAACCCGATATACGAGCCAAGATTCTGGCCACCCGACAGATTTTCGGGCGTGGTCACCGTAATCAGCGTTTGAGTGTCTGTTCGCTGGCTGTACGCAAACTGGTTGACGTATTTGGTAGCGTTTACACCAATATACATGTTTGTAAAACTCCCCGGATTAAAATAATTAAACCCTATGTTCACGTTATGTCCCAGTTGCGGCAGGAGATCAGGATTACCCTGATAGATATACAACGGATTGCTGTTATTTCGAACAGGCTGCAAGTCACGCGAGGTTGGTATCTGAACACTCACATTATAGCCTCCATACAGGTATTTATTGTTTTTCAGATCATAGTTCAGGCCAACATTGGGAATTGCGGTCGTAAATACCCGACTGATGGGCGTAAACGTTGCCGATGTCTGATCGGGAGCGAACTGCCCATTGAGCGTGAACCGCTGACCAGCCAGACCAACCGACAAGTTCAACCCTTTATACGAGTACCGAACGCTGCTACCCAGCCGGTTATACACGTAATTATTTTTGTAATAGAGGCTTAACGTATCGTTGCGGACGTAGCGGTTATCTCCCCGGTTAAACACGTCGCGGTCAACTTCATCGTTTCGAAGGCTAAAGTTGAAGAACGTTTCCCAGGTGAACCGTTTGGCAAACGGCTCAACGTATTGTAAGCTGGCTTTGTATTCGCTACGCACAATATTGTTGCGCTGATCCTGATGAATATCCACCGATTGGTCGGCTGCAGTAATTGGACCCGAGTAGGTATTTTCGGAGTCCAGAAGCAGGTTTGCGTTGTTGGTGTTTACTTCATAGGTAGCACTGGCGGCAATGCTGCGGCCTTTCTTATGCATCTTATGCCTGAAAATAAACGAGTTGGATGTAGCAAACTGGCGTTGATCGCTGGCGTTCGTACTCTGGTTGCGCGTGGCGGCTCCGTTGCTGCGGACCAGATCCTGAATCCGGAAAAGACGGGCATTCCCTATTCCATAACGGCTGTTGTTGATAAAGGTCAATGTATTGAGCGTATCGAGCTGCTTTTCGTAGCGTAAACTCACTCGGTGATTCCCGTTGAAATTAACCTGGTTGCTCGTTTCGTCTGTAGAATAGGTGCTCTGGGGCAATGTTACATTCCGAAGCCGTTGTGCATCCAGCTCCAGCCGGCTCTGGTTGTAATAGTAACTGCCACTCCACTTTTTCTCTTTTGTATCGAAGTTGTAATTGGCCCCGCCAGCCGCGTTGTTGGAAAAGCCAACCCCCTGCCGACCACTTACCGGAATACCCAGCCCTTCGTCGCCACTGTCGGAGAAATAAAAGTAGTTACCTCCACTGAAGCCAAAGTCGGCGTTCTGGTTGGAGTTGTAGGCATTGCTTCCCCTAAAATCCTGATAATCGTCACGTGACAGGCCCTGCTGATTTGTGTTATTGCCTAAACCGACCAGCGAAAACTGGTGCTTGGCATTGAATTTATTGTAAATGCCTTTTGCTTCTGCCCGTGGCGATACGTTGTTGGACGCGGGCCCTCCGGCTGCGGTTACTTTACCAAAACCACCTTTTTTAAACTCTTCTTTCAGCTCCAGATTGATGGTCTTCTCCTTCTTGCCATCATCGATACCCGTTGTCTTGGCCTGTTCCGTTTTGTCGTTGAACACCTGCACTTTCGTAATCGCTTCGGCCTGTAGGTTCTTGGTAGCCTGCTTAGGGTCATTACCAAAAAAATTCTTGCCATCTACGGTCAGCTTCTTCACATCCTGCCCCTGCGCCCGAATGTTTCCATCTTGATCGATCTGCACACCGGGTAACTTACGCAGCAAGTCTTCGACGGTTGAGCCGGGGGGTACCTTGAATGAACTGGCGTTATACTCGATGGTGTCGCCCTTGATGGTTAATGGGGCTTTTGCCGTTCTCACCACCACTTCCATCAGTTCTCTGGTTATAGGTTTGAGCTTCAATGGACCCAAATCAACCACAGCTTCGGTAGTGGGCTTGATCACTGTATTGTAAGGAATAAGGCCCACGTAGGAGATTTTCAGTACATAGTTACCCACCTTGAGATTTTTGAATGTGAACGCACCATTGTCGCCCGTGCGGGTGAAGTTCACGAGCGACGAATCTTTGGCGCTCAGGAGCATGACGGTTGAGGAAGGCAGCGGTACGGACAAGGTGTCGACGGCTCGGCCCTGCAAGGTAAAACGCGTTAAACCAGGTGGATTTTGTGCATAGAGGGCGGTACAAAGCAGGCATAGCACAGCCAGCAGGAAGAAGTTTTTCATCCGGAAAAAGGGAAAAGGTTGTGGTGTAAACGGAGCAAAGCTAAGCGTAACAGCGGCAAATGCTTATCCTGTTAACGATTTTTAACTAAATTTATAGTAGCTAATTTAGTTAATGGCGAACAGCACTCATACTGAGTCACTTCCGAACTGAAACGTTGCAAACGCTATCCAATATGATGACTTTTTGAGGAGAATTCCACACGACGAGCCTAACTTTTTATGAGGCCCGGCTATTGGATCGAAAAAGATAACGCCAGCACTTCCCGAATGGCCCGGGCTTTCAGCAGGCACTCCTCCCACTCCTGCTCCGGTTCGGCATCGTACGTGATGGCACTCCCGACCGAAAACGACGCATACTGGTTTTGGGCATTGTAAAGCAACGTTCGGATAACCACACTGAAATCAAAATCAGCGTTGGGCGTTACAAAACCGATGGCTCCTGAATACACCCCCCGCCGACTCACTTCCAGTTCATCAATCAGCTGCATGGAACGAATTTTAGGGGCTCCGGTCATGCTTCCCATCGGAAAGGCATTGCGAATGGCTTCGGTCCAGGAAACGCGTTCGTGCAGGGTGGCCGAAACCGTTGAAATCATCTGAAACACCTGTTGAAACCCGTAGATACCGAACAGTTCATCGACCCCCACCGAACCGGTTTCGGCACTACGGGCCAGATCATTACGAACCAGATCCACAATCATCAGATTTTCGGCCCGTTCTTTCTCCGAATGAAGCAGGTAAGCACGCAGAGCCTCGTCTTCCTCTGGTGTTTGGCCGCGCCGAATGGTACCTTTAATGGGTTGAGACAAAAGCTGGTAGCCTGTTTTCTTCAAAAACCGTTCCGGCGAGGCACCCATCACATACCGGTCACCCATTTTCATAAAGTTCGAAAACGGCATGGGCGATCGTTCGTTCAGGGCACGATACGTCGCCAGTGGGTCGAGGTGGCCCGCGTTCCGGGCAAAAAATTCGATGCAGTAATTCAGCTCATACACATCACCCGCCCGGATATGCTCCTGAATCCGGCGGACGGTAGCGATGTATTCGTCGGGCGTAACCCGGCACTGGATACTAGCGGGCAAAGCGGGACTGGAAACCGGTGAAGCGTCCGGATGAAATAACCGTAATTGCTTTAGTAAAGCACCCGTATCCCCCTCCCCCTGTATAATGAGCGCATCGCCCAGAACGTCAGACTTCTCGAAGTCAATAATCCACGCGGGCTCAACGAAATAAGCATTCGGGAACTGGAGCCGATCCGGGTTTCGGCTGGTTAATGGCTCCAGCTGATTTTTCAGGTCATAGCCTAAGTAACCGACCAGGTAGGATGGTTTTTCGCGGTGCGCCTGCTGGAGTATGTCAAACGCATCCCGGCCGGCAAGCGCATCTTCCGTAAACGAAACGACCCGCTTCGCCCCGACAAAAAGCCGGTTTGGAAACGGGTCATTCGGGTAGTCAATTCCGTTATTCGTCAAAAAGGCAACAAAACCGTCCTCGTGGGCCTCTTCGGCAATTGCCCAGGCCAGCGCCTGCCAACGCCAGCCTGACAGATCTTCGACCGACACACGAACGCTATTCATCACTAGATAGGTAACAGACGGACATCAACGGCAATGTCCTTTCCTTCGGCATTACGACCTACGGTAAATTCAACCTCATCATCGACCTGCAACTCATTAAAGTCCGTATCAATCAAGCTGGTATAGTGAAAAAACAAGTTATTAGGCGGGTAGTTCACGAACCCATAGCCCGTTTTGAGGCTACGAATCGTACTGATTTTCCGGCCTTCAGGGTCATTATCTACGCCATCGGCTAGGTTATAATTCGGTTCATCAGAGGGTGGATACGCTTCTTCGTAGGCGTCTCCGGCGCTGAGTTCACCAAAGCTGTTGGCGTTGCTGAATGAATTCGAGTTTCCACTGGCAGACACCGCCGTGAAGGTTGGCCGGGCCTGCTGTTTAACAAACAGGTTTTGAATGACTATATCGTTCCGGCGGCTACGGTCATCGATCAAACCATGCATGCCCACCGGATAAGAAACCTCTTCCAGTAAATCCTGCGATGTACGGGTTACCTGCTTTTCACCCTGTTCGTTCAGAAATTCAAAGTCCCAGCTCAAGACCATAATGCGTGAGCCCAGGGTGTTGAGTTTACGGATAAGCGGCACATAATCACCATCCGACGTGATTAGCACAACAACGTCGAATTTTTTGTACTGGGCGAGTTCAAAAGCTTCCAGGGCCAGCCACACATCGATGCCTTTTTCCTGCCGGTAACCCTGATACGTTTTTACGGGTAAATAATGGGTCACAACCCCTTCCGACATCAGAATATCGTCGAACAGACGGTCGTAAAATAGCTGGTTACCGCGCTGATTGGCTTCGTGTGCGTTGAGCCGCCCCCGGAAATAATGGGCATCCACGATTTGACAAAGCCGCTCATTGACGCCCTCCTCTTCGGCTACCTGCCGACGAATGAATGCGTGTAATCCCGAAATACTGATACGACTGCGACGTTCGTGAGAATAATTATAGTAGTTGCTTACGTGTAGAAAATAATTACCGTCGTAAAAGACCCCGATGCGGGTCAATCTTGATCCTTCTGCTGGCATGTTTTTAACTGAGCGTTATTAGGTGTATGTTTATTATTTACTCGAATTGATGATAGTTGCTCTTTTTTACGGTTATCTGTCGGAGTTGGTAGAACTATGCTTATTACGAATCAGCTTTTTATAGGCACCTGGAGAACGAGTACATTAATAAATGATGCTGAAACGAATACGATTAATAACGATATGGATATTGATAGAAACGGTAAAAACAGCTATGCAAGAACTTCGCTGCAAAAGTAGCATATTTTCGTTTGCAATACGCTGTGACCGTATCTTTGTCCGATTTCTATTATTTATTGTATGCAAAAAATAGTCTTTGTTGACCGTGATGGAACGCTCATTGCCGAGCCACAGCCCGATCAGCAGGTCGACTCACTCGCGAAGCTCGACTACATTCCGAAAGCGATTTCGGCCATGCGGAAAATTGCCGAAGAAACGGATTACGAACTGGTTATGGTAACCAACCAGGATGGACTGGGAACCGATTCATTTCCGGAAGACACGTTCTGGCCCGCCCATAATAAGATGATGGACACCTTTGCGGGCGAAAATGTCAAGTTCGCAGCCGTTCACATCGACCGCCATTTCCCGCGCGATAATTCGGCCACCCGCAAGCCGGGCATCGGTATGTTAACCCGATATTTCGAGGCCGGATATGACCTGTCGAATAGCTACGTGATCGGCGATCGGCTAACGGATGTTCAGTTGGCGGTAAACCTGGGCGCCAAAGCTATTTTATTCCTGCCGCCGAACGGCCTGTCTGCCGTTCAGAGCGCCGACGTTGATGGTCTGACCGATGCCATGCAAGCCGTAATTGCCCTTAAAACCGGCGATTGGGACGAAATCTATGCGTTCCTGCGCCTGCCTGCCCGTACGGCCACCGTTGAACGAAACACGAAAGAAACCCAGATACGGGTTGACCTGAATCTGGATGGAACCGGCCGTGCCGACATTCATACGGGGCTCGGCTTTTTCGATCACATGCTCGATCAGGTAGCGAAACATTCGGGGTCCGATCTGTCGATCCACGTTGATGGCGATCTGCATATCGACGAACACCACACCATTGAAGATACCGCGCTGGCGCTGGGCGAAGCTTACCGCCGGGCCCTCGGCGACAAGCGAGGCATTAGCCGCTACGGCTTTTTACTACCCATGGATGAAGCCTTGGCGCAGGTAGGCATTGATTTTTCGGGCCGCCCCTGGTTGGTCTGGAGCGCCGACTTCAAACGGGAGAAGATCGGTGATATGCCCACCGAGATGTTCTACCACTTCTTCAAATCATTCTCAGATACGGCCCTCTGCAACCTTAACATTAAAGTTGAAGGAGACAATGAGCACCACAAAATAGAATCCATTTTTAAGGCATTTGCCAAGTCGATCAAAATGGCGGTTCGGCGGAATATCGATGAACTGGATAACTTACCCAGTACGAAAGGTGTTCTGTAAACAAAAAATCGACAAGGTCTTGGCGACCGGATAGGTTTAAAATCAAAAGGCTATCGTATTTTTGCAGCAGCATTCAACTGAACATCGACATGGATTTATCAACACCTTTGACACTTCTGTTTTACGTAGTACTCCTGGCGTCGGCATTTGTAACTGGCCGTTGGTTAGAGCGTAAAGACCGGAAGTATTAAGCTGGTTTACAGTTTATAGTTTCCGGATTCGTCTTCACCGTTTTTTGACAATGTCTCAACAACTTGGAAGGCTAATTCGGTAACTATAAATGATATACCACTCCACAAGTACATGCTCAGTACCCTTACCCGTTGGTTATTTAAAATGTGGGGATGGCGGGTTGTTGGCCCCGTCCCGACTGTACCGAAAGCGATTTGGGTAGTAGCACCACATACCACCAATTGGGATTTTCTTCTCGGGCTGGGCATCAGACCCACTATTCACATCTGGATACAGTATCTGGCCAAGAGTTCACTGTTCAACTGGTATTCAGGCTGGCTATTTCGAGCATTGGGTGGCAAACCCGTTTACCGCGATAAGTCCCACAACCTGGTCGACGCGACAGCCGAAGTTTTCAACCAGAACGAACATCTTCACATTTGCATTGCGCCCGAAGGCACCCGCAGCAACGTCGACAAGCTCAAAACAGGCTTTTATTACATTGCGCTCAAAGCTAACGTTCCGCTCATTCTGGTCGGCTTCGACTGGCCCCGCAAGCTTATTCTGTTGAGCGAGCCCGTTTACGTAACCGGCAATTACGAAAAAGATATGCTGCCTTTTTATCAATTCTTCGCTCAGGTGCACGGCATCAAAAAAGATTGGTTGACACGCTGGGAAGAAACCGGCATCATTACCCGATGAGGCCCGAACAGAAACTAGTGTAATTAGCCAGCCACGAATCGACTGACTCATCAGGAGTCATCAACGATCAATCGGCGAAAAGTCCTGAGTGCTATTCGTTATTTTTCAGGGCTTCGACCATCAGACGACCGGCGCGTTCTGAAGCCCCGGGAGTACCCATTTTTTCCTGCACATCCGCATAGCCACTCAACACCGTTAAGCGCCCTTCCTGTCCCGGTAAGATACAGTGAAGTTCGGTCGTAATTTGGTCAGGAGTAAGGTCATTTTGAATTAATTCTTTCACTACTTCACGGTTGGCAATCAGATTGACAAGTGAAATAAAGGGCACCGCAATCAGGTTTTTAGCAATGGCATAGCTGATACCGGTTGTCCTGTAGCACACGACCTGCGGAATATTGAGCAGAGCCGTTTCGAGCGTAGCCGTACCCGATGTAACGAGGGCGGCCGTCGACAGGTGCAGCAAATCGTAAGCAGCATCATCGACCCGCAAAACACCAGGGTAATCAGCCAGGAGGGCGTCGTAAAGGGAAACGGGCAAATTACTCACGGTTCCTACGACAAACTGATAGCCCGGAAACCGATCAACGACCCGCAGCATCAGCGGCAGAATAGACGTAATTTCCTGATGACGGCTACCAGGCAAAAGCGCAATAACAGGTCGCGCATCAATACCTAGTTGCTGGCGGAAAGATGGATTGGGCTGGAAATCAGCGAGAGCGTCGAGTAAAGGGTTACCTACGTACTCAACCTGGTAATCGTATTTGGCAAAGAACTCCGTCTCGAAGGGCAGAATGGTAAACAGCTTATCGACCGTTGCCTTGATCTTGAGTGCCCGACGCTGGTTCCAGGCCCATACCTTCGGCGAAATGTAATAAAATACCCGAATCCCGTGTTTTCTGGCAAAACGAGCCATGCGCAGATTGAACCCGGCATAGTCGATCAGGATCAGTACATCGGGTCGATTGGCCAGCAGATCGGCCTGGCACTCGCGCATGATCCGGCGAATGGTACCCAGATTTTTTACCACCTCCAGAAACCCCATAAACGCCATCTCGCGATAATGGCGTACCAGTACCGCGCCGGCCGCTTCCATCTGCTCGCCCCCATACGCCCTGAACGTAGCCGGACTATCGTACGAACGAATGGCTTTGATCAGATTGGCTCCGTGCAAATCGCCCGAGCGTTCACCAGCAATGAGGTAATAGTTCATAAAAATACGTAGAGACGCAACCCTTTGCATGTAAAAATGGAGACGCAAGTGGTTGCGTCTCTACAGCAGGTTATTCACCAAAATAATCCACGAAATTTTTCGGGGTTTCATAGAGCCGGAGCTGGTGCAGATGCGCGTCGGTAACGGGTTCGAGTGCCCGTTCGAGAATCTTCCAGATTTCCATGATGAAGATTTCACAGCTGGCCATTTTGCCCTGCATAAACTCCACGTCGAGGTTCAGGTTCTTGTGATCCACTTTTTCGATCACTTCCCGTTTCACAATATCGCCCAACAGTTTCAGGTCGATCACAAAGCCCGTATCGGGATCAGGTTCGCCTTTTACTGTCACAATTAATTCGAAGTTATGACCGTGCCAGTTCATGTTGGCGCAGGGGCCAAATACGTCTTTGTTACGCTCTTCTGACCAGGCTGGATTATAAAGCCGGTGAGCCGCGTTAAAGTGTTCAATTCTGTTGATATAGACCATTTTTCTGGTTTAGATGGGGCGGTTGCCAGAAACGCCGATTGAAAAATAAGCCGCAAAGGTACGAAAAAGGCGTGAACAGTTCAGGTGTTCAACGAGCCTAAAGTCTGGCTGGTATACCGACTGGAAACAAACTCCGCCACATAAGATAAATCCAACTTAATCAGGAAATACGCTATTCCTTTGTCCATCTAAAAACCCGTATCTTTACACCCTATTTCGCGTAAGTCCTTCAACTACTTATCTAATTATCACTACGAATACCTTTACGACCACCAATTTATGATTATCGTTACGGGAGCCGCCGGTTTTATTGGGAGCTGTTTAATCAGCAAGCTGAATCAGGAAAATTTCAATTTTATCATCGCTGTTGATGATTTTTCAAATCCTGAAAAAGAAGCCAACTTAGCCGGTAAACGCATTCAGGAGCGCGTGGATCGTGAAGTATTTTTCGACTGGCTTGACCAGAACTACCACGAGGTTGAGTTTATTTTTCACATTGGTGCCCGTACCGACACAACCGAGTTTGACCGACAGATTTTTGAACACCTGAACGTCGAGTATTCCAAGCAGATCTGGAACCGGTGTATTCAATATCAGATTCCGCTGGTGTATGCCTCATCGGCAGCCACCTATGGCCTTGGCGAGTTAGGCTACGATGACAATGAGTCGCTGATTCCGCAGTTGAAACCGCTCAACCCCTACGGCGACTCCAAGAATGAATTCGACATTTGGGCACTGGAGCAGGAACGCAAGCCGTTCTTCTGGGCCGGGCTGAAGTTCTTCAACGTCTATGGGCCCAACGAATACCACAAGAGCCGGATGGCCTCGGTTATCTTTCACACATTCCGGCAGATCAAAGAGTCCGGAAAAATGAAATTGTTCCGATCGCACAATCCTGAGTTTGCCGATGGCGAACAGATGCGCGATTTCGTCTATGTAAAAGATGTGGTCGACGTATGTTCGTTTCTGATGCATCACCGGCGCAACTCGGGCATTTACAACCTGGGCAGCGGTAAGGCCCGTACGTTCCTCGATCTGGCCCGTAATACCTTTAAGGCGCTTGACCTCGAGCCCGATATTAGCTTCGTTGATACGCCCGTCGATATTCGTGACAAGTATCAGTATTTTACTCAGGCCAACATGGCCAAGCTTCGCTCCATTGGCTATGATCGACCATTTTCGTCGCTGGAAGATGGAATTTCCGATTACGTAAAAAACTACCTGAGCAAAGGCGAGTATCTATAACTCTTTTTACATCCATAACAAAGCGGGGTCCTAGTTGCATAGCTAGGACCCCGCTTTGTTCATATCACCTCCTCGTTGGCTGACTGTTGCCCGCTAACGAGTCGACCCAGGCAGCGACAGCTCGCTGGTAAATGTAAACGATTGCCAATCGAGATGTAGCCTTCCGCCAAGCAGTACAGTTAGTCGGTGGCCAATCCAAAGGCCCAGTCCATGCCCTTCCTTCAGCGGATCGGCCCTGAAATACGGCTGAATCAGGTCGAGGGTAGGCCCACTGGCACGGGCGGTCTGGTTCTGCACCCGAACGACTAAACCATCGGCATTCGTCACCCGAATCAGGATCGAGCTTCCCGTTACGGCGTACTTAATGGCATTTTCCATCAGATTCAGCAGGATGTGCTCCAGTTTGACGACATCCGTCAGTACTGGCTCACGTGCCGACTCGTCCATATGCAGATTCACCGTTACTTCATAATCAACGGCCAGGCTGGCTAGCTGGCTCAGGCAGCGATCAACCAGTTGAGAAACATCAACTTCCGTTAACTTAAGAGGTTGTGTTGCTTCTTCAGGACGGCTAAGGGTCAGAAACTCATCGAGTAATCGGGCCAAGCGGCTGACCTCATCCAATTGGCTGGTCAGAAACGGCTTTACTGCGCCTGAAACCTGCTCATTACCGAGGGTTACTTCCAGGCCTGTCTTCATAATCGTCAGTGGGGTTCTCAATTCGTGGGCAGCCGCTCCGAAGAAATTCTGCTGGGCATCAACGTTTTCCCGAATACGGCTGAGCATCCGGTTCAATGTATCCGTGAGCTGGTATAACTCATCGCGGGATTTTGGCAGGGTTATCTGGCTGTTGTCGGTAGCGTAACTGATCGTATTCGCCTGATCGACAATAGACTGAATGGGCCTTAACAGCCAACCCGCCACCACGTAGCCAGCCCCGAAAGCGAGGCCCAGGCTCAGCAGCCAGCCCAAACCAAACACCCAACGCAACCGGTTTACATCCTGACGCAAACTCATGTCAGGCACCGATAAGGTTAGGCGAATCTGACCATCGGGAGCCTGCTCCGTAGTCGTCTGGCTGGTTACGGATCGATACGAGTACCGTTGTGTATCCCGGTGCCGATGGGTATTGGGTTCATCCGGAAAACCCGGACTTCGGAACAGTTCGCGGGTGCGGCCGTAGGTATGGTACAGTACCCGCATACGCTCCCGGTCGGTCGGTAAAGGCAAAATAACCGGATCAACACTTACCATCGACAACAGCCAGTCAGCCCGTGTCTGGATAGCCCGGTCGAACGCCGTTCGTAAACTCGTCTCAGCCCGGTTGAGCATCAGCCAGCCCGCCAGCAAACTGATTACGGCAAATACAGTCGTAACCGCCAGCACGACACGGCTGCGCAGGCTCATGTCGTTTTGAGCCGGTATCCCCGGCCAATTAGCGTCTCAATCAAACCCGTTGTGCCAACGGCGTCGAGTTTTTTCCGTAACTGATAGATGTGTACTTCAATGACATTACTGCCCATATCGAAATCGACAGACCACACTTTTTCGGCAATTTCATTTTTGGTAACCAGTTGCCCGGCCTTTCGCATCAGCAGTTCAAGCAACGCAAACTCCCGATTGGTCAGATCGAGGGTCGTTTTGTGTTTGGCCACTTCATGAGCAACGAGGTTCATTTCCAGATCGGATACCCGCAAAACGACATCATTGCTCGTGGTACTTTTACGCTGCAATACCCTAATTCGGGCGAGTAACTCACTGAAGTCGAACGGCTTGCGCAAGTAATCGACGGCACCTAAATCCAGCCCCTGCACCACTTTGTCCGGGTCGCTCAACGCCGACAGAATCATAACCGGAACGGTCAAATTAAACGTCCGCAGATTCTGCAACACCTCGAAGCCCGTTTGCCCCGGCAGCATCAGATCGAGCAGAACAAGGTCGTACAGGCCACCCGCAATGTGATCGAGCCCCTCCGACCCTGAGTGCGTCAAATCGGCTACGTGACCGTGCTGTTCCAGCCCCTGTTTAATAAACCGGGCCAGCTTTCGTTCATCTTCAATGACTAATATTTTCACGGTAATAAAGAGCGAATGAGTGCATGTTTCTTTCCTAATAGTCGGTATTTCAGCGATTATACGTGTTCGCTCATTCGCTCTTTCACTTTTTGATTACCGTACCAGGTACTGTTGTCCGTTAATAGTCAGGACTGAAGCACGCAGAACGTTTACCTTTTCTAGTTGAACCTGACCGTCCCGGAGCGTTTTAGGGTAGCCCTGTACGGTGATGGTACTTCCTTTTTTAGCCAGATCCGTCAGCTGAGAAGCCACCCGCGACGGAAGGCTAACGACAGTTTTATCGTCCAGCACCAGTCCGTTAACACGCCCTCCCCGATCGAGTCGGTAATCAGCAATTTTCCCCGTAGCAGTCGTCAGAGCGGGGGCATCAGGCGTAGTGGCCGGACGAACCGGGGCGGCATCCACTACGGTCGTTTTACCGGCGGTCAGGCTGTTCATACGAAAGCGCGTTTCTCCAGTTGGCGTTTTTTCGGAATAACCCGTTACGCTCACGGTACTGCCCGCTTTGATGGCTTTCTGAACCTGCGTACCCAGATGGGCCGGGAACTTCACTATCGTAGCCGATCCGGAACCTGCATTTAACGTAAAGCCATCCAGAATAAAGTCATCGTTGGCGGTAAGTTGCCCTACGGTACCCGAAACGGTCGTCAGAGAGGTCAGGCCACCTTCCCGATTTTTTCGGCCGGGTCCCTGGTCAGGGCCATGATCCGGACGATCCGCTTCAGGACCACCGGGGCGGCCATGCCGACGACCGGGTCCACCCGCAGGAGGTCCATCGGGACCGTTTACGCTGGGTGCGTTTTGGGCCACAGCAGCCCCGGTCGAGCTTTGAGCGTGTGCAAAAGGAGAAGCTAAAGCCAGGGCCAGGGCAACGGTAGCGATTAATTTTGTGTTGGTTTCCATAAGTCAGTTGTTGTTTACTGGTTGATTACGGAAGCAAAGCTATACTCGCCATCTAAAGCCCATCTGAACTGGATATTAATTTTTCTTCATGCCGGATTTTACTCCCAGATAATCTCAATAACCTCTTTTTTCAAATCTACCGTCGTTTGTTTTTCGTCCGTTGCCCGACGCAGGACTAGTTTACCATTGGCCACTTTAGCCGCTTCCTGCTGCAATACATGGGTAGCGTCTTTCTTGTGAAAGACCGATACCGCCAACTCATTTGTATCGACGGGCAATGTCAGCGTTTTACCGGTAGCCTGAATCACCCGCGGTGCAGCCGGTAACTCCTGATTTCGAAGCAGCGCCAATGCCCGCGATGCCTGTGGTACGCCATACCCGACATAGTTGTTCCCATACGGATACAGATGCGCCGATTTCTCGATAATGGCCATCACTTCCTTATTCGTCAGCTTTGGGTTTGCCTGCATGATGCAGGCGGCAAAACCGGTAATGACCGGCGCTGACAAGGAGGTACCGTAGAGCGAAAAGCAGGCTACGTTTGGCTTTAAGTAGGGCAAACTCTCCGGTCCGATGCTACTGTACCCAATGCGGTTCCAAAGGCGGGAGTTAGTTGCCCCGATAGCCAGTACCCCCTGCGCATCGGCAGGCGTACTGATGATCCGCCAGGAGCGATCTTCGCCTTCGTTTCCGGCAGACACGATGATTAAGATTCCTTTTTTGTCGGCGGCTATCTGAGCAGCCTGGCTAATAAGGCTCGTATGGCCGTTCATCTGGCCCGGTTCGTAGTTATCTTTGGGGTTACTCATGCCCTTGGCGTAGCCCAGCGAGGTGTTTATAAGCCGAACCCCCAGACTATCCATCCATTCCATGGCGGCTACCCAGTTGTCCTCCTCGCCCCGGTACTCGCGATTACCCTGGTCGGAGCGGGCCAAGTAAAATGTTGCATCCGTAGCCAGGCCAAACTGAATGTTTTCGGAGGGGTCGTTGCCGGCAATAGCTGCCAGTACTTCTGTCCCGTGAAAATCAGCGTTGGACTCCAGTGTGCGAAACAGATCACTGTGGGTCTTCTTCTCATTTACATAATCACGCACGCGTTTTACGCCATCGCGGGCAAAAATGTGCTTGAGCGCATTGGCCGAATCGGCACCAAAAAAACCGGCATCGATAACCCCAATGTTCACAAACCGACCTGTTAAGCCAGCTTTCATAAAATCGGGTGCCTGTATCTGCGACATGACCGGAGCCATATGCGGATTGGCCGGTAGGGCAATCGACGTGATCACGATGGCCGGATCAATAGCCTGAATGGCTTTCACAAACGGCATGTTCGCAACCGTTGCGTATTGCTCAGGCGTTAGTCGCACCGATACGGCATTGAGCCACCGCGACTGACAAATGGGCTGAACGCCCACCTGCTTCAGTTCATTCAGGTAAGCGGTTGAAACGGGGCGATCGGTGTCGTCTAGGGGCAGATTCTGGTTTTTCCGTTGTGCAACAGCCGTTGGCGACAAGGATACGGGTACGGCCTGATCTTTATCCGGCAACAAGACCCAGTACTTAGGCTGGGCCTGCGCGACGAGTACGAATAAACAGAATAGCCCGGATAGTCGAATGTTCATGGTTCGTTTAGGAAGAAGTAAGCCTGGCGTTTTCGCCAAGTTTAAACTGAATAGAGTCTAAACGCGAAAACGCGCAGAAACTCTTACCGCTTTTGAGTTTCTTTGCAAACTTAATCACAAACGCGCCCCAATAGTTACGATATGCGTTATCTACCAATTGATAGCCAACTTTTTGTCAAAAACCGCCAGCGGCTGGCTGCCCTGCTGAAACCTAAATCACTGGTGGTGGTCAATGCCAATGACATTATGCCGACCAATGCGGATGGCACAATGGCCTTTCGCCAAAACAATGATCTCTTTTATCTGACAGGCGTTGATCAGGAAGAAACCCGGATGGTCCTGTTTCCCGAACACCCCGACCCGAAATTCCGGGAGGTTCTATTTCTTCGCGAAACCAGCGAACTGATTGAAATATGGGAAGGTCATAAACTGACGAAGGCCGAAGCAGAACAGGTTACGGGCCTGTCGCAGAAGCAGATTTACTGGACGCACCAGTTCAATCAGATTTTCGGGCAGATGGTCTTCGAAGCCAGCCACATCTACCTGAATACCAATGAACATACCCGCGCCAGCGTGAACGTTCAGACGCAGGACGCCCGGTATATCGCTCAATTCCGGGATACCTATCCGTTGCATCAACTGGAACGGCTGGCTCCCTTGATGCACCAGCTCCGGGCCATCAAACAACCGCAGGAACTTCCGCTGATCCAGACGGCCATTGATACGACGGACAAGATGTTCCGGCGGCTGTTAACGTTCATCAAGCCCGGTGTCTGGGAGTACGAAATCGAAGCCGAAATGATGCATGAGTTTCTGCGTAACCGATCGAGGGGGGCAGCGTATACACCCATCATTGCCTCGGGAGCCAATGCCTGCGTGCTACATTATATCGAGAATAACCAGCAGTGTCAGGATGGCGATGTTATCCTGCTCGACATTGGTGCCGAATACGCTAACTACAATGCCGATATGACCCGCTCGGTACCCGTCAATGGGCGGTTTACGGCTCGCCAGCGGGCGGTTTATGACGCGGTGTTACGGGTGATGAACGAGGCCACACAAATGCTCAAAACTGGTAATTTGTGGGATGAGTACCACCGCGAAGTAGGCAAGATTATGGAGTCTGAGCTGATTGGTCTGGGCTTACTGGATCGGACCGACGTGCAGAATCAGGATCCCGATGCTCCTTTGTATAAAAAATACTTTATGCACGGCACCTCCCATTTCCTGGGTCTCGACGTTCACGACGTGGGCAACAAATACCGGAAAATGGAACCGGGTATGGTGTTTACGGTAGAGCCAGGCATTTATATTCGGGAGGAAAAACTGGGTATACGCCTTGAAAATAACATATTGATCACCGAATCGGGCAACATTGATCTGATGAAGAATATTCCGGTCGAGGCCGATGAGATTGAAGACCTGATGAACTAGGCCAAAAAGACCGCTGGACAACGCATAGGCGGGCACTGACGCCCAAAGCTATACGTTGTCCAGCGGTCTTTTTACTTTACTTCGCCTTCGACTGCTCGCGTTCGAGCGCGATGTTCAGGCTGGAATAGATTCGGCGGATAGCGGTTTCCAGACGCTCCCAGCCCGCATCGGAGCGGAGGTCAATATCGCCGATATGATCCCGCTGGGTGCTATTGAGCACAATGTTCGTTACAGCCGCTACCATCAGACTGGTAATGGCCAGTGGATCGAAGTCCGAATAGGGCGCTAGTTTAGCAACCATGTTCTTGTAAGATTGATCCCGAAAATCGGCCAAACGGCGTGCCAGTTCTGTCTCGCCGTTTGACATTTCCCAACGAATAAGTTCCTGCGAAGACTTACGTGTCCGAAACTCCCGCATAAACTGAATGGTGTATTCCGACCAGGCTTTGCTCCGGGCTTCTGGTGCTAAGTTATCCGGCACTGAATCCATGAACTTTTCATTGAACATAGACAGGAAGAAACCACGGTGCACATAGGCTTCCAACAAACCATTCCAGCCACCGAAGTACCTATATATCAGCACTTTGTTAACCCCAGCTCGATCTGCAACGGCGTTAATACCTGCTTTTTCAGTGCCTCGTTCGGCCATAACATCACCCATGGCACGTAAAATTCGTTCCATGGTCATCTGGCGGTTTCTGCGCTTGACGACTTTCATATTTGGTCGTTGTTTTTGTTAAGAGGAAGAATTGATTGTGATCTTCTCAAAGAGGAAAGAAAAACTTGAAACAAGGTATGCTAATTTACTCTTGACACAAATATGAGTATTAGCACCGACGTTTTCAAACTACACAATAATAAAACCCCAAAAACTGATACTCTGGTTTATTCACCGGGAAGCACAATAATTAGTTAACCAAAATAAATTTATTTATACTTAATATAATTTTTAATACACATTATTTGCAAAATAACGACATACGTAGTCAATTATACTTAGCCATTTCCGAGCGGTGTAGTGAAAAGAAACGCAGAGGACAATCTTATGTACACTTTTATGATGTTTTTATAAAAGAACACTGCAGTCTATCATTAGTAACTAATTAGTAGTTTATTACAACTAAAAATCTATATAGTCATACATGGAGCCTAGTGCTTCCCTATAACTTATTTTATTTATTTTTCTTGTTGTGGCTGGTGTCGGGCCGTTTTTGTCCATTTATTGTGCCAGTTGATTCTAATTCCGTTATAGATACAGGCGATATTCGGACAAGCTGCCAGTGGTTACCAAACGCCCGATTACTGATAACGGTACATATAAACGTAATATCCCGGTTAGTTGATGGCTGTAGTTGACCACTGACAGCTTTTTAGCAGCCAGTTTGACCGACTTACCAAGAAAGCAGAGAAGTGTAACTACATATAACAAATGATAAGAGCCGCAATCTCTTGCGGCTCCCTACTGTCTCTATACATCACAAATTAAAACGGCTTCTTTCAAACTGGTCAGCGGGTCGCGCTTGGGAATGAACTCCTGGGCAACATATCCCTTGAAACCAGTGTCAACAATGGCTTTCATGATAGCCGGGTAATAGAGCTCCTGCGTTTCGTCGATCTCGTTCCGGCCGGGGTTGCCACCCGTATGGTAGTGGCCAATGTACTTATTGAATTCACGAATGGTGCGGATGATGTCACCTTCCATAATCTGCATGTGGTAAATGTCATACAGCAGCTTAAAGTTTTCGGAACCAACCCGCTTGCAAAGTTCGGCGCCCCAGGCCGTATGGTCACACATGTAGTCTTTATGATCAACCTTGCTGTTAAGCAGTTCCATGATCATCGTAACACCATGTTTTTCGGCGCTGGGCATCAAGCGTTTTAGGCCAATCGCGCAGTTTTCCAGACCTTCTTCATTGCTCATGCCCCGCCGGTTTCCCGAGAAACAAATAACCGTTGTCAGGCCAGCTGCCTTCAGTTTCGGAAATATAGCTTCGTAACTAGCAACCAGTTCATCGTGAAACTTAGGGTTGTTGAACCCATCCGCAATGCCTTTTCCTGCCCCCTGGGGTAATGCCGACGTCAGGCCATATTTTTTCAACGTAGGCCACTCTTCAGGGCCCGTCAAATCGATTGATTTGATACCCATTTCTTTAGCGGCTTTACAAAGGTCATCGAGGGCTATTTTACTATAACACCACCGGCAAACTGAGTGATTAATACGACCTTTTAACGGGGCCGTTTTTTCAGGTTGATTCATAGAGTTTGCAAAGGAATCAGACAGTAACGGTAGCGTCAGTGCAGTACCGGTCAGAGTTTTCAGAGCCGTTCGGCGGGAGTGGGACATGAGATTTAGCTTTTGTAGAGCCGCAATCCCTTACGGCTCCTGAGCGTCAGCAATTATATTAAAGATCAAGGAGCTGCAAGGGATTGCCGCTCTACGTTACAATTCGCGTATCCGAATATTACGATACCAAACCTTGTTGCCATGATCCTGCAGGGCAATGTGGCCAGTGGCATATTTACCAAAGCCTTCCCACCCCTTAAATTTACTCTCGGCAACCATTTTATCCCATTCGGGGCCGCTGGTTGGGTACTCGGCCGTTTTTTTACCGTTCAGATACTGCTCCGCTTTTCCGTTATTAATAACCAGTCGGGCCTTGTTCCACTCACCAGCGGGTTTGGCGGCACCGGGCGTAACGGGCTTCTGTAAGTCGTAGAGCGAACCAGCTGTCCGGTTGCCGTCACGTCCCTGTTTGGCATCCGGATGCCGTTCGTTATCAAGAACCTGCATTTCGGGACCCGTCTGATAGGTGGCTTTGTACTTTGGATCTTCATGGACGTGAAAAATGACACCGCTGTTGCCACCTTCCGCAATTTTCCACTCAAGTTCCAGCTCGAAATTGCCATATTCTTTATCCGTTACCAGATCACCTGCCCCACCATCGGTAAGGTGAATAGCACCGTCATCAACCGTCCATTTGTCTGATACTGACTGTCCCTGTTTGAGGTACGTATGCCAGCCCGTCAACGTTTTCCCGTCGAACAGCGTCTCCCACTTACCTTTTTTCAGCAGGTAATCAGGCCGATGCGTGGATGGGTTAGAATTAGTCAAATCAGTGGTAGCATTGGCCGATTTGGCGGTAAGCGTCATGGTTAGCGCCAGCAGACCAACAGCAAGCTGAGGGCGTAAGGAAGAGGTTGCTGGAAAACGCAGCTTGTTCATAGTTGAGGATCGTTAGGATTTTGTCGGGGCAATAGTACTAAAAAAAAACACATTCATAACGTTTGGTAAATATTTCTACTGTGACTTCATTGTGTGCAATTTAAGCCATCCTAAATCTGTTTGATTAATGCAACACGGCTCAGGGTTGCCTATTATTGCGTCATTATGGAAGCGACAACCTTAATTCCTGCTGAAAAGCAACGCTATCAGAAACACTTGAATTTACCCGAAATTGGTGCCAAAGGCCAGCTTCGGCTTAAAAATGCCCGGGTGCTGGTCGTCGGCGCGGGTGGACTCGGTTGCCCGGTCCTATTGTACCTGACGGCGGCTGGCGTCGGTAAAATTGGCGTGATTGATCCCGATGTGGTTGATCTGAGCAATTTGCAGCGACAGGTACTGTACACCACCGATGAGGTTGGCAAATCGAAAGCAAAAGCTGCCATCGGTCATCTGAACCGCCTGAACCCCGATCTGACGTTCGATACCTATACAATGGCGCTGGACATCAGCAACGCTCGTGCCATCATTGATGGGTATGACATAGTGGTTGACTGTACCGATAATTTTAAAGTACGCTACCTGGTCAACGATGTTTGCGTTGCGCTTGGCAAGCCGTTTGTGTACGGAGCCATTCATCGTTTTGAAGGGCAGGTGGCGGTCCTGAACGCCGATCTGGGCGATGGCCAGCGGGGCCCAACCTACCGGTGTCTGTTCCCCGAATATCCAAACCAGATCGAGATTCCCAATTGTAACGACACAGGCGTACTGGGCGTATTACCAGGCGTCATTGGCACTTTTCAGGCCAACGAAGTCATCAAACTCATTACCGGTATCGGACAATCCCTGAACGAGCACCTGCTCATGGTCGATTTATTGACGATGAGCCAGCAGAAAATAAAAACCAAACGTCGGGCCGATGCCGAAAAGATAGCGGGTGAGGGCCTGACATCGGCTGGTACCCGCACGAGTCCCGGTGCAGCGGGGCCGCAAAAAATATCCGTTCAGGAACTGGCCGACAAAATGGCGCTGGGCGAAGACATTTTCTTACTGGATGTCCGCGAACGGCCTGAATATGAACTTTGCCACCTGGAGGGGGCGGTTCTGATTCCTGTTAGTATGATCCCGAATAACCGCAAGCGAATCCCGACAGATAAACCCGTTATTGTGTATTGCCATCATGGCATTCGTTCGGCCAACGTTGCCCAATATCTGTATACACAGGACGGCCTGACGAATCTGTATAATCTGGAGGGCGGTATCAACGTCTGGGCACGAGATATTGAACCCGAAATGGCGATGTATTAAGCATTCCCGCTGCGTTTGTTGCGTGAGCCAATGGCATGATCGGATGGTCAAGACATTGGCTCACTTCCTTTCGGGCAATTGCCCGAGCCGGAACCAACCCCCCGATGTGACTGTTTTGGGTGCAATCGGTGAGCGACCCATCTAGTCAATCCCGTATGCCATTAGTCAATCTCCATGTTCATTACCGTACTAAAATCAAAACTGCATCGCGTCAAGGTTACCCAGGCGGAGCTGAATTATGTTGGTAGTATCACTATCGACGAAGATCTTATGGATGCTGCCAACCTGCGCGAAAACGAGCAGGTCCACATTGTTAACAACAACAACGGCGAGCGGCTCATTACATACGTCATCAAAGGGGAGCGGGGCACCGGCATCATTTGCCTCAACGGAGCCGCGGCCCGCAAAGCGCAGGTAGGTGACATCGTTATCATTATTGCCTACGCCATGATGTCGGATGAGGAAGCAAAGACGCACAAACCAACCGTCGTTTTTCCGGATGAAAACAACCGGCTGGTGAACGGCTAGCCCTTTTAGTAACCATTCTCCTCTGTTTCCCCGAAACTCCGTTACTTTGTGGCGGAGTTTTCTGTTGGGTGGCTTAAGGCCACGCCTGTACCTTACCACGACTTACCGAGCGTATACGGCTATATGACGATCAAAAACATACTTAAATACCTTATCTCGCTGGCTTTTGCCGGAGGATTACTTTGGTTTACCTTCAAACAAAGTCACCTCGACGCAGCCGACTTATGGCAAAAAATAAGCGGGGCTGATTTTCGATGGGTGCTGGTATCAGCCCTGATGACCATTGTTGCGCACTGGAGCCGGGCCGAACGCTGGCGCATCCTACTGGAGCCCGTGGTAAAACAGCGCACCAACTCACTCGATACAACAGCAAGCGTTCTGACGGGTTACCTGGCTAATCTGGCCTTACCCCGGGCGGGTGAAGTGGCCCGCTGCGGAACCCTGTACCGCCTGTCGGGCGTGCCGGTCAACGTCAGCTTCGGTACGGTTGTAGCCGAACGTTTGTTCGATTTGCTCATGCTTATTCTGCTGTTGGGCGCCACGTTTATTCTTGAATTTGATCGCCTGAGCCAGTTTTTTATGGAGTTTCTGGGCGGTAAACTGCCCAAAGGGTCCAGTGGTTCGGGAATACTGTTGCTGGCCGGTGCCGTCCTGGTCGGGCTGGCGCTGTTGAGCTGGTTCCTGTTCAGCCGGTACCGCGACGCACTGGGCCGTCATCCGCTTTACCAGAAAATACATGCTTTTGCCAAAGGACTGCTGGAGGGTTTGCTGAGCGTTCGAAAAATACGCCGGCCGGGGGCATTTGTATTCCATACGCTGCTCATCTGGACAATGTACTACCTCATGTCCTTCTGCCTGTTTTTTGCCATGCCCGCCACGGCCAATCTGGGTCCGCTGGCAGGCCTGACCATTCTGGTAGTTGGCTCGCTGGGCATGGCGGCTCCAACGCCGGGGGGCATCGGCTCGTTTCACCTGCTGGTTGGACAGGTAGCCCTGCTGTATGGCCTGACCAGTCAGGACGGGCAGGTATTAGCTACGTTCATTCACGGTGTGTCAACCATTATGATCATCATTCTGGGTATTGCGGCTCTGCTGGTTGTGCTGTTTCGAGGCAACAAAACAACCAATGCCGCCGATGTGCTGGACGACCCTAAAGCGTTGAGAATGGAGCAATAACGCAACCTCTTCACTATGACCGAATCTAAACTATTAACCCGCGAACAGGCTGTTGAACAGGCCCGGTTATGGCGGGCTGAAGGGCAGCAAATCGTTTTTACGAACGGCTGTTTCGATATTGTTCATCTGGGGCATATCGACTATCTGGAAAAAGCCCGGAATCTCGGCACCAAACTGATTCTGGGGCTTAACACCGACGCATCCGTCAGCTGTATAAAAGGACCGCTCCGCCCCGTCGTGAATGAATACGCCCGCGCCCGGCTTATGGCCGCACTGGCCTTTGTTGACGTGGTTACCCTCTTCGGCGAACCCACTCCGCTCGAACTTATTGAGGCCGTACAGCCCGATATACTCGTGAAAGGAGATGATTACACGGTGGCCACTATTGTCGGGGCTGATTTTGTCCTGGCACGCGGTGGCCGGGTCGAGACGGTTGCACTGGTACCGGGTTATTCGACAACCAAACTCATCGAGCGCATTAAAGCCGGCTACCGTTAAAAGCTTATTCGGCAGGGATCAACACCGGTTAGATCCGGCCCTTCTGCCCTGTTAAGTGGCTGTCCGGCGGGATAAATGGTTAGACTAACGGGATACTTTTTAGGGCTAACTCGTGTTTTATTACAAACAAGCTAACAATACGGCTGTTGTAATAGAACCACAAACCTGACTAATTGACGATGATATCACCTTGGTTAATCATGATTATTATCTTCGGCCTCAGCGCATTCGTGAGCTGGCGGTTACGAAGCAAATTCAACGAATACGCCCAGATTGGCCTCAGCAATGGCATGAGCGGGGCAGAGATAGCGCAGAAGATGCTGAACGAAAACGGCATCTATGATGTGCGCGTTGTATCGGTAGAAGGAATGCTGACGGACCATTATAACCCCGAAGACAAAACCGTTAACCTTAGCGCCGACGTTTATTACGGACGAAGTGTCGCTTCGGCTGCCGTTGCCGCCCACGAATGCGGTCACGCGGTGCAGCACAAAGTCGCCTATGCACCGCTGAAACTTCGCTCGGCAATGGTACCTGTCTTATCGGTTTCTTCTCGTTATCTGCAATGGGTATTGCTGGGGGGCATTTTGCTGTTGCAAACAACGCCACTCCCCCTTGCCATTGGCGTCGGTCTGTTTGCGCTGACGACACTCTTTAGTTTCGTAACGCTACCTGTTGAGTTCGACGCCAGCCGCCGGGCACTGGCCTGGATTCAGGAACGAGGAGTTGTTAATCAGCGTGAATATGGCTTTGCGAAAGACGCTCTCTGGTGGGCAGCCATGACGTACGTCGTTGCGGCTTTAGGCTCGCTGGCCACCCTGTTGTACTATGCCAGCATCCTGATGGGCGGTCGCCGGAGCGACTAACCAATGTCGTACGGGAAATCCGGATAAAGAAAAAGCCGTGTCAGTATTGACACGGCTTTTTGTATGAATAACGATGACGGTTCACTAGGCTATTCGTAAACTGGACACCAACGATACAACATAGCCAGACTCAACCATTTCGGGCGTTGGAGCCGACCGGTCGATGAGCATCCCAGCTACAGCTACCGCCAGGGCGATGAGTACCGCAGGCCAGAAACCCACAATGGTGAAACTGTCCATGAACTTGTCGATTACTTTAAGCAGTACCGCCGTCACCAAAATCCGGACAATACCCGTCAGCAGAAAGAACGTAACTAGGTTTAGCGGAAACCGAATCACCCAGCCAACGAAGAAATTGAGAAGTCCAAGCACGAGCGCAATCAGCACGGCCGTTCCAAAGTTCTTCACATCAATTTGTGGCATCAGGTAAGCCAGGCCGAATATTACGGCGGCATCAAGCAGTAAGTGTAGGATAAGATTCATACTCAGGATATAAATGGTTCTTTTGAACAACTGTTTTGCGATAGGATGGTTTACTGAATATACCTGACTCCTTCCGTATGCATCGTCTTCTGGTTTTGTTTTTCGCCCTGCTTTTTGCCTGCTGTCGGGGAGCCTCTCAACAACAGGCAGCCACCTCGCTTCCCGCCGATTCAGCCACGGTTTATCAAATCAGGAGCGCCAGCCGTGACGGAATCGGCAAAGTATATCAGGGCCGCGAGATTGCCCAGGTCATGGGTCACCTGGGTGCATCGTGGCTCGAACGCCCGGAACGTGAACAGGAAGAGCGTACCGACTTACTGCTAAACGCGTTATCGTTAAAGCCAACCGATGTTGTAGCCGACATTGGGGCCGGAACCGGTTTCTTTACCTTTCTGATGGCGCCTAAACTACCCAAAGGCAACGTACTTGCGGTCGATATTCAACCCGAAATGATCGAGTATCTGAATGAAGGAAAGGCTAAGCGCAAAATCAATAATGTGCAACCCGTACTGGGTACCGAATCTGATCCTAAACTATCCGCGAACAGTATCGACATGGCTATTCTGATCGACGCTTACCACGAATTCTCGTACCCGCGCGAGATGATGAAACATATTGCATCAGCACTGAAGCCGGGAGGTCGTATCGTTCTGGTCGAGTACCGGGCCGAAGACCCCAGTGTACCCATTAAAGAACTTCACAAACTAAGCGTGAAGCAGGCCAGCAAAGAAATGAACGCCATCGGCCTGAAACTTCTCAAAAACGACGACCGACTGCCCCAACAGCACATTATGTTTTTTGGAAAGTAAGTACGGCAAGTCCGTGTTTACAAGGCACGTTCCTGCTGCGCCAGTTTGCTTTTCCGGAAACCGTACGAAAAATAAATAATCAGACCGATAACCAGCCAGATGCCAAAAATCTGCCAGTTGCTCGATCCCAGTTCGGTCATCAGGTAGAGATTCGTCAGTACACCAATAACCGGAAGCAGCGAGAAATTATACCGGAATCCCTGCACGGCTAACACGGCCCATACGCCCCAGAAAACAATTAATAGTGGCTTGCTTTCCAGCGTCTGTATTGGTGAACCTTTCGTAAGGGCATAGGCCAGTACGGCCAGCAAAACGACCCCGATGATGTATTTACCGTTAATGTAGGGCACTTTGAATTTCGACTGCGCCGTCAGTCCTTTAGCATCCAGAAATAAGATACCGGCACAGACCAGAATGAACGCGAAAAATGTTCCGACGCTGGTTAGATCAACGAAGAATTTGAGGTCCATAAACAACGACGGAACAGCGACCAGAAAACCCGTTACAATGGTAGCAAAAGACGGAGTTTTGTACTTAGGATGAATCCGGGAAAAACGTTTCCAGAGTAAGCCGTCCCGGCTCATGGTCATCCAGATACGCGGCTGCCCAAGCTGATACACCAGCAACGCACTGGTAATGGCCACAACGGCACTCACCGAAATCACGCCTGCTACAAAATCAAGGTTTACTTTCTGGAATACGTACGCCAGCGGATCACTGACACCCAGCTCCTTGTAATTAACCATACCCGTCAGGACCAGTGTAATCAGCACATAAAGAACGGTGCAGATGCCCAGGCAGTAGAGCATGGCACGCGGCAGATCGCGCTGGGGATTTTTGCACTCTTCGGCCGTGGTGGAAATGGAATCGAAGCCAATGAAGGCAAAAAACACGGAAGCCACGCCACTCAGTACGCCCGATACCCCATTGGGCGCAAACGGTGACCAATTCGCCGGTTTTACGTAAAACGCTCCGACGCCGATAACCAGCCCGATTACTGCCAGCTTGAGTACCACCAGGATGTTGCTCGCCGTCCGCGACTCCTTAATGCCAATGTATACAAGGGCTGTGATCAGGACGGTTATCGCTCCGGCAGGCAGGTTGGCAATCAGGTGAATGTTGCCCACAACGGGTGCATTGGCGTAGGCGTCGGCCAGCAATCGTGTATTCTCAGGAATTGTTGTTAATGCCGTACTAGCCTGTTTGGCCTGTTGCACCAGATCGAACGCACGCGACGCAGAACCATAATCGGTAGCAAAATATTTGGGAAACGGAATACCAAATCCGCTAAGCATGGAGGTAAAATATTCTGACCAGGAAATAGCCACCACCATGTTGCTGACGGCATATTCGAGGATGAGTGCCCAGCCAATGATCCACGCAAAAATTTCGCCGAACGCCACATACGCATAGGTGTAGGCACTACCACTCACGGGAACGGTACTGGCAAACTGCGCGTAGCTCAGGGCCGTAAAGACACAGGCAATAGCCGTAAACACAAACAGGAGCGATACGGCCGGTCCACCGTTATAACTTGCCAAGCCAATGGTGCTGAAAATACCGGCCCCTATGATTGCTGCAATGCCGAATGAGGTTAAATCGCGGACGCCCAGCGTCTTCACCAGCTTACTTGACTCACCCTCGGCGGCATCACTCAGGATTTGGGTTACGGTTTTTTTGCGTAAAAGGGACATAAGCTAGTTAACGAAAACGATGTCTATTGATGTTAAACCGATAAAAATAGAAATTCTTTCCGGTTTTTTGTAGGTTAGATTCAGATAGTGCACATGCCAGTCCTGCATTATCCGTCGTTTATCACGTATCAGTCAACCGTTACTATGTCGATCCGAGTCCAGCATCTTACAAAAGAGTATAACCACCAACGAGCTGTCGATCAGATTTCGTTTACCGTGCAACCGGGCGAAATTGTCGGTTTTCTGGGACCTAACGGAGCGGGAAAATCTACGACCATGAAGATAGCGACGGGGTACCTCTCCCCTACCAACGGCACGGTGGAAGTAAACGGATTCGATGTTCAGACGCAACCGATGGATGTGCGCCGGAGTGTTGGTTACCTACCCGAACACAACCCGCTTTACCTGGACCTGTACGTTAAAGAGTACCTTCGGTTTGCCGGCGCGTTGCACAACATGCGTGGCTCATTCCTGAGCCAGCGTATTACCGAAATCATTGACCTGGTAGGATTGGGCAGAGAACAACACAAGCGTATCGGGCAACTGTCAAAAGGGTACCGGCAACGGGTTGGTCTGGCGCAGGCCTTACTGCACAATCCACCCGTATTGATCCTGGATGAACCAACAACGGGCCTCGATCCAAATCAGCTGGCCGAAATCAGGCAGGTTATCCGCGACACGGGTCGCGACAAAACTGTCTTGTTTTCGACCCACATCATGCAGGAAGTCGAAGCCATCTGCGACCGGGTCATTATTATTAATCGGGGAAAAATTGTCGTCGACCAACCGTTGAGCCAGCTCAGAAGCGCGTCGGCAGGTGAGCGCATTGTTGTTGTCGCCGAGTTCGAAAGCAATCTGACCAACCCAACCCTACTGAACTCCTTACCGGGCGTTGAACAGGTAGAGCCGATCGAGCAAGGACAGTACCGAATCACGGCCTCATCGAAAACAGACCTGAGGGGTGCCATATTCCGGCTTGCCGCCGATCAGAACCTGACCTTAGTCGGCCTTCGTCAGCAGGAAAATTCGCTGGAAGGGATTTTTAAAGAATTGACAAAATAAAGCCGCCATCCTGTTCGCTGTATAAAGAATTAATCACTTTACACAACAGACAGGATGGCGGAATGCCGCACCACCGTGCTATCTACTTAACGGTAGCCATCAATGGGTACTGGTCGAATATGGACCGGACAATGCCTTTAAAGTAGTTATTCTTGAAGTTCTGGTTGCGCATCATTTTTGACGCATAGCCTTTCCAGATGACTTGGTAAGATTCCGCGTCGATTAGAGAAATCATCAACGTGCCTTCGTCGAGGTTATAATCAATACGTTTGTAGGTCGCTTCGTCGTCTTCGCGAACAACCCAGTCTTTGATGACAGGCTGCTGATACCCCCGGAAGCGCAGGTCGGACCGGAATATGTTGTAGGAGATCAATAAGTTGGGGCTCCGGTTGCTGACCCGATAGCCGCGAGCCTCCATCTGGTGCCGAATAGCGTCCTGAATATCCGAGCAGAGAAGCGTTGAATCAACGAATTCGCATTCCAGAAAATTAAACGATTCGTAGTTTTTAAAGTGGCCCTCGTAACTGTAGTCATGTTCTACAAATAACCGACTCGGCGAACAGCCTGCCATAACGACAACAGCCAAGGTAAACAAAATCCCGATGCACTTTTTCATACTACCGTTTGTAAAGAGTTTTCAATAGATAATTGGTATTTAATAGATCGTGGTGATACTAATTTTTCGAACCCAAATATAGACGTAATTGTTTCTTAAACAATAGAATACGCCAGATTTCAACTACTTGTTCAGACCCCGGTAGAACTCCAGTCCTTTGCGCATTTCCGTAGCGGTAACCGGTATATCGAACGCACAGCTTCCGGGCCCATCAAGCAGAGACATTCGAACATCGCGCCCCCGGTTTTTCTTGTCCTGCAGGGTCAAGGCTAAAACGGGCTCAATGTCTTCATCCACCAACCGGACATTTCCATATACGGCAAATACGTACTCTTCGATTTGCGTCAGCAGCGTTTGGTCGATCATCTTTTTCTGGCAGGCAATAAAAGCCTCGGCAATCATCCCAACGGCAATAGCCTCGCCGTGCAAAAGCCGCTTCCGGGGCTGCATCAGGTAGTGCGTCTCAACGGCATGGCCCAGCGTATGGCCGAAATTGAGAATCTTGCGGAGCCCTTTCTCCGTAGGGTCCTGTTCAACCACGCGCTGCTTGACCGCTACCGAATGGGCGACCAGAGCCGTCCAGTCCTGCTCGTCCAGATCGCGACGGCGTATTTCATCCCACATGGCAGCATCGGCAATAAGGCAGTGTTTGATAATTTCGGCAAAACCCGACCGAAGTTCGCGCTCCGGCAGCGTTGCCAGAAAGGTCGTATCAATAAGCACAGCGTTGGGTTGCTGAAACACCCCGATGTGGTTTTTAAAGCCCCGGAAGTCGATACCAAGTTTGCCGCCTACGCTGGCATCGACCTGAGAAAGTAAGGTAGTGGGCAGTTGAGCAAAGGCAATGCCGCGCTTGTAGGTAGCCGCGCAGAAGCCACCCATATCACCGATGACTCCTCCACCCAAATTGAGTACCAGCGCATGACGATCGAAGTTGGCCCGTGTCAGCGCATCCCAGATCATTTCGCAGGTAGCCAGGTGTTTCTGTTCTTCACCAGACTTGATCCGGATCAGCGTATGCTTAGGCAGCAGTGCTTTTACCTCAGGGTAGCAGAATCGGAACGTATGGTTGTCGGCCAGGACGGCAATGGCCGAAAAATCGTAGGAATCGAGGAAAGCAGGAAGGCTTTCGGCAAGTGGAGCAATCGTTACGGTTGACATACTGTAAAAGTACATCGGTCAACGATTGGGAGGAAGGCCATCCTGTTTATTTTTTCCTGGCTGACAGCAGACTCGTTAAAAAGCGGTAAACCCAGGGCTATCTGTGTGGGTCAAACCGCTAGCCATCAGTAGCCTTTGTTGTTTTTTCATCCGCCAAACTTATCTTTACCCGACACCTGTTTCCTATCTTCTTATCCTAAACCTTATGAAAGTTCGCTATCGCGTTCTTGCGGGCTTATTTCTCCTGTCTACCATTACCTATCTCGACCGCGTTTGCATGAACGTAGTCAGCAAATATGTAAAAGCCGATCTTCATCTTGATAATGAACAGTTTGGCTGGATTCTTGGTGCATTCTCGCTAGCCTACGCTCTTTTTGAAATACCCACGGGCTCCCTCGGCGACAAAATTGGCCCCCGGCGCGTGCTGACCCGGGTCGTAGTATGGTGGTCCGGCTTTACGATGCTGACGGGTACAGCGTTCAATTTCATTTATCTGCTCGTCGTTCGATTCCTGTTTGGTGCCGGAGAAGCGGGGGCGTACCCCAATTCGTCCATTGTTATTGCCCGCTGGTTTCCGGCGGTTGAAGTGGGGCGGGCGCAATCGGTGATTTGGGCCGCCGGACGGCTGGGCGGAGCCTTGACGCCATTGCTGGTGATTCCGCTGGTACATTGGGCGGGCTGGCGCTGGGCCTTCGCAGCACTGGGTTTACTGGGCGTAATTTGGGCCATTGGGTGGTATGCTTGGTTTCGCGACGAACCGGCGGCTCAGGAGAGCATAAGTCTCGCCGAGGTTCGGGAGATTGAGCGGGGCCGGAAAATCAAATCGTCCGATCACCTTATTCCCTGGAAAACCATTATTCGCAACCCTGATTTGTGGGCGCTCATGCTCATGTGTCACCTGTTTTTTTACGGCTCTTATTTCTTTACAAACTGGTCGTCGGTTTATTTTCAGGAAGGGCGCGGCATGACCGAAGATCAAACAAAGAACTTTATTTCCCTTTCCTATTTCCTGGGCGCAGTTGGTTGTCTGGTCGGTGGTGTCCTGAGCGACATACTGACCAAACGATACGGACTAAAAATAGGTCGTCGGGCGGTGGGTGTCGGTGGACTTGGCCTATCAAGTCTGTTTTTCCTGCTGGCCGGCATCACGACCGACAATGAGACCGCCGGTTATTTTCTGGCGATCTGCGTATTGGCGAAAGATCTTGCCTTACCCGTTGCGTTTGCGGTTTGTGTAGACATTGGGCAGCGCAACGCCGGTTCGGTAACGGGCGCCATGAATTTCGCCGGACAGTTAGGCGGTTTCTTCATCACCATTCTGTTCGGCATCATCGTCAAGCACACCAATAACTTCAGTTATCCTCTGTTTATGATCGCGGGTTGCCTGTTGGTTAGCGCCTTGCTCTGGCTGCGCATCGACCCAACCAAACCTGTAACGATTAAGGCGTGAGAACGAGTAGCGATTGAGCGGTCTTGGATTTTATTTTTTACCTATTAAATTGTATTATATTTATTTAATTTAACATTGATTAGCCAACAGAAGAATTTCTCTTTTGCAGCTTTACCTTTCTAAACTCGTTACACCATGAAATATTCAATGCGTACCCTTCTGGTCCTTGGGGGCCTGATCAGCTCGACTACGTTATTGGCTCAAATTAAAGTCACTACCGAGGTTAGTGGTGATGCCACTACGGGCAAGCAACTTATTCAGGCCAAAGCCATCGGTGGATCTGGCAAATACAATTACGCCTGGGGTCTAACCACGCCAGGCGCCGTTCCGCCAAATAATGCATCGGACGTTTTGCTCGTGCCCGCTCAGGAAGCCGAATACATTGTCTTTGTCCGAGACAGGGAGACGGGCGCCAGTGCTTATTCGACGGTAGCGGTAAAAGCTTTGGCTGTGACTGAAAGGCACCTGATTCGGATGCCTGGTGAAGATTACAAAATGAAACTCCGTTATTCGGCAGCAGGAACACTTCCGCCTACTCCAACCAGGAAATAATAAGACCGATCTACAGTATTGGTTATGCCGCCAACGCTGTAGATCGTTGAGATTAACGGTAAGGCCAATTATACAACAAGTTTCAACCTCTCATTAAGCTTGCTATATTTATAATTACCCTTAGCGCGCTATGCGAGTAAATTGGCCTGATTAGGTGGTTTTAATCCCACTCAACTTAGGCTATCCATGCGCTCAATAACGGTCCTCCTTTTTGTTTGTTTGTTAGTTGGCACCTTGCCAATGGCTTGCGTTGATCCTGAAGATATATTCTTGCGGGGCACCAATGATATCCTCGTTGTTGATGGTGCCTTGACCAACTTAGCCGAACCCCAGATTATCCGGATAAACCGCTCTCAAGCCGACCGGCTTACGGGTCGATTCGGTTCCATACCTATCACTAAAGCTTCAGTGGAGGTCATTGTTGATTCAACACAGGTGATCGCCTGCCACGAAACAATAGATGGGTCATATCAATTACCTACTGATTTTAAAGGATAAATTGGCCACGCTTATCAATTACGGTTTACCCTCAGCGACGGTAGCCGCTATCTATCTGCTCAACAAGTCATGCTATCCGTACCAGCTATTAAGCAGATGAGTGCCCGCTTCAATCGCCAGAGTCTTCCCCAAACGGTTGCTATCAATGGCTACTATAGAGCGGGCCATGACTTGTTTGTCGACGTTCAAGACCCAGTTGAGCAACACAACTATTATCGATGGGATTGGAACCTGTATGAGAAGCAGCATTGGTGTCGCTCCTGCCAGCAGGGAGCATACGCCGTCAATAACATACTTCCTCATGTGTACAAACGTGGTCCCGATGGGTCGTCCTACGTTTCGGGAAGCGATCTGTATGAAGATTGCTTTGTGCCGGTACCAACTGGTGATTTGGAGCAACCGCTAGTTGAAGATCGTCTCTATGTGTATGATTATCCCTGTCGAACCCAGTGCTGGGAGATATTGCACAACTACGAAATCAATGTTTTCGACGATCAGTACAGCAATGGCGGATTGATTGTAGGCCGCCCGGTAGCCCAGATTCCCTTCTATACCCATGAGCCTTGCTTATTCGAACTACGACAGACTTCTTTAACTCCCGAGGCTTATCGGTATTATAAACTGTTTCAAGATCAAACTCAGAAAACGGGAGGAATAGCCGATTCGCCCCCGACCGCTCTGGCTGGAAACATTAAGAGAATGGGTTCAGCGGTCGAAGCAGTAGTAGGCTATTTCACAGCCTCGGCGGTTTCCAGCTTTCGGTACTGGTTAGATCGCAAAGATGCTACTGGTTTGCCAATGGGTGCTACTGACCCCAATGGGCCCTCGAGCGCACTGGGTGCGGAGTTATTCTATGCCCTTAATCTTCGCCAACCTAATCCCGAACCTACTTTTCCCCCTCCTAATGTGCGCATATCAGGTGGCCCATCGCGTCCACCAACCGCAGTTTGTGTATCCAGTGATAGTCGAACGCCTTACAAACCCGAGGGATGGCGGGATTAATTGAAGCTTTTATGTGGTCAGTCAAGTATAAGAAAACAAGGTTTTTCAGCGGGTTTTTACCTCTATTTACTCCACCTTCTTTCTAAGAAATCTCACATAACATAAGTGTAGTTATACAACTCACAATGGAAATGTACTATATAGCTGTCTATTGTACAGGACAACCATTTTGTTTTTTTAGCAAAACGGAAGCGTTGCTCAGATAGATAGTTACAAAAGTCTGTATAAGAAATGGCGACCTCATGAGGTCGCCATTTCTTATACAGACTTTTGCTTTTGGCCATATAAATTCATCTCTACGAAACCAACTTTAAGCCATCGGCGAAGGCCTGCATTTGAGGCATTGTACCCAGGCTAACGCGGCACCAGTACTGCCCGTCGAATTTCCATTGACGGATACTTACGCCCTGATCCAGCATACGGCTGACGAAATCTTCGCCCTTCATCCGAATCGGGAACATGACAAAGTTAGCTCCCGATGGCAGCGGTTCGTAATTATGCTGTTTCAAAACACCGTACAGGTAATCTTTCGACTCCTGCGCTTTGCCCAGCGAGTATTTGATAAAGTCTTTGTCCTGCAAACTGACCATAGCCGCCCGAAGTGTTGTCATGCTCAGGGAGCCACCTCCCGTGGCAAACTTGCTGATCTGCTCCAACAACTCGGGTTTGGCAATCATATAACCCGTCCGCAAGCCCGCAAAGCCGTGTACTTTGGAGAACGTTTTCGTGATAATGACGTTGCTGCCCTTTTTCACCATATCAACCATGGTGTAGGCTTTTGGATCGGGCGTGTAGTCAATGTAGGCTTCATCGACCAGAATTGGCGTCTTGGCCCCTACCGCTTCGCAGAAGGCCCGCAGTTTGGCCGGGTCAACCGTAATCGCGGTTGGGTTGTTGGGGTTACACAAATAAACCATGCCGGTCTGGCTGCCAACGCGTTCATTCAGTTTGTTCAGGTTGATGTCGTAGCCATCGGCAGCCACGAGCGGAACGCGGTCCATCGTGATGCCGTGTTTGACGGCCGTTCTTGGCAAAGCATCAAACGTCGGATCGGGCGCAACGATCGTCCGTCCGGCATTGGGGCGATAAGCCGCCCAAAGTGAAGCTGCGGTCAGCAATTCGCCCGATCCGGCACCCAGCAGCACGTACTCCTCCGGAACGCCTTCCGTGTCGGCAACCAGTTTCCGAAATTGCTTTGCGTATTCCATCGCGTAGAGGTAGCCATCGGGTGCAGCCTCCGTAATGGCCTTTAATGCTTTGGGCGACGGGCCATACGGGTTTTCGTTGGCTGACAAGCGGGCTTTCAGTCCTCCTTTCGGAACCACGTATCCCCTGGGCATTTCGGATTCTGATTCGCAGAAGGCCGCCGGAGCAGCCGCCAAACCCAGACCAGACAACATACTGGCCCGTAGCCAGTCACGACGATTGATAGACATAGCAGAAAGTATAGTTTACTGCATCAATAAATAAAAAAGAGACTACTGATTAAGGAACAGCTCGCGAAAAAGGCAGGTGAGCCGTGGAGCAGCGGTTTTGTCGTACAACGTCAATCAACAAGTCAAATATATGCCAATTAATGAATCTAGTCAAATAATATTCTGCATTATAAACTACATTAACCTAAAAAACTCCCACAAACCAATTTTATCAAAATAAAATATAAATACTTTTCTATAAATGATGTGAATCGTTTGAAACAAATCGTTGATGCAAGCGTAAGTGTGCCCACACGTCAGCGATTCCGCGTAGAAAAACGCCGAAAATACATGTTGACTCTGTGGGTACAGCTAATTCAATTGGGCTAGTTCCTCGGTCTGAATACCCCAGGCGCAGCGGAAATGCCCTAACGGACAATGGGATCGACCGTGCAGATTGCAGGGCTTGCAATCAAGTACTTCCGGCGCTTGTACCACCCGCGATGTATCAGCCAAAGGGCCAAAACCAAATTCGGGAACCGTTGAGCAAAAGACCGCCGTTGTGGGGGCATTCATGGCCGAACACAAATGAAGTGGAGCCGAATCATTTACGTAATTCATGATGGCTCCCTGCTGCAATGCCGCCGATTGCAACAGGCTTAACTGACCAGCCAGGCTCAGTACATCCACCCTGGAGCCCGCCAGCGTTTTGATGGCTTCACAGGCCGATGCATCGGATGGGGCCCCCAACAGGTAAACCCGGTTGCCACTGGGCAACGCCCGAATCAGTTCGACCCAGCGCTGGGGTGGGTATTGCTTGGTAAACCAGACCGACATAGGCGCGATACAGATGTAAGGCTGGTTCTGATGCTGTTTGATAGCCGTATAATCAGCGGGGGACGGATACAGTCTGGGGCGACGCACAAACCCGCCGGTTATGCCCAATGCCCTCAGCAAACCCGCGTTGCGATCTACTTCGTGTACACCCGGCTCAAACCGATGGTCGACCTGATATGTAAAAAACCGGGCAAAGGGATTCTTATCAAACCCTATCGTTTTCTTAGCTTCCGACAAAATCGTCAGCAAGCCCATCGTACCGTATCGTTGCAGGTTCAGTACGGCGTCGTACTGGCGGGGGCGAATGATGTTGAGCAGCCGCCAAAAATCCCGGTATTTGGCAAACATACCCCCGGCTCCCTTTTTATCCCAAATCAGGACTTCGTTCAGAAAGGGGTGATTAGCCAGCAAACCCTCATTACCTTTGCGCACCAGCATATCCAGTACGGCGGTTGGATAGGCTTCATGTATCTGTTCAAGCATGGCCGTAGCCAGGATCACATCACCGATGAAAGCGGTTTGAATAATCAGGAACCGGGGCGGATTGGTAGCGGTTATCATTGTACGCTCAATGCGTAAAAGCTAAGAATGGAAGATTACGAAGTTTATACTTTACCCAACGGAATTCGGATTGCGCATAAACAAATGCCCTACACGCAAATTGCCCACTGTGGCATTATGCTCGACATCGGCAGCCGCGACGAACAACCACATCAGCAGGGATTGGCCCATTTCTGGGAGCATATGGCTTTCAAAGGTACGGAGAAACGAAAATCCTACCATATCATTACTCGCTTAGAAACCGTTGGGGGCGAACTGAACGCCTACACGACGAAAGAAAAAGTGTGCTTTCACGCGTCTGTTCTGGACGCGCATTTCGAGAAAGCTACGGAGTTATTGGCAGATATCACATTCCATTCAATTTTTCCTGAAAAACAAATCGAGCGGGAGCGTGGCGTCATTCTTGAAGAAATGGCCATGTATTACGACTCCCCCGAAGATGCGATTCAGGATGATTTCGATGAACTGGTCTTTCCAAACCACGCCCTGGGCGGCAATATTCTCGGCACAACTGAAACCGTCGGCTCGTTCAAACGTGAAGACCTTCAGCAGTTTATTGCCGAGAATTACGACACCAGCCGGATTGTCTTTGCGTCGGTAAGTAAGTTGCCTTTCAGCCAGGTGATAAAAGTAGCCGAGAAGTATTTCCGGGATGTACCGGCTCAGCACTCGGCCCGCCAGCGGAACAAGCCCACGGCTTACGTACCGCGCCAAACCAAAGTAGAGCGGCCCATCACCCAGGCGCAGTGTGCGCTCGGACGACCCGCCTATGGCCTGACGGATCCGAAGCGGTTGCCGTTTTTCATGCTGGTCAATTTACTGGGTGGCCCCGGCATGAACTCCCGGCTGAACCTGAATCTCCGCGAAAAATATGGTCTGGTTTACTCCATCGATGCCAGCTACACGCCTTACCTGGACACGGGTTTTCTGGGTATCTACTTCGGTACCGACCCCCGAAAAGTCGATAAAGCCCAGGCACTCATTATAAAGGAGCTGAAACGGCTGCGCGAGCAACCGCTCACAACCCTGCAACTGCATCAGACTAAAGAACAGCTAATCGGGCAGTTGGCCATGGCCGAGGAAAGCAACAACAGCTTTATGCTGATGATGGCGAAAAGTTTGCTCGATATTGACCGGGTTGAAGCGCTGAACGATATTTTCAACGATATAAAATCGGTGACAGCCGAGCAGTTACAAACGCTCGCTCAGGAGGTCTTTGACGAAAATCAATTCAGCTATCTGACATTCGTACCCGAGAAATAGGGATGGTTTACGGTTTTTGGTCTACGGTAGGCTGACGCGAACACATCATGCGTCAGCCTACCGTAGACCAAAAACTGTAAACCGTAAACTGTATACCGAAATCCCATGACCATTAAAGACGCGCAAAGCACTGTTGACGACTGGATCAAAACGGTGGGTGTTCGTTATTTCAACGAACTGACCAACATGGCTCAACTGACGGAAGAAGTTGGTGAAGTAGCCCGCATCATTGCCCGACGCTACGGCGAGCAGTCAGAAAAAGAATCGGATAAGACCAAAGACCTAGACGACGAACTGGCCGATGTACTTTGGGTGCTCATTTGCCTGGCGAACCAGACCGGTGTTGACCTAACCGAAGCGTTTCAGAAAAATCTGGACAAAAAAAATATCCGCGATGCTACCCGGCACCTGAACAATGAGAAGCTAACGTAACGGGGGTACCCTGTTCGCCTTTACCGAGCAGCTAATCGCAGGCAAGAACGGGTTAGAAATTATCCGTTACCCGGCATTCATATGGATGATCATACCTGCGCGGACGACATGCCCACATTACATTAAAAAAGCCCGCTGAGTTATCAGTGGGCTTTTTTATCGCTATCAAAAATTTGAATTACTTCTGGAAAGAACCAAAAATGTAATCCCAGAACGGCGATGACACACCGTAATTACTTTCTGGATTTTTGTAGTGGTGCACACTGTGATTGATCCATAACACTTTGAAGAAATTCTTCGGTGGCGCGTAGGCATGAACGATAAAGTGCACGGCCAGGTATCCTGAATAACCTACCAGAAACCCTGGAAAAAATGCATAGGCCGCTTCACCCATAATCAGGAAGAATAGGCCAAAGAACGCACCGGCAACGAAGATAGCCAGCGCTGGAGGCATGGCCAGCCGGGTTTTATCTTTCGGATATTCGTGGTGAACACCGTGAAACGTGTACTGGATTTTGGCGCGTTGGGGTGTCGATGGGGCCAGATGATACAGATACCGGTGCAATACGTATTCAAACAAAGAGAATACCAGCAAACCCGTTGCAAATAAAGTAGCAATGGTTGCAGTGCCCATATCCGTATAGGTAAAGGCATACCAGCCCAGAAACGCCGATAAGATCAACCACATTGAAATGGGCACCATGATGTGTGTCCGTGATAGCGCTTCCAGAATCGGATTGTCGAACAGCTTTTTACTACCAGTATTCCTAGGCCGGGTTTTGCCGTGGCCAGCCATGGTTTGTAGCTTTTCAGTAGTTGATTCCATAGAGAGATAACAATTAACAAAGAGTATTATGACACAAAAATAAAACGAAAATCAAGTTTTCGGTCAGGTAGTAAACTAAATTTACTATCGGACTCAGGTTTTGCTGACTTCCAGCTGATCCGAAAGCTTTTCCTGCATGGCCGCCATATCGCCCTTGGGCATTTTCTGCCGGATGATGAGCCGCAATGAGTTATTGTACGTGAGGTAGTTAAACATCCAGTTCAGAAAAATAGCCAGCCGGTTTTTAACGCCGACAATAGACATCAGGTGCACAAATAACCAGGTTATCCAGGCAAAGAATCCCTGAAACTTAAAAAAAGGCAAATCGACCACGGCCAGGCCGCGCCCAATGGTCGCCATGGTACCCAGATCATGGTAGGTAAATTCTACCGGTTGCTCATTGCGCACCCAGTGAACCATATTTTTTGCCAGGTGCTTGCCTTGCTGGATGGCGGGCTGCGCAATCTGCGGGTGTCCGTTTGGCCATTTCTCTTCGGTCATAAGGGCCACGTCACCGATGGCGAATACATCCGTAAAGCCCTGCACCTGGTTGTAACGGTTGACCAATACCCGCCCGCCCCGACCAATCACGTCCGGGGGTAAACCAGCCAGTGGGTTGGCTTTGACACCAGCCGCCCAGATAAGGTTATTGGTACGGAGCGATGAGCCGTCGTTCATGGTCACCACGCGGCCATCAAAATCCTTCACCCGTGTATTCA
Source organism: Spirosoma lituiforme (assembly GCF_054776635.1). NCBI lineage: Bacteria > Pseudomonadati > Bacteroidota > Cytophagia > Cytophagales > Cytophagaceae > Spirosoma > Spirosoma lituiforme. The sequence goes on from NZ_BAAHBO010000005.1 coordinate 389,238, forward strand.
GCCGGACGTTTACGCCCAGTTTTTGCAGATACGCCAGCGAATGCTCCTGCGATTGCACCGACATAGGCCCTAACAATTCGCCACCGGATTCGATCAGGTAAATATCCATCATTTTAAAATCCAGTTCCGGGTAATCGGCAGGCAGCACCGTTTTACGCATTTCGGCCAGCGTACCGCACAACTCAACGCCCGTTGGGCCGCCACCCACCACCACCACGTCCATCAAGCCTTCCCGTTCATCGAGGGTTTCAACGCTGAGCGCATCTTCGAAATTCTGGAGCATCCGGTTGCGCAGGGCAATGGCCTCCGCCACCGACTTCATGGGCAACGCTTTCTCGATGATGTTCTGCTGATTGAAAAAGTTGGTATCAGCGCCCGTTGCCATAACCAGATAATCGTACGTAACCGGTCCCAGTTCGGTATCAACCGCCTTATCGGCCGGCCGAATACCCGTTACGTTGGTAACCCGAATGTGTACGTTCTGGCAGTTGCCAAACACCGCACGCAGGGGAAATAAAATAGAGTTAGCCTCCAGCCCGGCCGTAGCCACCTGGTAGTAAAGTGGCTGAAATTCGTGATAATTCTGTCTGTTGAGCAGTACAACCTGAAACTCTTTCCGGCGCGACAGGTAGCGGGCTAACCTTAGGCCACCAAAACCAGCACCGACAACGACAACGCGCTTGCGGTCTGTTTGAGGTATGTTTGGATTCATTTGTGTTCGTTTACGATCTACAGTACTTGGTCTATGAAGTTTCTCCGCAGACTTAGAACTGTAAACCTAAGACTAAGTTTCAGGATACCAACGGCTGAACCGATTGCAGCACACGCTCATAATGGGCCTCGTAGAGCGGCAAAATACGCGACAGTTCAAACTCCTTGGCGCGCGCCAAAGCGTTTTCCTTGAAGGTCGGCAGGTGTTCGTCGTCCAGAATGTAGAGCGCATTCTTAACCATATCGTCCACATCGCCCACGGGGCTCATGAAGCCGGTTACGCCCTGTATATTCAATTCGGGTAACCCACCGGCGTTCGACGTGATCAGGGGCACTTCACAAGCCAGGGCTTCCAGAGCCGCGAGACCAAAACTTTCATTTTCGGAGGGCATCACAAACAAATCAGCGACCGACAGCACTTCTTCCACCGCATCCAGCTTGCCCAGAAAACGCACCTGATCGTAAATGCCCAGGTCACGCACCAGCCGCTCGATACGCGCCCGTTCAGGACCGTCGCCGACGAGCAGGAGCTTGGCGGGCGTTTGCTGCTGAATAAAGTGAAACATCATGACGGCATCGTCGATGCGCTTTACCCGCCGAAAGTTCGATGTGTGCACGATCAGTTTTTCGCCGTTTGGGCAGATGGCTCGCTTAAAATGGTCTTTCTGTTGCCGTCTGAACCGACTCAGATCAATGAAATTGGGAATGACCTCGATTTCCCGGTGAACGTTAAAGTGCTTATACGTATCCTGCCGCAGATTCTCCGATACCGCCGTTACCCCATCCGACTCGTTGATGCTGAACGTAACCACGGGTTCATAGGAAGCATCTTTCCCGACCAGCGTAATGTCAGTGCCGTGCAACGTGGTAACAATCGGCACGTTACGCCCCTGCGACCGCAGGATCATTTTAGCCATGTAGGCCGCCGATGCGTGCGGAATAGCGTAGTGAACATGCAGTAAATCAACGTTTTCGTTTATAACCACATTGACCATAGCGCTAGCCAGTGCTGATTCATAGGGGGCATACTGAAACAGCGGGTAGGATGGTATATTTACCTCATGGTAGAAGACGTTCTCGTTAAAAAAATCGAGCCGGGGCGGCTGCTGGTAGGTAATAAAATGAATCTGATGGCCGCTTTTGGCCAACCCCTTGCCAAGTTCAGTAGCGACAACGCCACTGCCTCCAAAGGTCGGGTAGCACACAATGCCAATTTTCATGCGTGAGAGAACGATTTTGTTTCTCAACATCAAACAGGAGTAAAAAGAATCCCTAAGCGCAGAAGAAAGGGGGAAGAGCAAAATGACGTAGTTTTGTCGTTTCTTTGTTATCTCGCCCCTTCGTCATCTCTTTTCGGCTTCTCAAATCACGTAGTTCTATAAAAATAGTCATGGTTGCACGGCAGTCCATTCCTTTCTCGGCGTTCACATTCGGCTTTCTGCGACTTATTCGCGTGCAGAATCTGCTGATTGTGGTTCTGACGCAGTTTCTGGCGCGGCTGTTTCTGATTGGCGACAAAGCAAATCTGGTTCAATCACTGACCGACCCCAAAATCTGGCTGCTTGCCTTATCGACGGTTTGCATTGCGGCCGCCGGTTATATTATCAATGACTATTTTGATGTAAAAATCGATCTGATCAATAAACCCCAGCGGGTAGTCATAGGGCGTTACCTCAAACGACGGGTGGCGATGAGTGTCCACCAGGGCCTTAATGTTGTCGGCTGTTTAATCGGGCTCTACCTGAGTCGCTGGGTTTTTGTGGTTGACGTCGTGTCCGTCACGTTGTTATGGTTTTATTCGGCGCAGTTCAAGCGGCAGCCGCTCGTCGGGAATGTTGTTATTTCTTTGTTAACCGCCCTGTCGTTTATCGTGCTGGCCGTTTATTATCGTCAGAACACGGCTATGCTCCTGATCTATGCCTTGTTTTCGTTCGGCATCTCGCTCATTCGCGAGATCATCAAAGACATGCAGGATATTCGGGGCGACGCTCGTTTTGGCTGTCGGACAATTCCCATCGTCTGGGGCCTCCGACGCACCAAGTACCTATTGTACGTACTCATCGGTGCTTTTGTTCTGAGTTTGTCTCTCATTGCCAACTCGCTCCATAATAGTCGGCTTACGTTTATTTTCGGGTTGCTTCTCTTCCCGGTTGCCTGGCTCACTTACCGGCTCGTTCTGGCCGATACCCGGCACGATTTCGGTTACCTCAGCACCCTTTGTAAAGTTATTATGCTGATGGGTGTGTTGAGCATGATCTGGGCGTGAAGACAGTATGCTGTAGGATATAGACTATATCGTATACCGTACACTCTATATCCTACACCACATATACTACATCCTGCATACCTTGCCTTGCATAAACATATCACTATTCACATGAAAACCTTATTTCTTCCCTTACTCCTCGTCGTTGTTGCGTGGAGCACAAGCGCGGCACAGACCTGCATGGGGCTGACCTTTAAATCCGGAATGCGCTTCGAGCTGAGCCAGTTTAATGCCAAAGATAAACCCATTGGCAAAATCAACTATCAGATCAACGATGTTCGTAAAGAGGGGGCTTCGACCGTAATGGACATTGTGGCTCAGGTAGACGATGAAAGAGGAAAGCAACGGCCACCCTATACCATCCATTACACCTGTACCGGCAACGAACTGATCGCCGACATGTCGGGCATGATGCAGGCAATGCAGAACAATGGCATGAGAGACACGGAGATGAAGCTCAAAACCAACAAACTCGTTTATCCGGGAAAACTGAGTGTAGGGCAAAAGTTGAGCGATGGCCAGATGGAGGTTGAGATGAACACGAACGGCAACACCATGATGACCATGAACATGGTTATGGCGAATCGTCAGGTAGCGAGCCAGGCTCCGCTCACAACCCCCGCAGGCACGTTCGATGCCTACAAGATCACATCAGATATAACTATTGAAAACAGAGTTATGGGCATGCCTATTCGCAGCACCATGCACGTTGTCAGCTATCGCACTGACAATCAGCTGTTCGATATAAAATCAGAAACGTACAACAAGGGCGGTAAGCTGATGGGCTATTCGCTGTTAACAAAGGTGAATTAAGTGGCGTGGGCAATGGGCAGGGGTATACAGGCAGATACCAGGCACATTACCTCACTATTCGCCCATTATGCGCTGGCTTACGCAACTTTGTTGCAAAAAAGTAAGTTAAGAGGAAGTACGTTTGCCCAAAGCATCGTATTTTTGTGCGTGCTCATGAAGATAGATACTCTCTCCAGAAAAGCGGATTACATTGGCATAACAGGTTCAGTGCTGTGCATTATTCACTGCCTGATCACCCCTATCCTCCTGCTAACCAGTTCAGTCTTTCAGAACTCAACCATCCGTGTTGGCTATTTGAGTCTGGATTACGTGTTTATTGGCGTGAATATCGTAGCCGTTTATTTTGCTACCCGGCACTACGCGGCTCCGGTTATCAAGAAAAGTCTTTGGGGCTTTTTAGCGCTCTTTACAATTGCTCTTTTGCTGGAAGATGAAGCCCCTTTTTTCGAATACCTGGCCTACACAGCATCTGCTGGTTTGGTCATCACCCATCTGATTAACATCAAGCAGCACAAGCTGAATCATACCCACTAATTTGCGCTGAATGCCCGATTATTCATGAATGTGTCATCGGTCAGCGTGCGCAGGAAGGCGATCACCTGCTTTTTTTCGGAATCGGTCAAAGCAATGCCAAGCTGGCCATTAACTTTCAGGGCCGGGTCGAGGGAGGGGCTGTCTTTAACGCCTGTTGTGTAATGCCCCAAAACCTGGTCCAGCGTAGCAAAACGACCGTCGTGCATGTACGGAAATGTCTTCTCTACGTTCCGTAGACTAGGTACCTTGAACTTAAACCGGTCAGCTTCGCTCAGGGTGATCGCGTATCTCCCCTGATCGTTTATGCCCTGGCTGACGGGCAACCCATTGTTTCGGTAACTTTTGTCGGTAAACAAATCGGTGGCATGGCAGGTCGCGCATTTCTGCTGGAATAATGTCAATCCCGCCAATTCATCGGTGCTCAGCTCCCCGCCAGCTTCTTTCCGTACGTATTTATCGTAGCGCGAATCGGCCGAAACCAGGGTCAGTAAAAACTGCGAAATAGCTTTCAGAAACCGCGCCGTCGTGACCGTATCTGATCCAAAAGCCGCTTTGAACATAGACGGATACTTTGCACTTCTCTGCGCCCGGCTCAGGGCATCCGAAAATCTCAAATCCATCTCGACCGGGTTCTGGATCGGCGTTATGGGCAGTTCATCCAGGCTCGTAACACCCCCATCCCAAAAGAATTCCCGACTCCAGGCCAGATTCTGCAAACCCGGTACATTCCTCGTCCCGAACTTACCGTCAATGCCGTGACTGAGCGGGTGGTCGGAGTGGCCAAAGCCCGCAAACTGCTGATGGCAGAACCCACAGCTAATGGTCGTATCGCGCGAAAGGGCGGGGTCGTAGAACAACGCTTTGCCGAGGGCTACGCCTTCAACGGTGAGTGGATTCCGGCTTAAATCGTAGGCTGGATCCGGAAAATTGGCTGGCTTCCGAAACGCTACCGGGGTAGTTTGATAGACAATACCGCCCCCCGGCCCGGTTGGGTTAGGGTCAGGCGCTGGTTCATTAGCCTTGTTCGTCTGGCAGGCAATGGCCAGAACAAACAGGCAGGTACTGACCAATAAGCCAACCCGTTTGAGCGATATGGTGCCGAAAAGCGTCATTGATTGGTCTGCACGCGGACGTAGCTAAACATCTTGGCGTAATTATCCGAAATATTGGTGGAATACGTGTCAAACATGACAGATGGATGCTGCGCGATACTCAGCTTCGTGGACCCATTGAACAGCGCCAGAACATCGGTTTTTACCTGTACCAATGGCGTCACATTGGTTTGCACGGTTGCTACGTCGGTGTTGAACGGGATGGTAACGGTACGGAGGTTATTAATTGTTTTCTTACCGTCGTACCCCCCGCCGAACCCGCCAACATGGTAGTAAAATACGTTGCTCTGAGCAGCTGGTGCCGCGGCCGATGTACCCTCCAGTTTCAGAAAAACATAGCCCGAATTCCATTCCCAATACATACCATCATTAAGTCCGGGATCGAGTACACCGGTGCGCTTGCTGATGTCGGCCAGACTCCGCAGACTATCGACGCCAATGGTAAAAGTTATTCCGGTGTACTTGCCGACTGGAACGTTGGCTAACGAAATCGTTTGTGACGTCGGTTTATCTTCCTGAATCAGAAAATAGCTGCTATCCTGCGGCACTACATAATCGCTGCCATCGTCTTTACGCAGGCGGATGTTGCTCACAAAATAATTGAATTTGGTAACGGTAAAGGATTCTCCGACGGCATTCTGGTAGGTGCCCGAATTAAGGGCCAGATCAGATAAACCAGCGACATTATCGAAGGCAACACGCAGGCGACCCGTAGTTACCGGCCCTACCGATGGGTCGGTGGTGTTGCAGGAAAAAACGGCCAGCACCAGAGCGATACCAGCCAGCAATCCAACAGTAATGGTCTTTTTCATAGCATGTACGGTAGCTATCTGTTCGTTTAGTAACAGACTGGCGCGTAAACTACTAACGAAGGGAAGCCCAAAATCATACAGCCATCCCGATTAAATCTCTGTTAGCATCTGGGCAACCGAACGCGCCACCCAATTGGGTGGCGCGTTCAATCAATAACTTATAAACTCTTCAGGTAGGCCAGGCTCTGCGGCACCTGTTGCTCGGCGGCTTTGCTTTCATCTTCAATGTAGAAATGGGCAATGGAGCTTTTGCGAGCAGCTTTTAAGACGGCAGGCCAGTCGATTTGCCCCGTCCCCAGCACAACAGATTGTTCATTGGCCATGCTTCCTTTATCGCTACGGGGCACTCCCTTCTGAACATCTTTCAGGTGAATAAGCCGGAACCGTTTGGGATATTTGGCTAACAGAGCGGCTGGGTCCTGCCCCGGCAAATAAGTCCAGGTTACGTCCATTTCATAGCCCACATACTCGGGATTCGTTTCCTTCACCAGGTAATCGAATAGCGTACCGTTCTCGTAGGGCTGAAACTCGAATCCGTGATTGTGGTAGCAGAACATGATTCCTTTTTCGTGCGCCTTCTTGCCAAAGCGATTGAATACGTCGGCAGCGCTCTTCATCATCTCCAGCGTAGCGGCTGTCTTGTGCGGTATCGACCCGATCCGGATGTACTGAACACCCAGCGCCTGCGCGTTTTGCAGGATCGAATCAGCTTTCTGATTAATGGCATCGTAACTCACCCCGTAACTACTGCATTTGAGTCCGCGCTGATCGAGGAGGGCGCGGAGTTCAGGAGCGGTCTTGCCAAAGAGACTCGAAAACTCAATATCGGTAATTCCCCAGGCTTTGATCTTATCTAACGTACCAGGAACGTCCTTACCGAAACTGTCGCGCAGGGTGTAAGAGACGATACCGGGCGTTTTCTGTACGAGTTTACCGAACGGTTGGGCCTGCGTAGTCCATGAACCAGCCAGAAATAGAATGAACAAAAGGGTTTTGCGTATCATGTCAAAAAGAAGAAACAGAAAATAATGAACTGGTTAGCTAACTAATTAATCGGTAGGCGTCAGGTATGACAGGCAGCATCGGCATACCCGAGCCACGTACCAGTAAGGAAGACTCGTTGCTGTTTCTACTTAGTACAGACCCTTAGCAAGGCCATTTTTTACGGTGCTTCTAACCAGTCAGATCATAGTGTCTTCAGCCTGGATATACCGTTTGATTTATTCGTCCGGTAATTTATGCCGTTCCCTCAATACTTATACAGGGAGCCACCTACCTGTCATAACTTCCTGACTGATAAAACAGTAGGCTTCTCTTTGTCCAAAACTTTCGTACTCCTTTTTCACTCAATCCGTTCGTTGTTATGAATCACAAAGTAATGCTGTACAGTGGTCTGGTGGCCCTTCTTTTCATTACGAGTTGCCAGGATCATCGCATACCCACTCCTTCGGACCCTGTCTTCACAGTCGCCCCGCTGGCAACAGGCCTGATTGCGCCTATTAGTGTAGAGACGGATGCCAGTGGTCGTGTTTTTGTTGCCGAGCAAGGTACCGGAAACAATGACGGCATCGTATCGGAGATTACCCAGGATGGTAAGAAACATCCGATTGTTACCGGGATTTATTCACAAACTAACACTATGGGCGATCTGGATGCGGTCGATCATTTGCTGGTTGCCAATGGGATGCTCTATTTCTTGACCCCCAAAGGACTTTATACGTTCGACCTCGCATCGTATAAAACGGATATGACGCCCCCCGTAGCCGCTTCCAGCCTCGTACCCGAAGATATCCGAAAATTTGTCATCGACCATACGTTTACAAACGATACCGGCGAATCACACATCTACAATTTAACGCTTGGGCCGGACGGTGCGCTGTACATTGCCGATGCTGCCGCGAATGCCATCATTCGACGGTCGAAAACCGGCGAGTTAAGCGTAGTAGCCGAAGTACCGGGTATTGTCAACCCGAATCCAGCGGGCCCTCCTCCTGGTCCCCCCTTTATTCAGTCGGTACCTACGGGGATCACCTACGATGGCCACCAGTTTCTGATCAGTACGCTGCTGGGCTTTCCGTTTCCTGCTGGCAAGGCCATTGTTTATCAGATGGATATGGCTGGAAAACTCAGCGTTTATCAGCAGACGTTCAACAGTTTAGTTGACGTGGAGAACGATGGTAACGGCAAACCGCTGGTACTCGAATTTGCAGCTTTTGGCGCTACAGGTTTCGCCCAGAATACGGGTCGTCTATTGCGGGCCAATGGAACGGACAGCACTATTTTGCTCGACAAACTGAATCTACCAACCGACTTAAAAGTAAGCAACGGTCACACGGCTTACATAACCAGCCTGGGCGACGGTGCCTTGCTAAAAGTCACGTTTTAAGCGAGTCTATATGTAGAAATAAGACCATCGTTTAAACACAGAGACCTGAAGAAGACAGAGGATAAATCAACATTTTATTTCTCTATGTTCTTCGGGCCTCTATGTTCGTCAAAAAAACCTACGGCTTTGCGTGGCGCATTTCCAGCCCGACCGACATTCGGGGTTTGAAACCCGTCCAGGGGCCACCAGCGTCGGTTTCGGGAAGGTTCAGGTACTTCGCATAGTCCATCTTTTTCAGATGCATTCCCAGAAAGGCGGTTACGAAGTGCTGGTTTATGTTATTGATCCGGTGTTCATTCCAGGCGGGTTCAGCATAGTGCATGTACTCATCCGGCGATACGCCGGGCTGTAGCGAAGCCATTGGTGGCGGGTTCGGGGCTACATTGTGTCGGGCATTTACGTAAGTAAGCAGGTAACGATCTGCATTGACAGCGCCATCATAAATGGCTTTTATACCTTTCTCGTAGCCCGACACATCGTCTTTACTACCCGCCACAAACAGCGTAGGCAGGGTTAGTCCCGCCAGTCCGGCAGCATCCCAGACGCCCCGCTCCATGCCCCAGGGCGCAAAGGCAACAACAGCCTTGATACGAGGGTCCAGCGAGGCTTTATACGCGGGTGAGTCCATCGCCCGAACGTCAAGCGCAGTACTACCACCCGAAAGCTGACCAAACATCTTAACCGCCTGCGGGCTGTAACCCGCCCCCACTGCATTGAGCGCCCCATAACCACCCATCGAGTAGCCAACCAGTGCCGTGTTATCGGCGGTCAGCAAACCGGCCAGAAACATATTGCTGGACTTGGCACTTAGCCGGGCCATTTCATTCAACACAAACAGATCATCGAGTGCCCGATTCAGCAACGTACTCGGAAACCCGGCGGCATCACTATAGGTCGATTCGGTATGGTCGATGGCCACAACGACGTACCCCTTCGAGGCCAGATTTTCCGTCAAGTAGGTGAGCAGCAGCCGTGAGCCCAGGTAGCCGTGCGAAACAATGACCAGCGGATAGGCCCCGCCACTAGGATCTGGCTCGGCATCGCGACTGGCCCGTCCTCTAAACGTGAACGGAATAAGCGGACGCTTGGGGTCATTGGAACGGCCCAGCACGGATTCGTACGTAACTATCGCGGGTTTGCTGGCCGCCATACGGGCCGGATACCAGACTTCAACCGTTAGCGGACGGTCGTAGAGCGGATGTTTACCGTCTTTTGTATGAAGCACATCAACCTGGTCTTTATGCATCAGCTTCAGGGTTCTTACCCCGACACCATAGGTTCCGCGAGCCGATAGATCGGGTGAGTTGGGCAACGGGTCACCAGTAACGAATGCATTGTCGGGCGTCTGGGCAATGGTCGGGCAGGCTACTCCCAGCACAAAGAGCAGCAAAAACAGGTAACGAATAGACGCTAATTTCACAGAATACAGGATTAGGAATGTTGCTTGTAAAGCTATCTCAAACTTTCTGAAGTCAATAGATGGTCATGCGTTTTTTACAATTTCGTAATCCATTATCTGCTACCTTTGCCCGACAACTTTAGGGGTGTCGGTTCCTGACTGGACTGACTGAGAGAATACCCTCACTACCTGATGCAGCTTGTACTGCCGTAGGGAAAAGTTAACGAGATGCGCTCCGCTCTCCTAAAGTTGCTGTTCACCGAATCATTGACAGCACTATGACTCGATCTCCTCAATCAATCTGGACCGACGTTGCGCGTATTCGCGCTCAATCGCCACTTATCCACAACATTACCAACTTCGTGGTGATGAACAATACGGCCAATGCACTGCTGGCTCTGGGAGCCTCACCCGCTATGGTTCACGCGCCCGAAGAAGTCGAAGACTTTGTTTCTATTTCGAGTGCGCTGGTCGTTAACATCGGTACGCTCGATGCCAGCTTCGTGGCGGGTATGCGGCTCGCCATGCCCCGGGCTAAAGCCCTGGGTAAACCTGTCGTTTTCGATCCGGTTGGTGTTGGTGCCACCGCCTACCGAAATCGGGTTAGCGAAGAATTGCTGGCCCTGGCCGCACCGGATATTATCCGGGGAAATGCTTCCGAAATTATGGCGCTGGCGGGTCTCAACGCCCAGACCAAGGGGGTAGACAGTTTGTACGGCTCCGAAGCAGCCATCGATGCGGCCCGTCGGCTAAGTTCCGTTTGGGGCAGTGTGGTGGTCATCAGTGGCGCAACCGATTACATTATTCACGGCGATAAAACAGCTATTATAGCCAACGGCCACCCCCTCATGGCCAACGTGACGGGTATGGGTTGTACCGCGACAGCCTTGACGGGCGCTTTTGCCGCGGTCAATACCGATTATTTTTCAGCCGCTACGCATGCGATGGCCGTTATGGGCATCGCGGGTGAGCTGGCAGCCGCCGAAAAGCCCTCGCCGGGGAGCCTGCAAGTTAACTTTCTGGACGCCCTGTATGAGCTGACCGAAACGACTATCAGCGATCGACTTCAACTAACGGAAGCGTGAACAGACTTTATTTAGTAACTGACAGCGCCATTGCGCGGCAGGCTGGTCATACCCTGCCCTTTGTGGTCGAAGAAGCCTGCCGGGCCGGAGTCCGTTGGATACAGTTGCGGGAGAAAGACCTGCCCACGCGCGCTTTTCTGGACATTGCTTTTGCCCTGAAACGCATTACACAGCACTACCAGGCTACCCTGATCATCAATGACCGGGTCGATATAGCCCTCGCTGTCGATGCCGATGGCGTACACGTTGGTCAGGATGACATGCCGTATGAGCGGGTTCGCTCGCTGATCGGCCCGAATAAAATCATTGGCCTGTCGATCAACAACTTAACTGAGTTAGCAGCCGTTCGTGGTGCCGATCTGGATTACCTCGGCGTTGCCACCATATTCCCAACCGGCACCAAACAGGATACGTCGAGCCTGCTTGGTCTACCAGGTTTAGGGTTTATTTGTCAGCAAACCGACCTGCCCACGTTTGCCATTGGTGGCATCAATGCCGACAATATCCGGTCGATCCGGCAAACCGGGGCAACGGGAGCCGCCGTTGTCTCGGCCATTTGTGGTCATCCGTCCCCCTACGAAGCTACCCGCGCACTTATCAAACTGATTGACGAACCTGTATGAAAACATACGCACGCGCCTTAACGATTGCGGGCTCCGATAGTGGCGGGGGAGCCGGTATTCAGGCCGATCTCAAAACGTTTGCCGCACTGGGCTGCTACGGCATGTCGGTTATTACCGCGCTAACGGCCCAGAATACAAAAGCGGTAACGGGTATTATGCCGGTGCCGCCGGCCTTCATCGCGAAGCAGTTAGAAGCGGTGTTAAGTGATATAGGAACCGATGCCGTGAAAATCGGCATGCTGCATTCGGCGGAGGTTATTGAGCAGGTGGCAAAAACCCTAGTCCAGTTTGGGGTTAAAACCATTGTTCTTGACCCGGTTATGGTAGCCAAGAGTGGCGATAAGCTGTTGCAGGACGAAGCCGTCGACGCGCTCAAAACATGCCTGCTTCCCATTGCATCGGTCATTACACCCAATTTGCCCGAAACTAGTGTGTTGCTGGGTCGTTCTGTCGAGACGCTTGCCGACATGCAGCAGGCCGCTATCGATCTGGCCGCTCTCTGTCCGGGCGCAATTCTGGTTAAAGGAGGCCATTTGCCATCAGACGAAAGTACCGACCTCCTGTATCTCTCGGCCAACGATCAGCACTGGTTTCCAACAAGCCGAATCCAGACCGGCAATTCACATGGTACGGGCTGTACGCTTTCGTCGGCCATTGCCGCCGGGTTAGCCAGGGGCCTGTCGGTTGTGGATGCCGTAGCTGCAGCCAAGACTTATCTGACGCAAGCGCTCCGGGCGGGGGCCACGTATGAACTGGGACATGGGCACGGGCCTGTTCACCACTTTTTTGCTGTCTGGCAATAACCTGCCCGTTTCATAAACGTGTATACCCGGAACCGCGGCACTATTTTTCTGAACGCCCAAAAAGACATCAGCATGAAGTTTACGGATCAGCTTTGGCAGCACATCAGCCCCATTTATACCGCCATTTTAGAACACGGCTTTGTTCATGAACTAACGCGAGGTAGCCTTCCGGTAGCTACGTTCCAGTACTATATTCAGCAGGATGCTCTCTACCTGACGGATTTTAGCCGGTCACTCAGCCAACTGGCGGCACGAGCCGATACACCCGACGATATGCTGGCATTCACGCAGTTTGCGCAGAATGCAATTCTGGTGGAGCGGGCCTTGCACGCATCCTACTTTACGCAATACGACATTGAGCCTGCAACGGTTAAAATGCCTGCCTGCTTTGCCTATACGAACTATTTACTGGCAACAACCTCACTCCAGTCGATGGCCGTTGGTGCTGCTGCTGTTTTGCCCTGCTTCTGGATTTATCGGGAAGTAGGCAACCACATTTATAGACAAGCCACGCCAGAGAACCCTTACCGTAGCTGGATCGATACTTACGCAGGTGAAGCCTTCGATCAGTCGGTGTCGCAGATGGTGGCCCTAACGGATCAATACGCTGAGGAGGCTGGTGCCTTTGAGCGGGAAAAGATGCAGGAAGCCTTTCGGATAGCCAGCCAGCTGGAATGGTATTTCTGGAATGACGCCTACACACAAAACCGCTGGCTCGTGTAAAATCAAGTCAGCCCCTAACCGTACCCTCGGGAAATCCAGTATCTGTCATTTATTAAAAGAAGGTTTGCCTAACATTTTGTTAGTAGTGGATTAATGATCTATCAGTTAACTCAGCTTACTCAACCGTCATGGACAGTATCAATCAGCAGCAGCCCGAAAAGAACCACGAAGACCTGGCTGGCAGCGAAGCCGGAAAGAAAATAAAAGAGTTAGTCGACAAGAGCAATACGTGTTATTTCTGCACGAAGATCACAACCGGCGAACCCCTGACAACCAGGCCCATGTCCGTACAGAAGGTCGATGATGCCGGTAATTGCTGGTTTCTGAGCGCCAACGACAGCCACAAAAATGCGGCCATTCAAACCGATAACAAGGTACAATTGCTGTTTCAGGGGTCGGAAAACTCGGACTTTCTAAGCATATACGGGCTGGCTACCATCTCAACGGATAAAGCACTCATCAAGGAGCTTTGGGAGCCGATTCTAAAGACGTGGTTTACCGAAGGCGTTGACGATCCCCGCATCACGGCCATAAAAGTAGAAACGGTGGAAGGCTATTACTGGGACAACAAACATGGCGATGCCGTGGCCTTTGTCAAAATGGCTGCCGGTGCGATCCTGGGCAAAACCTTAGACGACTCAATTGAAGGTAAGTTGACGGTATAATCTGTCGATTCAGCCGTAAAACAAGGTAGCCAGATACTGGATCTGGCTACCTTGCTTTGTTAAAAGACAAACGATTCCGTTCAACGGCCGAGCAATGCATCGATCGTTTTTAAAATTGCTGGCATTTTTTCATAGGCATTGTTACACAGCACGATAACGGTTTTATCCGCGTCGATGTATCGGGTGATCTGGGTTTTGTAGCCCGGATTGTCGCCATCATGCCACACTAGTTTGCCGAGCTTATTGCTGTTGCTCAATTCCCACCCAAAGCCATACGACGTTAGTGATCCATCGTTCAGTTTGGCGGGGGTAAAAGCGTCGGCCAGGGTTTGCTGACTGACTAGTTTGTTTGTGTACAACGCCCGGTCCCACTTTAATAAATCGGCAGCGGTCGAGCTGATTCGTCCGGGCCCTTTGCGGTTTCCCAGCCAGATCGCATAATTAAATTGGGGGAATGAATCCGCCTGCACATACCGTTTTTTTTCGGCCACGTACATATGTCCCCAAGCCACATCTGGCCGGGCAAGTTTCTCCTCGCGGGTACGAATGTCCGTATTTATCATACCTACGGGTTCAAATATACGCGCCCGGCAAAACTCGATAAATTCCTGTCCGGAGGCTTTTTCAGCGATGCTGGCCAGAAGCATGTAACCCGTATTGCTGTACGTGTATTTGGCTCCCGGCTCAAACAGCCGGGCAGGGTGGTACTGAATCAGATAGGCAATATTGTCAGCATTACCGGCAACCTTTCGCTTATCCCAGTGCTGGTCCATGACATCCTGATAATCAGGCAAGCCCGACGTATGATTGAGCAGATGCCGAATGGTTATTCCCGGATACGGCAAGCCCGGAATGTACTTTTCGACAGGGTCGTCATAGCCCAGTTTACCCGCCTGTTTCAGCATCATAATTGCCATAGCCGTAAACTGCTTCGACACCGAAGCCAGTTCGAAAACTGACGATGTTGTAATCGGATCTTTTGTGTCGAATCGCTTATAGCCAAACGCCTTTTCATAAACCGGTTTACCTTTCTCGGCAATCAAGACAACCCCACTGAAGTCGGGCGTGCTGGCGAACAGGTCGTCGAGTTTGGTTTCGAGCGGGCGTTGGGCACTGGCACAAAAATGAATTGATAACATTGAAAAGAGAAACCACGCAAACAGATTGATTTTCATGCATGAGCCGGTTGTATAAGGTCTCTGGTAAAAATACATGTTTACCATAACATTCATCACCGAGTGACCGAATAGAACCCAAAGGTTTTACCCTAATCCGTGACTTCGTTCCGGTATTTTCCGCGATTGTAGTAAAAGTACCGAATGCCCCATAAATTTAGGCCACCGGAGATTTCTGGTCGTGAAGTCAGGTTCTCAAACCTAACGTCACAAAAATGATCTAGATTTCTATTTATATACTGTGCCTATTTATCAACCCGAACTCAGAACCGTCAACGTAACGCGCTACGCCAAACCGCTGCGGGAGGGTGGCTCGTTACCCGCTCTTGTCGAGGCCGACGACGATTTTCTGTACGTACTCAAGTTTCGTGGAGCGGGGCAAGGGGCCAAAGCGCTTATTGCTGAACTGATTGCGGGCGAAATTGCTCGTTTGCTGGGCCTGCGAATTCCGGAAATTGTGTTTGCAACGCTCGATGAAGCATTTGGCCGGACGGAGCCGGACGAAGAAATTCAGGATTTACTCCGGGCCAGCGAGGGCCTCAACCTGGCCCTGCACTACCTGTCCGGCTCCATTACCTTCGACCCGCTGGTCAACACAGTCGATGCCCGGCTGGCGTCGCAGATTGTCTGGCTGGATTGTCTGGTAACAAACGTCGACCGTACGGCCCGCAACACGAACATGCTCATCTGGCATAAAGAACTCTGGCTGATCGATCATGGCGCAGCCCTTTATTTTCACCATTCGTGGGAAAACTGGGAGGCCCAGAGCCAGCGTCCGTTCGTTCAGGTGAAAGACCATGTGCTGCTTCCGCAAGCCAGCGAACTCGAAGCCGTCGACGCTGCGTTCAGAGCGATTCTCACCACCGAACGCATTCAAACCATCATCAACCTGATTCCCGACGACTGGCTGATGAATGAGTCCATGCCGGAATCGCCCAGCGAACAGCGACAGGTCTACGCTCAATTTTTAGCGTCACGCGTTGCCTCATCCGAAATCTTTGTGAAAGAAGCTACCCATGCCAGAAAAGCACTTGTTTGAGTACGCCGTTATCCGCGTTATGCCACGCGTCGAGCGGGAAGAGTTCCTGAACGTCGGCGTTATTCTCTATTGCTCCGCGCAGGGTTTTCTGAAAACCATGTATACATTGAACGAAGACCGGCTTTGTGCTTTTTCCGATAAAGTCGATTGCCAGGAACTAACCGAACGGCTACTGGCTTTCGAACGAATCTGCGCGGGTCGACGGGAAGGCGGCACCATCGGTCAGTTGCCCATTGCCGGCCGTTTTCGCTGGCTGACCGCTACACGCAGCACAGTCGTACAAACGTCGCCTGTTCACCCCGGCCTGTGCACCAGCGCTCAGGAAACCCTGGAGAAACTTTTTGAGCAGCTAGTCATGTAAAACAGATTGCACGGGCACCCCGCCTTACCAACTACAACCATGCACTACCTCACCTGCTTTTTGTCTCTATGCCTCTGCACGAATTGGAGTTACGCTCAGCCACGCACGGATGCATGGCTGAAAGAATTACTCGCCACCAATAAGCAGTCTGTTTTTCAGGAGGTTATCCAACATCCGGATAAATATCGGTTACAGATCATTTATACGCAGATTAATCGGGATGCCGCGAACAAACCTTCGTTCAAAAACTACTACTTTCGGGTCGACAGTACCGAGTATTTCAACCCGGCTTCGACGGTCAAACTACCCCTGGCCCTGCTGTCACTGGAGAAACTCAATAAGCTAAAGAAGCCTGGGGTGACCAAGTTTACGGCCATGCAGTTCGACAGTGCCTACAGCGGACAAACCAGAGAGTGGCATGATAATACGGCCCAGACGGGTTATCCGTCCATCGCTCAGTTTATCCGAAAAGCTTTCCTGGTGAGTGACAACGACGCCTACAGCCGGATGTATGAGTTTGTCGGGCAGGGCGGCATTAACCGTAGCCTGCATGCCAAGGGCTATCCGGATACGCGCATTACGCATCGGTTCGTGCGTATGTCGGCAGACGAAAACCGACACACCAACCCCGTTCGGTTTATTCAGCAAGACGGGAAGTTGATTTATGCGCAGCCGGCAGCCTACAACCGAGATCCTTTTGATTTCAGCCGGACAGCTACCATTGGGAAGGGCTATTACGCCAAAGATAGCCTGATTCAGGAACCTTTCAACTTCACCGAACGCAATAAACTCCCCCTGGAAAGCCTTCAGCAAATTTTGCAATCCGTTCTGTTTCCGCTCTCCTTACCAGCAACACAACGGTTCGACCTGACACCAGACGATTACGCGTTTCTGCACCAGTACCTGTCGCAGTTTCCGCGCGAAACCAACTACCCCAAGTACGATGCAAAACAATATTACGACAGCTATGTAAAATTCTTTTTCATGGACAGCCTGCACCATCAGCTTCCTCCCGATGTCCGGGTTTTCAATAAAGTTGGCTGGGCTTACGGTTTCCTGACGGATGCGTCTTACGTGGTCGATTTTAAGCACAAAGTCGAGTATATGCTGACTGCTACCCTGTACACGAATAGCGACGGCATTTTAAACGACGACAAATACGAGTATGAAAGCGTGGGACATCCGTTTCTATATCAGCTTGGGCAGACCATCTATCAGCATGAGTTAAAGCGCAGGCGTCCACACAGGCCAGACCTAAGTCTGTTTCGGGTGCCGTACGAAAAACGGGTGAATGATAATCGGCCCACGGTTAACGACGTCGATAACTAGACCCAATGGGTTTCACCTTGATTTTTTTTGTTATTTACCCACACTAATCCGTTTATCCTTATCGACATGAATCTCACGACTACCATCCGGGCAAGCGTATGGCTACTACTCTCCACCCTTTCGGTGTATGCCCAGACAAGCACCAAACAAACACCCCCGCTCCTGACAGCAGCCGCTCCCGAAACGGTTGGTTTCTCCAGCGAACGGCTCAACCGCATTGATGGCTTGATTCAGTCGTACATCGACAAAAAAGCCTTTCCCGGTGTAGCAGCCCTAGTAGTGAAAGACGGCAAGATTGTGTATTACAAAGCGTTCGGTACGGCGGATCTGGATATAAACAAGCCGCTGGCAAAAGATGCCATCTACCGGATTGCTTCCATGACAAAGGCCATTACGTCACTGGCGGTTATGATGCTCCATGAGGAAGGCAAAATCATGCTCGATGACCCGATTAGCAACTACATTCCCGAATTTGCCAAGCCTGTTGTGCTCGATAAATTCAACGAAAAAGACAGCACTTACACCACTGTTCCGGCCAAACGGGAAATTACGATTCGGCATCTGTTAACGCATATGTCAGGATTGAATTACAATGTTATTTCGAGCGATCCCCGCATGCGGGCCATTTACACGAAAGCGGGCGTTATTGACGCCTTTACGACCCAGAATATAAAAATTGGCGATGCGGTGAAGACGCTGGCGAAATTACCACTGAATCACCAGCCGGGCGAAAAATGGACCTATGGCCTCAGCATCGACGTTTTAGGGGCTTTAGTGGAAGTTGTATCCGGTGTACCGCTGGACCAGTTTTTCCAGAAGCGTATTTTCGAGCCGCTGGGCATGAAAGACACTTATTTCTATCTGCCTGACACGAAAAAAGACCGACTCGTGCCGGTCTACTCAGAAGATAAAAACAAGAAACTGGTAAAAACAGCGACGATAAAAAGCTTGCCAACCGATCCTGATTTCCCAATCGTTGGCGCGAAAGCTTATTTTTCGGGCGGAGGGGGCCTGTCGAGTACAGCCTATGATTATGCTATCTTTCTCCAAATGCTGCTCAACAATGGTGTCTATAACGGTAAGCGGTTTTTGAGCCGGAAAGGAGTCGACCTATTCACGAACTCCAACCAGACCGGTACTCTTTTCCCGGATCCGCACGGTTACTTCAGTCTTGGTTTTTCGGTTGTCAATGACAAAGGACACACCAAAGATCTGAGCAGTATAGGCACGTTTTCCTGGGGTGGCGCTTTCAGCACCGACTACTTTGCCGACCCCAAAGAAAAAATATGTGCTGTACTGATGAAACAGATGTGGGGAACAAGCTACGGCGGGGAGCTTGATGACAAGTTTGGCGTAATGATCTACCAAGCCCTGGACAACTAGCGCCTGTGGTGTATCTATCGCTCAGGATAGGTCTCAATCTGCCCTGACAAATCCTTTATGGCCTCCTGTAACTGCTTTCTGCTCATTACGATATCCATTTCCACCGGGAAATCGGGGTAGGCATGCCACGATGGCGTCAGGTTGTGACCCAACTGGATTTGTAGCCGGTAGCTATCATCCGACAATGCCCGGGCATGCATGCTCAAGCCTGGCTCAGAAAACGTAAGGGCAACCTGATTGGTGGCTTTGTTCCACAGCGACCGCAACCCGGTCAGTAGTCGTTTTACTTCCCAAGTATGCAGTCTTGCCGACTGGATATCAGCTTGTTGCTTCCATAAGGTCGAAAACCGACACTGAAGTCGATTCCGGTCACGCCAGCTTTGGGTAGTCTGGCCGTAGCCTAGGATGGCAAATTCAAATGAGTCGAGGGAGTTGGCAGACGAGACGAATTTCATAACAGTATTATTTAAGGGAGCGGCTATTCTCTATATAACAAATATACTAAATGTGTTGTTACGAATTTTCATCAAAAATTAACTATCCAGGATGAGTGTAGTCAATTCTATCCAACGGGAAAGTTTATCAATCCGTTAACTTCCACGCTTGGCTGCCCATCTACGTAGTCACTTTCCTTATCTTTACAACCGAAAAAATATAAACAGGACTTTCGCCAAAGGCCGTACCATAGTTCTTGCACACTGAAATAAACCACGGTGCGCTGTTGCGCTGGCATGACCTTTTACGAAAGTCCTGATACAAACTAATCATTCAGATAGATGGCAAACGTGCTCATTATTGGAGCCGGTGGCGTTGGCAGTGTTGTAGCGCACAAATGCGCGATGAACAGCAGCGTCTTCACAACAATCATGCTGGCTAGTCGTACGAAATCAAAGTGCGACCGGATTGCAGCCGAAATTCAGGAGATGCACGGCGTCACGGTTCAAACAGCGCAGGTAGATGCCGATGTTGTGGCCGATATGGTTGCGTTGATCCGGTCATTCAAGCCTGTGCTGGTTATCAATGTGGCCCTCCCCTATCAGGATCTGCCCATTATGGATGCCTGCCTCGAAGCAGGCGTTCACTACATGGACACGGCCAATTATGAACCCAAAGACGTTGCCAAGTTTGAATACAGCTGGCAGTGGGCTTACAAAGAGCGCTTCGAGCAGGCTGGGCTGATGGCGCTCCTTGGCTGCGGCTTCGATCCGGGTGCGACGCAGGTATTTACGGCGTACGCCAACAAGCATTACTTCGACCGGATGGATTATCTGGACATCGTAGACTGCAACGCGGGCAACCACGGCAAAGCGTTTGCCACCAATTTCAACCCCGAAATAAACATCCGGGAAATAACCCAGCCCGGCCGCTATTGGGAAAATGGCGAATGGATAGAAATTCCGGCCATGAGCCTTCACAAGCCCATCGATTATCCGGAAATCGGGCCTCGTGAGTCGTATGTTTTGTACCATGAAGAACTGGAATCGCTCGTTAAAAACTTCCCGACCCTGAAACGGGCCCGCTTCTGGATGACCTTCGGACAGGCGTACCTGACGCACCTGGAAGTACTCCAGAACGTGGGCATGACCCGCATCGACAAGGTGCAGTTTCAGGGCATGGACGTTGTTCCGCTCGAATTTCTGAAAGCGGTGTTACCCGCTCCCGATTCGCTGGGCGAAAATTACACGGGCCAGACCAGCATTGGCTGTCAGATCAAAGGGGTGAAAGATGGGGAAGAGCGGACGTGCTTCATCTGGAACAACTGCGACCACGCCGAAACGTACCGCGAGGTACGCGGACAGGCAGTTAGCTATACAACAGGCGTTCCGGCCATGATCGGCGCGATGCTGATGCTAACGGGCGTCTGGATGAAACCCGGCGTCTGGAACTGCGAAGAACTGGATCCTGATCCGTTTATCGAGCAAATGAACAAACAGGGATTACCCGTTCAGGAGCGCATCAACATACCACTCCCGCACGAATATTAGGCCGTTAGGGCACGTTGTGCGTTGATCCGGTTGCCTCACAACGTGCCTGCTGGTAACGACTTTTATCCCGTTCATCCTAGATGGCGGGATTTTTCGTTATTTAGGATAGCCAATTGTACCGACTCATTTCTGTTTTTATGAAACTACTGGTTCAGCTTTCGATAGCCCTTTTCTCGCTTTCGGTAAGTTATGCTCAAACCCGCGACACAACCAACACCAACAAATCGGGTGGTTCGAATAGCGCTACGCCCCTCAACCAGCGAAATGGCTACGAAACCTATCAATCGACCAATCAGATTGTGGGAGCTGGCCCGAACGGCATGGTCAATACCATCGATAATCGCTACGAAGGGCTGAAGGGTACGCCTTATTTTTTGCCCGACTGGCTAAAGGGACAGATCGAGATGACAACCGGGAAGAACTATACCAATGTACCGCTCAAATTCAACGCCCATAAGCAACAGCTAATGTTGCTGCGTACAAGCCCCATGAACGACTCCATTATTATTGATGCCAACCAGGTAAAGCGGTTTACCCTGGCCGGTACCGACGGGCAGACGTTTCTTTTTGACCGATTACCAACGGCTAAAACCAACGATCAGGCGCTTAAAGACGGCTACTTTCTGGTGCTTTATGAAGGCAAAAACACTCTGTTGAAACGCATAGCCAAAACGTTCAAACCGGCTGATTATAAAAACCCTTACGCCAACGACGTACGCTACGATGCTTACCAGAATGCGTTTTCGTACTACCTGCTCAAACCCGACCAGACCTTGACCAAAGTCAAACTGTCGGACAAATCCATTATTGATGCCTTAGGTGATCGAAAAGACGAATTGAAAGCGTTCAGCAAGCAGGAAAATCTGCTGTTCAAGACAGATAATGACGCCATATTGCTTCTAAAAAAATACGATAGCTTGTAAAGTTACATATGGAATCTGGCGGGTGCGAACATCCTGGTAAAGCAGACCAAATCGCATAACGCCATGAATACCGCTACCGAACCCGTTGCATTAACATACGACGACATCATTTTCCGGGCCCGCAACCGGGCTTACGGAGCCTTTGATCTCCGTAAACAGTATCGACCAACGCTTAGCCGCGCCCTCGGTTTAGGTGTCGCTCTGTTCCTGAGCGCGTTGTCAGCGCCTACCCTCTACGCCCGCTTCTGGCCTCAGGCATCAGTGAATCGCGACCAGTCCATGACCGAGGTAACCCTGACCAAACTGGCCGAGCCTCCCGTTGAACCACCTATTTCACTACCCCCCCCCGAAACGGCCCCGGCGGTCAATACAGTCAGAAACCTGCCTCTCATCGTCATGCCCGAGGCCGATGTGGCGGAAGACAACCTCCCGCCCACAACGGAGCAGTTGAAGGAGGCCACATCGGGTACGGAAACGGCCCAGGGTACGGGCGATATCGACATCATTGCAGCACCGGAAGCCAGCGCACCCACCGTGACCGAGAAAGCCCTGGAAGTGGAAACCAAACCCGAAGCGCCCTTCGTAACGGTTGAGCAACAACCGGAGTACCCCGGCGGACTGGATGCATTACGGACATTTCTGAGCAAGAATCTCAACTACCCAAGAGCAGCCGCTTCGTCGGGTGTGTCAGGCCGGGTATACGTTAGTTTCGTTGTCAATACAGACGGTAGCCTGACGGATATACAGGTATTGAAAGGCATCGGATTTGGCTGCGATGAAGAAGCGGTGCGGGTCATGCAGAAGATGCCCCACTGGCGGCCCGGCAAGCAGGCCGGTCGCACCGTGAGGGTGAAATATAACCTCCCGATCTCGTTTACGCTGGAGTAGCGGCCTGTAATTTCCCGGTATTATTCAGGGGGCACTAGTCCAAACGGGAAGGGCATTCGTTATACCTTTGTCCTATGAATACGACTCTGCTTCAATACCTCGATTCAACCAGCGAATCGGTTATTCCATCCCCCTGTTTTGTCCTTGAGGAAGCTAAACTTCGCCGAAATCTTCAGTTGATTGATGCCGTGCAGCGGGCGGCCGGGGTCACGATCATTCTGGCCCTGAAAGGCTTTTCCATGTACAACGCGTTTCCGCTGGTACGCGAATACCTGAGTGGTGCCACGGCCAGCTCGCTCAACGAAATCAAACTCGTCAATGAATACATGGGGGTGCAGGCGCACACCTACATACCGGCTTATCAGGAGGCCACATTTGACGAAGTCGTTGAGCGCAGCAGCCACCTAACCTTCAATTCCTGGACGCAGTGGGAACGCTTCAAGGATCGGGTGGCCGGTAAGCCCGTTTCCTGCGGCATTCGTGTCAACCCGCAGTACTCGGAAGTGGCAACGGATATGTATAACCCTTGTGTACCCGGCTCCCGGCTGGGTGCTACCCGCGATCAACTGCCCGATCAGTTACCGGAGGGTCTGGAAGGTATTCATTTTCATACCCTGTGCGAAAATGATTCGTTTACCCTCGAACGTACGCTGGAGGCTCTCGAAAGCCGGTTTGGCCACTTGCTGCACCAGGCCAAATGGGTCAACTTTGGCGGGGGCCACTTAATGACCCGCGAAGGCTACGACACCAACCACCTGATCGGACTGTTGACGGCTTTTCGCCAGAAGTACAATGTGGATGTCATATTGGAACCCGGTTCAGCCATTGCCTGGCAAACGGGTGTACTGACCTCAACAGTGCTCGATGTGTTCGATAGCCAGGGGATTCCGGTTGCGCTGCTCGATACCTCGTTTGCCGCTCACATGCCCGATACGCTTGAGATGCCTTACAAGCCACGCATTATCGGATCTTACCACGAGCCGGTTGCTGGTAAACCAACCTATCGTCTGGGCGGCATGACCTGTCTGGCAGGCGACTTCATGGGCGATTACTCGTTCGATAAACCGCTGGCCGTGGGCGACCAGCTCGTGTTCGACGATATGATTCATTACACGATGGTTAAAACCAGCACATTCAACGGCGTAAATCTGCCCTCTATTGGTGTCTGGAAAGAGGATGCGTCATTCCAGTTACTCAAGACGTTCGGCTACGAAAGCTTCAAAGACCGTCTCTGAGGGTCACAGGAGGCCTTATTCCGTAAAATACAGCAACAAAAAACCTGCACATGATATCGTGTGCAGGTTTTCATTAGACAGCTAAAGGTAACCACCTAAGGCAGTTACAGCAAAGTAAAGCTACGATGTTTTCGGGAATAGCCTCCCGTTCGCTTACTTTTTTGAAAACTCCCGGTGGTAAGCCGCTGTGTATAATTCTTCTTCCGGCAGACTTTTGAAGTAGTCATACGTGATCCGCAGACCCTCTTCGCGGGCTACTTTTGGCTCCCAGTCCAGAATGGCCTTTGCCTTTGTTATGTCGGGCTGGCGCTGTTTTGGATCGTCAACGGGCAAATCTTTAAGCACTAACTTTTGCTTGGTTCCCGTAAGTTTGATAATCTCCTCGCCAAACTCCTTGATGGTAATTTCCGATGGGTTACCAATGTTGACAGGATAGGCGTAATCACTGAGCAACAGCCGGTAAATGCCTTCAACCAGATCATCGACGTAGCAGAATGAACGGGTCTGGCTACCATCCCCGAAAACCGTCAGGTCTTCACCCCGTAGGGCCTGTCCGATGAACGCAGGCAATACCCGGCCGTCATTCAGGCGCATCCGTGGGCCATAGGTGTTAAAAATGCGAACAATGCGCGTTTCCAGACCGTGGTAGGTATGATACGCCATCGTAATCGCTTCCTGAAACCGTTTTGCTTCATCGTACACACCCCGTGGACCAATCGGGTTCACGTTACCCCAATATTCCTCGGGTTGTGGGTGAACGTTCGGATCACCGTATACTTCCGACGTGGAGGCAATCAGGACTCGCGCCCCTTTTACCCGCGCCAGACCCAGGCAGTTGTGAATACCCAGCGAACCCACTTTCAGGGTTTGAATCGGGATTTTCAGGTAGTCGATTGGGCTGGCTGGCGAAGCAAAGTGAAGAATGTAATCCAGTTCGCCGGGTACATGGATGTACTTGGATACATCGTGGTGATAAAACTCGAAATTTGGCAGATGGAACAGATGCTCAATGTTACGGATGTCGCCCGTAATAAGGTTGTCCATGGCCATGACATGGTAACCTTCTTTAATAAACCGGTCGCAAAGGTGCGACCCCAGAAATCCGGCTCCACCCGTAATCAGTACACGTTTCATATATTGCTTGGAAAAGGATTACATACAAATACACAGAGTACACAGGTTATCTACTCTGTGCAAATCTCTGTGTATTTTGTGCTTGTGCGTAAAAAAATTTAGACTTTCTGCTCAACGGGTGCTAAAACAGCTTCGCGTCCAACACTGTAATACGTATAATTTACTTCGCGCATCTGCTCAAGTTCGTACACGTTACGACCGTCGAAGATCACTTTGTTTTTCAGCAGCAGGTTCATTTTGTCGAAATCCGGCGTGCGGAACAAAGGCCATTCCGTAACGATGACCAATGCATCGGCATCGTCCAGCGCGGCATACTGCGTGTGCGCATACGTAACCGAGTTACCAATCACGTTCCGAACGTTTTCCATCGCTTCGGGGTCGTAAACCGTCACTTTAGCACCGGCATCGAGCAGCGCCTGGATGTTGTCCAGGGCGGGTGCTTCACGAATATCATCGGTATAGGGCTTGAACGCCAGTCCCCAAACCGCAATCGTTTTGCCCGTCAAATCGCCACCAAAGTGGTTCAAAATAATGGGCATCAGTTTGGTTTTTTGCTCGTAGTTCACATCCATAACCGACTTCAGTACTTTGAAGTCGTAATTAAAATCCTTGGCTGTTTTGGCCAGCGCCTGCACGTCTTTCGGGAAGCAGCTACCACCGTACCCAATACCGGCAAACAGGAAGCGCTTGCCAATCCGGCTGTCCGTACCGATACCCCGACGAATGTCATCGACGTTGGCACCCGCCCGTTCGCACAGGTTAGCGATTTCGTTCATGAAGGTAATTTTCGTAGCCAGGAATGCGTTAGCCGCGTATTTGGTCATTTCAGCCGAACGTTCGTCCATGAAAATGACGGGATTTCCCTGCCGTACCAATGGCGCGTACAGTTTATTCATAACCGCCTTTGCACGATCCGATTTTGTTCCGATAACAACCCGGTCAGGCTTCATGAAATCTTCAACGGCAACGCCTTCCCGCAGGAATTCAGGATTCGACACCACGTCGAAATCTACTTTAGCATTGTCGGCAATGTGGGCATGTACTTTTTCAGCTGTTCCAACGGGTACCGTGCTTTTATCGACGATGACCGCGTATTGGCTCAGGATCGGACCCAGATCGCTGGCTACTTTCAGTATGTATTTCAAATCGGCCGAACCATCTTCGCCCGGAGGGGTTGGCAGGGCCAGGAAAATAACCTCAGCGCCTTTGATGCCCTCTTCCAGATCCGTCGTAAACGTTAACCGACCTTCCTCAACATTCCGGTGAAACAATGTTTCCAGGCCTGGCTCGTAAATAGGCACGATACCATTGTTAAGCTTTTCAACTTTGCGCACGTCAATATCGACGCACGTTACCTGGTTACCCGTTTCCGCGAAACACGTACCCGTAACCAGTCCTACATATCCGGTTCCAACAACTGCTAATTTCATATCTATACTATTAGTAAAATTTTCCCAACGACTTAGTTACAAACTCTTCCAAATAAGCGATGTCACAAAAATAGGAGTTTTTCAATAAGCACCCTCATCAAACGTACAATAGTGACTTATCGGTCAAAGGCCCTGTTTATAGGGGCTTTTACTCATTGACGTCCTTGATCCTCGTACAATTTGAAACTTTATTCAATTTTTTAATTCTTTTATGTTTCAAATATATAAAATTCATTAACAAAAAACTTAGGTAACGGTAGTTTAGACGGCCGATTTACCGATTAATTCCGGGCAAAAAGATTATTGAACTTCTCATAGAAAATGTTTAAATTACTCACTTGACACGGTATTGAAAAGACCTACGTTATGATAAACGAAATTGTAGAAAATCAAGAATTAATTGCCCAATCCGTCCGGGATCTGGCCGAACGCCTAATCAGGCCGAATATACGACAATGGGATGATAGTCAGCACTTTCCAGCAGAATTGTTTCAACAGCTGGGTGCACAGGGCCTGATGGGTGTACTGGTCCCAGTCGAATATGGTGGGTCGGGGCTCAGTTACCACGACTATGTAGCGGCTATCGTTGAACTCTCGCGCGTCGACGGCTCCATTGGCCTTTCGATGGCTGCCCACAACTCCCTTTGTACCAACCATATTTTATTATTCGGCGACGAAGATCAGAAACAAACGTACTTACCACGCCTGGCTACGGGCGAATGGCTGGGTGCCTGGGGCCTGACGGAACCAAATACGGGTTCTGACGCAGGCAACATGCGAACCACAGCCGTATCCGACGGTCAGGGCAACTGGGTTCTGAATGGGGCAAAAAACTTTATCACCCACGGAAAAAGTGGTCATGTGGCGGTGGTCATTGCCCGGACAGGGGAGCCCAATACGCCCCATAACGCTACTGCCTTTGTTGTTGAACGTGGTACCCCCGGTTTTTCGGGCGGGCGTAAAGAAGACAAATTGGGGATGCGAGCCTCCGAAACCACCGAAATGCTGTTTGTCGATTGCCGGATTCCGGATAGCCAGCGGCTCGGTGCCGTGGGCGACGGCTTCGTTCAATCATTGAAGGTTCTTGATGGTGGTCGTATTTCCATTGCCGCCCTCAGCCTTGGTATCGCGCTGGGTGCCTACGATGCTGCACTCGCTTACGCTAAAGAGCGCGAACAGTTTGGTCAACCCATTGCTACGTTTCAGGGAATAAGTTTCAAGCTGGCTGACATGGCTACCGATATTGAAGCGGCCAAATTGTTGACGTATCAGGCGGCTGCGCTGAAAGATGCCGGAAAGCCGGTGACGAAAGAATCGGCGATGGCGAAATTATTTGCTTCTGAAACGGCCGTTCGGGTAGCCAATGAAGCCGTGCAGATTTTTGGCGGTTATGGCTATACGAAAGACTTTCCAGTTGAAAAATTCTATCGTGATGCAAAACTCTGTACCATTGGGGAGGGTACCAGCGAAATCCAGAAACTCGTCATTTCTAGACAACTACTGAAATAATAGAGCCTGAATTCACGTAGTTTTCGACCCGCTTCACAGCACAACATGCAGGCTAAAATCATGAGCTGATCCTGCAAAGCCTATTAGTGACAGAGGCCCGGAGATCATACAACATAAGCCGACCAAATCAGTCGCTTATATTGTATGATCTCCGGGCCTCTGTATTTTGTATATCTGATTCTAAATTTACACCGTACGACGCGACCCTTTGATCAACGCTGCGATGCCAAGAATAATGACAGCGCCCACGAATGCCGTCAGGATTTGATCGAGAATGCTACCACCGCGACCAAAGATCCAGCCGCCTACAAAACCACCAGCGATACCGAGTAAAATTTCGGCAAACAGAGAGAACGAAAACCGTTTGAAAACAAGATCAGCCAGCCAGCCAGCTACTGCACCTACCAGAATTGATACGAGGATTCCCATGACGTTTGAGTGTTGAGTAAAAAGTATGTTGTAGAAACAGATACATAACTCCGTCAAATTAATTTTGTTTAATCGGCTACACCAATTACGGCCAGCATACGCCCGGTTTGCCCTTTTTCGGCCCGATACGAAAAATAAGTATCGTTATGGAGGACCGTTGAGAAAGGTGAAATCTCAAGCTGCGTCGCCGGAATACCAGCCGTTAACAGGAGGTGCGCGTTGGCAGCTTTTAGATCCACAAAACTTTTATTGCTGTCGGCAACCGCCCTCTTGAAGGCACCGTCAAATTGCTCCGCAACCTCGGGCCCAACATCGAACGTACATTCATCAATGCACGTGCCTATGTAGGCGTAACACCGCTCGGCCTCTGTTCCGAACTGTTGCTGCATACGCGCCAGTGTTTTTGTAACAATGCCACCCGCCGTTCCCCGCCAGCCCGCGTGAATAGCCGCAACCGCTTTGTGGACCGGATCGTATACAAGAACAGGCACGCAATCAGCAACGGTTACGCCGATTAATAAACCGGGTTTGTCCGTAACGAGCGCATCGTAACCCGTGTAGCGGCCTGATTCTGTAGCGTACAGGACTTCATTACCATGCACCTGGTGTGAGGAAGCAAACGGGTATGCGTTAGCCCCAATGGCGCGAAAGAAACGACGGCGGTTCTCGTCAACATTAGCCATATCGTCGTCGGTATTAATGCCCAGGTTGAGTGACGTGAACGGGGTCGGACTGATACCCCCATGTCGGGTACTTTCAGCCGCAATAAGTTCAGGAAAACCCGAAAACAGGGCAGGTGACCGATATAAAGAGGTATGCGCCGGTTGGTCAGTCATGGGGTAGTCTGTAAAGGAAGTTGAGTTATACGATCAGCAGATTGGTCGTTGATCAAAAGTACTGGCCAGTCCTGTTTTATCCAAAAATGGCCCTGGTGCAGTCCAGCAGGCCTGTACAGAAATACCTGCTTCACTGGAACAGGAGAATTGGGACGTTCGTATTCTTTATTACTGGCTTCTGAATGAAATCTGATTGTGTAGTTAAACACTCGCCAACGGGTATCAGTTGGGCACCGTACGGAATGGGCTAATTTTACTTAATTTTGTTACTATAAAGTTTACTGCTAACCTTATGGTACGTATATTCCTGCTTTGTATGTTACTGACTTTAGCAGGGCAGGGCTTCTCACAAGTACAGCCTATTACTAATGCTGTAGCCATCAGGGAACAAAGTCAGCCTATTGCCAATCAATTTGACCACCTGTCTGTTAAAGACGGGCTGTCCAATAATTCGGTCAATTGCATTCTCCAGGACCGGGAAGGGTTTATCTGGCTTGGTACCAACGAGGGCTTAAACAAGTATGACGGTTATACTTTTACAGTTCTGCAACATGACCCGAATCGCCCGAGGCAGAGCTTTCAGAACAATTACATCACTGGCTTGTGCGAGGATCATTCCGGCCGGTTGTGGGTTGTAACCGAGGGGGGCGGACTGCATGAAGTAAACAAAAAAACGGGTCTCGTTTCGCCACACCTCATTCAGACCAAAGAAGCTTACCGATGGAATAACCAGCTTTCTATTTATGAAGATAAAAAGGGGCTCATCTGGCTGAGTACGTTTGCCGGGCTGGCCCGTTACCAACCCGATCAGCACCGGTTTACACTTTATCCATCGCCCCAGCCCGGCGTACCCATCAAAACGGTTTTCGAAGACCGCCAGCATCGCTTCTGGGTGGCAACGAACCGGGGCTTATATCTCTTTGATCGGCAGACGGGTCAATTTTCCCCCCTACCCGTTCGGGAAATAACCGATAAACAGCCTGCGTTCATTTCCTTTCATCTCGACGCAAACGATGTTCTGTGGCTCGGGACAGCAGGACGCAGTCTTTACCAGCTTGATCTACGCCATCAGCCCTGGCAATTGACTCCGTACAATCCGGGGGGGCTAATCAACCCGTTTGTCTACATGAACTCGCTCCATCGCGATACAAACGGAACCCTGTGGGTGGGCACAACGAACGGCCTGCAAGGCATCAATACACAACGTAATCAGGTTTTTACCTACCGCCCTCAACCCAATGCCTCCAAAGGAATTAGCAGCATTAACGCCCAGGCCGTTTATCACGATCGTTCGGGAATGCTCTGGGTAGGCACGGACAATGGCATTGACCGCCAGTCCGTTACGACAAAACCTTTCCAGACGTATCAGGTAACCCCCAACCGGGGTACGGCAAATTTGCCCGAGAACAAGGTAGTGGCCCTGCTGAAAGACAGTTACGATCAGGTCTGGCTCAGTAATCAGCACGTCGTTTATAGAAAAAAAACCGGTAAGAGTCATTTTGACGCCATTCCATCCGCCGAACTGGGGTCTATCGGTCAGCACGAGAACCTGATCTGTGCCCTACTGACGAATAAATCAGACGGCATCTGGCTGGGCACTACCGATGGCCTGTATCAGTTCGATCAGGCATCTGGCCGGTTTCGTGGGTACCCCTCCGAAGTACCCGCCCAATTTCTGGATCGCGCGCCTTCCGGCGACTTATGGCTTGGTGGCGAGGGGGGTATTGCGTCGTTCAATCCTGCTACCCACCGATACACCTATTATAAAACAGGTCCCGATGCGCTGCCAGACAAGTATGTCCACGGCGTTATGGCGAGCCGGACGGGCGATATATGGGTGCTGATACAACGACAGGGAATTTGCCGTCTCCATCCGCAAACGGGGCACTTCACGCGTTACACAGCCGGTTCTGCGGGCCGGTTGAGCAGCAACGATGTGCAGTCCATTTACGAAGATGCCAGCGGTATCATATGGGTTGGTACGCATCAGGGAGGCCTCAATCGCTTCGACCCGAAAACGGGACTATTTTCCGTGATTTCCCACGCAAAGGGCCTGCCGGGAAACAATGTGCTGGGCATCATTAGCGATCACGCCGGCCATTTATGGTTGAGCACCGATCAAGGCTTGTGTGGATTTGATCCCAGCAACGGGGTCATACGTAATTACGAACTGAGCAATGAACTACCGAGCAATGATTTTGTCCGAAATGCGACGTTTCGGCACCGTACCAGTCTCTATTTTGGTAGCCTGAACGGAGCCGTTTATTTTAACCCGGACAGTATTCGGGATGACAAACGCCCGTTTCCGGTTTACATAACGGAGGTTAATGTCATGGGGCAGAAACGACCACCAACGGATAGTATACTTACCCTGAATTACGACGAGAACTTCCTATCGTTCAGATTCTCGGCCCTTGCCTACAATCAGCCCCAGCAAAATCAGTATGCCTACCAGCTCGTTGGGGTCGAAAAAGACTGGGTTCAGAATGGGAACAGTCACGTTGCCAACTACACCAATTTGTCGCCGGGCCACTATACATTTCGCGTTAAGGCAGCCAACAGCGATGGTATTTGGTCTGCCCATGAAACCTCTGTCAACGTGGTGATTCACCCGCCCTGGTGGAACACGTGGTGGGCCTATTTTCTATATGGCTCGCTGGTAATAGGTACGCTCTGGGCGTATTTTCGATTCTACACGAACCGGCTCAAACAGCAGCAGGAGCTGGAACTGAACCGACGCGAAGCCGAACAACTCAAGTCGGTCGATGAGTTGAAGACGCGTTTGTTTTCCAATATTACCCACGAATTCCGGACGCCCCTATCGCTGATTATTTCGCCCGTTGAGAAGCTGGTACAGGATGGACGTCTCGACGTTTCGACCCGGCAAATTCTGGCTCTCGTACAGCGAAATGCCGATCAGTTGCTTCGTCTTATCAATCAGTTGCTTGACCTCTCGAAGCTGGAAGCCCATCACATGAACGTGTCGCTGATGCGGGGTAACGTAGCGGATTTCATCAACCACATCGTCGAATCGTTCCGGCCGGGAGCCAATCAGAAAAACATACAACTCGTCTACAGATCCTCAGCGACAACGCCTGATGAACAGTTGTTTGATGCCGACAAGTGGGAGAAAATTCTGACCAACTTACTGTCGAATGCCCTGAAATTTACGCCGGAGGGTGGCCACGTAACCGTTTCGCTGGAGAAAGCCTCGCCGTTGGGCACCCAAACTGATAGCCATGTACTGATTCGTGTCACCGATTCGGGAATTGGTATTTTGCCAGAGAATCTGCCGCACATTTTTGACCGCTTTTATCAGGTCGATAACTCGCGTACCCGTTCGTACGAAGGCACAGGCATCGGACTGGCGCTGGTGAAAGAATTGGTCGAGTTGCTGGGGGGTACTGTTACCGTAGAAAGTCAGCGGAACCTGGGTACTACCTTCCTGCTGACTTTACCCGTCTCATCCGTGCAGGAAAAGACCGATGCGCCTTACGTGACCTTGTACACAAGACAGCCTGCGCTCCTCGATTCGGAATCGGCTCCGGCACCAACCGACGCCGAGGACTCATCCATCGAGGATCTCCAAAAGCCGCTCATACTTGTTGTCGAAGATAACACGGAGCTACGCGATTTTCTGGCGGCTGAACTGGCCGCTTCGTACCAGATTCTAAGTGCCACGAATGGGAAAGTAGGCTGGCAACTGGCACAAACCGAACTACCCGATATTGTACTTTCGGATTTGATGATGCCCGAGATGGACGGCTATGAACTGACGCAACACATCAAAAGCCATCCCGACACCGACCATATTGCGGTCGTTCTTCTGACCGCCAAAGCAGCTCACCAAAGCCGTATGGAAGGGTTGCAGAGGGGAGCTGACGATTACCTGGCGAAACCTTTTCACTTAGATGAACTGCATGCCCGGCTGCACAACCTGATCAAGCGCCAGCAGAAGCTTCGCGATCAGTATCGTCGGCAGCTCACCCAGCCCGATTTGCCTGTGGCATCGGCTCCGATGCAGGACCCATTTCTGCAGAAGATTTATGCCATTCTGGACAAACACCTCGACGATTCAACAATTAGCGTAGACTGGCTGGCGGATCAGCTATCCATGAGTCGCAAAACGCTCTATCGGAAAACCCATAGTCTGATTCAATTACCCCCCAATGAGCTGATCCGACACTACCGGCTCCGCAAAGCGGCTGATTTTTTGCGGGAAGGCCATACTGCCGCAGATACCGCCTATCTGGTTGGCTTCAAAACGCCGTCGCATTTCTCGATTCTTTTCAAGGAGTTTTACCAGAAAACCCCTACTGAGTTCATTGCGCACGCAGTGAAGAACAGTCAATAAACGCTTTTTTTGGACGTACACAACTTAATGTCCCAAATCAGAAAGCATTTGTCCCAAATCAGAAAGTCAATGTAAAGACGCCTATATACATTTGATGTACGCTACTTTCTATCCACACCTCTCATTCTTCCTGTTAGTCCGATACCAATTACCATCATAAAAGCCGACCCTGTATGAACAGGGTCGGCTTTTTGCAGTTAAGCCTTTAGCTGTAAGACTGACTCGACTGTTCATCGCCTGACTGGTTGACTGCCTCATGGCGATTTTCTAACTACCCACAGGCACACGATCTAGTCTTTTTTCTACTATTGTCAATTTCTTTTTTGTCATGTAATCAAGAAATAGTTGACTTTTGCGATGTGCCACCTTACCTTATTCGCTTTTCATGTATGCTCACGACGCAATCGCTTAACCTGCCTACTTCCTGGCTCGACGCGGGTTCGAACGGCCAGTTCTGGGAACTACTGACGCAAACGTTACTGCCCCCTTATGTTAACACGTGCCGGTGGTTTGCGGGCAAAGCCCGACAACAAACCGGCTTTGCCGTGAGAACCGTGCACACGCTTCCTCTGGCGGATGGCGACGTTGCCTATTTAGTCATTCTGGAAGCCAGCTATGCCGACGGCATTCCCGAAAACTACCTATTGCCGATTTCTTTTCTGGCCGACAATATCGGCAGCGCACTATCCTTTCAGCTAAGTGATGTTCCTGAGAAAGGACGGATCGGCGAGGCTACCATTGCCAGACAGACGGGCCTGCTGATCGACGCCATTTACGACGAGCGGTTTCGGGCAGCCCTGTTTGCGGACATCTATCAGAATCAGACGTTACCACAAACCGATGGCTCCCTCGCCTTTCATCGGGGAAATGGACTGGAAGAAGGCGATGCCTTCCTTCCTTCGCGCGTACTGCCCGTCGATTCGAGTAACTCGGCCATGACCTTTGGGGATAAGTATTTCCTTAAACTATACCGGAAGCTCTTCCAGGAAACAAACCCGGAAGTTGATATGGTGGCCTTCCTAACGGACGAGAGCAAATTTGACCATATTCCGGCTTTCGGGGGAAGCATTATCTGGCAAGCTAACCACAGGCCCGATATTACCCTGGGTATGGTGCAGCGCATGGTACCCAACGACAAGGATTCGTGGATGCAAACCGGCGATTACCTCAACGATTTCCTGTACGCCGTACCCCAGCGCCTGTTCGCGATTCGGGAAGACGTGTTCGACAAAGTCGAGCTGCTGGGACGTCGAACGGGCGAAATGCACTGCGCCCTGTATAAACCATCCCGCCCCGGCGCATCTACCGATCCGGCTTTTGCCCCGGAGCCGTTTACGGACGACTACCGCGAGTTTCTGATCAAACGGTTTGACGACCTGCTCGAACGCCGGTACGCCCTGCTCATCGACAATTATATGAAGCTCGACATACAGGCGCAACGACTGGCCTGGGTATTCATGGAGGCCAAAGAGATGATCGATGCTTTCATCGCCGACTTCCGTACACGCCCAATCGAATCGCTCCGAATCCGCATTCATGGCGATTACCACCTCGGGCAGGTACTGGCAACCGAAAACGATTTTGTTATTATTGATTTCGAGGGAGAGCCGGAAAGCAGCATCACCGAGCGCAAGATAAAACATTCGCCCCTGAAGGACGTAGCCGGTATGATCCGTTCGTATCACTATGCGGTTTCGGCCAAGCTGTTCAACTCGACAGAAACCGACGCCCTGGACCCCGATCACCTGCAACGGGTATCTGACCGTTGGTTTTACCTGATCCGGGATACGTTTCTGAATGCTTACCTCGATGTGTTTGGGGCTCCGCATCCGCTGTTTAGAAACAACAGTGAAATCAACTTTCTGCTGCTGATTTACCTGCTCGAAAAAGCCGTTTACGAGTTGGGATATGAAATCAGCTACCGGCCATCGTGGGTAAAAATCCCGCTAAAAGGCATTATTGATGTTATTCGTGAGATTGAGAAAATCCGTCTGAGCGACGGCAATACCAGTTCTCATGTAGCCATGCTGCAAACGAATCTGCTGCAAACCAAGTAAGAACAAAGTTACTGGTATAACCACGTAGCCTTGTCTGCAAACGTATAACCCACAGATAATAATAACCCGAGTACACGTGAGCATAAATTCCAGACAGCGTGCCTCTATCCAACGGGCAAATTGACCGGACATTTTTGTAGGTAAGGGTAAGTTTTTTTCTAACTTTCCGCTTCTGATCACGTTCAATAACGTATCTATTAGTCCCAACCAATGGCAAAACGCAAAACTTCTACACCATCGGCCGAAACCGAACCAACGGTGCAATCTACAATACCCGAACAACCTGCGAGTTCCCCGGTCCAATCGGACGAAGCCGCTCAGGATGCCGGTGCTTACTCGCGCTTCTCCGACTTCGACATTCACCTGTTCCGTAGCGGAAAACACCAGAAACTTTACGAAAAATTTGGCGCTCACGTTGTGGAACACAACGGAGTAGTTGGTACTTATTTTGCCGTATGGGCTCCCTCGGCTAAGTACGTATCCGTTATCGGCAATTTCAACGGCTGGAACAAAGGAAGTCAGCCGATGAATGTTCGCTGGGATTCGTCGGGCATCTGGGAAGTATTCATTCCGAACATTGGCCGGGGCGAAACGTATAAGTATTTCATTGTCAACGAGAACGGTCGCGAATTGGAGAAGGGTGATCCTTATGCGCATTGGTGGGAAATACCCCCCAAAACGGCTTCCGTTGTCTGGGATACGTACCATGAGTGGCAGGATCAGGACTGGATGTCTACCCGGAAGGAGAAAAACGCCCTCGATGCAGCCATTTCAGTCTACGAGATGCACCTGTCTTCCTGGCGCCGGGACCCCGGCGATCCGGAGCGGGAGTTGACCTATGGTGAAATTGCTGATGCCTTGGTGCCTTATTTGCAGGATCTGGGATTCACTCACGTGGAGTTTATGCCCATTATGCAGTATCCCTACGCACCATCATGGGGTTACCAGATTACCGGGTACTTTGCCCCCAGCAGCCGTTTTGGCACACCACAGGAGTTCATGCAACTCATTGAGCGCTTGCACCAGGCGGGCATCGGTGTGTTTCTGGACTGGGTTCCCTCCCATTTTCCGGGCGACGCACACGGCTTGTATGAGTTCGATGGTTCGCACCTTTACGAGTACCCAGACCCCCGAAAAGGATACCATCCTGACTGGAAAAGCTACATCTTTAACTACGGTCGGCCAGAAGTTCGCTCGTTTTTGATTAGCAACGCTATGTTCTGGCTCGACCGCTGCCACGTTGATGGCCTGCGGGTCGATGCGGTAGCGTCTATGCTTTATCTGGACTACTCCCGTAATGCCGGCGAGTGGGAACCCAACATTTTTGGTGGCCGCGAAAACCTCGAAGTCATCTCGCTCATCAAGGAAATCAACGAAGCGATCTATAAAGACTTCCCGGACACCCAGACCATTGCGGAAGAGTCGACGGCTTTCCCGGGCGTATCCCGCCCTGTATACACGGGTGGACTTGGCTTCGGCATGAAGTGGATGATGGGTTGGATGAACGACACGCTCCGTTACTTCGAGCGCGATCCGGCTTTCCGCAAATTTCATCAGGACGAACTGACATTCAGTACAGTATACGCCTATACGGAAAACTTCATGCTGCCTCTTTCGCACGATGA
Source organism: Spirosoma lituiforme (assembly GCF_054776635.1). Taxonomy (NCBI): domain Bacteria; kingdom Pseudomonadati; phylum Bacteroidota; class Cytophagia; order Cytophagales; family Cytophagaceae; genus Spirosoma; species Spirosoma lituiforme. Next base: position 426,862 of record NZ_BAAHBO010000005.1, read on the forward strand.
AGTTGTGTATGGCAAGCACTCGCTGGTTGGAAAAATGCCCGGCGATGAGTGGCAGCGCTTTGCCAACCTGCGACTTCTGTTTGCGTACATGTTTACCCACTCCGGCACCAAACTTATATTTATGGGTGGCGAATTTGGGCAAACGTCGGAATGGAAATTCGATACCAGCCTCGACTGGCACCTGCTCGAATTCGCTCCGCACAAGGGCGTACTGAGTTGCATGAAAGCCCTGAACGCTCTTTATAAGACGGAGCCCGCCATGTACGAGCGTAATTTCTCGGCCGACGGCTTTGAGTGGATCGATACTACCGACCGGGAAAACAGCGTCATTAGCTACATGCGTAAGGGAAACCGCCCCGAAGATAACTTATTGATTGTCCTGAACATGACGCCCATCCCTCGTACCGGTTATCGGATTGGGGTGCCAGCCGCGGGTTCTTACAAAGAAATCTTTAACAGCGATGCCGTTGAGTTTTACGGGAGTGGTGTTATCAATGCATCTCCGATTTCCAGTGATGCAGAGTCATGGCATGGCCGCTCTCAATCAATCAATGTGAACATCCCACCGCTGGGTGCTGTGGTGTTAAAAATGGTATAATATAGTAAAGTACGGGTGATTGGTTAGCCGGGCATGCATGTAAAAGCCAAACATGTTCCGTTAACTCATCACCCGTATTCCAGTTTAATTTGCGTCTGTTAGCTCCCTATCCTTAACTATATTTGCCCAGCAACTGCCTTACTGTATTAATGAAGCAATTACTTAGTTTATTATTACTCAGCGCCTTACCTTTTTTTACCTTCGCCCAATCGCCGGTAGCGGCTCGTCTTAGCAGCGGTTACGACCTGGGAATAGCCTATTCAAAAAATAATTACAACCCCTCGGCTACCTATTATCAACTGATCAATATCGGCGAACACAAACGTTTTTCGCTTGGCTGGACAGCTCGTTTGGGTGCCTTTTATGGCAACGACATAAATTACTATACCGCCCCGGCTCGCCTGACGCGCGAAAAAACCGGTTTCAATGCATTATCGGGTCCCATCGTGGTTAATAATATAGATACCGTTCGGTACGACCATGTGTCCATGACCTCGCTGAACATTGGTTTTCGGGCGCAGATCAATCTGGGAAGGGTGGAGATAGGAGCCAGCGCCGATCTGTTGGGCGTCTCATTCGGCCGATCACGAACGGGCCGGTATCAGTCATCCACCGGTCAGTTCCAGATAAAGTCATCGACAGGTGCTGATTCAATAACGAATTCCTTCACGGGTGCCAATGCGCTTCAGAAATCCCGTCCAAGCCTTATGAATCTGCGCTTACTCGGCGATAATGACCTGGGCACGCTGGCGACGGAACTATACGCCCGGGTTCGGGTCAGCCAGCGAGTAGGCGTCAAACTGGGTTACCAATGGCTCACTACCGAAACAACCGTCTCTAACCGGGATATTGTGGCGGACAACAATCGTTTCCGTAACCGCGCGAACATGGCTTATCTGGCTGTGACGATACCAATCTTTTACTGATACTAATAGAGCGATTTACAAAGCCTGTCCCCCATTGACGGCTAGCACGTGTCCGTTCACGAATGACGCTTCGTCGGAAGCCAGAAACAAATAGGCATTGGCAATATCTTCTGGCTGGCCAATGCGCCGTACGGGAATGGTGGCTACCGCCTGATTGCGCACCTCATCGGGCATGGCGTCCGTCATAGCGGTTTGTATAAAGCCCGGTGCTACAGCATTCGCGGTAATGCCCTTGGGGCCAAGCTCTTTCGACCAGGACCGTACCATACCGATAATACCCGCTTTGGCTGCGGCATAGTTGGTTTGCCCGAAAGCACCATGCACCCCATTGATGGAAGAGGTACAGATAATGCGTCCGTATTTTCGCTCGATCATATACGGCGCAATAACTTTTGTGCAATTGAACACACCCGTCAGGTTCACGTCAATCACCTGCTGCCATTCGTCAAACGACATTTTCAGGAGCGTTTTGTCACGTGTGATGCCTGCATTATTGATCAGAATATCAATTCGCCCGTACTGGTCATACACGTCCTTCGCGGCCCGCTCAATTTCAGCTACGTCTGTTGTACTGACATGCCTGAAATAGCATTGAAACCCCTGATCCCGAAGCTGTTGAGCGGTTGTTTCGCCCTCCTCCAATAAGTCCCAGATAAGTACGGTGGCGCCCTCCCGGCAAAATACGTTAGCAGCAGCCTGCCCGATACCCCGGGCGGCTCCGGTAATGATGGCGACTTTATCCTGTAGTCTCATAACTCAGTGATCAAAATAATCGTTAACCTTAACAAACCAGTATTGTCGTAGTCCACTCCACTTGTCAACGTTGCCCCCGGTTGATAAACTTCTTTATATGAAACAGTTCTTTTGCGTTTCCTTGCTCAGTCTGCTGGCTTTCCCCGCCTTGTGTCAGTCGTCATCATCTCAAAAGTTGACCGCAAACCGCGACCGGCGGTCTATTCTGGAAACGCTGAAACGACAAACCGATGATTGGAACGCCGGGCGCGTCGACAGGTTTATGACCAGCTACTGGAATTCAGACTCGCTAACGTTCGTCAGTAAAGCGGGCGTTACCTATGGTTATCAGGCTACCCTGGCAAACTATAAGAAGCGCTACCCCGACCGGGCATCCATGGGTACCCTTAAATTCGACATTCTGCAACTGGATTTACTGACGCCAACCATGGCCTACGTCATTGGCCGGTTCCAGCTCACGCGCCCGGAAATTGGCAATACCGAAGGGCACTTCACTTTACTCTGGCGTAAAATCAAAAATCGCTGGATTATCGTCAGCGATCATTCCAATTAGCCGTACGGGCCACAGTCCAGCTGTTATTTATTCGTTCACCCGCTCACTGATCAGTTGAGTAGGCTCCTTCGCGGATATGCGTTCACGAAGCTGGGTAACCGGCTTTTCAAAGAATTTGAATAGCAACGTCGATAGGAACAGGACGAGTACCCAGAATAAACCAACCTTGAACCAGCCGGTAGCCAGGGAAGTGGTTGGTATCCGCTCAATGAACGTAACCATAATGGGGGTCAGATTGAGCAGATACATCGAGTAGGAAATCAGGCTGATATGCGTGATGGCCCGAGCAAGACCGAACCGCGCCCACGGGCCCGTAGCCGTACGCCAGCCGTCCATATATGGCATCAGGAGCGCCATACTCAACCCAATAGCGGGAAAATAAAGGGTGCGTTTGTAGAACGTGTACGCGTGAAAAAAACCAAGATCACCATAAAATTTTATGATAAATACCGATGAGGTGAAGGCTGCAATAAGCGTTAGCGTTAAGCCAATGCGCAGCAACCGGCGACGCAGCGCATCATTCCGCCAGCGCTCGGGAAAGTAATTTTTTACGTAAGCAGCCAGGACTCCGTATGAAATGGCATCCAGTCGGGTAATTACGATACCCCGATACCCTAGCTCCCCTTCAGTAATCGGTATCTGAATAGCCGTAATGAAACGGTATAGATTGGTTCCGATAATGATGAACAGAATCGTTGCCAGAACTATGCGTTGCCGCGGCCAGCTGGCCGACAAGAGCATGTGAAAAAGCCACAGTACCAACGGCAGCGTTATATACGACCATTCTTCGATGGCTAGACTCCAGGTTTCAGGAAAGAAATCCGGGATGTAATGCGCAAAGTTTTGCAGAAAAAAGAAATAGGTAACCAGCGTGCCGGTATCGGGTAGCTTGTGCTGAAGGCCGCTTCGTAGCGCTTGTAGTAAGGCAAAGGCAATCAGTCCGCCCAACACGAGGTAATAGTTGGGTAACGTACGAAACCACCGGCGCGTCCAGAAATTTATCAGTAACTGCCGGTCGAATGTTGCTTTTTTCTCGTACGACCGAATGAGTATTCCTCCGATCAGAAAGCCGCTCAGAACAAAAAACAACTCAACGCCATCGGGCAATAAATGATGCCAAAAGGCGCCACTGTAATAGTCTTTCAGGGCAACGGTTGCGTGCGCATCCACCACAATCAGAATAGCAGCCGCCCGCATAATGTCTAAGCCGAATACGCGCTTTGCTGTCGCTGTATCGAGTTCAACTAGATTTCTCAGCATAATTACCACGAAGGTACAGTTGAATGCTAAATTAAGCGTTCGGAATGAGGAATGATTTAACGGGAGATTACGAACTTTACCGGCTCATTATCCATCCGTCACTATGATTCCTGATTTTGGCCTTCACGCGGTTCATCGTTATTCGTTTCGCTTCTCACAGGCTGATGTAGCCGATTTCGCCAGGGTTACCGGAGACAACAACCCGCTTCACCTCGACGCTGATTTTGCGGCCCAAACGCCCTTCAAGCGCCCTATTATACATGGCATGCTAGGTGCCAGCGTTTTTACGAAAGTGCTTGGTACCGAGTTTCCCGGTTACGGATCGGTCTACCTGGGGCAAACGTTCGAATTTCTGCGACCCATGTTCGTCGACACCGATTACGAAGCTACGTTCACCGTGCAGTCAATCGACTCAGCCAAGCACACCGCTCAAATTCTGGGTGAAGTTCGGGACAAACAAACCGGTAAGGTGACGACCAAAGGCATTGCTACGCTTATGCACCGGGAAAAGATCTCGTAGAGCCGCAACCCCTTGCGGCTCTCATGCGTCAGTCATAACCAGCCGATGTAGTTGATACAACCAGCCGATGCATTAGCCGCAAAGGGTTGCGGCTCTACGCAAAAAACACCCCCGCCTGTATCAGACGAGGGTGTTTCATTTACTGGCCAAGGCGACCGTTTACTTATTCAGCACTGTTTTTAGCGTTCTGAACTTCAGAGCGTATTTCCTGTGCTAACGTCTTCAAATCCTGCATTCCTTTGCGAACGCGAGTTCCGGCAGCCTGGTTATTTTTTTCGTAGAATTTCTCGAAATCACCTTCAAGCGATAGAACCAAATTCTTTACTTCATCGAAGCGTGCCATAGCGATTTGTATGGGGTTAAGTGTATAAAATGCCCAAATTCCGCTAAAAACGCGGTTTTAGATCGAAATTTAGTCATTCTGTCATATAGCGCAATAGGCAAGACAAAAAAATAGCCAGAAAATGCAATTTTTTTACTAAAACTCTATTCACTGGCTGCTTCCGCCGATACTTCGATGGTTTCCGGAGCGATTTCGGTCGTATTCTGGCGATAATATCCTTTTTCCAGGTTATCGGCTACTTTCGAGAAAGCTTCCAGTGTATACTGTACATCGGCGAGCGTATGAGCGGCTGTCGGAATGATCCGAAGCATCACGATTTCTTTTGGAACAACCGGATAAACAACGATCGAACAGAAGATACCGTGGTTCTCGCGCAAGTCACGGATCAAGCCTGTTACTTCGGGAATTCCTCCTTTCACATTTTGTAAAAGAACCGGCGTTACCGGCGATTGGGTGTCACCGATATCGAAACCCCGCTCACGTAATCCGTTCTGAAGGGCACGCACATTTTCCCATAGCTTATCGCGGAACTCCGACGAGTTGCGAATCATATCCAAGCGCTTCAACCCACCTACCACGTAAGGCATTGGCAGGGCTTTGGCGTAGGTTTGCGACCGCATGTTGTACTTGAGGTACATGATGATGTCGTGATCGGCCGCAATGAACGCACCGATAGCTGCCATCGATTTGGCGAACGTCGAGAAATACAGGTCGATCCCATCCTGGCAGCCTAGCATTTCACCAACACCCGCGCCGGTTGCGCCCATCGTACCGAAGCCGTGCGCATCGTCGACCAATAACCGGAATTCGTATTTTTCTTTTAGCGCAACAATCTTATCCAGGCTACCTACTTTGCCGGACATACCAAATACGCCTTCTGTAACGACCAGGATGCTACCGCCTTTTTCAGCTGCTTTTTTAGTGGCCCGCTGGAGGTTTTTTTCCAGACTGGGCATGTCATTGTGGTTGAACTTATAGTATTCGCCCATTTTGGCTTTGTGCAACCGAATACCGTCGATCAGACAGGCGTGACACTCCGCATCATAAACGATGACATCACGGTGGTCAACAACCGCTTCGATGGCCGACATAACCCCCTGATAACCGTAGTTTAACAGGAACGAATCTTCTTTACCAACAAACTCCGCCAACTCCTTTTCGAATTGCTCGTGCAGATCGCTGTTTCCCGACATCATCCGAGCGCCCATTGGATAGGCCAGTCCCCATTGCGCCGAAGCATCGGCATCCGCCTTACGGATCTCAGGATGGTTACCCAACCCCAGGTAGTTGTTCAGGCTCCAGTTCAGCACTTCCTTCCCCCGAAAACGCATGTGCGGGCCAAGTTCGCCTTCAAGTTTAGGAAACGCGAAATAATGGTGGCCATTGAACTCCCGTGCTGGCGAACCAATGGGCCCTAAGTTGTTACGTAGTTTCTCAAATAAATCCACTTATTGCTATTGTTTATCAGGGCAAACCCTTACTTTATTACTGAGTAAGTGCAAAAATACGGTTAACTTTCGGTAGCACAAATTCAAGTTCGTAAAATTCAATTTGATAATCGTTTTGTGACAAATTTGTATTATTGATTTCTTGTCCGGCCGGGCACTCTGGCGGTATGCCGCCAGACCCATCTAAATTTGCTAATCCGTAGTCGCATCCCGGCTCAAACCTGTACCGCAGCCATGTTACTCAAGTGGCTTCGTCCGTCAGATAACCTTATGCCAACGATCAAAAAACTTCTTATTGCGAACCGGGGCGAAATCGCTTTACGGATCATGCGAACAGCCCGGGAAATGGGCATTCAGACGGTAGCCATTTACTCCGAAGCCGATCGTACGGCCCTCCACGTTCGCTATGCTGATGAATCGGTCTGTGTTGGTCCGGCTCCCTCGTCTGAGTCTTACCTTCGGGCAGATGGTATCATTGACGTGTGTAAACGACTGCACGTCGACGCTATTCATCCCGGCTACGGTTTCTTGTCCGAGAATGCCAACTTTGCCCGCGCCGTACGTGATGCCGGGCTGATCTTTGTTGGTCCCTCGCCCGAGAGCATCGAGATCATGGGCAGTAAACTGGCCGCCAAGGCCGCCGTAGCGAACTACAATATTCCCATGGTTCCGGGTACGCCATCAGCCATCGACGGGTCCGCTCAGGGACGGGCTGAGGCCAAACGCATATCAGCCACGATTGGCTACCCGATTCTGATAAAAGCCAGTGCTGGCGGGGGTGGTAAAGGCATGAGGGTGGTCGAAAATGAAGCTGATTTTGATGAACAGATGGACCGGGCCGTTAGCGAAGCGCTGTCGGCGTTTGGCGATGGATCGGTATTCATCGAGAAGTATGTCACCTCGCCCCGGCATGTTGAGATTCAGATCCTTGGCGATCAGCAAGGCAACATCATTCACTTATTTGAACGCGAGTGTTCTATACAACGCCGACATCAAAAGGTGGTTGAAGAAGCTCCTTCGTCTATTCTGACGCCCGAGATTCGAGATGCAATGGGCCGGGCGGCTGTCGATGTGGCGCGCGCCTGTGGGTATTACGGTGCGGGTACCGTCGAATTTATCGTCAACGATAACCTCGACTTTTACTTTCTCGAAATGAACACGCGCCTACAGGTGGAGCACCCCGTTACGGAGCAGATTACAGGGGTAGACCTGGTCCAGCAAATGATTTACATTGCCGAAGGCAAATCCCTGGCCATCAGGCAGGAAGATTTAACGATAAAGGGCCACGCCATGGAAGTGCGGGTTTACGCCGAAGACCCGGCCAACAATTTCTTACCCGACGTTGGTACCCTCGATACGTATGTCCGGCCACAGGGAAATGGCGTGCGGGTAGACGATGGGTTCGAGCAGGGCATGTCTATTCCAATCTATTACGACCCGATGATCGCCAAGCTCATCACCTACGGTGATACCCGCGAGGAAGCTATTCAGAAAATGATTCGGGCCATTGATGAGTACCAGATTTCGGGCGTTCAGACCACGCTGGCTTTCTGTCGGTTTGTGATGGAACACGATGCCTTCCGATCGGGGCAGTTCGATACGGGCTTCGTAAGCAAGTACTTTACACCTGATAGCCTCACTCCTCCACCCAATACTACTGAAGATCAGTTAGCGGTTGTGCTGGCAGCCTGGTTACTGAACAACAAGCCGAAAAGTGCCGCGCAATCACCAACCAATGAGATGACTGTAACGACTAGGCCAAGTAAATGGAAAGCTAACCGGCTGCGGTAACATTCGCCAGCCAATCAGGCGAATCAGTCATGGAGCGCTGTCCTCGTAGACGACTGTTCATCTACTGCCACACTCAACGTAAATTCAGTACCTTCACCGGGTGTGCTATCCACGGTTATCGTACCACCATGCCCTTTTGTGATGATGTCATAGGATAACGAGAGACCCAGCCCCGTTCCACTTCCGGCGGGTTTAGTCGTGAAAAAAGGCTGAAATAGTTTAGCTTTCACTGACTCGGGCATACCCGTACCGTTGTCCAGTACGTGAACTTCTACCTGGTTGTTCACATAAGCCGTACGAACGGTTACGGTGGGTTTATAGGCTATTTGAGCTGTTGCATCGAGCTGGTTCTTCTTTTCGGTAATGGCATAGAACGCATTCGCAAACAGATTCAGTAACACCCGGCCAACATCCTGCGTAACCACATGAATGACAGGCAGAGTCGGGTCAAAGTGGGTGACCAGTTCACAGTTGAAACTTTTCTCTTTGGCCCGAAGTCCATGATAGGCCAGGCGAAGATACTCATCAACCAGCGCGTTGAGATCTGTAAGCTTACGTTCGCCCGTTGACATACGGCTATGCTCAAGCATTCCCTTCACAATGCTGCTGGCGCGATTGCCGTGGTAAGCAATCTTCTCCAGATTCAGCGCTATATCGCTCATAATTTCGTCGGCATACTCCTTCTCCGAATCAGTCAATTTCTGTAAGGGGCCCTCCTTCAATTCATCCAGCAACTCAACGCTCACATCGGAGAAGTTGGTAACGAAATTCAGTGGATTCTGAATCTCGTGGGCAATGCCCGCCGTCAATTCGCCTAACGACGCCATTTTCTCTTTTTGTATAAGCTGGTTCTGCGTCGCACGGAGGTTATCGAGGGAGGTCTTTAGTTGAGCCGTTCGTTCGTCAACCTGCTGTTCAAGAAGTTCTTTCTGGCTTTCGATGATTCGAATGCGTTCCATTTCCCGTTCCTTCTCCACCTGTTCGCGCTCAATAATCTGCTGAGCTACCCGCCGACGAGCCAGGTTGTACCGATTCACAAGCGCCCCCGAAAAGAAAATGATCAGCCAGGCAAAACAGGCATTTTCAACATATTCGGACCCCACACGGACTTGCTTTGGCACCTCGATGCCGAAATACATACCCAGCACCCGGTTCGTTAGGGTATAAAGCCACAATAAGAACAGAGGTGTTGTGGCCAGTAAAACAAAGCGTGCGTCAGCTGATCCGGCTTTTATCATTCTCAACATGAGCATGATACACAACAGGTAAACCAGCCGAATCAGCACCTCGATTATAAACTCAACGGTGTCTGTTGAAATCCATGTAACCCTATACGAGAAAAACAGCCCGATATCTATAAGCACGGTAGCCCATAGAAATAGGGAAATGAATGTATTCAGAGGAGAAAAATCCGGGCCAGGCTGAATAAACTTACAGATCGACTGGACAAAAAATACGAAATAAACGATAAAGAAAAAGTAAGCCAGCAGGCTGAATTCGTAAGGATATTCATCGAAAAAAGCCAGTTGAATACGGGACTGGTTTCGCGATAGGGTAAAGAAGAACAGGCTGACAGAAAAATACAGATAGACGCGGTCTTTTATGGAGAAGAAAATAAACAGATTATAAAAAACCGCCAGCAAAAGAATGCCGATCATGATTCCGTCAAAAAAGTAAGATTCCCACCCATTCTCTACCCGGATATAAGTAAAGAGCGCATCGACTCGCTCGCGCTCCGTTTGCAGTTGCGTGGAAACATACGTCAAGGGAGGCCACCAAAATACGCGTTCCGAGCGCTGGTAAATGGTTGTCTGCTGGCCCGGCGCCAGGCGAAAAAATAGTCTGTTCCGCTCTTTATTTCCCTTTCGGTCGGGTAACTGGCTTTGCGGAATGAGGCCACCCGTACGTTGGTGTTGCCACCGACTTCGGGCATCGAGCCAGTACATATCCAGGTAATTACTGGAGAAATCACACAAATAAAGGTTCAGCGTGTCGGGCAGTGCATTTATAACCCGCATCCGAACCCAATACACATGCGAACGTCGGGCAGGATCATACGAAGGCTCGACGCGAAAATCTGGATTTTCCTGGACCTGCTTGAAGGTAAACTTCCCTTCCCGATCTTCGAGTATCTGGAGATGGGTTGAGTCAATAGTTAGCGCCGTGTCTTTTTTAATTTCATAAACAGGTGGCCAGGTCGTTTGGGCAAAACCCGGCAACAGAAGTCCTGCCCAGAAGCAGAAAAACAAAAAACAGCTTTTCATTCGTGAATAGAGTCGGACCAAAGCCGTTAGGCAGGTACAGGTCAAAAACCAACTTTTTGTGCTTCCTGCCGCTCCCCCGAAACGGTTTGCTCATCCAGATTGAATATATCAGCCAGCGTCATGGGTTGATCCGTCCGGTACGTCATACCGAGTTCAGTGAGCAGGCTGTTGGCTTTGGCTGATGTCAACTTACCAAACGCGTAATCAACCATCAGGCGTCCTTTTCGAAGTAATGCCTTGTCTAATAAATGCTTACTGGCGTTGAAAGTCGCAATCACTTGGATGTGCATGCAATCGGCCAGCAACCCATCGGTAAGATTCAGGATATTCGAGACACTGTTGGTATCTCCTCCTGCTTCGCGCGACTGAAGTATCCGCTCGGCATCTTCAATAATGAGCACCGACTCTTTGTTATCCAGCAAAAACGGAATTATTTCGGGCGAAGTCAGGTAGTTCGTCATGTAAGGCGGCAAAATAAGCATGTCCTTTTTGACCAACGAACTAAGGTGTTTGATGTAAGTCGTTTTGCCGGTTCCGGGCTCGCCGTGCAGCAGGATCAGCCCCTTGCTTTTGGGTTGTGCCAGTAAGTTGACCAACCGCTCATGCACAGCCGGAAAATCATCATTGTAGTGCAACTCAAGATTGATATCGGGCGGCAGAATCTCGACCCGCTCCGTATGCAATCCACCTAAACCACTCTGGATCAAATAGATGTGCGTCTGATTATCTTCATGAACGTATTTGTGTTCCTGAATTCCATCCAGCAGAACCTTGGCCGATGCCTCATCGCGGTAGTAGCCATAAAGCCGAAAGAAGCGATCGCCCACGTATTCGGCCTTCAGAATCACCCCGTCCTCGTGCTGAAAAATCCGCTCAATAACGTGCCAGCCCTCATCGTTCACCCGTGTCGAACTGTTGACCATCGTAAAACTGCGGCTGTCCAGCAATTGCTGAGCCGAGGGCTTAAAATCATCGTTGAAATGCAGGTAGTTCGGATAGCTGCCGAACGTTTGAACGTAATGGGGAGCCAGCGGAAACTCGCGGTCGAGATCGCTGGGAATGTACAGGTTCTGAATAGTGGTTTGATTAGGCATATGACTGTTGGCCGACAAATAGCGCAACATATCGGCTTTGGAAACCTCGCTGTAGGCTTTCAATCAGACGTTAAATTACGGTGTATGTAGGCACGAAGGTACCGAAATTTCTCTTATCGATTGAAAACGAGGAGTATCCCGCAACTAATACATAAATTTAAGGGCGTTGGGCGAAAAGCGGAGCATGATTTCATGAACGCTTTTCTGATCGTACTGCATGGCGTTCGGGCTCTCCGGCGTTTGCGAATTGAAGGTGTACGCCAGCCGGATAGCTTTTGTCAGCTGGTATTCAGCAAAAGCCTGCAGGTAGTTGGTTTGAATAAGCCCCGGACTGTTTTGCCGATACGACAGCCCCAGCCCAAATTCCTCATCGAACCAGGCCCGCAGATTTATGTCGACACCGAGTGGTCGGTCAGCTATTTTTGAGACGAGCAGGGATGGGATAAGCACGGTCGTTTCGCCCACCTCAATGGGCGCGCCCGCCTGGAACATAATTGGCCGGGCGCTTTTGTATACATAGCGGCCTGTAGCGTCCGTTACCTGACCGCCCAGTTCGGGGGCGGAAATGCCCGCAAAAAAGCGATCCGACTGGTAATAAACCCCGACGCCCAGGCTGGCAACGGCCCGATTTATACTAGCAGCCGTTGTTACGTCGTAGATGGGAATTACATTAACACCTCCCTGAAAACCAATCGACAGTTTGGCTAGCGCAGGCATGTTGAAGCGATAAGCCACGCTCCCATACGCACCCGTTGTGGCAAACAAGCCCATTCGATCGTTCAACGCCTGAAAGCCCAGCCCAATTCGACCGTTGGCAATAGCACCATCGGCTGAAACACTCTGCGTTACTGGCGCATACCGAACGCTAATCCATTTGCGTCGAAGAAAAGCCGATAATTGGAAGGACTCACGACTACCGGCATAAGCCGGATTTATGCTCAGCGGATTCAGCAGATACTGCGAGTAAAGTACCTCTTTTTGGGCCTGAACGCGCTGGCTGGTTAACAGAATAAAACTGCTTATGAACAAGCACTTGACTAAGGTATAGTGAGTAAACCGCATAGGAACGTCGAATGAGCAAGTAATTTGCAGGAGTTACGACTAAAAACCTAAAATGCCGGGTATCCTATTTAGGTACAGGAGACCCGGCATTTTACGGATAGCTAGTTGACAGATTCTGGCCCGGCTTTAAATCATTGATTTTTAGGAACTGGGATCCCGTTTCAACGTGATTTATCGCGGCCTTATAATTTCATTATTTTTATTTCCGTCCGTCGGTTTTGCTGATGCTCCTCTTCCGGACAGTTCACACCGTCCTTGCATTCGTTCAGCAATTCGGTCTCGCCGTATCCTTTTGCCACTAACCGTTTTGATGAAATACCTTTCGATTTCAGATAGTTCACGGCCGCTCGCGCCCGATTACTCGACAATGTTTTGTTGTACGCAGCCGTAGCCCGGCTATCAGTATGCGACCGCATTTCAATGGTCATTCCAGGGTATTTGGCTAAAAGAGCGGCCACTTTATCCAGTTCAACAGCCGCATCGGGGCGGATGGTCGACTTATTAAGGTCGTAGTAGATATTATCGATCTTGATAATGTCTCCTTTTCTGAACATGGTCAGGTCAGTGGTACCCGTTCCGTCTTTGGCTACGTGCCCGCCAATGGTTCCCAGGTTATTCTTTATGGCTTCGAGGGAGTAGTCACAGCCGGGCTTAATCGCAAATTCATAGCTCCCATCAGGCCCGGTAACGGCTTCCTGAATAGTACCATCACAACCATTCACCAAAACCACCTTTACGCCAGCAATGGGTACTTTATCCGTTTGAGCCGTTACCCGGCCCCGTAAGGTAGTAGCCGCTGATCGATTATAAACTCTCGACTGGTCCAGTAAAATTTCCAGACGAGATGGCTGATCATCCGAAAGGTCTTTCGTCGAAAAACCAACTTTATTATCGAGATAGCCCTCGCGTCTAGCCATAAAATTAAAATCGCTGTCAGCATTAAGACATAGTCGCACCAGCCCATCGGCATCCGTTTTCAGGTTTTTTTGCTTATCATTAACCGGATTGTCCATGGCGATCTGCGTATTCGCCAGTGGTTCCTTGGACAGTGCATCAATGACACTTACGGTCAATTCGCGGCATGGGTACAGCGCCCCGGCACGAGTGAACCGGTACACATCATCATCGGCACCACCATGTTTGCGATTGCTGCTGAAGTAGCCAGCGTTACGGTTTCCATCAGTCACGATACCAAAATCATCCTGCGACGAATTGATTGGTTCGCCCAGGTTGCGGACAACCGGCCTCTGCCGACCATCAGCTGGTAGCTGCGCATAAAAAATATCCAGCCCGCCTAGACCAGACCGCCCATCCGACGAGAAATAGATATTGCCTTTTTCGTCGGCGAAAGGAAAAAGCTCATTTCCTTTCGTATTGATTTCTTTACCAAGATTTACGGGTTCGCCCCACTTTCCGTTTGTCCATGTAGAAACGTAAATATCCGTTCCACCCAACCCACCAGGCCGGTCAGACGAAAAATAGAGAAGTTGATCAGGTTCACCGTTGCTATTTTTCGATAACGCCGGATGCCCGGTCGAGTATTCATTGCTGTTGAATAGCAATTCGTCGGCCTTGCTCCAGACTCCATTAAGTTGAGTAGCCGTATACAACTTTAACTTGTTGATACCATCGGTACTTTTCCGGTATTTGCCTTCGTTGAAATTATTACGGGTAAAAATAACCCGGGAGCCATCCTGGCTAAACGTAGCAGGACCTTCGTGGTATTTTGTATTCAACGACCGACTGAACCGATCGGATTCGCTGATTGGCTGGTCTTCATAACCCATATTGATGGTATTTCCGCCATAAAAACCAACCGTGCGTGTGTCGTTGGCGGTCTGTGCTGTAAAGTCATCACTACCCAAAGGCCGACTCAAGTGCGCTTTATCGCCCTTCGATAAGGAGTTCCCCCCGCCTAGACTAGACGCCTTTGACACCCGTATTGTCGCGAGATCTGGTAGATAATACAGATCCAGAAAGGGTGTCTTATTCCACTCAAATACGCGTTTTATTCCATCCCTGCTTCCCGCCGAAACGAATACCAGCCCATCTTTATAGATTACCGGACTAAATTCAGCCTTTCGGGTATTCATGGTCAGAAAATCAACCTGGTAGCTTCCTGCGTTTCGGGTGAGCACGCTCGCATCGCTGTAAAGTTTCGTGAATGATGAACTTCGCTTATCATTCGCTTGTACACTTCCGTATTTGTCATAAGCCTCCTGCGCTTCACGGTATTTTCCGTTGCTCGCCAGAGCTTGAGCATAAAATAAATAGTATTTATTGTAATCGGCAGATAACGCACTACCGTTTATCAGGTCATGATACACCCGTTCGGCATTCTGCGTATCATGCGTTTGCTGATAGCTATACCCTAATTTAGCCCTTGCATTTCGACGTTCATCATCCGTTAGTTTGCCAGAATTGGCAAGAGCCTGTTCATACAATTCAATTGCGCGTGTGTACGACAATTGATTGAATTGCTGATCAGCTTTTTTGGTAAGCGATTGGGCTACCGACGGATTAGACGCCAGCCCAAAGAGAGCCAGAATAACTAGAAAACGTGTCATACACTACGAAAGATGAAAAGCCGCAAAAGCAAAAAGGTATATTCTCATGATACTGGAGAATATACCTTTTCAGTGAGCAAATACTAGGCCGAAATTAGAAATACCTCGGCGTCAGAATACGATTCTTGCCGAAGCCGAACTCGTACCGAATCATCACCTCGTGCGAACTCGGCGCTACGCTCTGCAACTGGCTCAGTGTCCGATCATACGCATACCCGAACCGAAGCTGATCCGTCAGCTGGACCTCCAGCAAACCCACCACCGCATCGGTGGTGTAACTCGTCCAGCTCGAAAACTGGTGACGCCGGAGCGACGTGCCCACCG